>JAYFQU010000042.1:0-20248 GCA_034926785.1 Christensenella sp.
ATGGGTTTTACTTTGGGTTAAAATGACGCGAATCGCGCCATTTTTTCACAAATTCGGCGAATGAATCGCCAAATTTGAAGGAACATGGGGGATTTTCGAAATCCCCCAAACCCCCTACTGGGTTTGTTGATGCTCTGAGGCCGGAGCAGTCCGGCCTTTGCGATTTTCCATAACTTTTATTTATATCCCCATCTCCGCCTTAACGGCGGCGAAGGCAGCAACCGCGAAGTCGAGGTCTTCTTTCGTATGCGCGGCGGAGACCTGCGTGCGGATGCGCGCCCGGTTCATTGGCACCACCGGATAGAAGAAACCGACGACGTAGACGCCATGCTCGAGCATTTTACCCGCAAATTCCTGCGCCGTTTTCGCGTCGTAGAGCATCACGGGAACAATCGGGTGTTCGCTCTTTGGCACATCGAACCCCAGCTTGCCCAGTTGCTCGCGGAAATAGCGCGTGTTCTCGTGCAGCCTGTCCCGAAGCGCGGTGGATTCCTCGAGTAGATCCAACACCTTGATACTCGCCGCGCAGATCGCGGGAGCAACGGTGTTGCTGAAGAGATACGGCCGCGACCGCTGGCGCAGCAAATCGACGACCTCCTGTTTTGCCGCCGTATAGCCGCCGGAAGCGCCGCCGAGCGCCTTGCCCAGCGTGCCGGTGATAATATCCACCCTGCCCATCACGCCGCAATATTCGTGTGTGCCGCGCCCGTGCTCCCCCATGAAGCCAACCGCGTGGCTGTCGTCCACCATGACCAGCGCGCCGTATTCCTCGGCGAGATCGCAGATCGCGGAGAGGTTTGCGATGAACCCGTCCATGGAGAACACGCCGTCGGTCGCGATGAGCTTAATCCGCGCGCCTTTCGCCGCCTCCAACTGCTCACGGAGGCTGTTCCTGTCGTTGTTCTTGTAACGATAGCGCGCCGCCTTACAGAGCCGGACGCCGTCGATGATGCTCGCGTGGTTGAGTTCGTCGGAAATCACGGCGTCCGCGTCGGTCAGGAGCGTCTCAAACAGGCCGCCGTTCGCATCGAAGCAGGAGCTATAGAGAATCGCGTCCTCCATGCCGAGAAATTTTGCGATGCGCCGCTCCAACTCCTTGTGGATCCCCTGGGTACCGCAGATAAAGCGCACAGAGGAGAGTCCGTAACCCCAGTCATCATAGGCGGCCTTCGCGGCGGCGATCACCTCCGCATTGTCCGCCAGCCCCAGATAGTTATTCGCGCACATGTTGAGCACGCCTTTTGCGGCGGTGGTATCAATCCGCGCCCCCTGCGGCGTGGTGATTACGCGCTCGTTTTTATAGGTTCCCGCCGCGCGGATCTCGTCCAGCGTTGTTTGAACGATCTCATAGGCAACCTTCTTCATGCGCGATCCTCCGTCCAGTCCAAAACCACCTTGCCGCTCTGCCCACTGTTCATGACGGCAAACGCCTCTTCAAACTCGGTGAAATGATAGCGGTGCGTCAGTACGGGCGAAAGATCCAGCCCTGCCTCCACCATCGCCATCATCTTATACCAGGTTTCATACATCTTTCTGCCATAAACCCCTTGCAGGGTGAGGCCCTTGAAAATAACGTCGTTCCAGTCGATGACCGTTCCCGGACCCGCGATGCCAAGCAACGCCACCTTGCCGCCGTTTCGCATGAGCTTGAGCATCTGATTCAGCGCCGCGCCATTGCCGCTCATCTCGCAGCCAACGTCGAACCCCTCCACGATGTGGAGCTCCTTCATCGCGTCCTCCACAGTCTGGGTCTTGAGGTTGACGGCCGCCGAAGCGCCCATCTTCTTCGCAAGATCGAGACGATAGTCGTTCACGTCCGTAATCACAATCCTGCGCGCGCCATTCTGCCGGCAGATACCGACCGCCATGATGCCGATCGGCCCCGCTCCCGTGATCAGCACATCCTCGCCCGTAACGTCAAACATGGTCGCCGTGTGGCAGGCGTTGCCGTAAGCGTCGTAAAACGAAACGATCTCCTCCGGCGCGGTCGGGGGAACCGCGATCACGTTTGTCTCCGGAATGCAGAGATATTCCGCAAATGCGCCGTCACGGTTGACACCGACACCCTTGGTGAATTTGCACCAGTGCCCGTTGCCCGCGCGGCAGTTGCGGCAGTGTCCGCAGACGATATGGCCTTCGCCCGTGACAATCTGGCCGACATGGTAGTCGTCCACGCCCGGACCCAATGCGGCGATCTCGCCGACGTATTCGTGTCCGATTGTCATCGGCGGCACGATGGTCTTCTGGCTCCACGCGTCCCAGTTGTAAATATGGACATCCGTCCCGCAGATTGCGGTTTTATGGATCTTGATGAGCACCTCTCCGATTTGCGGCACCGGGGTTTTCACCTGCTTAAGGGTGAGGCCCTTGTCCGCCGTCTCCTTGACGAGTGCGCGCATATAGGCTGGAATCATACGATATCCTCCGAAATGCAGATGCAGATTTGTTGAAATTTCCGTTTCTCTCATTCAACTTTAGCTTCTTTCCGATCTGTTTTCAATGCGTTGACAACAATATAAAATCCGCGGCGCAACCTCCCGCCGCCAATCGCCAAGATGCATCGCCAAACAAAATCCGCCCGCAGGATGTTCATTCCGGCGGGCGGGATTGTGGTTCTTCAGATGCCGCTTTGCGCTGCCAGGGTATTCAGCGCAGCCAGCGACTGTTCGTCGTCGAAGCAGTAACCGAGCTTGGTATAGCCCGAACGGAGTTTGGCAACCTCCTGCGCGATGGGTTTGTTGCGGAGGATGCAGTCCGCCATAAGGTTCGCCAGCGTTTCAAACTCCCGTTCTCCGAAGCCGAAGCGCGTCATCTCGGATACGCCGAGGCGCAGCGCACCGCTCGCGGTGAAGCCTTCCTCCTCCGGCGTCGCCTGGTAGTTGACGATGACGTTATTTTCCTCCAGACGCTCGGCGACCTCCGGCCCCGTGCCGTATCCGGTCCTGACAATAACCTGATGCGTCTCGGTGTAATGGATGGCGGGGTCGCCGGCGACGTCCAGCCCGGCCTTTTTGAGGCTCTCGGCAAAGGATTTCGCGTTGGCAATCACGTTCTTCTGATATTCATCCCCAAACGCGTTCATCTCGTACGCCGCCATCAGCAGACCCAGCACCGTACCAAGATGGTGGTTACTCACCGCGCCGGGGAACGCGCGCGTCTGAATCGTCTTCCAGAGATCGTACTTCAGCTCTTCCTCCCGGTAATTCACCGCGATGACGCCGCGCTGCGGCCCAAAGAAGGTCTTATGGGTTGAGCCGGTTACGATCTCCGCGCCTTCTTCGAAGGGTTTCTGGAAATGCGAGCCGTAAAGGCCCAATACATGCGCCATATCGTACATGATGGTGGTATTGATCTTCTGCTCATCCACGAACGCGCGGATCTCACGCACGGGCTCCTTGTGCAGCACCATCGACTTGCCAAAGATGATGAACTCCGGACGGTAACGCTCGATGACCTTCTTGGTCTCCTCCACGTCGATCTTGAAGAGATTCTCGCGCAGCACGGGGAAGTTCACAACCGCCGGACGCTCCGTAGCGGGATCGACCGCGACGTAGTCATGCAGGGCGCCCATCGGCTGCGCGCTGAGGTGTCCGCCCTTGATGATATGGTTGTTGAGGATATAGCCAAGTCTGCGCGGGGTGTGCTTGCGGTCGAGGCGGTTGACATAGTCCATCAGCGCGGAGAACACGGTGGTGTTGCTCATCTGCCCGCTGATCACGCGCGCCTCCACCTCAGTGCAGTGAAAGTATTTGCGAAGCTCCGCCACCAGCGCGCGCTCCACCTCGTCGATGAACTTCGTGCCCTGATAGTAGAACACCTCATTGTCATAGAACGACGCGGTTTTCTTATGTTCGGCATAACGGAAACTCGGATCGCTGCCACTGAGCTGGCGCACTGCGCGGGAGGCGGTCATCTCCGAGGGAATGAGGTTGACGCACCGCTCCTGCCGCCAGACGTGGTTCTCCGCGGCTTTGGCCAGCAGGGTTCGCGCGCTCAGCGGAAGGTTGGCGGAGGGCTGCTCCTTCGGTTCTTCCGGCGCGTCCACCACGATAGGCCGCGCATACGGCGGCGCATCCGCACGCAGGTGCCACGCCGGCACAACCGCACTGATGCGGCTGCCACGGATATCCACCTCCACCGCGTCGTCGGTCAGCACATCGGAATCCAGCAGCGCGAGGCCGATCGAGCGCATCGCCTTCTGGTCGGTAAACGTTTCCAAGAGACTCCCTTGATTCTCGACCACATAGCGCGGGACCATGGTGCCGCTCGTGACATAGCCGATCTCCCTGCCATCCTTGTAGACGGGGAACCCCGCGCGGAGCACGCCTCTGCCCGTCAGCGCGATGGGTCTCACGCGGCGTGGCAGCACGCTCAGGTCGGAGAAATCCCGGTTAAGGATACGGCTGCTCGCGGCAAACTGCCGTTCCAGCGGCTTTCTGCCGATCATATCCCGCTTATCCTCCGCAAAACTCACGGCAAAGCGCGCCAGCGAGATTGCAAAAACCGGAATCTCCTTACCGTCCTTATCAAGCCCCAGCTCATGCCCATAGAGCGGGAGACCCGCTTCGAGGCGCAGCGTATCGCGCGCGCCGAGGCCGATCGGCCTTGCTCCGCGCTTCACGAGCTCGTCCCAGATCATCAGCCCGTGCTCGCGCAGGACGAATATTTCGTAACCCACGGGTTCGCCGGTATAGCCGGTCTTCGCGATATGCGCGGTCACGCCGCAGAGCCGCACCGTGCCAAGCGCGTTTTTCACCGGTTCGGTCAGGAACGCGCCGTTTGCCATCTCGCTCAGAATCTGCTTGGACTTCGGCCCCTGTATGGAAAGCAGCGCGACGGCTTCGGACTTGTTCTCCATCTGCGCGTCATACGGTTTGATCTGCTCACTCAGATGCGCCCAGTCCTTTTCCGCGTTCGCGGCGTTGACCACGAGAATATACGCATCCTCCACAAAGCGGTAGAGATAGGCGTCGTCAACCGCGCCGCCGTCCTCGTTCGGGATGATGGCGTACTGCGCCTGGTCGACATCCAGCGCGGAGACGTTGCTGGTTAAAACATGCTGCAAAAAGGCTTTCGCGTCCTTTCCGGTGATGCGAAACCGGCCCATATGGCTCACGTCGAAGAGGCCACAGCCGCTTCTGGTTGCCAGGTGCTCCTCCACGATTCCGCCGGGGTATTGGATCGGCATCTCCCAGCCGCCAAAATCCACCAGCGTTGCGCCCGCTTCCACATGGCGCTCATAAAATAACGTGCGTTTTAATTCGCTCATTTTGTTCCCTCCGCAAAGTCGTATCGAAGAATGGGGTTGCGCGCGGCGCCAACCTCGTCCGGCCGCCCGATCGGGGTGGTCACGGGGGCGGCGTGCAGCGCCTCCGGTTCGGCGCTCGCCCGCGCGATGATGCCAAGCACCGCGTCCGCCGCAGCATCCAGCGTCTCCTTGCCCTCCGTCTCGGTCGGCTCAAACATCAGCGCCTCGTGGACGATCAGCGGGAAATACATCGTCGGCGGGTGCATGCCCGCGTCGATGAGAGACTTGGCAACATCCATCGCACTCACGCCGGTTTCCTTCTTGAGCCCTTCAAGCGAGACGACAAACTCATGCATGCAAAATCCGTCGTTTGCGACGGGCAGGGTGTCCTTGAGCAGTGCGCGCAGATAGTTCGCGTTCAGCACGGCGTTTTCGCTCGCCTCTTTCAGTCCGTCGCCGCCAAGCATGGTGAGATAGGTCAGCGCGCGGAGCACGACAAGGAAGTTCCCGTAGTACGCTTTCATGCGGCCAACGCTGTTCTCAGCATCCGCAAAGGCGAATGTGCCGTCCGCCTTTCGCACCGGCAGACGGTTGGGCAGAAACGGCACAAGGCACTCCTTGCAGCCGACCGCGCCTGCGCCGGGCCCGCCGCCGCCATGCGGGGTGGAAAAGGTTTTGTGCAGGTTTAAATGCACCACATCGAAGCCCATGTCGCCGGGGCGCGCCGCGCCCATGATGGCGTTCATGTTCGCCCCGTCATAGTAGCAAAGTCCGCCCGCGCTGTGTACGATATCCGTGATCTCCAGAATATTCTTGTCAAAGATGCCGAGCGTATTCGGGTTGGTCAGCATCAGCCCCGCCGTATCCGCCCCGACAGCGGCGCGAAGGGCGGATAAATCCACCGTGCCATCCGGCGCGGAGGGGATGTTGACCACAGCAAAGCCCGCCATGCTCGCGGTTGCGGGATTGGTTCCGTGCGCGGAGTCCGGCACGATGATCTTCTTGCGGGCGCAGTCGTTCCGCGCCTCATGATAGCGCTTGATGAGCAGCAGCCCCAGAAACTCGCCGTGCGCGCCCGCCGCGGGCTGGAAGGTCATCTCGTCCATCCCAACGAGCTGGCAAAGCAGCTCTTTGGCGCGAACCAGCGCCTCGATCGCCCCCTGCACGGTCTCAACCGGCTGGAGCGGATGAATCCCGGTAAAGCCCTCCAGCGACGCCGCCTGTTCGTTGACGGCGGGGTTATATTTCATGGTGCAGGAACCCAGCGGATAAAAACCGTCGTTCACGCCGTAAACCTGCTGCTCAAGCTCGGAATAATGCCGGCTGACGTCGGTTTCGCTCAACTCCGGCAGGCGCAGCGGCGCCTTGCGCAGCAGGCTATCATCAATCTTCGCCTGCGGCGCGGCGCAGCGCGGTATCACGACGCCCCTGCGTCCGGGAATGCTTCGTTCAAAAGAGAGCTTCATGCGATCGCCTCCTTCACCGCGGCGATGAGCGCGTCGATCTGTTCGGGTGTGTTGCGCTCCGTGGCGCACCAGAGGATGCCGCCCTCGACGGGCAGGCCGCCAAGAATCCCCTTTTCTTCCAGCACCTTGAGCAAACGCTCCGCCGGAACGGGTGTTTTGGTCACAAACTCATGAAAGAACGGCGCATGCGGGGTAACGCGTTCAAATCCCGTGATTTTGCCGAGCTTCTCCGCGAGGTAATGTGCGTTGTCGCAGCACGCGCGGGCAACCTCCCCCAGCCCTGCCGGCCCCATGGCGGCGCAATAGGCCGAGGCGGTCAGCGCGCAGAGCGCCTGATTGGAGCAGATGTTGCTGGAAGCCTTTTCGCGGCGGATATGCTGTTCGCGCGCCTGTAAGGTCAGCACAAAGCAGCGTCTTCCCGCTGCGTCCACGGTCTGGCCGACGATTCTGCCCGGAAGCTTGCGGATCATGTCCTTTTTGCAGGCCATGAATCCCAGCGTCGGCCCACCGAAGCTCAGCGGGATGCCGAGCGGCTGCCCGTCGCCAATCGCGACATCCGCGCCGCACTCGCCGGGACTTTTTAGGAGCGCCATCGCGATCGGGTTCATACTGACCACGAGCTTCGCGCCGGCGGCGTGGATGAGCGAGGCAATCGCGGGGACGTCCTCGATCACGCCGAAATAGTTCGGCGACTGCAGGATCAGGCTGGCGACATTGCCGTCTTCCAGCGCGGCCTTGAGCGCGGCCAGATCCAGCCTGCCGTCCTTGTTCGGCACGATGGCGACCGGCTCCTCCGCGCCGAAACAATAGGTTTTGACGGTTGCGGCCGACTCCGGGTTGAGTCCCCCCGCGAGCAGCGTTAAGCTGCGGTTGCGCTCGCGGCACATGGCGGCAGCCTCCGCCGCGGCGGTTGCGCCGTCATAGACCGAGGCGTTGCCCGCATCCATGCCGGTGAGTTCGCAGAGCATGGTTTGATATTCAAAGATCGTCTGCAGGATCCCCTGGCTGATCTCCGGCTGGTAGGGCGTATAGGCTGTCACGAACGCTTCCTTTGCCGCGATGCGGCTCACCACGGCGGGGATGTGGTGCCAGTAGGCACCCGCGCCGCGGAAGATCGCGTCGAACACACGATTTTTCTTCGCGAGCCGTTTCATGCTTTCGAGCGCTTCAAACTCCGAAACGCCCTTGGGCAGCTGGTTGACCGCGCCGGCGGCCTTCTCCCGCATCTGCTGCGGGATGTCGGCATAGAGTTCGCCGGCGGACGAGACCCCGATGGTCTCCAGCATCCGATTTCGCTGGGCATCGGTGGATGGCAGAAAATTGCCCAATGCAACTCCTCCTTCTTTCATCAAAGGTTCCTTATTTTTATCCGTTTTGGCCGCGTAAAAGCAAATAGCCTGTCAAAAGAGTCCCGGGGTTGTTAAGGGCAGCGGCCCTTAACCCATCGGTTCCGGCCACGGCGGCTTTGCCACCGCGACGGATCGCCCGGAATCGGGCGGTTTCTTCGCAGTTCTTGCCGTTCGGAGTCCGGAAGACGGGAGACGAAGAGCGGCTCCCCCGTCAAAAAACTCGTTTTTGGGCAGCCGCAAACATCCTTCCGTGGGAAGGCTATCTAAGGCGCGTTACGCCTGCGCGCAGAAGGTCTCGTACGCGCCCGCGTCCATGAGCTCCGCAAACGCGGTCACATCCGTAACCTCGATGAGCCACGCGCCGTAGGGATCGGCATTGATGGATTCCGGCGCCGCGGAGAGCTCGCCGTTGGCAGCGGATACGGTTCCGCTCACGGGGCTGAGCACCTCGGAGACGGCCTTCACGCTCTCCACATCGCCAAGCGAAACCTCCGCTGTGACCTTGTCCCCCGCCTGCGGCAGGTCGATGAAGACAATATCGCCCAGGGAATGCTGGGCAAAGTCGCTGAGGCCAACACGGAAGGTGCCGTTGCCAAGGTCGAGGAGCCACTCGTGGGAGCTGGTGTACTTGCGGTCGTTGGGCAGTGTCATGGTTGTTTCCTCCAATTTGATTGAATTTTTTTAGAATATTAGGGAATAAAAAACAGGACGCGCGAACCAAGTCGCGCGCCCCGTATCTGAACCTGAAAGATTCTTTCGCAATCGAAACCAGATGTGCCGTGATTGCGAAATTGCCTCGTCGGTGCCATATCCTGCAATACGGCTTTCCGAAGCTTCGTCGGGTATCGGTCCTTTTGCCTGAGAGTTTGTTGCGCATTCCCCTTCGGCGCCGCTGATTCCGCGATCTCTCCCGATACCGTCAACCGAATATGTAGTTTTTACGTGAAGAGTGTACTGTTTTTTTTTACTCCTGTCAATCTGAAAGTACTGCGATCGCATTCAAGCGGAAAGACCCCCGGTTTTCACCGGAAGCCTTCAATATTGTATGTGCCTTACGCGGCTTTCTTCTCTTTTCTTTTGAAGATCTGTCTGCGGAAAAGGATCAGGTTCATGACCACAAACAGAGCGGTCAGCGCCGCGAGGGTGACCCAGGTATTGGTCAGGTTGGTCGTCGCCGGATCGGCGGTGAGTCCGATGGGGGCATAGCCCAGGAGCAGAAGCATCGGGAAGCCGAACACGATCGCCCAGAGCTGCTGATAGACGAGGTTATTCGCCGCAGGCGTTTGGAACAGCGGGTCAATCTCGCGCAGGAGGATGACGCCCGTGCTCGCGGTGCCCGTGAGCATGCCATAAAGCGAGAGGAACGCCTCATGGGAGTACTGCGGATAAATGCGCTTGCAGATGAAGTCCAGCTGCCAGTAGGTCGCAACCGCGCCGACGATGCAGATAATGCTCAGCGGAACGATGAACTCCCGACGCGAGAACGCCGAAAGATCAATTGCCGCGATGCTCGCAACCACCATGAGGTCAAACATCACGCCGGAGATGCGCGCGAGCATGAAGTTGTTGAGATATTGCCTCCGCCCGCGCATGGTCAGGCCTTTCAGCGTATTTCTTACGAGAATCGCCATGACGGTGCCGATGAGGAAGTTGAAACCCCAGATCAGCGGCTTCACCGTGCTGGCAAAGAATCCGCCGAGCTGATCCAGCCCGAGCGAGATCAGGTACATTACGGCGTATGCCGCCATGTAGGTGAACACCACGAGCCCGATCTGCACGGTCAGCTTATCGAGCGATTCGGAGAGCGGAATTTCATTTTTCTCCGTAATGCTCTCCGCAGTGAGGTCTTCCATCTCGTCCGCGTTGAGATAGAGCGACTTGATCAGCCCCTTACTTTTCATCCGCTGCAGATAGAAAACGCCGCCAAGTCCCGCGGAGACAAAGCCCATCGCGGCGACGGTAAGGCCGAAGCTCCCGCCATATTGAAACGGCGCATACGCCGTCGCGGTTTCGTAAACATGCCCCCAGTTGTAGGCCTGGCCGGGGCCCTGACCATAGCCCATGGGCAGAAGCAGGCCGGAGACGGGCCAGTTGCCCAGCAGATAGAAGAGCCCCAGCGTAATCGCTAGGCCAAGAAGCCCCTGCAGCAGATAGGAGGAAACGGTGGTCACACCCGCGTCAAACACAGCGGCATTGGATTCCCGGCTCTTTTCCCGTTTGTTGGAGCGCAGCGCCATCGCGACAAACCCAAGGCCGAGGCCGTGATAGGTCAGCGTCTCCATGGTCACCTTGCTGAACACCGGCGCGCCTACAATTTTTTCATACGCAAGATTGGCGAATAAAATGAGGAAACCACCCAGAACGGAGCTTGGGATGAGTGATTGCCGCAGTGGCTTGATAAGCCTTCTGAGCATATTTGCAGTCAGCATTCCGACGAGAAGTATCGTCAGCTCAATCATCAGCGACCATACGCTCGCATCCCAGAAATTGTGGCCAGTTGTCATGTTGTTTGACTCCTTTGACTGGTATTCGGATTCGCGGGCCGGGGTTCTTTGCGCAGGCCGGCCTTTTATGGATCCATGCGGTTTCATCCAATATATCATGCGCAACCATGCTTGGTAAACCGAAGTTTTTCAACAATACCGGCTGTTCCGTTTATTATCTGTCGCTCGCGGCCGCTTTTTCCGCTAACATTTTCTTCGTGTCATCCTCAATATTCAAAAAGAGGATCACCACCGCCATGACCGCCGCGACCACCATCGGCACCCACCCCAATATGGCGTTGATCGCGGCAATTGCGCCTGCGGGTTGCTCGGCAACCGCCGCGCTGAACCCGTTGGCGGACAGCGCGACGGCAACCAACTGCGTCGCGCCAGCGACGGCGAGCTTGCTTGCGAGATTATCCGCCGTGGAGACGAGGCTATCCAGGCGCCTGCCGGACTGCCACTCGATGATGTCCACGATATTGTTGCGGTTTGTGTTGAACATGACGAAGGTAATCGTCAGCGCGATGCCAACCGAAACCGCGTTGACATAGATCGCGCCCAGGGAAAAGGGGTTGAGCACAAACCAGATTTTTCCGAGGATGAAGATTGCCGCGGCAAAGAGCATGGTTTTCTTTCGCCCAAGCAGACGGTCTATTGCGGAGACGAGGAACGACGAGCCGAGCGCGGCGGCAAGATAGGCCGCCTGAATGGCGGTGGCCGCCGCCGTGCTGCCGATGACATAGGTAGCATAATAGGTAATACAGCTCATCAACAGCAGATTGATCACACCATAGCAGATGATGTAGAGCATGTTGAGTACCCACGACTTGCAGCGGAACAGCATGGTGAATACCGTCTTTGCCGAGAGCTTCTCATCGTCCTCCGCAATTGGTTTTACGCGCTCCCTGGTCGTAACGAAGTGTACTATACAGCCGATGATGCAAACACCGCCCATCACGCAGGCGGTGAGCAGAAAGCCGCGCGAACTCATGGAATCGATGAGATTCCCCTTTTGATCCATTGCGCCGAAGAGCTTGAGGAGCGGGAGGCAGGCCACCGCGCCAATTCCCGCGCCAAGCGCGCCGCCAAGATTGCGAAAGACATTGATCGAGCGGCGATCCGCGTCCAGGTTAGTCGCCAGGCTACCCATGCTGTTGTAGGGGATGCCTACAAACGTATTGAACAGCTCGAAGAGCAGATAGACGACGAGCGCAACCGCAATCGCGGCACGGTTTTGCAGGCCAAAGTTCGTAAAGAGCAGCACGACGGTGATCGCCCACGGAACGGCAAACCAAATTGCCAGCGGACGAACGCGTTCCCCATTTTTAAACTTGTGATTGACCGCCCAGAAACCGATGAGAGGATCGTTGACCGCGTCCCAGATGGTGCCGATGGTGAGGATGGTTCCCGCAACCAGAATATCAATCTTGAGCACATTGGTTAGAAAGAAAAGATAGTAAATGCTCTTAAACTGATACACAACGTTGCTCGCCGTAGAAAAGGTGCAAAACCCGACCTTCTCGGAAAACCTTGTGCGGGGGATCGACTGTATGGCGGGGCTGTTCATACGTTCTTCTCCTTTTTTTGAATCGTCGTCAGGCGGTCGATCAAGAGCCTTTTAAACCGAACCGGCTCGTCACCCATCGGGTTATGCCCGGACTGTTCAAACCAGATCAGCTCCTTTTGCGGCGCCTCGATGCCGTCAAACCACGTTTGTACGAGCGAAGCAGGCGTATTTTGATCCAATACCCCGTCGAACACGAAATAGGGTACCTCGAATTTTGTGCATGTCTTTGGGAAGTTGGTCGCGCCGACGGCATCCCACATTTCGGTGAGCACGTATTTGTAGCCCTTCACAAGGCCGTAGAGATCCTTGACCGAATATTCGCCGGAGCGCAACACCGGGATGACGAACGAGCGAAAATAACTGCGCTTCTTCGCGCTTTGCGAATAGCCGCCATATTTCATCATCACGCGCCGCTGCGCCATCATGCCGTCAAATCCGCCCTTATATACCCCGTTTACCGGCGGACCAACGCGCCTGAGAATGGCGATGGACCGTTCGTCCCCGGCTTTGACCGCCTCGGCCATAGCGAAATCGAAGCTGATCTCTTCATTCTTCGCGCCGTCCACCACCTGGCCAAAACCGACATAGGCGGCGATATGCTCCGGATGGCGGTGCGCCAGATAGGTTCCAAGCTCGCTGCCCCAGCTGCCGCCAATGAGAAAAATCTTATCCTTATGAAACCGCGCGCAGAGCCAGGAGACGAGCTCGTTTGCGTCCTCCACCAGTTGATCGATGGTGAGGGGTTCCCGTTTCGCGCCATAATAGGAGCCGCCGCTGCCGCGCTGATCCCAGGCGACAATGGTAAACGTCCCAGCAAGATCCGCGTGGTCGGTCATGACCGTATGGCGGTTGCATACCCCCGGCCCGCCATGCAAAAACAGCAGCACGGGATTCGTCTCGTCCTCGCCCTTGATGTGAATTTTTTGCGGCAATCCGCCCAGCGTAACCATGCATTTTTCATCCACCATCGCCCTGCCCTCTCCTTCGCGCTTCCATTTTGCATAATGTTCCATACCAATATACTCCATCCGGGTCATTTTCGCCAGAACTTATGCAGACGGATACATAAAAAAGCAGTTATACCCGGCACGGAGGCACGCGCGCGCTTCACACCTGCGACACAGTGCTAAAATCACAGAAAACAAGGGCTTTTTCGGGTTGCAATGCGTGATTTCCTATGTTAATATTGTTTGATACTGGCGAATTATGCCAATTCAATAGATGTATTAGCTGGAGGAGCACATGGCAACCTTTGAAAAATTGGAGAACAACCGCGCAAAACTGACCATTACCGTATCGCCCGAGGCGTTCGCCGCCGCCGTACAAAAGGCCTATCAGAAGACCGCCGGCCGCTATAACGTACCCGGTTTCCGCAAGGGCAAAGCCCCGCGTAAAGTCATAGAAACCATGTATGGCGAAAGCGCGTTTTACGAAGAAGCGTTTGAGCTTGTCTGGGGCGAGGCGTATGACGCCGCGCTGGCGGAGCACGACCTCACCGCCGTGGATAAGCCCTCTATCGATATCACCACCATCAGCGGAGAAGAAGGCGTTGTCTACACCGCGGAGGTGCAGCTCATGCCGGAGGTTACCCTCGGCGCATATCATAAGCTGGAGGTTCCCGAACCCGACTTCGCCGTGAGCGACGAAGAGGTCATGTCCGAGATCGAGAAGGAGCGCGAGAAGAACGCGCGCTATCTCGAGGTTGACCGCGCGGTGGAAAACGGCGACCGCGTAATTCTGGACTATTCCGGCAGCGTGGACGGCGAAAAATTTGAAGGCGGCACCGCCGAGGACCAGCAGCTCGTCATCGGCTCCGGCACGTTTATTCCCGGTTTTGAAGAGCAGGTCGTCGGCATGAAGGCCGGCGAGGAAAAAGACATCAACGTCAAGTTCCCGGACGAGTACTCCGCGCCGCTGGCCGGCAAAGACGCCGTGTTCGCCATCAAGATCAAGGCGATTCAGGTCAAGGAGCTGCCCGCGCTGGACGACGAGTTCGCCAAGGATATTTCAGACTTTGACACCCTCGACGCGCTCAAGGCCGATAAAAAGGCGAAGATGGACGAGAAGGCCGCAAAGAACCGCCAGAACGCCATCGAGAACATCGCCCTGCAGAAGGCGGCGGAGAACGCAATTGTTGACATTCCGGATGTGATGGTCGAGCGCCAAATCAACCACATGCTGCGCGATATCTCCTATCAGCTCAGCATGAGCGGCCTCTCGCTGGAGGACTATGTCAAATATACCGGCACGGACATGAACGGTCTCAAGGAAAGCTATCGCGCCGAGGCGCTCGCGCGGGTTAAGACCCAGCTGGTCGTCGAAGCCATCGCCAAGAAGGAAGGCGTGACCTGCTCGGACGACGACCTCAAGGCCATCATCGCCGAGTATGCCGAAGGCAGCGGCAAGAGCGCGGAGGACTTTGAAAAGTCGCTCAGCGAGGACGACCGCGAATATCTCAGCGACAATGTGGTCGCGAGAAAGGCCGTCAAGATCGTCACCGACAGCGCCGTGCTCGTCAAGGGCGAACCTGTTGAGAAAAAGTCCGCGAAGAAGACCGCCAAGAAAGCGGACGGCGAGGGCGAAACAGCAGAGAAGCCAGCAAAGAAGACCGCGAAAAAGACTGAACCGAAGGAGTAACGCTTTTACTCCGGCGGCAGGCCTTGATCAATGCCGAATCGAAGGAGCAAGCTCCTTGTTGCGGCAATCCACCACCATTTTCCCCTACGAAGGAGGGAGCAAGCATGAATCTCATCCCAATGGTCATTGAGCAGACCAGTCACGGCGAGCGCAGCTACGATATCTACAGCCGCCTGCTCAAAGATCGCATCATCTTCATCGGCGGGCCGATTGACGACGACATCGCCAACAGCGTCGTTGCGCAGATGCTCTTTCTGGAGGGCGACGACCCCGATAAGGATATCAACCTCTACATCAACTCCCCCGGCGGTTCCGTAAGCGCGGGGCTCGCCATCTACGATACGATGCAGTATATCAAGTGCGAAGTATCCACCATCTGCGTCGGCCTCGCGGCGTCCATGGGCGCGTTCCTGCTCGCGGCGGGAGCCAAGGGCAAGCGCAAGGCGCTGCCCAACGCCGAGATCATGATCCATCAGGTCAGCGGCGGCGCGCACGGACAGGCGACAGACATCAACATCCAGGCCGAGCAGATCCTGAAGATCAAAAGGCGCCTCAACGAAGTCCTCGCCGCGCGCACGGGACAGACCATTGAGCGTGTTACGCAGGATACCGAGCGGGACAATTACATGAGCGCCGAGGAGGCGCGCGCATACGGACTGATCGACGAGGTCTTTCCGCCGCGCAGATAACCCAGAGAGGGGTACGTTATGACAAAAGTTGAAGATACGTCCACCGTGCGCTGTTCGTTTTGCGGCAAAGCGCAGGAGGACGTGCACCGCATTATCGCGGGGCCGGGCGTCAACATCTGCAACGAGTGCGTTGAGCTCTGCCGCGAAATCATCGAGGAGGATGTCGAGGCCGAACCCATCGACCTGACGAACATCCCCAAACCGCAGGAGATCGTCTCCCAGCTCAACCAGTACGTCATCGGCCAGGATATGGCAAAGCGCGCGCTGGCGGTTGCAGTTTATAACCACTATAAGCGCATCCACACCCCCGCGAAGAAGGACGACGATGTTGAGCTGCAAAAGAGCAACATCATCATGCTTGGGCCGACGGGCAGCGGCAAGACCATGCTCGCCCAGACTCTTGCGCGCATCCTCAACGTGCCGTTCGCCGTTGCGGATGCAACCAGCCTTACCGAGGCGGGCTATGTCGGCGAGGACGTGGAGAACATCCTGCTTAAGCTCATTCAAGCGGCGGACTACGACGTGGAGAAGGCCAGCAAGGGTATCATCTACATCGACGAGATCGACAAAATCGCTCGCAAGGGAGAGAACGTCTCCATCACTCGCGATGTCTCCGGCGAGGGCGTTCAGCAGGCACTGCTGAAAATTCTCGAAGGTACGGTTGCCTCCGTTCCCCCGCAGGGCGGACGCAAGCACCCGCATCAGGAGTTCATCCAGATTGACACGACGAACATCCTCTTTATCTGCGGCGGCGCATTCTCCGGCGTGGATAAGATCATCGAAAAGCGCATCGGCCACAAGATCCTCGGCTTCGGCGCGGAGATCACGAGCAATGTTCAAAAGGATATCGGCGAGACGCTCAAGAGTATCCTGCCGGAAGACCTGTTGAAGTTTGGTCTGATTCCGGAGTTCGTCGGCCGTATGCCGATTATCGTGACGCTGGAAAACCTCGACGAGCACGCGCTTATGCGCATCCTCACCGAGCCGAAAAACGCGCTCACCAAGCAGTATCAGCGGCTCTTTGAGATGGACGGCGTGGAACTGACCTTCGACGAGGACGCGCTGCTCGCAGTCGCGAAAAAGGCGATCGAGCGCAAGACCGGCGCACGCGGCTTACGAGCCATCCTTGAGGATGTCATGCTCGACATCATGTACGACATCCCGTCCCGCGAGGACATCTCCACCTGCCGTATTACCAAGGACGTGATCGACAAGGTCTGCCCCCCGCTTCTTGCGGAAGGCACCGGCGAGAAGAAATCCGCCGTGAAAAAGCCGAAGCAGTCGGCTTAAGACAAGCAACGCAAAAGTGCGAACCCGCAAGGGTTCGCACTTTTTGTACGCGTTATGATCTACATCGCCATAATTTACCACACGAGGTATCAGTCGTGCGACAGCAATTTTGATTGTTGCTATATTACCACGCAGGGTAACCAACGTCAAGAATGCGCGTTTCTCCCTACACTTTCCCCTGTACCGTGACCGTGGTAAACGTGCGGAGCGTGTGTTGCATCCGCTCGCGCTTAAGCAGCGGCAGCATGTTGCGGACGATCTCCACGCGTGTAATGCCCGTGAGCTCCATGAGCATCTCCGAGGCATCTCGAATGGAGGGGCTCTCGTCAAACACGATCCGGATCGTATCCTCCCCCGTTAGCGTGATGCGCATAAGCCGGGTAAAAGGGGTCTCTATGAAGTGCGCCGCAATATTGAGCGAGAGCTCGCCCGCATCGCTCATCTCCGTCTGCACCGCAAACCGCGCTTCAAACACGTCGCCCCGTTGGCAAAGCACAGTCGCCGTGTAGCCGCTCTCCGTGAGGGTAAAGCGATGCTGCCATTCCCCCTCAACCATCTCAACCGCGAGCGCGCCCTCCTCCCCGCGGGAGAAGACAATCTGCGTAAGCCCCGTCGTAAAGTTATTATGCACGCTCTGGAGAATGAATGGGAACAGCCCGCCGATGTTCCTGTCAAACGAATAGACACGCCCTTCCAGGCGAGCGATAAACTCCTCGAGCGGAACGCCGCCCTTTGCCGCGTTGAAGAATGGTTCGCGATAGCGCACGCTGAGCGCAGAAAGGGTCGTCTGCAGCGCCTCACACCCCTGCGGATCGGACGGGAGCGGTTCCCGGCCGGCGCTATCCAGCGCGGCGGTCACCTGATCCAGCACACCACCCTGCGCAAAGAGGCGCGATGTTCCGCTGAAGAGCACCACCAATGCGTTTTGATCCGGCAGGGCGAGCATATATTGTCCAAACGCGCCATTGAAGAGAAACGCGCCTTCCCGCGCAGTCATCCAGATTTGATGACCGTAGCCATAGGTAATCTCGCCATGCGGCGTATCGATCTGCGGCCGCGTCGCCTCCTCAATCCAGCGTGCAGGAATCAGGCGAATGTCGCCCTCCGGCATATGCCAAATTCCCTTATTGAGGTAGAGCTGGCCAATCTTTGCGACGCTCTCCGGCGTTAGCGAAAGCCCCCAACCGCCCTTCTCCGTGCCGTTGGGGCAGGTCTCCCAGTAATAATCCAAAATGCCAAGCGGGCGATAGAGCCGCGGTTCAAGGTAGCGCGTCAACGACTCGCCCGTCTTACGGCGCAGAATCGCCGCGAGCATGTAGGTGTTCATGGAGTTGTAATCAAAGGCGCTGCCGGGTTCAAACCTCGTCTGTGCGTGCAGGAAGTCCCACTCCCAGTCCGCACCCATTGCGGATCCCGGCTCGTTGAAATAGGACCCTGTGCTCATATTCAGCAGCATCCGCACCGTCATGCGGTAGGCCGGATGCGACCCGTTCTCCGGTGCTTTGTCGAAGAAGATATCGCAGAGCCGCTCGTCCAGCTCCAGCACCCCCTCCTCCACCAGCATGCCGATGGCGGTGGCGGTGATGCTCTTGCTCAGCGAATAGAGCTGGTGCGGAAGCCGGCTGTCATAGGGCGCCCAACTCGCCTCGGCAATTACCCTGCCGTTTCGCAGAACCATAATCTCCTGCGCACAGGCAGCCTTGTCCGCATGGATGGAGTCCAGCAACGCGACAATCGCGCGGGAGGAGATCCCCTCCTGCTCCGGCGTACCGCGCGAAAGCGGCGCGGTATCCGCCCGCGCCAGACAGGCCGGCTTCTGCGGGCGGTGGCTATAGGCATAAAGGTGCTGGGTATCCTGCGTTAAGAACATCCAGATCATGTCCATCGCCCGCTTTTCGAGCGTAAGGTCCATTTTGTCCATCTCCTTGCGGAAGATGCCGCGCTTTCGCTTGAGCGAGGTGCGCTCCATTCCCGCGAGCGCCTCATAGCGCGCGCCGACGCGATCCAACACCGCGTCCCAGGAGACGGGCGCGATGGCGCGCGCCTTCTCCCGCATGTTCGCCATGCGATCCGGGTCGCCCAAGTATGCGGCGATTTCGTCCGCCATGCTCTCCGCCGTGTCGCCGCATGTCAGCCCGTTTTCTCCGTCCGTAATCAGCGAGCCCGGCGCGCTGCCCGCGATAACCAGCGACGGCGTGCCCTGCACCGCCGCCTCGCGCACGACGAGACCCGCGCTGATACCCTGCATCGGAAACAGGCAAAGCGCGCTTTCCGCAAAGAGTCCGCCGAGCAGCGACTCATCGTCTACCTGTCCCAGAAAACGCACCGTGCCGATGAGCCCCAGTTCCTTGGCGAGCATACGCGCATGCTTTTCATCCGGCCCGCGTCCGGCGATCAGCAGCTGAAAGTTCACGCCGCGCCGGCGCAGCAGCGCCGCCGCCTCCAACACGCGCGGCAGGTTCTTCTGCCGATCGAGGCTGCCGGCAAAGAGCAGCGCCGGCGCGCTGCCGAGGTGCAGCGTCTCTCTCGTTCGCCTGCGCGTCTCCTCGTCCGCCGGTTCCAGTTCGGTGCCATTGTCAAACACCTCAATGTTTCCGTCAAACCCGCGCTCATAAAGGAATGCGCGCGCCTCTTCGCTGACGGTCCAGATCTCGTCACAGCGGCTGAAAAAGTCAAACGCAAAAAACTTGGCGAGCTGGCTCTGCCGTTCATCCTCGTCGCCGAGCAGATATTCGCGGATATATTTGGTGTGAAAGGTGCCGATTAGCGGCACATGGCACTTGTCGGCGAGGCGCACCGCCTCCATGCCCGCCGAGCCGGGGCTATGCGCATGCACGATATCAAACGAATGCGCGTTCACCCGCGCGAGATAGTGCATGTCCAGCTGGGCGATCGCCGCCTTTGCCTGACCCGTCCCGGGCAGTTGCAGCGCCAGATAATCCAGTATTTCATAGGGATATTGCCCGCGGTATCCCTGCGTCACCATCGGGGTGACGACGTAGACCTCGTGTCCGCGCATGGCAAGCCCGCGCGCGTACGCGTTCACCACGCGGCTCACGCCGTCGTGTACAGGCAAAAACGAATCCGTGCACTGCGCAATCTTTAGCATGGTATCGAACCCTCCGGCACCATTTTAGCACAAGGCATGCCTTTGCGTCATCCGCCTTCGATTGAACGCTCCACCTTTTTGATGCGTTTGCCAACCGGTCATAATAGGAAGACTCCGAACGGCAAAGAACTGCGAAGGAATCGCCCGATTCCGGTCGATCCGTCATGATGACAAAGCCACCGCAGCCGGAACCGATTGGTCAAGGAGCGCGGCCCGTAACAATCCCGAACCTTTTTTGACAGACGAAAAGAGACGGCGCAGGCCGTCTCTCAGCCCATCGACAAAGTCCTGCGGACTCTGCCGATGGGTTTTACTTTGGGTTAAAATGACGCGAATCGCGCCATTTTTTCACAAATTCGGCGAATGAATCGCCAAATTTGAAGGAACATGGGGGATTTTCGAAATCC
>JAYFQU010000043.1:0-12936 GCA_034926785.1 Christensenella sp.
CGAATTCAGCTTAAAACAAAACTGACGCCGCTCGAAAAACGACGCCAGTTCATGTAATTCTTAGTATTCCTGCGATAGGGGCTTTTATTTGTGTCTAATCGACGGGGTTCAGTTCACATGTCCGCACCGGTGTTTTTTTGCCTTACTATTCCATCTTCCTTCAGAATTCGACAAAACACGACCGGATATCTTATTCATACCATTGTTCTGCTTTTTTATACCTGTCATCTTTTCACGCCGTTATTGTCTTCCCTATAGACGGCCGCACTGTGTGCGAACCGTACTTTGTAACTTGGAGCCTTGTGATATGAAAAAACGAATTGCAACCCTTCTTCTCGCGTTAGCGCTCTTGCTGAGCATCAGCGGAAACACCCTTGCCGTTGGGCAGGACAATACCGATGATGGCACCGTCGTGATACTGGCCGCAGTATCCATCAGCTGCGGCCTGACACACGTCAGCGGCAGTTCCTATCGTCCTTGGGCAACGGCGACCACCGCTACAACCGATACGATCAGCGCCAGTTTCCGGCTCTATCGCGTCGTAGGCGGAACAGAGACGCTCGTAACCTCCGGCAGCAACAGCGCTACGGGTACCAGCGTAACCGCGAGTAAAACCGTTACGCTCAGTGCAGGCACCTATAAAATCTATGCAACGGGAACCAGCAGCACCGCAACCGCCAACACAAACAAGAGTTACACTGTCAGCTGATTTTTTCAGGCAAGAGGATAAACAAGG
Source organism: Christensenella sp. (assembly GCA_034926785.1). Classification (GTDB taxonomy): domain Bacteria; phylum Bacillota; class Clostridia; order Christensenellales; family CAG-138; genus UBA7703. The sequence goes on from JAYFQU010000043.1 coordinate 737, forward strand.
CGCGCTGTTTCCGGCGCGCCTTCAGTCTGTCCAAAAAAGTCCCGGGATTGTTAAGGACCGCTGCCCTTAACCCATCGGTTCCGGCTGCGGTGGCTTTGCCGCCGCGACGGATCGCCCGGGATCGGGCGGTTACTTCGCAGCTCTTTGCCGTTCGGAGTCCGCAGGACGAGAGGCAAAGAGCGGTTATCCCGTCAAAAAACTCGTTTTTTGACGGCCTCACTCCACGTATCTGCGTGGAGTGAGGCTGTCAGGCCAGGTTTATTTCGCGGCGGGCAGATCGCGGCTGCCGGGCTTTTCCAACTGGAGTTTACCCTCCTGACAGATGGGACAGTCGTTCGGTTCATAGGAATCGATGGCGAGCTTCAGCGCGGCGTAGACGGGCAGGGCAAAGTCGCAGTCCGCTGCTCGGCGGTCGGCGATGCAAGCGGCGCCGATGACCTCCGCGCCCAAGTTCTCCAGCGCCCGAACCGTCTCCATTGTGGACTTTCCAGTGGTGATGACGTCCTCCGCGATCAGAACCTTATCCCCCTTGCCGACGGTGAAGCCGCGGCGGAGCTGCATCTCGCCGTCCTTGCGCTCGGTGAAAATGCTCTCCACGCCGAGCTGCCGCGCGAGTTCGTAGGAGACGATCACGCCACCCATCGCGGGGCCGCACACCTTGGTGATCGGCAGATTCTTCACTTGTTCCGCCACGGTGGAGAGCACCTCGGCGGAGAGGGCGGGGAAGCGGAGCAGCTTTGCGCACTGGCAATAGCCGCCGCTGTGCCTGCCGGAAGAGAGGAGAAAGTGTCCCTCTAAAAACGCTTCGCACTGTTTCATGATGGAAAGATTGTCTTTCATATTCGGCATGCTCCTTTCAACATTGTTATTCTCAGATGATTCCGCAGATCTCCTGCAGGTTGGCTAAGCCCTCTTTTGCGCAATAGTCCGCGAGGCCGTCAATGATCTCCGGCATCGCGTTCGGGTTGGCGAATGTCATGGTGCCGACCTGCACCGCACGAGCGCCGGCCATGAGAAACATCAGCGCGTCCTCGGCGCAGGAGATGCCGCCCATGCCAACCACGGGGATCTGCACCGCGTGCGCCGCCTGATGCACCATGCGAAGCGCGATAGGCCGGATCGCCGGGCCGGAGAGCCCCGCGTAGACGTTGTCAAACACCGGCTTGCGCTTCTTTACGTCGATCGCCATACCGAGAAAGGTGTTTACAAGGCTAAGCGCGTCCGCTCCCGCCTCTTCGCAGGCGCGCGCGACGCCGGTGAGATCCGGCGCGTTGGGCGAGAGCTTGACCATCAGCCTGTGCCGGGTGATCGCCCGCACCTTTTGTGTGATCTCTGCCGCCGTTTCCGGCAGCATGCCAAACGCCATGCCGCCCGCCTTGACATTGGGGCAGGAGATGTTGAGCTCTAGAAAGTCGATATCCGCATCGTTGAGCAAAAACGCCCCCTGCAGATAGTCCTCCTCGCAGTGGCCGCCTAGGTTGCAGAGCACGGCGGGGCCGAGCGCGCGCAGATAGGCCGCCTCGTGCGCTATAAACCGGCGTACGCCGGGGTTCTCCAGCCCGATACTGTTGAGCATGCCTGCGGGGATTTCATAGATGCGCGTGCCGTTGTTGCCCGCGCTGCCGTTGAGCGTGAGCCCCTTGCCGCTGACGCCGCCGAGGCGGGAGACATCCATTTGTTCGGCGTATTCGTGCCCGAAGCCGAAGGTGCCGCTCGCCGCGATGACGGGATTTTGCATCGACACCCCGCAGAGCGTGAGCGAAAGCGTGCTCTTATAGTCCATCTCGCACCTCCCGGTAGTGAAACACCGGCCCGTCCTTGCAGACACGCTTTCTACCGCCCGTGGTCTGGCAGGTGCAGCCGAGGCACGCGCCGACGCCGCAGGCCATGTGCTTTTCGAGGGAGACAAACAGCTCGGCGTTTGCCGTGTCCGCACGGGATGCTGCCGCGCGGAGCATCGGCGAAGGTCCGCAGGCGTAATAGGTTGCCTGGAGCGAAAAATCGACCGCGTCGGTCACGATGCCGCCGATGTTGACCGCGATGCTGTCTGCATAGCGCTTAAACGCATCGACGAGATACGCCTCTTCGCGAAAGCCGAGGTAGATGTCAATCCTGCGTTCGGGGTTATCTGCGCGGAGCTCCCGGACGAGCTGCAGCATCGGAGCCGAGCCGATGCCGCCGCCGAGAACGACCGCGGTGCCGCTTTGGAGCGGGAACCCGTTGCCATAGGGCCCCTGCGCCTCGAGCGGCTGCCCCGGCAGCAGGGCGGCAAACTGCGCCGTCCCGCGCCCGATGGTCTGATAGACAAACGTCGTTTCGCCGGAACAGTCGTCGATTTCGCAGATGCTGATCGGCCTGCCGAGCAGAGGATCGAGCGCGCCGGGCACGCGCAGCATAAAAAACTGTCCCGCGCGGCCCAACGGCGCGCCGGAGACGCGCATGCGATAGACGCCCTTTGCGATTGGTTGATTGCTTGTGATGATTGCCACGATCGTATTCTTTCCTTTAACGGACGGATGGTTACAGCTGCTGCAGGAGGTCCCGCTTCATCCTGAGCACCGCCGCACGGATGTGATCCGTAAAATGCGCGTCCTCGCTCTTGCCTTGATGCGCGGTGATGAGCCCGCGGGAGGAGTTGACCACGCCGCGAACACCGCCCCGAAAGAAGCCTGCGATGTCCTTGCCCGTGCCGCCCTGCGCCCCATAACCGGGGATGAGCAGGAAGGTATGCGGCAGCAGCGGGCGGATGCGCTCAAACTCCTCGGGGTAGGTGAGGCCCGTTACCGCGCCGATGGCGGAAAAGCCGGTTTGGCCAAGGAACCGCTCGCCCCACTGGCTCACCTTGCGCGCCGTGCGCTCATAGAGCGTCTCGCCTTCCACAATCAGATCCTGAAAGTCCTTGCCGCTGGGGTTGCTGGTCTTGACCAGCGCAAACACGCCCTTGCCCTGCTCGAGGAAGGGATGGTAGGGGGAGACCGCGTCCTCGCCCATGAAGACGTTGATGGTCATCACATCGGTCTCAAAGTCGCCGCTAAAGTGCGCGGTGGCGTACTGCGCCGCGGTGGAGGAGATATCGCCGCGCTTTGCGTCCGTGATGGTCACGTTGCCGCGGCTGCGCGCGTAGTTCAGCGTCTTGGAGAAGGCCTTCATGCCGTCCAGACCCAGCGCCTCATAGCAGGCGACCTGGAGCTTGAAGCAGCCGGCTTCGTCCTCCGTCGCGTCGATGATCGCGCGGTTGAATTCGAAAATTTTCTCTCCGTCGGTGCCGGTCTGCTTCTTCAGATAGTCCGGCAAGAAGGAGATCTGGGTGTCGAGGCCTACGCATACGGGACCTTTTTTTCGGACTGCTTCTACTAGCTTTTGCATTTCTTCGCTCCTGTCATTTCTCTATAGGAAAACTGCTGACCTTATTCTTTGGCGGCGGCCGCTTCAGACGACCCTGCCATATTCGTAACGTGTTTCGCCTTCGACGATGGTTTTTAGCACCTTGCCCTGCACCGCTCTGCCATGAAACGGCGTGTTGTGCGAGCGGGAGACCATCGCGTAGGCGTCGAGTTCGCTCTCCTCCTCAACGGAGAGGATGGTGATATCCGCCGGATAGCCGGGGCGCAGCAGCCCTGCCTTGAGTCCAAGACGGTTCGCAGGGTTAAGGGAGAGCATCTCCGAGAGCCGCGCGAGGGGAATTTCGTTTTCCTGAAACACCTTAAGGCAGATTTGGAACGCATGCTCGATGCTGCTGATTCCCGCGGCGCCGTTCGCCTTGTCATCCGGCGTGTGCGGCGCGTGGTCGGTCGAAAGGCAGTCGATGGTGCCGTCTTTAATGCCTTCGATCAGCGCGTCAACATCCGCGCGGGTGCGCAGCGGGGGATTCACCTTGTAGCCGTTGTCCCAGCCAAAGAGGTGATGCGGCGTAACCTCACAGGTGAAGGAGAGCCCCTCCGCCTTCGCCTGCCGCACCATCTCGACCGTCTCCGCGCGGCTGATATGGCCGATGTGCAGGTTGCCGCCGACTTCGCGCAGCAGTGAGATATCCCGCGCGACGATCCTGCGCTCCGGCTGGCAGTGCGTGCTGATCAGGAAACCGTATTTTGCGGAATCCAGCAGAAGTTTTCTCATGAATTCGTCGGAGAAGATCGTCTTTCCGTCGTTGGAGAGTACCCTGGTCACCTTGCTCAGGGCGGCGCGGTCGGTCGGCGTGCTGTCGCCGAGCTGCTCCCCGGCTGCTGCCGCCTGGGTCAGCGCGCAGAGCTTGAGGCGCGCCGCTTTCCTCTGATTTTCTTCCACCAGCGTGGGCGTGGCGATCACCGGATTTGTGTTCGCCATCGCGATCAGGCGTGCGTAGCCGCCCTTGAGCGCGGCGCGCATGCCGGTCTCCATGGTCTCCTTTTCCGGAGATCCGGGGTCGCGCAGGTGGCAGTGCAGGTCGATAAACGCCGGCATAATCACGCTTCGGCGCATGTCCACAACCTTGTCCGCATGTCCCCAGCTCAGCGGAAAGCATCCCGTGATGACGCCGTCCTCCACACGGAGGTCGCCATAGCGGTCGCCGGATGCATCGATGAGGCGCGCGTTTCGATAGAGTGTGATCATACCGTTTCTCCTTTCGTCTGTCGCGGGGGGTGTCTGCCTGTTACAGATGTGTGCGTGCGTCGCAGTATTCGCAGGCGTATTGGTTCGATTTTGCGTCCACCAGGTAAAACGTTACGTTGTGGATGCGCTCCTGGTTGGTGATGCAACGCGGGTTTTTGCAGGCCAGGATTCCCGTCACCGTTTCCGGCGGCGTAAGGCTGACCTTGTTGATCCGTTCGCCGTCCTTGATATAAGAGATGGTCACATCCGGGTCGATAAGACCCAGCACATCCAGGTTCAGGTCAAGGTTGGTTTCGATCTTGATGAGATCCTTGCGTCCCATCTTTGTGCTGTCCACATTGCGCATAAGCACGACCACGTCGTCGAGCCTGTCGAGGCCCAGCTGCTGAAAGATCTTGTATCCATGCCCGGCCTTGATGTGGTCGATCACGATGCCTTCCTTTAATTTCGAAACATTGATCATACCGTCTTTCCTCCTGTGTCACTTTCTCTTATGCGCGGGGTTCTTCGGCGCCGAGCAGTTTCATGATCAGCGCCATGCGGACGAACATGCCGAACTTCACCTGTTCAAAATAGGCGGCGCGCGGGTCGCCGTCCACCTCGGTTGCGATCTCGTTGATGCGCGGCAGGGGATGCATGACGATCATGTCTTTCTTCGCGAGTGCCATCTTCTCCGCGGTGAGGATGAAAAAATCCTTTAAGCGCAGGTACTCCTCCTCGCTGATGAAGCGTTCGCGCTGCACGCGGGACATATACAGTACATCCAGCTGCGCAATGCTGCCCTCAAGGTCGTTCGTTTCGGCAAAGGGCACGCCCCTGGCAAACAATTCCTCCTTGACGAAGGCAGGCATGCTCAGCTCCTCGGGCGAGATGAAGAGGAAGCGGACGTTCGGGTAACGCGCCATGCAGGTTACGAGGGAGTGGATTGTGCGCCCGAACTTCAGGTCTCCGCAGACGCCGATGGTCAGCCCGCTGAAGTCCCCTTTATAGTGCCGGATGGTGAGCAGGTCCGTGAGCGTCTGCGTGGGGTGATGGTGCCCGCCGTCGCCCGCGTTGATCACGGGACATTCGGCATAGCGGCTCATGAGCTTCGCGGTGCCCTCCTTGGGGTGGCGCACGACGATGATATCCGCATATTTGCCGATGGTCTTCGCGCTGTCTGCGATGGTCTCTCCCTTTGCCGTGCTGGAGGTGCTGGGATCGGAGAAGCCCAGCGTGCCTCCCCCGAGACGGAGCATCGCCGCGTCAAAGGAGAACTTGGTGCGCGTGGAAGGTTCATAAAACAGGCTCGCCAGCAGCTTGCCTTTGCAGACATCCGCATAGCGCCCCGGAGACTGGATGATGCGGGCGGATAGGGCGAGCAGCTCCTCAATCTCCTCCAGGGTAAAGTCGCTCGGCGCAATCAGGTTTTTGTTTTTCAGCATGGTTGTTCCACTCCTTTTTGTTCGCTTCCCGCCGCTGCGGCGGACCGGCCATAAAAAAACACCGGCTATAACGCCGGTGCCAACTTAAAAATTGAATGATAATCTTGAAAAATGAGTTTCGCCTGAAGAATGAGTTTCAAATGAAAAATGGATTTTGTGCGAAAACGAAGGGGAAAATCGGGAATAAAAAAGCCTTGATCGAAAAGAAAAATTTCTTTCGTCAAAGCCTTGAAAAACAATACGGTTCTGGAGGAAACGGAGGGAACACGAGGGGTGCGGATGCGTTTTGGAGTTTGGTTTTTTTCCATTCGCGGGCGCATCGCGTGTCCTGCCTTTCCAAGTCATTTTTCGTAGTATATAAAATCTGCAATCGGTTGTCAACCAGTTTTTTCCTCGGTGCTTCGATTGCAAGTTGCGGTCATTTTATCGATAAATATTCATGAAGCCAAATATTTTTTCATACGCAGGATTGACTGCACAATTTGTGCGAAGCCAGGGGAAAAGCGCCACAAAATCGTGATATTTATGAGATTTGAAGGCGTTCCTGCAAATAGGCCTGCAACCGAACATTTGCGCGCGCTAAAAAATTATATATTGCATATCGGATGAATACCTAGGGTTGCAACATGGCGGAATCGCGTTTATAATTTTTGATAGACGCCGGTTCGTTTTACGGGACGGCATCCTTTGTCCTATCTAGAAATCGAAACTAAAAAATGGAGGAAAACAGTCATGAAGAAAGTAGCAGCGATTCTACTGGCGCTCATTCTCGTCCTGTCGTTTGCCGCGTGCGCGGCGCCGGCACCTGCCGAGACCGCGACCGACGCCGCAGCGAAACCCGCGGCAGACGCCACGGCAGCTGAGGCGCCTGCAACCGAGAATCCCGTTGTGAAAATCGGTATCTACGAACCCGCTTCCGGCGACAACGGCGCAGGCGGCAAGCAGGAAACCCTTGGTGTCGAGTATGCACACTTCGTCAGCCCTACCGTTGACATCAACGGAACGACGTATACGGTTGAACTCGTCAAGGTAGATAACGAGAGCTCCAACGACAAGGCGGCTTCCGCTGCGTCCACGCTGGTTTCGGCGGGCGTGTCCGTTGTGCTCGGTTCTTATGGCTCGGGCGTATCCATTGCTGCTTCTCCGACGTTTGAAGCCGCGGGGATTCCCTGCATCGGCATCACCTGCACCAACCCGCAGGTTACCGAAGGCAACACCCACTATTTCCGCATCTGTTTCCTCGATCCGTTCCAGGGCACGGTTCTGGCGAACTACGCCTATACCACGCTCGGCGTAAAGAAGGCATATTGCCTCTCCAAGCTTGGCGACGACTATTCCGGCGGTCTTGTGAACTATTTCGTCAAGGCGTTTGAAAAGCTCGGCGGCACCTGCGTGCAGGATACCTTCCCCGATGGCAACAGCGACTTCACCAGCTATATCAACAATGCCAAGAACAGCGGTTCGCAGGTCTTCTTCTCGCCGGTGTCCACCGAGGCTGCCCAGCTGATCATCGATCAGGCTGAATCGCAGGCGCTCGGTATGCCGATTCTCGCGGGCGATACCTGGGACAGCAACGTGATCCTCCAGGCAGCCAAGGGCAAGAGTGTTGACGTAACCGTCACCACGTTCTATCCCGAGGGCGCGAATGCTGAGTTTGACGCGGGCTTCAAAGCCTGGGTCAACGGCGATGCGACGATTCTCGCCAACAACGGCGGAGATGACACCGTTGCCGCCGTCACGGCGATGGGCTACGATGCTTACTTCTTCGCGCTGGAGGCGATGAAGAAGGCCGCGAGCGTTGATCCCGCCGCCATTATGGCCGCTCTCTGGAGCACGGAATATGACGGGGTATCCGGTCATATCGCCCTGGATCAGGTCAACGGCGACGCGATTCGCAACACCGCATATGTCAAACACGCAAACACCGAGACCGGCAAGTGGGACGCTCTGCCCGCTGTCACGATCGGTTAACGAATCGTAACACCGGCGGCGGGGGTCAATGGCCCCCGCCGCACTTTGTAACGGTCGTTTTTCGCAATCGTTGCTCCCGTTCACCGGCGCCCGAGGTTTTTCTGATCCAGCGCCGCGTTTTTTTCGGTTCAACGAAACATATGCCGCTTGAAAAGGGAATGCGCGCCGTTTCCCTTTCAAGCGGCATAAATGGAGGCAAATCAATGCTCGAATTCTTGCACGCTAACCTGTCCTATATTCTCTCAGGGATCTCGGTCGGCGGCCAATATGCGCTTATCGCCATCGGATACACGATGGTATACGGCATTCTCCGCCTGATCAACTTTGCCCACGGCGACGTGTTCATGTGCGCGGGTTTGATGATGGTCTATCTATCGGCGACGCTGCCGGTCGCCGTCACGATTCCGCTTGTACTTGTCATGACGGTGCTGCTCGGCTTCCTGATTGAGCGCGCGGCCTATAAGCCGTTGCGCACAGCGCCGCGTATGTCCGTTATGATCAGCGCAATCGGCGTTTCCTATCTGCTGCAAAACGCCGCGCTGTATTTTACCGGCGGGCTTGCGAAGGTTTATCCCGCAATTCCGTGGCTGAGCCAGACGGTCACCATCTGGGGCTCCACCACGAAGATGGTCACGGTGGTCACCCCGATTCTTACCATTGTGCTGGTCGTGCTGCTCTCGCTGCTGATCAAGTATACCAAGGTCGGCATGGCCATGCGCGCTGTCTCCAAGGACTTTGAAACCAGCCGGCTTATGGGCATCAAGATCAACACCGTTATCTCGGTGACGTTTGTGATCGGGTCCTTTCTTGCAGCGGTCGGTTCCTTGCTGTATTTTACAAATTATGCGTCCGTCACGCCTGTCTCGGGCAGTATGCCGGGGTTAAAGTGCTTTGTTGCCGCGGTATTCGGCGGCATCGGCAGTATTCCCGGCGCGGTGATCGGCGCGTTTATCATCGGCATTGCGGAAAACATCATCAAGGGCGGCAGCTCAATCTTTGGATTTGGCGGTAGCGGCTGGACGACGTTTTCGGATGCGTTCACGTTTGCGCTGCTCATCATCATCCTCGTCGTAAAACCCACGGGCCTGTTCGGCGAAAAATCGACCGACAAGGCGTAAGGAGGAGGACGATTATGAAACGAAAAAGCAAAGCGGAACTCTGGATCGCATTTGCGGCGATTGCGCTGATCTACGTTGCGGTTGCCGTGCTGGAGCAAACGGTGGACGCGAACCATATCATCTTCACCGTGCTCAAAAAAGGCGCGATTTATTCCCTCGTTGCGGTCAGTATGAACCTGCTCAACGGCTTTACGGGGCTGTTCTCCCTGGGGCAGGCGGGGTTCATGCTCATCGGCGCCTACACGTATTCCATCTTCACGATGCCGACGGAGATAAAACTCACCGAGTCGGTCTATAAATACTATGAGGCGGCGGTCAAATTTGATACGGGTATCTTCGTCGGCCTTGTTTGCGCGGGGCTGGCCGCGGCGGTGTTCGCCGCGCTGATCGGCCTGCCGGTGCTTCGGCTCAAGTCGGACTATCTTGCCATCGCCACCATCGGATTTGCGGAGATCATCCGCGCCATCTTCCAGTGGGATGTGCTGGGTCCCGTCACCAACGGCGCAAACGTCATGCGCAACTACCTTGATCTCACCGATGTGAAGATTCCCTTTACGGACAAGCCGTTTCCGCCAACGCTATATGTCTTTCTGGCTGCGGGCGTCTGCATCGGACTGATCGTGCTGCTGATCAACTCCTCCTACGGGCGCGCCTTTAAAGCCATCCGCGACGACGAGGTTGCCGCCGAGGCGATGGGCATCAATCTCTTTAAACACAAGGAGATGAGCTTCATCATCAGCTCGTTCTTCGCGGGCGTTTCCGGCGCGCTGCTTGCGATGTATCAATACACCGTACAGGCCGCGCAGTTCAAGAGCGCGATGACCTATGAGATCCTGCTCATCGTCGTCATCGGCGGTATCGGCTCCGTCTCCGGCAGCTGCATCGCGAGCTTTCTCTATATCGCCGCATCCGAGTGGTGGCTCAGAGGCTTGGATATGGGCAAGTTCCTCGGCATCGAGGCGCCCAATCTCTTCCGCTCCGGTTTCCGGCGGTTCGTCTTCTCCATCATCATCATGCTGATTGTGCTCTTCTTCTCCAAAGGGCTCATGGGCGACCGGGAGATTTCGTTCTCAGGCCTGATCAAGCGCTTCAACAAGCGATCTACACCCGCCAAAGCAGCGAAAGGAGGCGGTATCAATGCCTGAGAATGTATTGCGCCTTGAAAATGTAACCATGCAGTTCGGCGGCGTTGTCGCTGTCAACAATCTTTCGCTGGAGGTCAATAAGGGCGAAATCGTCGCGCTCATCGGCCCGAACGGCGCGGGCAAGACGACGGCTTTCAACTGTGTGACCGGCATCTATGACCCGACGAACGGCCTGATTCAGTTCAACGGAAAGACCATTGTCGCCAACCATCCGCGCGGCAAGATGAAAAAACTCTATGCGGGCGAAAACGCCAAGCAATACCTAACCTCGCGCACGGTCGACCCCACGCCGGATCAGGTGACCAAGCTGGGCATTGCGCGTACCTTTCAAAACATCCGGCTCTGGAAGAGCATGACGGTGTTTGACAATGTACTCACCGCAAAACATATGCGCGCCAAGCAGAATGTCTTTTCCGCAACGCTTCGCCTCACCTATTTGGAGGAGAAGCGTATGCGTGAGGAAACGACGGCGCTGCTGGAAGAGCAGAACCTGCTGCAATATGCGGGGGATCTCGCCGTGAGCCTGCCCTATGGTCTGCAGCGGCGGCTGGAGATTGCGCGCGCGCTGGCGACCGAGCCGAAACTGCTGCTGCTGGACGAGCCCGCCGCGGGCATGAACCCGCAGGAAACGCAGGAGCTTGGCGAATTCATTGTGCAGATCAAGAACAAATATGACCTTACGGTTTTCATGATTGAGCATCATATGGATCTCGTCATGCAGTTTTCCGATCGGATCTATGTAATCGACTTCGGCCGGCTCATCAGCAACGGAACGCCCGCCGTCGTGCAGGCGGATCCGAAGGTCATCAACGCGTATCTGGGGGTGGGCGAATGAGCGACATCATACTCAGCATCAGGGACCTTAAGGTCAACTATGGCGGGATCGAGGCGGTCAAAGGCATTAGCTTTGACGTGCCGAAGGGCAATATCGTCACCCTCATCGGCGCAAATGGCGCGGGTAAGAGCAGTACGCTGCGTGCCATCGCGGGCCTGGTCAAGATTAAGAGCGGCGCTATCGAGTTTGAGGGCGAGAACATCACGGGTAAGGATACGACGGCAATCGTCAGCCGCGGGATCACACTCGTGCCTGAGGGACGGAGAATCTTTCCCGACCTGACGGTGCTGGAAAACCTGCGCGTCGGAGCATATATGCGAAAGGATGATATCACGCCGGACATCAACTGGGTGTATGAGCTCTTTCCGCGCCTCAAGGAGCGCTCCTGGCAGGCGGGAGGCACGCTCTCCGGTGGAGAACAGCAGATGCTCGCGGTTGGTCGCGCGCTCATGAGTCGCCCGAAGCTTATGATGATGGACGAACCCTCGCTGGGGTTGGCGCCGCTGATCGTGCGCGATATCTTCACGATCATCAAGGAGATCAACAAGCGCGGCGTGACGATTCTGCTCATCGAGCAGAACGCGAACATGGCGCTCTCCACGGCGGACACGGGCTATGTGCTCGAAACCGGGCGCATCACCATGACCGGTCCCGGTAAGGAACTCCTGGTCAACGAGGCGGTCAAGGCGGCCTATCTGGGAACCTGAGTTCAAAACTTATCATGTATGCTGCTCAGCGGCCGCCCGTACGGGCGGCCGCTGAGGCCGTCAAAAAACAAGTTTTTGACGGGGTAACCGCTCTTTGCCTCTCGTCCTCCGGACTCCGAACGGCAAAGCGCTGCGAAGAAACCGCCCGATCCCGGGCGATCCGTCGCGGCGGCAAAGCCACCGCAGCCGGAATCGATGGGTTAAGGGCTACGGCCCTTAACAATCCCGGGACTTGTTTGACAGACTGAGCGGCCGCCCGTACGAGCGGCCGCTCAGAGCATCAACAAACCCAGTAGGGGGTTTGGGGGATTTCGAAAATCCCCCATGTTCCTTCAAATTTGGCGATTCATTCGCCGAATTTGTGAAAAAATGGCGCGATTCGCGTCATTTTAACCCAAAGTAAAACCCAT
>JAYFQU010000033.1:0-8939 GCA_034926785.1 Christensenella sp.
GGATTTCGAAAATCCCCCATGTTCCTTCAAATTTGGCGATTCATTCGCCGAATTTGTGAAAAAATGGCGCGATTCGCGTCATTTTAACCCAAAGTAAAACCCATCGGCAGAGTCCGCAGGACTTTGTCGATGGGCTGAGCGGCCGCCCGTACGGGCGGCCGCTGTCGCTTAGGCGGATGATAAGCGGAATATTTCGGATCGATGGCAAATAATATCGCCTTCTTGCTTGACAACGAAATCATATATGATAAACTATCACTACAATTTCATAGATCGGATGAGAGAGGCGCGGTTGTCAAGAGTAGCGCGAGAAGCGCGAAAGGGGCTGCCGCCGAAGCATCGGAACCCGGAGAATTCGGGCGAGGGTGCTGGGCTGCGGGAGAATATGTCGCAGACTGTCACGTGTGTGGAGAGCTGTCATCGGTCAGGGGCGGGGTATTCGGCTTCGCTTTGCATTCATTCATGCATGACCGTGCGTTTTCCAGAGATTCGGAAGACGCACGTTTTTGTTTGCCAATGATGGGCTGATTCATCCGGATCATGAACAAAGAAGAGGAGGAAATCAACCACATGAAGAAAATGATTGCCCTGATGTTTGCCGCGATGCTGGCGCTCGGCTCGGCAGCCTGCGCGGCGGCACCCGCGGCAGGCGGAACGGACTCCGCTGCGGCCGTCACCTCCGGCGTGGAGGACGGCGTATTCACCGTCGCGATGGAGTGCGCCTACGCACCCTATAACTGGACTCAACCGGACGATTCCAACGGGGCCGTACCGATCAAGGATTCCAAAGAGTTTGCCAATGGCTATGACGTCATGATGGCGAAGAAGCTCGCCGAAGCGAACGGCTGGAAGCTGGAGGTTGTTCGGTTGGACTGGGATTCGTTGATTCCCGCCGTGCAGACCGGGCAGATCGACGCCGTCATCGCGGGTCAGTCCATGACGCCGGAGCGTATGGAGCAGGTAGATTTTGCCGGCCCGTATCTCTACGCAACCATCGTCTGCCTGACGCTGAACAGCAGCAGCTACGCCTCCGCAAAGGGCATCTCCGGGCTGGCGGGCGGCTCCTGCACGAGCCAGCTTGGCACCATTTGGTATGACACCTGCCTGCCGCAGATCAAGGACGCGAAGATTCAGCCCGCCGCGGAGACCGCTCCCGCAATGCTCATGGCGCTGGAGACCGGCACGGTGGATTTTGTCTGCACCGATATGCCGACTGCGCAGGGGGCGCTTGCGGCCTATCCCGACATGGTGATTCTCGACTTCGCCAACAGCGGGGACGACTTCACCGTGTCCGACAGCGATGTCAACATCGGCATCTCCGTGAGAAAGGGCAACACCGTCCTCAAGGATGCGCTCAATCAGGTGCTTTCCGGCATGACGGCGGATGACTTCAACGCGCTCATGGCAGAGGCGATTGCCGTTCAACCCATCGGCTGACCGACCGCTTCCGCAGAAACCCGACGAACTCGGAACAATCAAGGCGCGCCGATTCCTCGGCTCGCCTTGCCTTGTTCTTTCAAAGGATCCATTTTATCCCCGGAGGCGGATCGCCTAAGCGCTGCCTCCGCCAGTCGAAGAAAAGAAGGAGTGTGCTGACATGAATAACCTAGGTCAGCTCGGCGGCGATATCGCCAAACTCTGGCAAAATTATGCGGGCGTCTATCTCAACGGCATGTGGAAAACCGTTTCCCTCGCCGTGGTTTGCACGCTGGTTGGTTGCCTGATCGGTTTTCTCTGCGGCGCGCTGCAGACAATCCCCTGCACCAAGCGGGATCCTCTGCTCAAACGCGGTTCTCTCGGCGTGCTCCGCGCGCTGATTCGCGCCTATGTCGAGGTGTTTCGCGGGACGCCGATGATCCTCCAGGCGGTGTTTGTCTATTATGGCCTGCCGTATTTTACCAATAACGCCGTACAGTGGAAAAGCGTTCTGCTCGCCGCGTTTGTGGTGGTTTCGATCAACACGGGCGCATACATGGCGGAGACGGTACGCGGCGGCATCCTCTCCGTAGACCCCGGTCAGACGGAGGGTGCGAAGGCCATCGGCATGACGCACTGGCAGACGATGTCCAATGTGATTTTGCCGCAGGCGCTGCGCAGCATCATGCCGCAGATTGGCAACAACTTTATCATCAACCTCAAGGATACCTCCGTCATGTTCATCATCGGCTATACGGAGTTCTTCGCCACGCATAAGGCGGTTGTCGGCGCAACATTCCTCTATTTTCCGTCGGCAACCATTGAGATGGCGGGCTATCTGTTCATGACGCTGGTGAGTTCCATATTGCTGCGCTGGTGGGAGAAACGGATGGACGGCAGCGCGAGCTATGATCTCGCGACAACGGATACTCTGGCGCATACGAGCGGCATGATCCGCTTCCCGAAAAACACCGTTGCAGACGGCCAGAGCGAGAGGGGGCGCTGAGCATGAGCGATTCGATTTTAGAGGTTCAGCACCTCTCCAAATCCTTTGGCAAAAACGTCGTGCTGCGGGATATCGACTTCTCTGTAAAAAAAGGCGATGTGACGAGCATCATCGGCGCTTCCGGCTCCGGGAAGTCCACGCTGCTCCGCTGTATCAACCTGCTGGAAATTCCGACCGCCGGTCAGATCCTGTTTCACGAGCAGGATATTATGCAGCGCGGCTATAATGTACCCGCCTATCGTGCGAAGGTTGGCATGGTGTTTCAGAGCTTCAACCTCTTCAACAACATGACCGTGCTGGATAACTGCATGATCGGACTCATGAAGGTGATGCGCAAAGACCGCGGCAGCGCCGAGCAAACCGCGAAGTTTTATCTGGATAAGGTCGGCATGCTGCCATATATCAACGCGAAACCCAGGCAGATCTCCGGGGGACAGAAACAGCGCGTCGCCATTGCGCGCGCGCTTGCCATGGAGCCGGAGGTGCTGCTCTTTGACGAACCAACCTCTGCGCTGGATCCGCAGATGGTGGGCGAGGTGTTGGACGTGATGAAGACGCTCGTGCGCGAAGGGCTGACCATGCTCGTGGTCACGCATGAGATGGCGTTTGCGCGCGATGTCAGCAGCCGGACAGTGTTCATGAAGGATGGAATCATCTGGGAGCAAGGGCCGCCGGAGCAGATCTTCGGCAACCCTGAAAAGCTGGAGACGAAGGAGTTTCTGTCGCGCTTTTTTGATCGCTGATGCGATGAATTCTCTGTGTTCCGAACCGTCCTTCGCTGGGCGGTTCGGTTTGTTTTATCTACGGCAAAGGCGGGCAAGCTGCTATTTATGCAACATACAAATTCCACGTTGACGGGTGTTTGGCGAGCGAATACAATGTAAGAAAGGAAGCATTACAAAGCAACCGCCGCCGTCTTATAACAGCCCAAAGGAGCAATGATACAACCCATACCAGAACAACAATACTCAGTGTTGCAACGATAGATTCGGGTGTTCTTTCAAGGGCAAACGTGCCTGAGATAGTAGATTCTGCAGAAGGAGCGGCGCATCGGGTGAAAAAAGGAACAGTTCTTTTTTTGATTGTAATCGGCTGTATAACGCTGCTTTCCGCCGGGCTTCTTTTGCTGGTTGCGCTTCCCGCGCCGCGGACAGATACAACCGCGCCGGTGAGAAGTATTTCCGTTGTGATGGATGACAACTACCCGCCGTATGTTTTTCGAAATGCGGAGGGCGATCTGCAGGGAATCCTGATCGACCAGTGGGCGCTCTGGAGTGAAAAAACGGGCGTAAAAGCCGATATTTATGCAATGGACTGGGCGGATGCGCTTGCCCAGATGCAGGCGGGAAAATATGATGTGATCGATACTGCGTTTTATAATGCGGAGCGGGACTCGTGGCTGGACTTTGCTTCGCCGTATGCGACCATCGATGTGCCCATTTTTCATAACAATCAAATCGGGGGCGTTACGGACGCGGCATCCCTCGTCGGCTTTGAAGTTGCGGTCAAGGCGGGGGATAGCTGCATTGCCATCCTGCGGGATGCCGGCGTGACGGATATTGTAGAATATCCGAGCTATGAGGCGGTAGTGGATGCGGCAAAGCGCGGGGAGGTCAGCGTTTTTGTCGTAGATGAGCCCGCCGCGCTGTATTTTCTCTATCAAAAGGGGATCGCAAATGATTTTTCCCGCAGCCAGTCGCTCTACTCCGGAGAGTTTCACCGCGCGGTGAAACAGGGGGATTTGCAGATGCTGCATCAGGTGGAGGATGGCTTTGCGCAGATCTCCTCGGCCGAACGCAGAAGAATTGACGATAAGTGGTTCGGCAGGGAAGGGACACTGCTCTACCTGACCTATTATCTGGAGTATATGCTCGCGGGGGTTGTTGTGGTCGGCCTCATCATCCTCTGGGTGTCATTATGGAATCAGAAACTTCGCAAAGAGGTAAAGAAAAAGACCGCCGAGTTGCTGCGCGAGAAAGAGCTTTTAACCATTACCCTGCAGTCGATTGGGGACGGCGTGGTTGCAACCGGCGTGGATGGCGCGATCACGATGCTTAACCCCACCGCGCGGCGTATGACGCGCTGGGACGACGACGCTATCGGCCAGCAGTTTACAACCGTCCTGCACCTGGTGAACGAAGAGACCCGCGAGCCCGTGAGCTCTCCGATTGAAAAAGTGCTCGAGACCGGTGAAATTGTAGGGTTAGCCAACCATACGGCGCTTGTTAACCGCGAGGGGGAGAGCATCCCGATTGCGGACGGCGCATCACCCATTCGCGACGCAAGCGGCAATATCTACGGTGTCGTGATGGTGTTTCGCGATGTGACGGAGGAGAAGGAGCACCGCGAGAGAATTGAGCATATTATGGCGCACGACTCCATGACGGGGCTGTTCAACCGCTGGTATATGGAGGAGTATCTTCGAACCTATCAACTAAGCAAGGATGGCCGCTGCGCGCTGATCATGGGCGATCTTAACGGCCTGAAACTTGTCAATGATGCCTTTGGCCATAACGAAGGCGACCGGTTTATCCAGAGCGTTGCCGCCATTCTGCAGGAAAGCTGTGGGCCCGAGGGCGTCGTTTGCCGCTGGGGTGGAGATGAGTTTTTAATCATCCTGCCGGGTGCCGGCGCGGAGGATGCAGAGCGGCTGATCCACCGCATTCTTGAACGCTGCCGTGCGCAGAGCGACGAAAAATTGCAGCTGAGCATTGCGCTTGGCTATGCGTTGAAGACGAGGGCGGAGGACAATATAGACGCCGTTCTGCGAGAAGCGGAGCAGTTGACCTACCGAAGGAAGCTGATGATTGAGAAGAGCTTCCGCAGCAGCGTGATCAACGCGCTGTTATCCACGCTCGCAGCCAAGAGCGAGGAGACGGAGGAACACGCGGAGCGATTGCAGCAGTATTGTTCGCAGATTGGCAAGATGCTGGGCATATCTGCCAAGGAGCTCGACGAAATGTCCCTCTTTGCAATGCTGCATGACATCGGTAAGGTGGGCATCAACGACGCGATTCTGCGCAAGCCCGGGCCGCTGACCGATTCGGAATGGCTGGAGATGCGCAAACATCCGGAGATTGGCTTCCGCATCGCGCAGAACAACGTCGATCTTGCGCCGATTTCGGAATACATCCTCTCGCATCATGAGCGTTGGGACGGAAGCGGTTATCCGCGCGGTTTATCCGGAGAGGAGATTCCGATTCTTGCGCGAATCCTTGCGGTTGTGGATGCGTTCGACGCGATGACGAACGAGCGCATCTATAGCAAACCCCGCCCGAAGGAAGAAGCCGCGGCGGAGATTTTGCGCAACGCCGGTTCCCAGTTTGACCCTCGCATTGCATCTCTGTTTGTGGAGGAGGTTCTAGGCCTGCAAATAGGATAATCGTCAAATGCACAGAAAAAGCACCCCGATGCCATCGGCCTTTTGCCGGTGAAGCAAACGGGGTGCTGGTTTTTCGCTAGGGTTATGATTAGCCCTTGCTATTTTTTGAAAAATAGCCGTTCAATATCGCGAGGCTTTTTTCGCGCAGTATGCCGCCCGTCACCTGCGGACGATGCGCGGAGCGGGAGAAGACGGTTTCGCAGCATTCGCTGCCCTCACTGCCGAGGATTGCGCAAAGATCCCTGTCACTTGCGCCATAGACAAGCCGGCCGAGCTTGGTCCAGACCATCGCGCCGCAGCACATAAAGCAGGGCTCGCAGCTGGAATAGAGCGTATAGTCCGTCAGGTCGGTGACGCGCTCTGCCGAGCAAAAATTGCGCAGCAGGCCCGCCTCCGCGTGATAGGTCGGATCGGAACCGGTATAGATCTGGTTTTCGTTGGTAAACACGATTTCCCCGTCCTTCACGAGCAGCGCGCCAAAGGGCTCGTTGCCATGCGCAACAGCCTGTTCGGAGAGACGGATGGCTTCAAACATGAATCGTTCGTCCTGCGTCATGCTATTCTCCTGTGATTGAGTTTTTATTTTGATGATGTGGAGGCGAATGCCTCATCAACAGAATACCCTTCTTGCGCCAGGAGCGCAACCGCACGGCGAAAATTTTCTTCTTTGGTAAAGAGATAATCGGTGAGATAGGTGGAGACGGCGAAGATGCTGATGCCGTTTTTGGCAAGCAGGGAGGAAACCCCGGCCAGTACGCCGACCATCGAGAAGTCCAGCACGCCTTGAATGCGAAAGCAGCGCCAGCCGTCCTCGCGCGCAATGGCATGTGCCGGGGCATAGGCCGTTTCACAGACGAGGGAAAGCTCCTCGTCTGTCTTGCCGACAAAGCAGAACGGCCGGCTGAAATCGATTCCGGACTCGTGCGGCAGCTTGCAGATGGAGAAGGATTGCTCCAACAATGCTATTTTCATAGATCGTTTCCCCCAAAATCATCCGTTGAAACGAGAACGCCCGCGTCGGAAGGCCGCGGGCGGGGCTTCGTGCTGAATTCCGGACAAGAATTATTCATGCGTAAAGATGGGTAGGGATTTGACAATCCGGTCAATACAGCCGTTCTCGCCCAGCGCGGCGGAGTCGAGACTGATGTCATAGTGCCCCGCGTCGCGCCAGTCCTCGCCGGTATAAAACCGGTAGTATTCCGCGCGGTTCCTGTCTTGCTCGGCAATATACCGGCGTATTTCCGATTCCGACCAGGCAAGGGAATCGGTTGCGACCCTTGCGATTCTTGCCTCGATAGGCGCGTGAATAAACGTGCGCAGCAGATTGGACCGCCCCTTGAGAATCTGATCCGCGCAACGGCCGAGGATGATACAGCTACTCATCTCGGCCAGCTCCGCGATGATCTTCGCCTGAAACTGGAAGAGATTCTGCTGGGAGGCATAGTTGTCGCTGTCCGGTGGCAGCACTTCGCCGGTATACACCTTTTGCGCCGCGTGCATCATCTCGCGTTTGCCGAGACGCTCGTCCACCTCGCCAAAGAACCGCTCGTTGATTCCGCTGACATCGGAGGCAATGCGCAACAGTTTTCGGTCATAAAACGGGATGTTGAGCTTGTCGGACAGCCTTTTGGCGATGTCGTAACCTCCGCTGCCTTTTTCGCGTGCGATCGTGATTACATAGTGTGCCATCAAAAAACAACCTCCTTTCCGTTGCTTGCGCTATGCGCCAAGATATGCCTTGCGGACGCGGTCATCCCCTGCGAGTTCCTTTGCCGAACCCTGCATGGAGATTCTTGCCTGTTTCGGGCAGACAGGCGCGATCCGCAACCGCAAGCGTCTTCTTCGCGCTTGCTCAACAAGCAGAATCGTAATGCCGCTGTTGTGCAGCTGCCCGATCATGGAGAAGATCTCGTTGACCAGAATAGGGGAAAGACCCACGGGCGTGTCCATCAGCAGAACTTAAAGGTGGGGTATTGGCGCGCGGCGGGTTACGAGCATTTGCCGTTCGTCGCCGCGGAGCGTTCCGCCGAGCTGACGGGCGCGTTCCTTGAGTCCTGGGAAATGATGGGATACGCGTTCAAGGTAAGTCGTTTCCCTGCCTGGAGTTATTTATAATATACGCCCCCATACGCGGTTTTTCCTCTACGTCATGCGAGAAAAAACATGGCGCCCTTCTGGCACATGCGCCAGACCGGGGTGATGATGACGGCAGAGCGGCTCAATTCGGATGTGCATGGTAAGAAAAGAATCGGGCGATTTTAGCAGGCGTGTTTTTTTGTATGCTCAGGGGAGAAACTGCGATGCGGCGTCTGGCCGGCGGGGGGATACGATCCTACTGCGGCAGGGCAAAACCTCTGCTATAATGAATTTGGAAAAATAAAAAGGAGGTTGTGCTATGTTTCGCTTTAATCATTTTAATTTTAATGTATTCGATTTAGATAAAAGCCTTGCGTTCTATCATGAGGCTTTGGGGTTGGAGCCGGTCCGCAGGGTGGATCACGACGATTTCACGCTCGTGTTTCTGGGCGATGGATCCGGCACGTTCTCGCTGGAACTGACCTGTCTTAAGGGCCGCGCCGAGCGCTATGACCTCGGCGAAGGGGAGTTTCATCTTGCTTTTACGGCGGCGGATATGGCCTCCGCGCGGAAAAAACATGAGGAGATGGGCTGTGTGGCGTTTGTCAACGAGGCGATGGGGATCTATTTTATCGAAGATCCTGACGGTTACTGGCTGGAGATCGTCCCTGAGAAGAAACGCTGATCCGGATGAACGGGACGCTGTATGTGCCAAGGAGGCATATGCAGTTTGAAGCCGCCCCAAACCGTTTTTTTTTGACGAGGCAACCGCTCTTTGCCTCTCGTGCTTCGGACTCCGAACGGCAAAGAGCTGCGAGAAAACCGCCCGCTTCCGGGCGATCGGCCGCGGCGGCAAAATCACCGCAACCGGAATCTAGGGGCTAGGGGCTGCGGCCCTGACCAATCCCGGGGTTTCAGATAAAAAAGGTTCTACACTATAGATTGGGGTAAGTAAAAAAAAGAAGAAGCATAACCGCTTCAAATCTTGTAGATTAAGGTTGTTCAAGCCACTACGAGAAAGGACGAAGGTTATGCTTCAAACACATCTTATCGCAGAAT
>JAYFQU010000058.1:0-34583 GCA_034926785.1 Christensenella sp.
ATGGGTTTTACTTTGGGTTAAAATGACGCGAATCGCGCCATTTTTTCACAAATTCGGCGAATGAATCGCCAAATTTGAAGGAACATGGGGGATTTTCGAAATCCCCCAAACCCCCTACTGGGTTTGTTGATGCTCTGAGCGAAGGCAATTGCCTTCGCTTTTGTTCAAAAAGATTCCATTTTTTCACGATATTTTTTCTGGCGCGGCAAAGGCGCAGCGTGTTACGATATTTTTACGTGATATCAAAAACTTCATATCGGAACAACCCATGACGAAGAGCGGGTCAAACTCAACGACGGAACCTCACGCGGCTGCCGCTGAATCTGACGCTTCCAACCCGTGCTGATATCCCAGTTTGCATCCTAGGAGGGATACCATGACCAGGCTGACACTCAATCGCCGAGCTGCTCCGTTTCAGACGCAATCGCAGGCGCCGTTTGGCGCGGCAGATCTACAAAACGAATCAGGCGCTCACCGGAGACTCAACCAAAACGAAAACGCTTACCTATATGGCGCAATGACCTGCGTTGCCCTACTGTTTGTCGCGTTCGGCTCTTTGCAGGACAGCCCGCAGGCAATCCTCGCCGGATTCGGGCGTATCATCCGCTCCACCAATATCCTCATTACGGATTACATCGCGCTCGGCGGCGTTGGCGCCGCCTTTATCAACGCTGGGCTTTTGATGCTGACCTCGATCGGAATACTCTTTGGTATTCGTGCAAAAGCGCGCGGCATCACGGTTGCCGCCGTATTTCTCATGGGCAGTTTCGGCCTGTTCGGGAAGAATATCTACAACGTCTGGCCGATCATCTTTGGAACCTGGCTCTATACGCGCCTGAAGAAAGAATCGTTTGGTCAACATGTTTACACCGCGCTGTTTGCAACGGCTCTCGCCCCAATCGTAACCGAATGTGCGTTTGTGCTGCGTCTGCCGAATCCGGTCGGCATGGCGCTCGGGTTTCTCGTTGGCGTCAGCACCGGGTTGATCATTCCGCCGCTCGCCGCGCATCTCAAGAGCGTGCATCGCGGCTTCAGCCTCTATAATGTCGGCTTTGCCGCCGGTATCCTCGGGACCGTTTATGTATCCCTGCTCAAATCCTATGGCTATGTTACGGGCAGTAATCTGATTTGGAGCACGGGGAACGACCGGCTGTTTGGCGTGTTTCTTTTCGTGCTGTTTTCGTTACTGCTGCTGCTCGGCCTCCTTGGCGGACGGCGTCAGCTCGCCGGGCTTCGCGTAATCTTTTCCTCCAGCGGCGTATTTGAGAGCGACTTTCTGTTTCTTGGCGGGGCCGGTGCGTCGCTCGTCAACATGGGGATTAACGGCCTTGTTGCGACGGGTTATGTCCTGCTGGTCGGCGGCCCGCTCAACGGGCCTACCATCGGCGGCATCCTCACCATCGTTGGATTCGGGGCCTGCGGCAAACACGCGGGCAATGTGATCCCCGTATTGCTTGGCGTGGTGATTGGCAGCTTCACCAAGGTTTGGAATATTGACGATCCTTCGGTGCTGCTCGCGGCGTTGTTTGGTACGAGTCTTGCACCCATTGCGGGATATTACGGCTGGGTCTGGGGCATTGTTGCGGGATTTCTGAATTCCTCCGTCGCGCTGTGCTCCGGCGTGCTACACGGCGGCATGAACCTCTACAACACCGGATTCTCAACGGGCATTGTCGCGGCATTTCTCGTGCCGCTGATGGATGCGCTTCCGATCGGAAAGCGCGTGGATCAACCGAATATCAAAAGCGGGGTGGGCTTTGATTAGCGAGTCGGCGGACATTGCGGGGTTACCGCCGATTGGATTTCGCACGGAAGGCCGCGGCTGGCACGCGGCTTTTTTCGTGCCGGAAGAACCGGAAACATGATGCTTTTTTTGCAGATCCTATCATGAAACCAACCGCACAAGACGCAGCCGCGCGATAAATATGTAACGGCGCTGCGGGGGAATCAGTTGACGCGGTAACGGCGTAATATTACAATTAGCACATCGGGGCCGAGGGATTCGTCGCGGATTAACGCTTTTCCCGCTGCAAAAATCGGCCTTTGACGAGCAGAAATCTTGACTGTTCACCGCATTCCATCGATTGATTCCGAAAGTTGGTTATGACGCATGAAAAACGAAAAAATCAACGCTTTTCTTGCCTCCTTTCAAAACAAGCACTCGCCAAACGAAGCAAAAAGTGCGGCTAATCTGCTGATTTTTCAGCTGATCTATCTAGCGTTGCTTCTGGGAACCATGATTTTTGTCATCTGCGTGAACCGGGGGGAGCGGCTGTGGCTATACCTGCTGCTGGTCGGCGCGATCATGCTTATCGTCGCGCTCGGGCTGATTTATAATCTGAAGGCGAACCATCGCGCTTCAACCTGGCTGACCGCTGTTTGTATGGTGCTCGGGCCGTGGGCGTCCATCCTGCTCGATCCGGCGGTGCTGGCGGGGGATTTTGTGCCGCTCATCTATATCGGCCTCTCGATCCAGCTCTCTTCCATTCTGCTGCGGGAGCGTATTACGATTATCATATCCATTCTGCAATTTTGCGGGGTGATCGCGGTCGTCTGCCTCAGCCCGGCATTTCGCGCGATCAACTGGCCGAGCCTTGTCGCGTTTATCGTGTTTACCGCCGTCATTGGCATTTTGTATGGGTTCTCCAACAGAAGGCAGCTCCGGGAGATTGAGTCACAGCGGAATAAGCTGCTGCAGGATGAGGCTAAGCTTCGGGAACTTTCCGTGCGGGATCCGCTCACGGGGCTGTTTAACCGGCGGTATATGGAGGAGACCTTTGACCGTGAGATTAACCGTGCGATTCGAAAGCAGCAACCGCTCGCGGTCATCATGACGGATATTGACGGGTTTAAGTCGATCAACGATCTGGCCGGACACGTGTTGGGGGATAGGGCGCTGATACAGGTTTCGGCATATTTTATGAGCAGCGTTCGCGCTTCCGATGTCGCTTGCCGCTTTGGCGGGGACGAATTTTGCCTGATTCTTCCGGATTGCGCGCTGGAGGAGGGGATCCGGCGCGCAAACATGCTCCGCCAGGGAATCGAACAGCTGTTGTTTGACGAAGTCGAGCAGACCGGCATCAGCGGGGTGACCATGTCCTTTGGCGTTGCCGCGCTGCCGGAGCACGGCGTCACGCGGGAGGCGCTTCTCAGCGCGGCGGACAGCGCGCTCTATTCCGCCAAACGCGAGGGGAGAAACCGCGTGCACGGCTGGCATATTCGGCGTTAGGTGCATGTCACGGTAAGCATCGCAAAAAGGAAGGCAACGTCTCCGCCATTCAACTCTTTGCGGATGGATTTGTGGAGGAGTTGCTCGCCATTCTGAGAGAAAACGATCGATCGCCGCGGCAGCTGGAGCTGGAGATTACCGAGTCCGTGCTACTCAATCACGAGCGCAGCGCCATACAAAACTCAATGCGCTGTATGCGCATGGCGTGCGTATTGCGCTGGGCGACTTTGGAACGGGGTTTTCCTCTTTGAGCCTGTTAAAGGGCCTGAAGATTACAACGCGAAAGATCGATCGGCCATTTGTTCAGGACAAAAAGAACCTGGCGCTGATGGAAATGATGGTGCGGCTAGGACATATGTTGGGCAGCCAGACGGTTGCCGAAGGCGTTGAGGCCGAAGAACAGATGCGCGATGCCCGCAGTCTCGGCAGCGAGCGGATACAAGGATACGTTACCGCACGTCCGATGCCGCTTCTCATGTTGCGACGGTTTATCGAGATGCGGACGGAGCAAGAAAACGGACCTAGGCCGCCCCAAAGCGAGGGGGAGACAGCGTAACCGCTCTTTGCCGTTATCCTCGGATTCCGAACGGTAAAGAACTGCAAAAAAACCATCCGGCTCCAGACGGTCCGTCACGGCGGCAAAGCAACCGCGGCCGGAATCGATGCGTACGGGGCCGCGGACATCGCCAATCCCAAAATTGTTTGACGAACGGAGCGCGCCAATCGCCGGCGTGCTTTTTCTGCTCTGCCCGCCGGGCAGCTAACGCCTATTTTCTGTTTCTTGGAGGCGGCGCTTTGTGGTAAAATAACCATACGCCCCGCTTTTTTTAAATTGTGGGTGCAATCTGCGCGGCGCGGGAGGCAACCGCCTTCTTATGCGGTGTGGCGCAGAGGAATAAGGAGCAAACATGGAGACAGAGATTCAACTTCTCGCAAGGGAATTTAACAAGAGCGAAACACACGTGAAAAACGTTGTCGATCTGGTTGACGAGGGATATACCATCCCGTTCATCGCGCGCTATCGCAAGGAGATGCATGGAACGATGGATGACACCACCCTCCGGGACCTTTTTGAGCGGCTCACCTATCTCCGAAATCTCGCCCAGCGGCGGGAGGAGATAAAGAAGGCCATCTCCGCCCAGGACAAGCTCACGGAGGAGCTCAACCGTCAGATTGACGAGGCGAAGACCCTCGCCGTACTGGAGGATCTGTATCGTCCCTATAAACAAAAGCGGCGTACGCGCGCAACCATCGCAAAGGAAAAAGGACTGGAGCCGCTCGCGACGCAAATCTTCGCGCAGGGGCGGGAACTGCCTCCGCTGGAGGTGCTCGCTGGCGCGTTTATCGACCCTGAAAAGGGAGTGAATTCCGTGGAGGAGGCGCTCGCGGGCGCGTCCGATATCATCGCGGAGGCGATCTCCGAGGATGCCGGCATCCGCCAGAAACTGCGCGATGCGATCACGAAAAACGCAAAGATCGGCTCCGTCGCCGCCAAGGAAGAGGACTCGGTCTATCGGCTCTATTATCAGTTTGATCAACCGATGACAAAGCTCCAGAGCCACCAGATTCTCGCGATCAACCGCGGGGAGAAGGAAGGGTTCCTCAAGGTCAATCTGGATTTGGATCGGGAACTCGCGCTCGATGCAGTGAAGCGCTCCGCCGTCAAGGCAAACAACGACGCGGGCAAATTTGTTGATGCCGCGGCAGAGGACGCGTATGACCGTCTGATCTTCCCCAGCGTGGAGCGCGAAACGCGCAATGCGCTGACCGATCTTGCCAACGAGGGCGCAATACATAACTTCGCGCTCAACCTCAAACCCCTTTTGATGCAGCCGCCTGTCAAGGGGCACGTGACGATGGGGCTCGATCCGGGTTATCGCAATGGCTGCAAGGTTGCCGTGGTCAGCGATACGGGTAAGGTGCTCGACACGGCGGTGGTCTATCCTACCTTCGGCGAACGGCAGAAGGAGGAGGCAATTGAAAAGCTGGAATCGCTTGTGAAGAAACACGCGGTGGAGCATATTGCAATCGGCAACGGAACCGCCTCCCGTGAAACGGAGCAGATGACCGTGGAGCTCATCACCCGCGCAAAGGGCGTGAGCTATATGATCGTCAACGAGGCGGGCGCGTCCGTCTATTCTGCGAGCAAGCTCGCCGCGGAGGAGTTCCCGCAGTACGACGTCAACCTGCGTTCGGCGGTATCCATCGCGCGGAGGCTCCAGGATCCCTTGGCGGAGCTGGTTAAGATCGATCCCAAGGCCATTGGCGTAGGGCAATATCAGCACGATATGCCGCAAAAACGGCTGAGCGAAACCCTCGAGGGCGTGGTGGAGGACTGCGTCAACGCCGTCGGCGTGGACGTCAACACCGCGTCGCCTTCCCTGCTGCGCCAGGTTGCGGGGCTGAACGAAACGCTCGCGAAAAATATCGTCGCTTACCGCGAGGAGAATGGCGCGTTCATGGGCCGCAAGCAGCTCATGAAAGTGCCGAAAATGGGGCCGAAGGCGTTCGAGCAGTGCGCGGGATTCCTCCGCGTGCCGGAGAGCAAGCTGGTGTTTGACAACACGGGCGTGCACCCGGAGAGCTATGCCGCGGCGGAGAAGATGCTCAACCTCACGGGGTATCAGCTGGCGGATGTTGCGGCGGGAAGAATTGCCGACCTTCCGGAGCGCGTCAAAAAATATGGCGAAGGCAAGCTCGCGGCCGACTGCGGCGTGGGGCTGCCGACCCTTAAGGACGTGGTCAAGGAACTTGTCAAGCCCGGAAGAGACCCGCGCGACGAGTTGCCAAAGCCGGTTCTGCGCACGGATGTGCTGGATATCAAGGATATCGTGCCCGGCATGATCCTCACCGGAACGGTACGCAACGTGATTGACTTTGGCGTATTCGTCGATATCGGCGTGCATCAGGACGGGCTTGTGCATATCTCGGAGATCGTCAACCGTTTCATCAAGCATCCCTCCGAGGTGGTGTCCATCGGTGATGTCGTCAAGGTGGTTGTGCTGGGCGTGGATGTCGCAAAAAAGCGCATCTCGCTCTCGATGAAGCAGGTACAGGAATAAGAAGCATTTTTTGTCGGAATCACGGAGAGCGCGTCTCGCTGAGACGGGTGGAAAGGGGAACAAATGCGGGTGATCAATCTCGCTATGGAGGGCGGCGCGCCCGCCGAGCTGGTGTTGAGCACAAGGGATGACTGCGGCGCTGAGAAGATCTATACGCGTGCGTTCCTTCCGCCCTGCCGGCTGATTCTGCTCGGTGGAGGACATGTATCCCAGCCGCTTTGTCGCTTTGCCGCCGATCTGGAGTTTGGCGTCACGGTGGTGGATGATCGCCCGAGCTTTGCCAACGCCGCGCGCTTCCCCGACGCGGAGCGTGTCGTCTGCGATTCATTTGTCAAGGCGATTGCCGATCTTGCCATCACACGCTATGATTTTGTCTGCGTGATCACGCGCGGACATCGCTATGACGCGGTTTGCCTGCGTGCGCTCTTTGCGGGCGTGATGCCGCGGTATCTTGGGTTGATCGGCTCTAAACGCCGCACGATCGAGCTATTCGGCATGCTGGAGGAGGAGGGGGTAGATCGCGCGTGTATTAACCGCGTGCATACGCCCATCGGTCTGCCCATCGGTGCGGAAACGCCGAAGGAGATCGCGATTTCGATCCTCGCTGAGCTGATTCAGCAGCGCAGCAGCCGGAGCGTGGAACGGGAGGCGGAACGCCTCGCGCTGACCTCCCACGAGCCGGAGCTGCTTGCCTATCTGGCGGCGAATCGGGAGCCCTGCGCCCTCGCCGTCGTGGTGGAGAAGAGCGGGTCAACGCCCGTACCCACGGGCGCGGTGATGGCGGTGAACCAGCTTGGCGGCATCGTCGGTACCGTCGGCGGCGGCTGCGGCGAACACGAGATCCTCACGCACGCGCTAGAGGCCCTGCGCAGCGGTAGGCCGAGGCTTGTAGAGCTGGATATGTCCAACGATGTTGCCGAGGAGGACGGAATGGTCTGCGGCGGCCGTATGCGAGTCTGGATTGAACCCTTTGCGCCGCAGTGACTGGGCAGGGCGGCCGAACGAAACCGAACGAAAACCCCATCCGTACGCGGCTCGTTCCGCTGGATGGGGTTGTTTGTCTTATTTGATTATTGGGCAATGCGGTTTGCTAGATATAGAACATCACCGCACCGCCGCTCTTATGCCGCTCCGCCTCCTGAACCAATTCCTCAAGCGTGACGGCGGACAGCGTCTTTGCGACGGTTTCGTCCAGTGCATCGAACACGCCCAGACGGAGGGCATATTCGATCTCCGGCGCTTTTTCCGGCACCGTGTCCTCGGTTTTGTCAAACAGCCCCGTTTCGACGGAGGTGAGCACCTCCAGCGCGGAGATCTGCCGCGGAATTCGAGCGAGCTGATAACCGCCCTGTGCGCCTTTGACAGAGGTGACAATCTCGCCGCGCTTGAGCAGGGAAAAAACCTGCTCCAGATAGATTTTTGAGATGCCGAGTTTCTCCGATATGCTGATGAGCGTGATAAACTCCCCGTTTTGATACTGCTGCGCCATGCTGACGACGGCGGCAAGCGCATAACGGCCCTTCGCAGAAATCCGCATACGGTTCTCCTTTTCCTATAAAATCAGTATGTTTTATGATAATGTGCGGGGACAAGCGTGTCAAGGGGTTTCTGAATTTCATATATTATTTGTCGTAAGAAGTCGCGCGGTTGACGGCGTTTGGGTTTGGCGGTATGATGCCAGAGCGTGGCGGCTTTTTACGCCATGCGAAAGGATCGTTCATATGCTCAATGAATTCTCCCGTATGGAGATCATCATCGGAAAAGACGCGACGCAGGCGCTCTCCGCCGCGCGCGTTGCCATCTTTGGCGTCGGCGGCGTTGGCAGTTATGCCGCGGAGGCGATTGCCCGCGCGGGTATCGGAGCCATCGACTTGTTTGACGACGACAAGGTCTGCCTGACCAACATCAATCGCCAGCTCATCGCGCTGCATTCCACGATTGGCAAACAAAAGGTGGAGGTCATGAAGGCGCGCATCCTCGATATCAATCCCCGTTGCGCGGTGACGGCAAACGCCTGTTTCTACGGCGCGGAAAATGCGGAATCATTTGACCTGTCGGTTTATGATTATATTGTGGATGCGATCGATACCGTGTCCAGCAAGCTCGTGTTAATCGAGCGTGCGCACGCCGCCGGAACGCCGATCATCAGCTGTATGGGTGCGGGTAACAAGCTCGACCCGACACGGCTTGAGGTAGCGGATATCTATAAAACCTCCGTCTGCCCGCTGGCGCGCGTGATGCGGAAGGAGCTCAAGGCGCGCGGTATCTCCTCGCTCAAGGTGGTCTATTCCCGTGAGGAAGCGATTAAGCCCGCGGAGGACATGGCAAACAGCTGTAGGACGGGCTGCGTCTGCCCGCCGGGCACCAAGCGAAAATGCACGATCCGGCGGCAGGTGCCGGGCAGTATCTCGTTCGTCCCTTCCGCCGCGGGGTTAATTCTTGCGGGAGAGGTGATTAAGGGTATCATCCGAAAGGCGGTGGATCCCTCTGCCGAGGCGTAGGGTTGCGGGTACAGCGCCGCAATGCTATACTCCATATTACGATAATTCGAAAGGATGCGAAGAATGTTTTATTCCATCCGGATTCGCTAAGCAATCGGGAAATTGCAGAGTCGGCCATATTGGCTTTGTTTATCCTGCCTGACGAATCGGATGCATAGGCGCCACGCGAGCCATTTGCGCGGCGAATCTGCTTTTTTCGCCAATGACAGCAGGAACGGAGATAACATCCGCCTGCTGTTTTTTAAACGGTGACCATATCACGCGGGGGAGCCGCACGATATGGTAGAATACAATTGTTTTCTGAAACATGGAAGGAATAAACAGATATGACAGAGACGAAAAAACACTGGAAACGATCGTACTTTACCATTCTTTCGGGGGAGGCTGTGTCCCTGGTGACGAGCGGCATCCTCCAGATGGTTTTGATTTTTTATCTCACCGAAAAGACGGGTTCCGCCCTCGTGCTGTCTTTGGCGACGTTTTTCGGCTTTCTGCCGCAGGCGTTGCTCGGCCCGTTTATCGGCGTCTGGGTGGATCGCTGGAGCAGAAAGTTTGTGATGATTGGCGCGGATCTTTTTATCGCGCTCGCGGGTGTCGGGCTCGCCGTCGCCGCGCTCAAGATGGATCCTCCAATCTGGGTGGTGCTTGGCGTCCTGTTTCTGCGCAGCGTCGGCGCGGCGTTTCATACACCCGCGATGTCTGCAGTCACGCCGCTACTGGTACCGGAGGATCAACTGATCAAGTGCGCGGGCTATAGCTCGTCGATTCAGTCCATCAGCTTCCTCGTCAGTCCGGCGCTGGGCGCGCTGCTCTATGCGCGCTGGTCCATGTCCGCAATCGTCGGGCTGGATGTGCTCGGTGCGGTGGTTGCCTCGCTGTTTGTTGCGCTGATCGCGATTCCGAAGCCGCCGAAGACGGAACTGATGCAGCAGACAAGCTTCTTTACCGATCTCAAAAATGGCTATACCGCAATCCGCGAGGAGAAGGGGCTTTTTCAGATGCTCTGGGTAGGAACGCTTTATATGCTCGTGTTTATGCCGATCAACGCGCTTTTCCCGCTTATGAGCATGGGCTATTTTGGCGGGACGACGACCCATGCGGCGATTGCCGAAACCGCGTTTTCTGCTGGTATGCTTGTCGGCGGGCTGGTGCTCGGCGTTTGGGGCGGCTTTAAGCGGCGGATTCTCACGCTGGGGCTTTCCATCGTGCTCATGGGGGCGGGCTTTGCCGCCTCCGGCTTACTGCCGAAGGACGGGTTCATCGGCTTTGCAATCCTTTGTGTGGTAATGGGGTTCTCCGCGCCGTTTCATGGCGTGCAGACCGCGTTGTTTCAAGAGCGTATTGCGCCGGAATGCTTAGGGCGGGTTTTTTCGCTTTCCATGAGCATGATGTCGCTCGCTATGCCGGTTGGCCTGATGCTCGCCGGCGCGTTTGCGGAGGTTATCGGCGTGCATACATGGTTCCTGATCTCCGGCGTGCTTGTGATGGCGATTTCGCTTTTGATGATGTCCATGCCCGCCATCCGCGCGCTGGATGATAAAATTCCAGAGGAGGCGGCATCGGTCGCCGTGGAGCCGGTGGAGTAGCCCGATGAACCAATAATTGAAAGCGTCAGGCGATTAGAAGAAAAATCCCCGTGCTGTCGTCGTTGTACCAGCGCGGGGATTTCTTTCTGCTGTATGTTTTTTTATTCTCAATGGTGCGGGTGATGGGGACGACGCCCTGCCAGCCCTGTCTGCGGGATTGATCGAGCGCTCGTTTGGCGCGTTTACCGAGTTTTTCTCTCGGAATAAAACGGTTCATATTTCTTTTTTTCTCCTTTTCGCGTATGATTACGAAGGAGAGTATAGTTCTTCCATCTCTTTTGCGCAATACCCCCTTATCCTAAGCTTGAAAAATTCGGAGGACACCGTCTTGCAATCGATTCAGACCCGCCGCATCGTCATGTTTGTGTTCATTGCCCTTGCCGTAGCGCTGTTCGTGCTCGGCATGATAACCCTGCCCGAGACCATCATCACGCAGTTTGGCAGGAATGTCGGAGAGGTCAGCACGATGCCTAAGATGCTGGCTCTCGCGATCCCGAGCGTTTTATGCGTACTCTTCTCCGTGCTATTTTACCGGAAGGGAAAGAGCAAGGATCTTGCTATCGCGATCTTAGGCGTCGTGCTCTTTGGCCTCGCCTTTTTTGTGAATCGCTAAAGCATCCGTCTGCATGGAGAAGCCCGGCTAGAGCCGGGCTCAGCCCATCGACAAAGTCCTGCGGACTCTGCCGATGGGTTTTACTTTGGGTTAAAATGACGCGAATCGCGCCATTTTTTCACAAATTTGAAGGAACATGGGGGATTTTCGAAATCCCCCAAACCCCCTGCTGGGTTTGTTGATGCTCTGAGCCCGGCTAGAGCCGGGCTGAGGCCGTCGAAAAACGAGTTTTGGCGGGGCAACCGCTCGTTGCCTCTCATTCGCCGGACTCCGAACGGCAAAGAGCTGCGAAGAAGCCGTCCGATTCCGGTCGATCCGTCGCGATGGCAAAGCCACCGCAGCTCGAACCGATGGGTTAAGGGCCGCGGCCTTTAACAATCCCGGGACCTTTTTGACAGGCAGATGCCCCGCCATTTGGCGGGGCATCTTTGTCCATCGGAAAAGTCCTGCGGACTTTGAACGGAACCTCGAGAACCGGATATTGAAAAAAAGCACTCCTTGAAAGCGGTAAGATAATCTGGATACCAAGATAAGGGCAAATGCGTTATTTGGTGTCGGGAGAGGACATGGACTTAATTCGCCGGCGCGTCATGGCGCGCATAAGCGCGACCTTGCTGTGTCCCATGGTGCCGAGATCGTCCCCGCGCTCCTGCGCGAGACGCTCCTGCGCGCGCTGCTCTGCTTCCAGAGCGCGCTTTTCGTCGATCTCCTCCGGCCACTCGCAGGCCTGCGAGAGGATATAGACGCATTCCGGCCGAACCTCGATAAACCCTTCGGAATGAAACGCGGTGCGCGTGGTGTTCTCGTCCGGCTGGATGACCAGTGTGCCGACATCCAGCGCGGAGACCATCGGGATGTGATCCGCCAATACGCCGATGGAACCGGCGATGGACTGTACGCTGACATAGACGGCATCTCCGCTGTAAAACTCACGCTCCGGCGTGAGCACCATGAGATGAAAGGGCTTGGGCATATTGCATCAACTCCAAACTAAACGCTGAAAAACGGACGAAAGAGACGCGCTATTCGTTCTTTTGCATCTCGGCGTAGCGCGCGTGCACCTCTGCAATCCCACCCGCGAGCAGAAAGAGAGACTCGGGAATCTCGTCCACCTGGCCCTCGACGATCTCCTCAAAGCTGGAAATCGTATCCGCCATCGAAACAGAGCAACCCGGCTGTCCGCTGTAGACCTCGGCCACGTGCATCGGCTGGGAGAGGAAGTTTTGGATCTTTCTCGCGCGGTAAACGGTCTGGCGATCCTCGTCGGAAAGCTCGTCCATGCCGAGGATTGCGATGATATCCTGCAGTTCGTGATAGCGCTGCAGAGTCTCCTGTACGCGCCGTGCAACGCTGTAATGCCGCTCGCCAACGATAGCCGGCTCCAGGATGCGCGAGGAGGAGGCCAGCGGATCGACGGCGGGATAGATGCCGATCTCCGCGATGGAGCGCGAGAGAACCGTCGTCGCGTCCAGATGGGAGAAGATAGTCGCCGGGGCGGGGTCGGTCAGGTCGTCCGCAGGGACATAGACCGCCTGCACGGAGGTGATGGAGCCATGCGGCGTGCTCGCAATGCGTTCCTCAAGCTCGCCAAGCTCGTTGGCCAGCGTCGGCTGGTAACCGACCGCGCTCGGCATGCGGCCTAAAAGCGCCGAAACCTCGTTGCCCGCCTGCACAAAACGGAAGATGTTGTCGATGAAGAGCAGCACGTCCTGGTGCATGTCGTCGCGGATATATTCCGCCATGGATAGCCCCGCGAGCGCTACGCGCATGCGCGATCCCGGCGGCTCGTTCATCTGCCCGAAGGCGAGGGACGTCCGCGCGATAACGCCGCTTTCGCGCATGTCGTTGATCAAATCCGTGCCCTCGCGGCTGCGCTCGCCAACGCCCGCAAAGACGGAGTATCCGCCGCGGTTTTTCGCAATATTGTGGATCAACTCCAGAATCAGCACTGTCTTGCCAACACCCGCACCGCCGAACAGACCAATCTTACCGCCGACGGGATAGGGCGCGAGCAGATCGATGACCTTGATGCCCGTTTCAAACAGCGTGGTGGAGGGACGCTGGAGCATGAACGACGGCGGCGCCTGATGCACGTCCCGCATCGGCGGAGCCGCCTGATTTTCCCCCGTGATGGGGCCGAGGCCGTCGATGGGGCGGCCGAGACAGTCGATTACGCGGCCAAGCACGCTCTCGCCGACCGGCACGCGGATGCCGCCGCCGGAGTTGCGAACCAGAACGCCGCAATAGAGCCCCTCGGTCGGCTCGAGCGCGATGGCGCGCACTACGCCGGGGGAGTGATGCTGAACCACCTCGATATGCACGGGCGGCTCGGTCTTGGTCACGAGCAGGGTCTTGATCGGCGGCTCGCTGCCTTCGGAAAAGCGCACATCCAGCACAGGGCCGATGATGCGGATAATACTTCCGATTTGTTCTTGTTCCGTCATGAATTATGTCCCTCCGGATAATAGGCGGCATCGGCGGAGCGCGCCGCGTTTGCCGCGTTGGCGGCGCCGATGATATCGGCAAGTTCGTTGGTAATCGTCAACTGACGAACGGAGTGATACTGCTGGGTCAGTTTGTCTATCATCTTGTCCGCGCTTCGTGTCGCGTTTTCCATCGCCGCCATGCGGGCGCAGTTTTCACTCGCGTAGGCATGCACAATGGCGCCGTAGACATAGCCGATGAGCAACTGCGGAATCAGCGCATCGAGCACCTGCGCCGGGGATGGGTCGTAGAGGATCAGCGCGCGATCATAGGCCTCGTCCTCAAGGTTTGCCGGACGACCGCGCTTGAAGTCGTTCAGTTCAACGGGGAGCAGCTTCTGCTCCATCGGCTCGCGGGAAAGGGTGTTGATGAAGCGCGTATATACGATGCGCAGTTCGTCGATCTCTCCGCGATCGTATTGGTCGATCAAAATGGTCATGAGCCGCCGCACCTGGTCGAGCTTCGGCTTTTCGGCGAGGCGCTCAAAGTGCCTGTCCGGCGAGATCCCTTTGCGCAGAAAATGCGAGGTGCCCACGCTGCCGATGGTATAGACCTCTACGACGTTTTTATCCGTCATCAGACTGTCCGCGAGGGAAAGCACGGCGTGATTATAGGAACCCGAAAGACCTTTTTCGCCGGAGACGACGACATAGGCGACTTTGTCACCGCTGCGATGCGTGAGGTAGCGGTGGGAGATGTCACCCGTATGGGTGCGGATATCCACGATGATGTCCAACGCGTGGAAAAAATACGCGCGGTTTTTTGCGATGCCGTCGAGCGCCCGGCGCATGCGCGCCGCGGAGACCATGTGCATGGCGTTGGTGATCTGGCGCGTTTGTTTTACGCTTTTGATATGATAGCGAATGTCGCTCATATTGGGCATTTGTCCGGGCCTCCTTTCCAGAGGAATCGCCGCCGGCGCGGCAGGGGAGCGGTGGCGTTAAGCTTTACAGGTGAGCTGATAGTTTTCAATGCAGGCGCGCAATTCCGCCGTCTGTTCGTCCGTCAGGTCGCCGGACTCCTCAATTTCGTCCAGCATGGCGCTGTAGTTATGATGCGCGTATTGCAGCAGGCCCTTCTGGAACGCGCGCACATGCGGGGCGGGCACGCTCTTGAGGTAGTCGTTCATGACCGCGTAGAGCACCAGCACTTGCTCGCACATCTGGAGGGGCTCATGCTGATTTTGCTTGAGCGTTTCGCTCAGACGGTCGCCGTTATCCAGAATGTTTTTGGTCACGCTGTCGATATCCGAGCCGAACTGCGCGAAGATCTGCAGTTCGCGGTACTGCGCGAGGGTGAGGCGCAGCTTTTTAACCACCTTGCGCATGGCCTTCTTCTGCGCGGCGCTGCCGACGCGGGAAACCGAGAGACCGACGTTGACCGCAGGGCGGATGCCGGAATGGAACAGCTCCGGCTCGAGATAGATCTGGCCGTCCGTAATCGAGATCACGTTGGTCGGGATATAGGCGGAGATGTCGCTCGCCATCGTCTCGACGATGGGCAGCGCGGTCAGGGAGCCGCCGCCGTTTGCCTCGTTCAGGTGGCCGGCGCGCTCCAGCAGTCTGCTGTGCAGATAGAACACGTCGCCGGGATAGGCTTCACGTCCCGGCGGACGATGCAGCAGCAGGGACATGGCGCGGTAGGCCACGGCGTGCTTGCTTAAATCGTCGTAGATGACCAGCGCGTCTTTTCCGTCATACATGAATTGCTCCGCGATGGCGCAGCCTGCGTAGGGCGCGAGATATTGCATGGCCGCGCAGTCGCTTGCGTTGGCGACGACGATGACCGTATAGTCCATCGCGCCCGCCGACTGCAGCGTCTCATAGATCTGTGCAACGGTGGAGAGTTTCTGACCGATAGCGACATAGACGCAGTTCACGTGCTTGCCGCGCTGGTTGATGATGGTATCGATGGCGATGGTGGTCTTGCCCGTCTGGCGGTCGCCGATGATCAATTCGCGCTGTCCCCGGCCGATGGGGATGATGCCGTCCACCGCGAGAAGGCCCGTCATAAGCGGCTCGTTGACCGCCTGACGGTCGATGATGCGCGGTGCGGGGGATTCCACGGGGCGATAGCGCGAAGCGTTGAGAGGCTTGTTGTCCATCGGCATTCCGATGGGGTTAATGACCCTGCCGAGCAGTTCTTCACCGACCGGAACCTCGACCACGCGGCCGGTTCCGTAGACACGCTCGCCAACGTGCACACTATCCTGACCGTTGAGCAGAACCGCGCCGACGCCGTCCAGCTCCAGGTCCATGGTCATGCCGTAGACGTCATTGTCAAAGGCGATCTGCTCGCCATATCGCGTATGCGAAAGACCCTCTATGCGCACGACGCCGTCGCCAACGTTGGTGACGATGCCGTATTCGTAGATGGCGGATTTGTTTTCGAAGGATCGAAGCCGGCGCTTGAGCGTCGCGCCGATATCCTTTGCGGAGCTGTGGAACGGTTTTGATTCACTGCCGGTGAGTTTTACGTTTTCCGCGGCAATCTCCGCGCCGTCAGACACGCTGTTGGAGACAAGCAGATGCTGCGCCTCCTTGATGCGGTATGCAACGCTTGCGTCGTAAACCTTTCCGTCGATGATCGCGAGAAAACCGCCGATCAACGCCTCATTGCGCTTGACCTCGAAGGAAACCTCCTGGCCAAGCAGCTCTTTGAAGTGCCGCTTGACGGATTCGATCTGTTCCTCGCCGAACGGGCCGGCGGTGTATAATTCGCCTCTTAGAGCCATACTGAGCTCACTTTCCTAAAACACAAAAATCAAAACTTCTGCCCCGCGGCATGCCGCAGAACCGCATAAACAGCCTGTTTTCGCGCGAAAACAGCCGCCTTTTCGCCGCGCCCGGACTCAGCCGACCTTGTCGAAAAAGCTGTCGATGATGCGCTGGTGGTCTTCCTGCTTAACCTCGCGCTCGAGAATCTTGCCGGCAATGTCCACCGCGAGCTCCGCCGTCTGCGACTTCAGGTCGCCCAGCATACCCTCGCGTTCGGTCATGGCCTGGTGCATCGCGTCGCTCAGGATGCCCTGC
Source organism: Christensenella sp. (assembly GCA_034926785.1). GTDB lineage: Bacteria > Bacillota > Clostridia > Christensenellales > CAG-138 > UBA7703. The sequence goes on from JAYFQU010000058.1 coordinate 16,508, forward strand.
GCGTCCTGCTTTGCCTTTTTCCGAAGATCCTCCGCTTCCCGCTCCGCGGCCTTGCGGCGTTCCTCGGCGATAGCCTCCGCGTCAAGCCGCGCGTTCTTCATCGAGGTTTCATACTGCGCCTTGAGCACATTCGCCTCGTTTCGGCTAACGTCGATCTGCTCCCGTTCGCGCGCAAACTTCGCCTCCCGCTCCGCCATAAATTTGCTTACCGGTTGATAGAGAAAATGGCGGAGAAGCAGGAAGAGGATCAGGAGATTGAGCGCGTGTTCGATGAAATCGATCAGCTTAAATTCCATGGATACCCCTCTTTAGAGAACCTTATTTGCCCATCGTGAAGATCATAATCAGCGAGATAACGAAGCCGTAGATGGCTGTGGACTCCGTCAGCGCCATGCCCAGAATTAACAGCGCGTTGATCTTTCCGCCCGCTTCCGGCTGGCGGGCGATCGCTTCCACCGCTTTGCCGGTTGCAATGCCCATGCCAAGGCCTGCGCCAGCGCCCGTTAACACGGCGATGCCTGCGCCGATTGCGATCAATCCGATATCCGTCATGGTAAGAATCCTCCTAAAATAATACTGGGAATGATGCGTTAACCGACTGCGTCGGTTGATGACGAATTTTGCTTCTTCTGCCTCTTTGCCTGGAGAGAAGCTGCTTTTTTACTCTTCTACTGCCTCTCCTATAAAGGTGAGCGACAGATTGATAAAGATGAAGAACTGGATCAGCGGGTGGAACGCGTTGAAGTAGAGCCCCAGCAGCGCGGGAACACCGACCGAGAACGCGCCAAGCGCATAGTAGAGCAGCTCTACCACGATCATGCCGCCAAGCATGTTGCCAAAGAGTCGGCACGCCAGCGAAATCGGAATCGCAAGGTCCGAAATCAGCTTAAACGGGGCAATGATCGCGTTTGGCTTGATGTAGGCCTGCGCCCGGCCCTTGAGCCCCTTCTTGTAGATGCCGAAGACGTTGATTAAAACAAACGTGATCAGCGCATAGGAGAAGGTCATGCTCAAATCCGTCGTCGGCGGACGCAACCCGACGAGCTCGACAATCGCGGAGCCGACCATCAGCGCGGCCATCGCAAAAAAGTAGGCGGAAAGGCCGGCGTTCTCATGGCCGTATTTTTCCTTCGTCAGGTCGTTCATCGCGCCGACGGCGGTCTCCAGAACCAGCTGCAGGCCGCGCGGCGTCTCCTTGAAACGCGGAATCACGAAGATCCGGATCAGCGCCGCGATGAGGATGAGCGCCGCGCTGACGGCGCAGGAAATGACGACGGTGGAGCTCACGGACTGGCCAAGGATCAGCATGCGCGCGGGGCTGATTTCAACCTTTAAAACCCGCGCTCCGGAGCTAAAGCAGCCCAGCACAAGACCGGAAAAGAGCCAGAGCAGAAGGACGCCAACCAGCAGATAGGGGTTGCGCTTCTTCTTAACCGCCTTATAGCCGGGGTCGTTCGGGTCGGGCAGCGGAATGCGCGCGCGCAGCACAAAGGCCCCGACGCCGGCGACCAGCGACAAGCCCATGACGATCCATTTTAAAATTGACGGCATGACAAACTGCATTACCGGTCTCCTTTCCCGCTCTTACGCATCCGCGCGTTGATGACAAACGCGCCGACGACGAGAACGGAAGAGATTCCAACGCCGCACCAGATCAGCTCCGTTTTGAAGAAAAGCAGCACGGAAACCGCGGCGGCAGCGAAAAGCAAGAGTTTCGCGAAGAGAATGGCGGCGGCCTTGAGGGTATCCCCGGCGAGGAGCAGCTTGGTAAGCCGCGTCAGCAGGAACAGTTCGCCCGCGCCGCATACCAACCCAATCAGTAACCCGAACATCGATAACCCTCCCCGGTTCGCCATGCCAGGAGATCCCGAACACGGAAAAATCCCCTGTTAAGAGAAAAATCCTGTTTAGCGAAGGTGCGCCCGTCATTTGCCGTCATGACAAATCCGGCGGCGACGCCAAAGACAGGATAAAGATACTTTATTCTACAACGCCGTACCCATTCTGTAAAGAGCGCGCGGACGGCGGCGCAATAACTCGCGCAGTATCGATAAGCCCTTATTATTATACACTATTCCCGCGATTTGTCAAGGAATGAAAATGGTATCGCCCGGCGTTTTCCGCTTCGGCATGTCTGCGCCGGCCTGACTGATGGGGAAAATTTTTGCGAACCGGCACGGGTTTTCCGCGCAAAATCCGCCTGCGGAGCGCCGGGACGGAATCCGTAGCGGACGGACGAATCGGGATACATGGCTATAACCCGCAGCATTCCTATGATATGATGTTATAATAGCAAGCGAAAAAACGATGTTGTTTTTGTGTCCGAAGCACGAAAAACAGCGAAAGAATGAAACAGGTAACCGTATTGAAATCATTGTTGCGCTATTTAAAAGGATATCGAAAAGAAAGTATTCTAAGCCCGCTGTTCAAGTTTTTTGAAGCCGGGCTGGAGCTTTGCGTGCCGCTGGTGATGGCTTCGCTGATCGACCGCGGCATCGCTTCCGGCGACAGGGGCCATATACTGCGTATGTGCCTGCTCCTGGCCGGTCTGGCGGTCGCGGGATTGGTCAGCTCCATCACCGCGCAATACTATGCCGCAAAGGCCGCCGCCGGATTCGGAAAGGGCGTCAAACAGGCGCTGTTTCAAAAGATCCAGACGCTGTCCTATGCCGATCTGGATACCCTCGGCGTCTCTACGCTGATCACGCGCATGACGAGCGACGCAAACCAGGCGCAGACCGGCGTCAACCTGACGCTGCGGCTGCTGCTGCGCTCCCCACTGATCGTCTTTGGCGCGGCGGCGATGGCGTTTAGCGTGGACGCAGAGGCCGCACTGATCTTCGCGGCGGCAATCCCAGTGCTCGCGGCGGTCATCTTCGCTGTGATGCTCGTCGGCATTCCGCTTTTTCGCGCGGCGCAGGAGCGGCTGGATCGCATCCTGAATTCCACGCGGCAGACGCTCATCGGCGCGCGTGTGGTGCGCGCGTTTAACCTCGAACAGGGTGAGGTTCGCGCCTTTGAGCGGGAGAATGAAGCGCTGCTGCGCATCCAGCTGCGATCCGGGCGCATTGCGGCGTTGCTCAATCCCGCAACCTATGTCATCGTCAATCTGGCGATCGCGTTTTTGATCTGGGTCGGTGCGCTGCGTGTCAATGCGGGGGATCTTACGCAGGGCGGCGTGGTCGCACTCTATAACTACATGAGCCAGATCCTCGTAGAACTCGTTAAGCTCGCAAGCCTCATCATCACCGTCACCAAGGCCATTGCGAGCGGGAACCGGATCCAGAGCGTGCTGGAGCGCCGGCCCTCAATGACCGCGCCCGCCGCCGCGCCCGAATTTGACGGCGAAACCCTGGCGGTCGAGTTTCGCGGTGTGGGTCTGCGCTATCATGCCGGGGCGGAGGAGGCTCTGACCAACCTCAGCCTCTCCGTCGAGCGCGGGCAGACGATCGGTATCATCGGCGGCACGGGTGCGGGCAAGAGTTCGCTGGTCAATTTGATTCCGCGGTTTTATGACGCGAGCGAGGGTGAGGTTCTGGTCAACGGCGTAAACGTGAAGGACTATCCGCTTGAGGAACTTCGGCAAAGGATTGGCATCGTGCCGCAGAGCGCGGCGCTCTTTCGCGGCAGCGTACGCGAGAACATCCGCTGGGGCAAGCCCGACGCGACCGACGAAGAGATTTGGGCGGCGCTTGCGCTCGCGCAGGTGCGGGGCGCCGTTGCCGAAAAGGGCGGATTGGATACCGCCGTCGAACAGGGCGGCAGGAATCTTTCCGGCGGGCAGAGACAGCGGCTGACCATTGCCCGCGCGCTTGTTCGAAAGCCGGAGATCCTGATCCTCGACGACAGTGCCTCCGCGCTGGATTATGCGACGGACGCGGCGCTGCGGCAGGCGATTCTTACGCTGCCCGAACGGCCGACGGTGTTCATCGTCTCCCAACGGGCGTCGTCTCTGCTGCAGGCGGATCAGATCGTGGTGCTCGACGACGGGGCGGTTGCCGGAATCGGCACCAGCGAAACGCTGCTGCAAAACTGCCCGGTCTACCGCGAGATCTACGGAACGCAGTTTGAGACGGAGGGGGCGGAGTATGCGCGCTAAACCTTTGCGGCAGGCAAACGCGCCGGACAGGGCGGTGATTGGTAAGATTCTCAAAACGCTCTCGCGCGATTTGCCCCTGCTTGCTCTCTCGCTGCTGCTCTCGGTCGCGGTGGTGTCGCTGACGCTGTATGTGCCTGTGCTGATCGGCCGAGCGATCGACCTTATCGCCGGAAAAGGAAATGTGCAGTTCTCCGCCATATGGGGTATTCTCGCCGAATCGGCGGCGGTCGCGGGGGCAACGGCGCTGTGCATGTGGCTCATGAATGCGGTCAATAACCGAGTGACCTATCGCGCGGTGAAAAACCTGCGTACACAGGCGTTTGAAAAGCTGGAGATTCTGCCGCTGCGCTATCTGGACACGCATGCCTACGGCGAGATCGTCAGCCGTGTGATTACGGATGTCGACCAGCTGGCAGACGGGCTTCTGCTTGGCTTCTCACAGCTTTTTACAGGCGCGATCACCATTCTCGGCACGCTGCTGTTCATGCTGGTAATCGATTGGAAGATCGGGTTGATGGTCATTCTGCTCACGCCGCTCTCGCTTATCAGCGCGCGTTTCATCGCGAACCGGACGTATCGGATGTTTCGCGTCCAGTCGGACACCCGCGCCGAACAGACGGGTTTCATCGACGAGATGCTGAAAAACCAGAAGACGGTGCTGGCATTTTCCCACGGGCGGCAGGCGGAGGAACAGTTTGACGAAATCAACGAGCGCCTTGCGCAGAGTTACCTCAAGGCGACGTTTTATTCCTCCATCACCAATCCGACAACGCGCTTTGTCAACGCCCTCGTGTATGCGGGCGTCGGGCTGCTCGGCGCGCTGACGGTCGTCTCCACCGGCGGGGTGTTCTCGGTGGGCCAGCTCGCGGCGTTTTTAAGCTATGCCGCGCAGTATACAAAGCCCTTTAACGAGATTTCCGGCGTGGTGACGGAGCTGCAGAACGCGTTTGCCTGCGCGGGCCGTATCTTCGCGCTGATCGAGGAGCAGCCGCAGACGCCGGAGAAGCCGGATGCAAAGCAACTGGCGGGCGTCGCGGGGGATATCGTGTTTGACAGGGTTTCGTTTTCATATACGCCGGAGAAGCCTTTTATCACGGGGCTGAATCTCGCCGCGAAGCCCGGTCAGCGCATCGCCCTTGTCGGGCCGACGGGCTGCGGCAAGACCACCATCATTAACCTTTTGATGCGGTTTTATGACGTGGACGGCGGAGCGGTCCGCGTGGATGGAAACGACATTCGCAACGTCACACGGGAGAGCCTGAGAAACGGCTGCGGCATGGTGCTGCAGGAGACATGGCTCAAGGAGGGCACCATCCGCGAGAATATCACCCTCGCAAAGCCGGATGCGACGGACGAGGAGATCATCGCCGCCGCAAAAGCCTCCCACGCGCATAGCTTCATCAAACGTCTGCCGCAGGGCTACGATACCGCCATCGGCGAGGACGGCGGGAACCTCTCCCAGGGGCAGAAGCAGCTGCTGTGCATCACACGCGTGATGCTGCGCCTTCCGCCGGTGCTGATTCTCGACGAAGCGACCTCCTCTATTGACACGCGCACGGAACAAAAGGTACAATCAGCTTTTGCACGGCTCATGGAGGGGAGAACCAGCATCGTCGTGGCGCACAGGCTCTCCACCATCCGTGAGGCGGATCTCATCCTCGTCATGCGCAACGGCGGGGTGATCGAGCGCGGAACACACGAGGAATTGCTCCGGCAGGGCGGATTTTATTCGAGTCTCTATCAGAGCCAGTTTGTGATTCCAACCCGCGGAAACGGTTCGCGCTGACCGCCGCGGAACAGAGCCATAGCAAGGAAAGGGTCCCGATGAGACAATTCGAAAACCAGGTGCAATATCTTAAATACCGCACGCTCTGCGAGGTTGCAAAGCGCGCGTTTGACGACACGCTGCAGGAGACCCTGCTGGATATCCCAAAGGCGATCGTGCCGGGCAAACAGCCCTCCATGCGCTGTTGCGTCTATAAGGAACGAGCCATCCTCGGCGAACGGGTGAAGCTCGCGATGGGCGGCAGCCAAAAGAATCCGAATATCATCGAAACGCTGGATATCGCCTGCGACGAATGCCCGGTTTCGGGCTACGACGTGACGGCGGTTTGCCGCGGCTGCATCGCGCATCGCTGCCAGAACGCCTGTAAGAGCGACGCTATCTATCTCGACGGCCGGCAGAAAGCGCATATCGATCAGGAGAAGTGCATCGAGTGCGGCCTGTGCGCAAAGGCCTGTCCCTATCATGCGATCATTCAAAACAAGCGCCCCTGCGAGAGCGCCTGTCATGTGCGCGCCATTACGATGGACGACGAAAAGGCGGCGCTGATCAGCCAGAGCAAGTGCACCGCCTGCGGCGCTTGTGTGGTGCAGTGTCCATTTGGCGCAATCATGGATAAGTCCGAAATTCTGCAGGCGATCGCCCTAATCAAGGATCAAATCCGCGCAGGCAGGCTCTACGCCATGGTCGCCCCTGCGATTGTGAGCCAGTTTACCTATGCCTGGCCGGGGCAGGTTAACGCCGGCCTCCGCGCGCTGGGGTTTGATCGGGTGACGGAGGCGGCGCTTGGCGCCGATCTGGTCGCCCAGGAGGAGGCTAAGGAGCTGCTGGAAAAAGGATTCCTCATGAGCTCCTGCTGTCCTGCGTTCGTGAGCTATGTGGAGATGAATTTTCCCAAGCTCAAGCAGGATCTTTCCCATTGCCTCTCGCCGATGGCAACGCTCGGCAGGCGTATCAAGGAGCAGGAGCCGGAGGCGAAGATCGTCTTCATCGGCCCGTGTACGGCGAAGAAGGCGGAGGCGAAAAAAGAGAGCGTTTCGCCCTATATCGACTGTGTGCTCACATTTGAGGAACTGCAGGCGCTCTTCGACAGCCGCGGGATCGACATTACGCAACTGCCGGAGGAAAAGGTGGACGAGGCGACGCAGTATGGGCGCGGGTTCGCCCGCTCCGGCGGGGTAACGGAGGCGATCCGGCAGGAGATCGCCGCGCGGGGACACGCGGACTACAAGCTTATCGCGACCAAATGCAACGGCATTGAGGAGTGCCGCGTGGCGTTGCTCAAGCGCTATAAGGGACTGGATGTCGGCAATTTTATCGAGGGTATGGCGTGCGTTGGCGGCTGCGTCGGCGGCGCGGGGTGCATCAGCCACTCTGCGAAAAAATAGCGTTTAGGTCCATGATTAGATTCATATGGAAACATAAAAACCCGCAAGGAAATTTCCTGCGGGTTTTGTAGTATTGATCCAAACGTTGTTTACAGGTCGTCCACCAGCGCGCCGCTCTTGGCGTAGGCGGTGCTGCGCGCCTCGAAGAAGTCCGTTTTGATCGTGTTGGCGTTGCTGTATTGGCTTACCCAGGAGAGGTTCTCCGGTTCCTCGTCATGTCCCTCGTAGAGCTTGTCAAAGCCGAGGTTGGTGCACCTGAGATTACCGAGATACCGCACATAGTCCGTGATCATCTCCTTGGTTAAACCCGCGACATTGTCGCCGATGACATAGTGCCCCCATGAGATCTCCTGCTCGCAGCCCTCGCGGATCATATCCCGGTAGAGCTGTACTTTCTCCGGCGTAAAGAGCTCCGGATTCTCCTGTTTGAGCGCAAGCAGAATGCTGCGGAACAGCCAAAGATGCGTGTTCTCGTCCCGGTTGATATAGCGGATCACCTGCACCGAGCCGGGCATGAGGTTGTTTCTGCCGAGGTTATAAAAAAACATAAACCCGCTGTAGAAATAAACACCCTCGAGGATATAGTTCGCGACGATGGTGCGCATGAGGTTCTCCGCCGTGCGCTCCCGATAAAAGTGGTTGTACGCGTCGCCGATGAACGTATTGCGCCGGAGCAGGAATTCGTCGTTCTTCCACTGATAGAGCACCTCGTCGCGCCCCTGCGGCTCGCAGATGGTATCCAGCATATAGCTGTAACTCTGGCTGTGGATCGCCTCCTGATAGGTTTGAATCGCGAGGCAGAGATTCACCTCGTTGGCCGTGATATATTCGCCGACGGCGGGGAGGTTCGCGGTCTGGATGCTATCCAGAAAGATCAGGAACGAGAGGATCTTGTCATAGGCGCGGCGCTCCGGCGCGGGCAGGTTCGGATAATCCTTCACGTCCGAGGAAAGGTTGACCTCCTCCGGGATCCAGAAGTTATTCATCGCCTGCCGGTAGAGGTCGTGCGTCCAGCCATATTTGAGGTTGTTGAAGTCGTTGAGGTTGGTCGTGTCACCGGCGATCATGCGGCGCTCGTTCAGGTCGGTGCTTCCGTTCGGATTAAACAGCGGTTTTTGTTTGAGAATCTCTTCCATCGTAATCTTTGCTCCCATTCTTGTGATTCCAATCGTTGACGGCGCCTGATCAGGACGAACAGGCGGAGCAATCCTCTACCTCAAGGCTCTTGCTGCGCACATAATAAACGGTTTTGACGCCTTGTTCAAAGGCGAGGATATACAGCCCAAGCACCTGACGGAAGGTGAACTCGTTGGTGATGTAGAAGTTCATGCTCTGCGCCTGGTCGATATGCCGCTGGCGCACACCCGCCGCGCGGATGGACCAGGTCTGGTCGATCTGGTGCGCACTCTTGTAGTACCAGAAGGTATCCAGCGAGAGGTCCGGCGCAACGCGGGGGATCAGGCCGTTTTTCTTTTCCTCCAGGAAGTAGCGGTTCATGACGGGGTCGATGCCCGCCGTCGTGCCCGCGATGATGCTTGTGCTGCTGGTTGGCGCGATGGCGAGGAGCCAGCCGTTTCGCATACCCTGCCGCGCCACCTTTTTCGCGAGCTCCTGCCAGCGCGGGGAACCATAATTCCGCTTGTGAAAATACGCGCCCGTCTGCCAGTCGCTGCCCTCAAAGTAGGCATAGCCGCCCTTATCCGCGGCAACATCCGCGCTTGCCGAAATCGCGGCGTAGTTGATCCGCTCAAACACCGAATCGACAAACTTCAGGTGCGCCTCGCTCTCCCAGCTGATGCGGTTCTTCGCGAGCATGTGATGATAGCCGCTGACCCCCAGCCCGATCGGGCGATATTTGAGATTGTTCACCTTCGCATACGGCACGGGGAAAAAGTTGAGGTCAATGACGTTATCCAGCGCGCGGACCACATAGCCCGTCAGCGTCTCCAGCTCTTCGCCGCCCAGGTCGATCTGCCCCAGCGAGAGACTCGCGAGGTTGCAGACCACAAAGTCGCCCGGCTTGGTGGTGGTGACGATGACGGTCTCGCCGTCTACGCCGACGATCTCCTGACTCACGTCCGAAATGCCGCTCATGTTCTGCGCAATCTCCGTGCAGAGATTGCTGCAATAGATCATGCCCTTGTGGTGGTTCGGGTTTGCGCGGTTTACCGTATCCCGGTTGAAGACAAAAGGCGTTCCGGTCTCGATTGCGCTCTTGAGGATCATGCGCACGAGCTCCTTGATCGGAATCACGCGCTTTTCGATGCGGCCGTCGGCGACGCAGTCGCGGTAGCGCGTCTCCCACTCCTCGCCCCAGAAGTCCTCCAGACAATATCCCTTCACGGCGGAGATGTCATGCGGGCACATAAGATACCAGCTGCCCTCGATGTTGTCCCGCACGGTCTTCCAGAAGAGATCGGGATAGCACACGGCGGGGAAGACGTCGTGCGCCTTCATGCGGTCATCCCCGTTGTTGGTGCGAATCTGTAAAAACTCCGGCAAATCCTTGTGCCAAACATCCAGATAGACCGCAACCGCGCCCTGCCGCACGCCGAGCTGATCGACCGCGACGGCGGTGTCGTTTGCGAGGCGAATCCAGCGGATCACGCCGCCCGCCGCGCCCTCGAACCCGCGGATGGCGCTGCCCTTCGCGCGCACCTTGCCGAAATAGAGCCCCATACCGCCGCCATATTTGCTCACCTGCGCAAAGTTGTTGATGCTGCGGTAGATGCCGGTCAGGCTGTCCGGGACGGTGTCGATAAAGCAGCTGGAGAGCTGATGAAACGGCTTTCTCGCGTTGGCGAGCGTCGGGGTCGCCATGGTCACCTTGAGCGAGCTGAGCATTTCATAAAACCGCCGCACCCAGACGAGGCGATCCCTCGTCTCCGGCATAGCGAGATGCAGCGCGATACCGAGATACATCTCTTGCGGCGTCTCCAGCGGCTGACCCTTGTGGCTGCGGATGACATAGCGCCGCAGCAGCAGCTCCAGACCCGAATAGGTGAGCTTTTCGTCGTTTGCCTGGTTTAGAAATGCCGCCGCCTCGTCAAGCTCCGCGTCGGTATAATTTTCTAATATATATGTTCCATAGAGTCCGCGCTCGGCCAGGTAGCGCACCTTGCCGGAAAAGTTCGCAAGGTGCAGTTCGCTGAGCGCATGGTTCAAATCATGCCGGAAGTCATGCATCAGCAGACGCGCGGCGATAAACTCCCAGCCGGGCGCTTCCTGCGTGGTCAGCTCCGCCGCTGCGCGGACGAGCACCGCGCGTTTTGCCCCCTCGCCCATCTCAGGCTTGAGGAACGAGCGGAATTTTTCGTCCAGCCGCGAGAGCTCATAGCTTTCATGCGGATAGTCCTTTTGTATCTTGGAGAGCACGGGCTCCAGCGCGTCGCAGTCGGCAAAGAGTTCGCAGATGCTGCGCCTCTGCCAGCGCATGCGCGTGCGCTCGCTGCGGTAGAGAATATAGCTCTTGCTTTGGGCGTAGTAGCCCTGCTGCATGAGCGTTTCTTCCACAAGATCCTGAATCTGTTCCACCTGCACCGGAGGAACCAGCTTCCGCATACGCTCTTCCACCGCGCCGGTAATCTCGTCCAGCGCGGCCTCGGCGATCTCCGCCTGCGTGCTGAGAAACGCCTTTCGTATCGCATTTGAAATTTTATTGCGATCGTAGGCTTCCGCCTGACCGCTTCGTTTGATGATCTCCATCATTTTGGTATACACGCCCCCGATTGACCAGTATTTGTTGAGAGAAACAGCCCGCCTGCAACCGCGGAAAAAACGGTGTATGACAACAATAAATCTGTTATAAAGCGCAACAGATAGTGTCCACAATTGATACTAACACAAGATGTTGCGAATCGCAATGACGAGAGGGCGTAGAGCGGCGCAGGCTTTATCGGCATCAATTACAGGCCGGGCGATATTTTGGGTACGCAAAAAGCAACAGATGCGGGCTGTTTTGAGAATCTTGCAATTAGGAGAACGATGATGCAGAAAGAAGAAGATAAAATGTTTACAAAACGGCCATTCGGGAAGGGGAGCAAACCGGAAATACGGGTTGGTTCTATAGCAGCGCCATAAGATCATCCTGCTCGCTAAGAATGGTGAGTCCGTCATTCTTCAACATCGCCGCCGTTATCCCGTCGCCGGGGATGAGTCGCTCGGAGAAGGTTCCATCATAGATTTGCCCGCTTCCGCAGGACGGGCTGTTTGACTTGAGAACCGCAATCCGGCAGCCGAAGAGCCGGGATAGTCGAAGGGTCTCCTGCGCGCCTCTGGCAAACGCGGCGGTGAAGTCCCGCTCGTCCCGCGTGATTACGCGCGCGCCATATCGCTCGGCGGAGGGGCGCGGCGTTGGCAGGCCGCCGAGCTGCTCCGGGCAGACGGGGATGAATGCATGCGTCTTTGCAAGCGCAAGCAGACGCTCGTCGGCCTTGCCCGTGCCGTCATAACGGCAGGGTAGGCCGAGCAAACATGCGCTGACCAATATGGAGGAAGAATCGGTTGGCATATCGAGGCACCTCGTGTACGGTACGCTCATTCGCGCGCCGCGGGCGGACAATTGAAGGGGACTGACGTGGCCGCGCGACACACGGCAAGGTATACGAAAGAACAAAACACCACGCAGGGTAATTTTTCTAAACAGAAAGTGGCGCGCTTGCTAGACAAATGGAACCCGAAACAGAAACACCACGCGTGGTAAATTAGTGGTTTCCGCCGGTAAACGAACGCGGGATCGGCATACATATTGAGCCCGCCCGCAGGCTCCCGCGAAAGCAACGGCGTGCCGAGAGCGATTCGGACTGCCGTGCAAACGCTATGCGCCGGTGATCTTCTGATGCTTGTAGACCTTTGTCAATTCACCGCCAATCACCTTTCCGGTGATTGAGCCGCGGCGGATGATGCCGACCATGCCGTCGATGCTGTCAAGACGGCGCTTCAGCCGCAGCCGGATCACGATCAGCACCGTGAGCGCGATGAGGAGGATGCCGATGAGTACATTCAGCCAGGGATTCATCGTCTCACCCTCCGTGCCGCAGCTTTCTTCAACTGATACCAGTTAAGCACCTTGATGTCCCCGGCAATGGCGAATGCCTGCGTCGCGACAAGCCCCCCGAGCGTACTTGCAACCGCGGCCTGTGCGGCCACGACGCCGGCGCCGGTGTCCCCGGGATTGGTCTGCGGCGGCGGGGAATTCTCGTCCGTCTGCTCCAGCACCTGAATCTGCGATAGGGTGGGCGTCGGTGTTTCGGGCGCCAGAGTCGGTGTAACGGTGGGCTGCGGTGATTCGGAGGCGGGGGAAACGCTGATCATCGGGGTGGGGGTGCTTCCGGCGGAGGGGGTATAGGCGCGCCAACGCCAATATCCCGTGAAGACGAGGTCGGAATTACCGATGGTCTGGCTGGTGCTGTCCCAGCCGGAGAAGCGCCAGGTTCCGCCTTTATCCTCGACCGAGTGATAGGAGCCAGGCACGGTGAATACATCGCCTTCGACGCCGCTGGTATCAGCGGGCAGCTTGGAGAGCACCGATGCGGGAAGCGGATGTCCGCTTGCCGTGCTGGCAAAGTGATACGTAACCGAATAAACCGGAAGCGCCGTCCAAACCCAGCCACCGTAGAAGGATACGTCCGAGGTGTCTACGACTGCGCTCTCGGGCGACCAACCGGAAAAGGACCAGACGCCCGCGCCGTCCCGAACGGTATGGAAAGGGGCGTCCGGCGTGACGGAGTCGCCGGAGAAAGCATGCGCTGAGGCGGGCTGCTGGGCGAGCACGTCGGGCGGAAGACTCATGGCTGGGGTATTGCTCACAAAAAAGTAGGATACGGTGCGGGAATTGTCCTCGACAAATACGCGAAAGGTGACCACCGAAGGGACGGCCAGGGTGACGGCGGGCAGGGTGACCGAAACGGTATAGCCGGAAGAACTCGCCGCCGCGGTCAGATTGGAGAAATCGACGGCGTAGCCGGAGGTGACGGAGTTCCATGTGGCGCGATCATAAAACTCAAACGCGGAAGCGCTGAGGATCTCGCTCTCCAGTTGGGAGCGGCTTTTGGTGGAAAACTCGCTGAGCGAAACGGTGACATCGTGCGCGCGGAGGCAATAGTCGTTTGTATCCGTATGGTTGTCGTTGGCCATGCCGCTTGCGGCGAGCGAGGAGGCGGGCGCGAATAGGCACGCCAGTAGCATTACCAGCAGCATGGCGGCTATTCGGATCGGTTTGAACCGTTTCATATCGCGCTCCTCGCGTTTTCGCTTACAGATCAATCCGGCGGCGACCGGGCTCAGCCCGCCGCGCCGATGTTCTTGAGACTCTCGGCATAATATCGTTTGCCGATGGGGAGTTCCTCTCCGGTGTCCAGCAACACACGGGTACTGTCTATCGAGCGGATGTATTGCTTATTCACCAGAAAAGACTTATGCGTGCGGATAAATCCTTTGTTAAAAAGCTGTTCCTCCATACGCATCATGGTGGAGTAAAACTCAAAGCATTCCTACCCATAATAAACGGTGACAATGCGCTGCTGAATCTCAAAATACCGGATGGAGTTTACGGGCACACAGCGGCTCTCGCCCGCGCAGGTCAGGACCAGAACCTCACTCTCCCGCTTCTGCGCCCGCTCCACCGCGCGGAGAAAAATCTCCTCAAACTTATCGGCGGGGGTTTGATCCTTCACCACATAATGCAAAGCATTTACATCATATCCGGCGATGGCATAGTCCCTGGAGACGGTAAAAAACACGATGTCTCCGGGGAAACCAAGCGCTCTAAGCCGCTTTGCGGTCTCAAGACCGTCCGGCCCGGGCATGCGGATATCCAGATAGATGAGGTCAACGGAGGAAAACGCATCCTCCGCCTCAAACAGCAGCGCTTCTCCGGAAGGGAATGTTTTGATGTTTGCATGTATGCCATGCCGCTCTGCAAGGCGGAGCAGCGTCTTTCGGCAAAGGGACGAATGCTCCTTGCTATCGTCGCAGATGAAGATATTCATCGCCAGTTACGCCCCATTCCGAGCGTGCCGATTTGCGCGGGTGCGGCGACTGAGCCTCCGCCGATTCGAACACTTGCCTTTATTTGCATAATAGCTCATGACTAACCTTTCCGATGATGCATGTCATAAAACGCGGTTTTCATGTCAAGAATCGTTTGGAATCCATGAAAACAATTGCCTTGTTTGATCGATTGCGCAAGGAAAACGCGAAATATTACTTCTTATTATACATGTTGCAGGCACTGTTTCAAAATGGTTTTCAAAGATTTTATGGCAAACAAAGCCATTGTGAAACTCATTTTGAATCATTAAAAAGAGCGTTTGTTACATGATTCGCGTACCGGATCCCGCGCTGCCCTATGATAGGGACATCAGAAAAAAAATATACGATTCTATCGATAGCGGATCGATAGAAGCCGTGGGGGAGAGGAAGGCGACATGTTGAAATTTGATCATCTTGAGGATGCGATCTCGAAAGCTTCGTTCTTAAGAGAGTTTTGCTTCGGCGTTCGGATGATTGACAATCAGGACGGAGCCGTGCTCTATTCCTCCCTGGCGGAAAGCGGCGAGGATTTTGCGCCCGGTGAGCGTACGCCGGCGCATGAGGGTGATCACTACGGCGCCGCGCAAACGGAAGGCGGGAGAACGATTCGCGTTGGGCGAAATCAGGCCGCCTATGAAATCACAAGCGTACCGGTTATCATCGGTGATCGAGATTGCATGCTGGAGATGATACAGCCCTACCGGCGCGTCATCTCCGCCGTGACCGGCGCACCGATGCAGTCGTTCGACGGGGAGGAGTATCTTTCTAGCACCATTGGCGGCATGCTTTTAAAAGACACGCTCACGGGTCTGTATAACCGCCGTTATATTGACGAATACCTGCCCGGGGCAATCAGCGCCGCCTGCGACCGGGGCATGCCGCTTTCGCTGATCTTTGCGGATATCGACCAGTTTAAGCTCGTCAACGACCGATACGGCCATGTCGCCGGAGATCTCGTGCTGCAGCATATCGCCGGACTTTTGAAAAAGAGCATTCGTCGAACGGATAGCTGGGTGGCGCGCTATGGCGGAGATGAGTTCATCATCTGTCTGCCGGGGGTAGAAAACACGGCGGCGCACCGCATCGCCAACCGCATTCGCGTGGCTGTTATGAATGAACGGTTTCCTCTGGTAAGCGGCTCGATCAGCCTCACCTGCAGCTTTGGCGTGCATACCGTGGGCAAGAGCGATTTTCAGCTCTCGGCATTAATGCTGTTGCACCGGGCGGATGAAAAGCTCTATCAAGCAAAGCGAGCCGGCAGAAATAAGGTTTTTTAAGCGTCTCTCCTCGTGGATGGGCGGGTCTGCGGGCACAGACCCGCCCATTCACCACATTGGGTTTCTCCTTCCGACCATCGTTCAAATGCGTCAAATCCGCGCCATGTGCCATGGCGCGGATTTGGCTTTTGGGGTGATGTTCTTTTACGGCCCAGGTGGCTTAGCGCGCGTTTCTAAAAGCGTGACTGCATGCATCCGGTATCCTTTTTATCGCTTTTTTGACACTACAACCTTGAAATAGCGCTGCTATTCCGGCTTTTTTACTCAAAGCGGTATAAAAATCCACTCGGTCTGCGCTTGCCGCATGTTAGAAACACACTCTAGTTCGGAAACACGACGGTAAGCAGCATTTTAAACGGTTCCGCTGCAAGCAGCGCGTGCGGCACGCCGGCGGGCATGACGATGCTTTGTCCTGCGGTGAGCGTGTGCTCGGCGCCACCGACGGTGATCCGCGCCGTTCCGTCGAAGACCTGCACCATCGCGTCGCCCTTGGATTCGTGCGAGCTGATCTCCTCGCCCGTATCAAAGGCGAACAGCGTGAGACTCACGGACTTGTTCTGCGCGAGAGTGCGGCTGACGATCTGCCCCGGTTGGTAGACAACGAGTGCATCGAGCGCGAGCGGGGTTGCGAGATCGATATTCTTGAGAATCTTGTTTGCCATAGTATTGCCCTCCTTTGGCATCGTTGATCTTGCCTTGTTCAGCGTGACTTTTGTGAATCCTTCCGGTTTCTTCATGCTCGTGACACCAGCCTTTTTTCGCCTGTGATCGCCTGAATCGGGGCGATGTCCTGCGTCACCTCGAGCACGCCGAGATATTCTCCCGCCTCGTCCCGCACCGCGAAATAGCGGATATAGACGAACGTTTCGCCCATCCGGATCCAGAAATCCTCGTGATCCTTCTTGCCGGATTTAAAGTCCTCAATGATGCCCTCGACGATATGCACGCTGGCCGGGGGATGGCAGTTGGCGACCTTGCGGCCGATGATTGCCTTCGTGCGGGGGAAGACGCGTTCGCTCCCCTGTGAAAAGTAGCGCACGGTGTCGTCCTTGCCGACAAAGGTGATATCCAGCGGGAGGGTATCCAGCACACGGTTCAGTTCCGTGAGGGAGAGGAACCCGGTTGGCAGCGTGATGGATCCGGAAGCCGGGGCTGCTGCTGCGGGCGTCCCGGCGGGGGCGGACTTTGGCTGCCAGACGGGCGGCGGGTCGATCAGGCAATAGCCAATCTCTCCGCTTTCACGCGCAACGTTCGACCATTCCTCCTGCGAGAGGGTTTCCAGCAGCATCGGGATGAGGATATTTTCTTCTTTAAAGATCATCTCCTCCGTGCGGGCGAGTGCCTCCGTGAGCTTTTCCGCCGTGCTGGCGCTGCCGCCGGCCGCGAGTTTGGCAGATTCCTTCAGCAGGGCGCGGATCTCGTCGTCCACACCCCACATGACCTTTGGCGGCGCGGTGACCCCATGCTGTTCCAGATAGGGAAAGATCAGGTTTTCTTTGCGGCTGTAGTGCTGGTCGATGGCGAGCAGCGCGCCGATCTCGGGCAGGAGAGCCTGGGGCGAGAGCGTGCCGGCCGAGACACGGCCGAGCAGCGGGCGGATGCGCTCGTCAATCTGCCTCTGGATGGCGGTGTTCTCCGTTTTGAGCGTATGCGCCGGATGCCCGGGGATCTTGCTTGCGTCCGCGGGGGCGTGGATCTCCTCAATGCTGCCCTTAAACACGCTGGAGTGCACGTCGCAGAGGCGCTGCACCTCGCTCACGGCGAGGCCTTCGGAGATGAGCGCCTGCTCCGCCGCGGAGATTTCGCTGGCGGCGACGCCGTCAAACGCCGCGCGAAACTGGCCCTGAACCTCCTCAACGGTCTTTCCCTCGTGCAGCTGGCGCAGCATATCCTTGATGGCCTGTTTTCTCATTTCACGATTGTTGATTTCCTGACTCATATCATTGCCTCCTGTTCGGCTGTCGTGTCTTTATTCGTAAATTGCGCGGTATCCGCGCGCATCCAGCGCGGAAACGATGGTTTCCAGCGGGATGCGCTTGAGCGCCGCGCCCTTAACCGGGGTCATGAAGCGTCCCGCACTTTGCAGCATACCGGGCTTGGTGATGTCCGTAAACCCCAGCTCGCTGAGGATGGGCAGCAGTTCGGGATGCGCCGTACACAGCGAAAAGACCGTGTCGTTCAGATTGATCGTTGTTTGCTCCATACGCTTATTTCACCTCCGGTTTCTCTTTCTGACTTGAGTATAATGCGACAAACCAAATAAAACCGTTGTAATAACAACGGATAAATTAGAAAAATAACAAAATTTCGTTGGAAAGAGAACCAAAATAAAAACTCCACGTATCTGCGTGGAGTTACAGCCCATCGACAAAGTCCTGCGGACTCTGCCGATGGGTTTTACTTTGGGTTAAAATGACGCGAATCGCGCCATTTTTTCACAAATTCGGCGAATGAATCGCCAAATTTGAAGGAACATGGGGGATTTTCGAAATCCCCC
>JAYFQU010000006.1:0-18076 GCA_034926785.1 Christensenella sp.
GTGTTAGGCACGCCGCCAGCGTTCGTCCTGAGCCAGGATCAAACTCTTGAGTTCAATTCCTGACAAGTCCTTTCGGACTCGTTAGCTCACTTACTTTGTACGCTCACTCAAATTCGTTGCGTTTCTTCATTCCTTAACTTAGGCGCCTCTCAGCGCCCTTGCCTCAGAATTACTGGCTTGTTTTTTGTTTCTTGCACTATATAGTTTTCAAGGTGCTTCTGCCGCCTTTCGGCTTGCTTGCCGTCCGGCGCCGCCGTCGTTTTCGTTCGTTCCTTGCGACAGCTTCGTTAGTATAGCAGTGAAATGAGCTCAAGACAAAGGTCGATTATGCCCATAATTCGCCATTATCCGTAATTACAATTCATTTATCCCATCTATTTTAAAATATTCTCCTTGTTTGTTCTAAATCTCTTGTTTTCTCTTGTTTTTAAAATTCGCTTGATTTTCACGAAAAATGGCCGGAAAACGTAAAACCGCCTCCTGTTTGAGGCGGTTTATGCCTGTTGATTCTGCGGTCAAAAGCCCCTTGTCTAGATTGAGAATAACCAGCGAACCCCAGGGATTTTTCGAAATCCCTCTCCGATGAACGCACAGGCAATTACCGTGATCACGGAAATTGCGATGCTAAAGAGGAACAGGTGCGAGATTCCATAGATGTTTTTCCAGATCAGATAGCTGGCTATCCGGTGGAGCAGATATACGCTCATCGTGTTTCGGCCAACCAGCGAGATCAGCCTTCCAAGCCACCCGCCGCCACGATAACCTAACGCCATAGCGGAGAGCGCAAGCGTTGCAATGAAAGCGAAGATTGAGCCGTAGTCGGATGTTCCGAAGATATAGCGCGTATCTCTGGCAATCGAGAGAATCACACCATACCCGATAAAGAGCAGCATCGCGGTGCAGAATACGGCGGTCGCAATCCGGCGCCAACGCTTGTTGTCAAACCGCTCCCGATTGGCGAATATCCATCCACCGAGCAGAATATAGGCAAACGAGTAGCCAAACGTGCCCGTAAACGGATTGAATTGGTTGAAGAAGTTGAACTGCCCCTGAACCACATCGATTTTCAGGATCGCCTGTCCTATGTTCACCCCCGCAAGCAACAGGGCGTTGCCCGCGGTCAGCACGAGCAGGCTGATCATAAGAAGTCGAAAACCGGGTGTCCTCGCCTGCCATGCGGGAATCACGACCTGTAGAAAGAGATAGATCATCACAAGCGTCTGCAGAAACCAGAGGTGATTGATATAGTCCTGCTTCCAATACCACAGATCGCGCAGGAAGGTATTGATGGAGAATGTATCCCCGTGCAGCAACATGAGCGCAATAAGTGTGAGAACGCCCCAGATAACGGTCAGAAGCGCAATCTTGAGCGTTTTTAGAAAGAAACGCTTTGCGTCGAAGGGTTTATTCATCACCAGCGCGCCGTTGACCAGAAACAGGATCGGTACGCAGAGCGAAACCAGCGAGTAGAACCCATAGTTCAACCAGGTTGCCGCGTCCGGGCGGGAGAGAAAGTCGATGAAGATGTCGTTGTCGTGCACGAACACGACCAACAGGATTGCAATCGCCTTGAGCAGATCGAGCCCCGCAAATCGCTCGCCTGAGCGTAGTAGCGGTTGTTCCATGCGTATCCTCCGTTTTACTTCTTGTTTCCCATCATGGCGTGCCGTGTTTTACCCACCCATGAAATCATCCAACACATAGCAAACGGATGCCAGCCGTCTAGGCTGACATCCGGTTCGGTCACTTAATCGGCTTCATCGTCGGGAAGAGCAGCACATCGCGGATGGTTGCCGCGTCGGTCAGCAGCATGACCATGCGGTCGATGCCGATTCCGATTCCGCCCGTCGGAGGCAGGCCGTACTCCAAAGCAAGACAGAAATCCTCGTCGATCATCATCGCCTCGTCGTCGCCCTTGGCGCGTTCGTTGGCCTGCTGCACAAATCTGCCCCGCTGATCCACCGGGTCGTTGAGTTCGGAGAACGCGTTGGCATATTCGTGCCCTGCGATGAAAAGCTCAAAGCGCTCGGTCAGGTGCGGCGCGGAGGGTTTGCGCTTGCTCAGCGGCGAAATCTCCACCGGATAATCGATGATAAACGTCGGCTGAATCAGTGTCTCTTCAACAAATGCGTCAAACGCCTCTGCGAGCAGCTTCCCGCGGGAGGCCGCCTTGTCCTTGACCTCTAGTTTAAGCGCCTTGGCCTTTTCGCGCGCTTCCTCGTCCGAAGCGCAGGCGTAGAAATCAACGCCTGTTACCTGCCTGACCGCCTCGTTCATCGAGACGCGCCGAAACGGCGGAGTTAGATCGATGTCCAGCCCCTGATAGCTGATCTTTGTCGTACCGTTGACGGCGAGGCTGCAGCGCGAGAAGAGGTCTTCCGCCAGTTCCATCATGCCGTTGTAGTCGGTATACGCCTGATAGGCCTCTATGGTCGTAAACTCGGGGTTGTGCATGGCGTCCATGCCCTCGTTGCGGAACAGCCGGCCGATCTCGTAGACCCGTTCCAGGCCGCCGACGACGCATTCCTTGAGATGCAGCTCGGTCGCGATGCGCAGATACATATCGAGGTCCAGCGTGTTGTGATGCGTTATGAACGGCCGCGCGGAAGCGCCGCTCGCGGTCGTGTTGAGCACCGGGGTTTCCACCTCGATAAATCCCCGCTCGTCCATGCGGCGGCGAATCTCCGAGATGATGCGGCTGCGCTTTTGAAACATGTCGCGCACCTCGGGGTTGACGATCAAATCGACAAACCGCTGGCGATAGCGCAGCTCGGGATCCTTGAGCCCATGGAACTTCTCCGGCAGCGGACGGAGCGACTTGCTTAGCAGATCAACCTTCTGCGCATGCACGCTGATCTCGCCCGTGCGCGTCGTAAACACATATCCCTTCACACCGATGATGTCCCCGATGTCAAAGGTCTTAAACGCGTCGTAGGCCGCCTCTCCGAGGTCATCACGCTTCATATAGACCTGAATGCGCCCTCTGGCGTCCAGCAGATGCGCAAAGCTCGCCTTGCCCATGATACGCCGCGAAACCATTCGCCCCGCAATGGAAACCGCAACCGTCTCTCCTTCGGCAGGCGCGCCCGCGCTCAAGATATCGCTGCTGTAGTGTGAAACGTCATATGTGGTGTTCGCAAAGGGGTCGCTGCCTGCGGCCTGCAAAGCGCTGAGCTTATCCCGGCGCACCTGCAGCAGCTCCGAGAGCTGCTCCTGCGTCAATTCCTGCTGTTCCTGTTCTACTGGGGGATGTTCCATGCTGCTCTCTCCTATTCCAATTGCACCCAATTATGCCAATTACAAAAAACAAGGGGGCCAAAGCCCCCGAAAAAACAGACCGCGTTACTTGCCGATAGAGGTGATCTTCAGCTTCAGCATGCCGCCGGGGGTAACAACCTCGACCACATCGCCGACTTTATGCCCCAACACCGCCTTGCCAATCGGCGATTCGTTGGAGATGCGCCCGTTGAGCGGATCCGCCTCCGCGCTGCCGACGATCTGGAAGGTGTGCTTCTTTGTCTTGTCCACCATATCGGAAAGCTTGACCGTCGCGCCGACGCCGACCGTGTTATAGTCGATCGCCGCCTCGTCGATAACCTTCGCGTTCTTCAATTCGTTTTCAAGCTGGAGAATATCATATTCATTCTTCGCCTGCTCATTTTTCGCCGCGTCATATTCCGCGTTCTCGGAAAGATCGCCAAATGCGCGCGCAATCTTCAGCTGCTCGGCAATTTCAAGACGCCTTGTCGTCTTGAGAAATTCGAGCCGCTCTTCGCGTTTTGCGATTTCTTCAGGCGTCAGCCAAGTTTCTGCCATGGTCCGTCTCTCCTTTCACGGGTGCAATGGTTTTGCATCCTCCCGTGTTCACCTATTATATTTGTGCAAAAAAGTCGTGTCAACCCCATATTTCTTCGAGCTCTTCCAGCGTTTTACAGGTATTGATACGCGTTCTTAGTTTTGCCGCGTCCCGATAGCCGCGCAGGTAAAACGCCAGATGCTTTCTAAGTTCGATGATCGCGTGATCGCCTTTTTCCGCAAGCGTCATGCGCGCATGTCTTAGCGCGGTCTCGCGCCGCTGCTCCCATGTCGGCGGCGCGTAGGGCCGCCCGTCCAGCGCCGCGCGAATCTCGCCGAACACAAACGGATTGCCGAGCGCCCCGCGGCCGATCATGACCCCGTCGCAGCCGGTCTCCTGCAGCAGCCGCCACGCGCTCTGCGCGTCGTGCGCGTCCCCGTTCGCGATCACCGGGATGCCAACCGCCTGTTTGACCGCCGCCATGCAGGCGCGATCCGCCAGGCCGGCATACATTTGCTTCCGTGTTCTGCCGTGGATGGTCACAAACGATGCGCCGCTCTCCTGACACACACGGGCGAACTCCGCCGCGTTCACATGCGCCTCGTCCCAGCCCTTTCGGAACTTGACCGAGACCGGCACATGCGCGGCCTTCACCGTCGCCTCAATGATGCGCCCCGCGAGCGCGGGGTCGAGCATCAGCGCGCTGCCGTCGCCGTTTCCGGCGACCTTTGGCGCGGGGCACCCCATGTTGAGATCGATGGAGAGCAGTTGTTCTCCAAGATCATCTTCCAATATCGCCGCCGCGCGCGCGAGCGTACCCGGCGCACTGCCGAAAAGCTGAACGCAAAACGGTTCATCCCCCGGCTGCGCGTGATAGAGCGAGCGGGTCTTGTCGCTGCCATAGAGCAACCCCTTTGCGCTGATCATCTCGCTAAAAACAAGATCCGCCCCCTGTTCGCGGCAGAGCAGACGAAATGTTCGGTCGGAAAACCCCGCCATCGGGGCAAGGCAGAGCGCCGGCCGGCCTGCAGGAAGAACGGACTTCGTCATGGCGTGGCGACGGGCGCATCCGTCGGCTTTGGCGTTGGCGTTGCCGCCGGAATCGGGGACTCGTTCGGATCCGGCGTTCCGAGGTTGGAGCTGCCCGGGTTCTCCTCCAGAATGCTGATTTCGGAGATATACCAGCGGGCGTTTGCGTTGAGGAACTTGATCTTATAGCGTTTTGGCGTCCACGCAGGCAGCGGAAAATCCGCCGCGTTCTGATCCTCACCCAGCTGATCCGCGTTGATCGTTCCCTTGAGGGTTACGCGCTCGGTCGCGGTCACGGTTGCGCTCATCGACCAAGGAAGGACGCTGATCTTCTCGATCGTGAGGTCGTAGTTGTAGTCTGTAATGGTGTAGTTTGCATAGGTTGCATCCGTCATTGCCGGGTCGCTCCCTAAAAACGACAGCGTAAAATACTCCTCAAGGTCGTTTCGCGCGCCATCGGCAAAGACGCACTCCGCGCGCAGCGCCATCCCCTCGGAGGTTAAGATATACAGATTGGAATACCGCTCAGCCGTCAAAAAAGCGCCGATGCAGAGAATCGCCGCCATGATGATGAGCAGCAGTGTGCGAACAATATACAGCATAGAGCGCCGCGCGACGCGGAGCCTATGCAAATCCTTTGGTTCTTCGTAGCCGGAATTTGTCATTCTTTCACCTTCGTTGGCTATCATAGCATATCTGTCTATTGCTTGGCAAACCAACAAATTGGAAACAAAAGCCGCGGATTACGCCACATTTCCCGCCATTTCGGCGGCGCAACGGCACATCTCCCCCGCCTTCTCGCCTTAGCGTGTATTGGTAATTTTCTCACCAAACGCGCGTGATCCGCGGTTGACACGCACGCGCGGGAGCGTATAATGAAAGCGTCGGTTTTCGGCAAATATCGGAAACAAAGGAACCCAACCGGATATGGAAGAATGCACCCACGATTGTTCCAGCTACTCCGCAAACTGCGGCAGCCGTGAAAAAAAGAGCTTATTGGAAACACCGCATGCCATGACGCATGTGAAGAAAGTCATCGGCGTGGTCAGCGGCAAGGGCGGCGTTGGCAAGTCCATCGTTACCTCGATGCTTGCCGTGCTGATGCGGCGCCGCGGCTACCGCACCGCCATTTTGGACGCGGACATCACCGGACCCTCCATACCGCAGGCGTTCGGCTTGCATGAGCGCGCCGAGGGATCCGACCAGGGTATCTATCCCGTGCTGAGCAAGACCGGTGTCGAGGTGATGAGCATGAATCTGCTGCTCGAAAACGAGACCGATCCCGTCGTCTGGCGCGGGCCGATGATCGCCGGCTCCGTCAAACAGTTCTGGACGGACGTTCTTTGGGGAGACGTGGATGTGATGTTCCTCGATATGCCGCCGGGAACGGGCGATGTGCCGCTAACCGTATTTCAATCGATCCCTGTGGACGGCATCGTCGTCGTCACCTCTCCGCAGCAGCTGGTGAGCATGATTGTAGAGAAGGCGGTTCACATGGCGGGGCTAATGAAAATCCCCGTTCTCGCCCTGGTGCAGAACATGAGTTTTATCCAGTGCCCCGGTTGTGACGAGGTGATCCATCCCTTCGGCGAGAACGACATTAAGGCGCTTGCCGAAAAGCACGGCATCCCGTTGACCGCCGAACTGCCAATTCAGAAGGAACTCGCAAGCGCCTGCGACGCGGGCCTCATCGAGCTCTTCGAAGGCAGCTGGCTCAACGGCCTCGCGGATATGATCGAGGGCGTCATAAAGGCATAACGCGCGCAAACCAATTAAAAAGGCACAAGGGCCGTTCATTTCTGAACGGCCCTTTTAGCCTGTCAAAAAAGCCCTGGGATTGTTAAGGGCCGCGCCCTTAACCCGTCGGTTCCGGCCACGGCGGCTTTGCCGCCGCGACGGATCGCCCGGGATCGGGCGGTTTCTGCGCAGATCTTTGCCGTTCGGAGTCCGGAGGACGAGAGGCAAAGAGCGGTTGTCCCGTCAAAAAACTCGTTTTTTGACGGCCTCCAAGGGCCGTTCATTTCTGAACGGCCCTTTGATGTTTATTTGACCTGAATTCAGACACCCGCCTGGTGGATCGCCTTGGCCGCGTCGAGATCGTCATCTCGGCTTTTCCGCACGGGGCTGCCGAAATAGCGCGTCCGGGTTGATCCCGATAAATCGCGTCATAATATCATAGTTCACGGAGAGCATTTTCCCATTATCGACCAGCAGTTTCATAGCCTTCAACCCGTCCAAATCCCGGCGGATGGTTCGCTCGCTCTTTACATTGGCGTAGATGGATTTGATTACGATATCGTCACGTTTGAGTACGGCCGCCTCGTCTATTATCTGATCATATTTCATCATAAAGCAAAGCAACGAGTACTGCCTTTGCGAGACATCCCCCTGCTGAAGCCGCTCCTCCAAGTAGTTGGAATAGCAAATACGGTTATATTGTTGCATAACCTTCTCCATATGAGACTGTAGTTCCTCGCAAAACCCCTTCAACGAAAATTTGACGAATTCCTGGAGATTGCCATTGTGCTTAAATCTGGCTTCATCCAGCTGCGAGAAGTACTCATCCCTGTGCTTATAATAGAAGTTCGAAAGCGAGAAGAATCCCGCCGAATTATAGTTGCTGTTGTACAAGATGCAATCCTCTAACATACGGGAGGTCCTTCCGTTTCCATCCGAAAAGGGATGGATCGTCACTAAATAAAAATGCGCCAGTACCGCCCGAATGAGTTCGCCGTACTTTCTAACCTCCTCCGAATTGATGTATTGAAGGAACGCCTTCATCTGCGCAGGGATATTTTCAAACCGTTCACCCTCGAAATTATGGCCAACTTTGATCTTTTGCAGGCGGTATTGGCCCGGCACATTATCGTTTTGATTCAACCCGTCGGTCAGCAGCGTATGCAGCCTCTTAATCATTTCCTCGGACACACAGCAGTCGCCCATACCGATCTTCTCCCGAAAGATAGCCTGCAATGCGCGGTAGGCGTTGAGCGTCTCCCGCTCCTCGGCATCCTTTGGCGCCTGCTTCCTAAGTACTTCCTCAACAGCATTTTCGGAGAGCGTATTACCCTCGATTCCCGTTGTACCACGTACCTGATGGATAATCTGCAGGCGGTTGATCTCATCATGGAGCTGCGCCGTCAGAGGCGCGCGCGATAAAACGCCCCGCAGCGTCTCAATCTTCGCGTTCAGCGCCGCAAGTTCCGGATCGTTAAAATCGATTGCAGCATCATACTTTATCTTCCAATATGACATTGCTTTTGTCACTCCAATTTCTGACATTTATCCTTTAATTATTGACTAATTCTAATATTATTCTACTATTAAGTCAATCATTTTGTCACAGATATTGTCCCAAATTCTGCCGCGCGAAAAAAGCTCCCCCTGTCAGGAGGAGCTTTGCGTTTATTCGGCCTAAGCTCAGGCAAACGCCCGATAGATCGCCTTGACCGCCGCGTTAAGGTCGTCGTTTTCAATGCCGACGATGATATTCATCTCCGAGGAGCCCTGGTCGATCATGCGAACGTTGACCCCCGCCTCGTAGAGTGCGCCAAAGAGCCTCGCCGCAACGCCGAGCGAGCGGATCATGCCCTTGCCAACCGTGGCGACGAGCGCCATGTTGGAATGTACCTCGATGCTCTGCGGCTCGCAGTCATGCTGAATCTCGCGCAGCACCTGCTCCAAATGCTCCTTAAGCTTGGTGTCCGAGATGACGAGGCTCATGGTGTCGATTCCGCTGGGCACGTGCTCAAAGGAGATGTTGTAGCGATCCAGCACGCGCAGCAGGCGATAGCCGAAGCCAACCTCGTTGTGCATGTTGTCCTTGTACACGCTGATGACCGTGAACCCCTTGCGCCCCGCTACGCCGGTGAGCACGCCCTCACGCTTGTAGTACTTCAGGAACGCGTCGGGGATGACCATCGTCCCTTCATCCTCCGGGCGATTGGTGTTGCGCACATTGATCGGGATCTGCGCGCGGCGAACGGGAAAAATGGAATCCTCGTGCAGCACGGTCGCGCCCATATAGCTCAGCTCACGCAACTCTGAATACGTCACCACGGAGATCACCTTGGGGTTTTCGACGATGCGCGGATCCGCCATCAAAAAGCCGCTCACGTCCGTCCAGTTTTCGTAGACGTCCGCCTGCACCGCGCGTGCGACGATTGCGCCGGTAATGTCGCTGCCGCCGCGCGAGAAAGTCTTGATGCTGCCGTCGCGCTTACGCCCGTAGAAGCCGGGCACGACGACATTTTGCGTCTCCGCCAGCTTCTGCGTCCACTTCTGCGTGGTTTCGTCGTCATAGGTTCCGTCCGCATGGAAGCTCACGAGCTCCGCCGCGTCATAAAAGTCGAACCCCAGATAGTCCGCCAACAGAAGCCCGCTGAGATACTCGCCGCGGCTCGCCAGATAATCCTCGCTCGCGCCGGCGATGACGTTTTTCTTGATCGCCGCGAGCTCCGCGGCAATATTGGTCTTTAGTCCCAGTTCGGTCTCAATGCCGACATAACGCTCCACGATCTGTGCGTAGGTGTCGTCAAACGAAAGTCCGTTGGAATTTTTCGCATAGCAAGTATACAGCAGGTCGGTGATCTTCTCATCCCCGGGAAAGCGTTTGCCCGGCGCGGAGGGCACGACGTATTTTCGCGCCTTGTCGGCCATAATAATGTTTTTGACCTTGGTGAAATTCTCGGCGTTGCATAGGCTTGTTCCGCCGAATTTAACTGTTTTGACCGCCACTGGTTTTCCCCCGTTTCTATCGTTCAGCCGCCGTCCGGGAGACGGTTGCCGTGAGATCACTGTCCTTTGCCTGCTTTATTTCTTTTCGAGCGAACGGCACTCCAGGTAATAGCGCTTTTCGTTTGCCTCACCCATGGAGAAGGTCTTTCTCGGCAGCGCGCCATCATAGATGACCGTTGCGAAAAACTCGCTCTTCTTCATCGCGGGCAGCAGGAAGCCAATGGCTCCGCCCTTCTTGGAGAGCTCCTTCACAACGTCCGCACCGTGGATATAGTCCACCTCCGCGCCGCAGATCTCCTTGACCGCCTCGTCCAGCGCGGCCTGCAGGGTACCAACCGCAAGCTGCGCCTTCGGGCAGCTGACGATAAACGCGCCTTCCACTTCGCCCGTGATGAACGGCATGATGTGCGTATCCCCACTCTGCGCGCAGGGCAGTCTGCCGAGCTCCACGCGGGCGCAGTCGTTCTGCGCCTTCAGATGCCGCAGGATGGTTTCGATCGCGCGGTTTCCGCTCGCGCCGAACACAACGCGATGGATCGGCTCAAACACGATTCCATCGTCGTGCACGTTTTCTACCTCGACCAGCGCATAGCGGGCGGGATGATCCGCGCGCTCGCCCTCCGGCAGCGTTGCCTTGATCTTCTCCCAGTTTGCCTTAGCGGTCGCAAAACTGTGGTTCCCGTCGCCCATGGCAAAGAGCATTGGCGCGCGGTCTCCATACTGCTTGGAAAAACGCTCCGCGTCCTTAAGCACGGCGAGCGCGTTCAGCACGCCGAGAATATCGTCCTCTGCGTCCACAAGGTGGCCTGAGATATGACCGCCTTCCAGCATGAGGTCGGTGTCGTACAGCTTTGTAAGATTCGCTTTCTTGAGCGCGAGCGGTTCAATGACCGTGCGATCCGGGTCGTCGATGAGCACGAGGATGTGCGGCAGCTCGATCGGCGCGCCTTCACGAATCTTGAGCCGCGGCGGAATACGGGAAACAATGGTTCCCTCCGTCGCACGGATCAGCGTGTTGGAGCCCTTGGAATAATCATATGCCTCAAGGTCCAGCGCCATGACAAGCCCCGTGCGGGTAACGCCGCCAACCGTGCGCGTCACGAGCACGAATCCCTGCGGCTTCTCTTCAAGCACGCCTTTGTCGAGATAGTCGCGCATGTGTTCCTTGATGCTCTTGATGCGCTCGGCCTCGCCGGGTTTCTCAAGATAGGCCTCCGGCAGGATCAGCTCCAGCGTGGAAGGCGCCTTGCCGACAATGCGCTTAGCTTCTTCCCAGTAGGTCGGCTGGGATGTGTACTGGTCGCAGGCAACAACCGCCCATTTGTAGTAGTCCGTGCCCTTTTTCGGCAGCAATACGTGCGGCACCTGCACCGCTACGTCGTTTGGATACCGGTCTTCCATAAAATGTCTTCCCCTCCGCGTGTATCTTTTTTGTCGGCTTGTGCCTTTCGGTCGCTCCTCCGAAAAGAAACGGCACACCACCGCAGTTTAAAAACGTATTGCGGGTATTATACCTTATATTTTTTTTGCTTTCAATAATATCTATTGGAAAAACGCCCGTTTTGCAGCTTTATTCGATATATCTGCATATTATTGGCAATATGCTGTTTTCGAGGGTTCCCGCCCCGCCTCATTCCCGCCAGAGCGGCATGCTCATGCACCTTGGGCCGCCCCGCCCGCGCGAAAGTTCAGCGGAGGGAATTTCGTGTACCGTCACCCCATTGTCCCGCAGGATGCCGTTGGTCACATAGTTGCGCGAAAAGGCGATCACCTCGCCGGGAGCGATGGCGAGCGTATTCGTTCCGTCGTTCCATTGCTCCCTTGCGGCGTCGATGGCGCTGCCGCCGCCGCAGTGAATCATCGTCACCTTATCCAGGTGCAGCGCTTCCGCCAGCACCTCCGCCAGCTTCCGCTTTTCCAGCTCAATACCCAGCCTTCCTTCCGATTTTGTGAGCGAGAAGGTGCGCAGCATGGGCAATATCGATGGATGAATCGTGAACTTATCCCAGTCCACCATGGTCATCACGGTGTCGAGGTGCATATAGGATCGGGTTTTTGGAATATCGATGGCAAGCACGCGGAGAATCCCCGTTTCCTCGCAGATGATACGCTCAGCCAGCGCCTCTACCACATGGGGATCCGTCCGCTGCGAAATGCCGATTGCAATCGCCTCGGGCGAGAGGACAAGCACATCGCCGCCCTCGATGGAGAACGGGTCGCTGCGCTGATGCAGCACGGGGGTGTTGCGATAGAGCGAATGCTCGTTGAACAGATATTGCCCAAAGAGCGTTTCGCGCGCACGCACCGGGTTTGCCATGCTGGAGATACAGACCCCGCCATCCACCATAAAAAACGGATCGCGGGTGAAATAGAGATTCGGCATGGGATCGACATAGAATGGATATGCGTCATCGATATAGTCCACAAGATGCTTTGCCTCTTGGTGGTTCAAGTCGCTCTTTCGAACGCCGCGCGCCATGCTGCTGAGCATCTGCGGCACGGGCATATCCAATAAATATTCCCTCACCCGATCCTCCACCCCGCGCACGGAGAGGCCGATCTCCGCAATAAAATCCCGAACGAACCGCTCGCGCACCGCTAGATCGGAAACTGCCTGCGCCACGAGATCCATGAGATAGCAAACCTCAACGCCGCTGTCGCGCAGCGTGGCGGCAAACTGGTCGTGCTCTTCCCGCGCATGCACAAGATAGGGAATATCCTCAAAAAGCTGGCGAGAGAGATATTGAGGCATCAGGTTTTCCAGCTCCTGCCCAGGACGGTGCAAAAGCACGCGTCTGAGTCTGCCGACCTCGCTTTTTACCCGAATCGGTGAGTCCATCGTTTCCTCCTGCGCCGGCCGGGCGCTATATTTGCTCGTGAAATTTCAACCGTTTTTCGCTGAACTCCACCGCATAAAACCAGAATCTCGCACAGCCTATTTTCCGTCAATATGCAAAGGCAGTATGGTTTTACCCGCATATAGGTATTGTATCAGGGTTTTTATGCAAACGGCAACTTTCCGGTAAATATATGATTTCGGTCTTGACAACCAGAATAAATGGTGTTAGATTAACCCCAATATAGTATATGTTATATAGTTTGCAAGCAAAGGAGCCGCCAGAAGCATGACGCAGGTTTTTGCAAGTCATAACCAGTCATCAGCCAAGCCGTTTACCGCGGCCTGTTTCGCTTGTGCGGCCTTCACCGCCTCCATAGAGATCATCCGTACGCTCAACGCACGCGCGTTGGGCGTTTTGATTATTTGCATCGCTGTACTGCTGATTGGCCTAATTAGCCTGATTATTCGACTTGTACACCTGCCGCCAAACAACGATACGGAACGAGCCTAAAGCCAACACGCGAAGATGTGCGGCGGTTCCGTATCACGGAACCGCCGCTGTTTATTTCGGCCCGCATGCGGAAAATCGAGGGGGCCGAAGAGAAACCAAATCTAGGAGGAATCAAACATGAAGAAACTACTCTCCCTCGCATTGGTTGCCATGCTGGCGCTGAGCGCCCTCGCGGGCTGTGCAGCACCCGCCGCGACCAGCGCGACCGCGGCCGATGCGACCGCAGCCGACGCAACCGCAGCCGACGCGGCAGTCCAGCCCGCCGCTTCCGGCGAAACCATCAAGGTTGGCATTCTTGGGCCGCATACCGGCGATTATGCCGCCTACGGCCTCGCCGTCAAAAATGGCGCTCAGCTCTACATTGACCAGGTCAATGCGGCGGGCGGCATCAACGGCAAGCAGATTGAGACCATCGTCTACGACAACAAGGGTGACTCCACCGAAGCCATCACCGCGTTCACGCGCATGGTTGACGAAGGCATCACCGCTCTGATCGGCGACGTGCTGACCGGCAACACCATCGCGGTCGTCGGTGAGGCGTATCCCATCAACATGCCGATGATCACGGCCAGCGCGACAGCCGCCGCGGTCACCTATGATGCGGACACCGACACGGTGTACACCAACGTCTTCCGCACCTGCTTTATCGACCCGTTCCAGGGCGAGAAAATGGCGCAGTATGCCGCCGAAAAGCTCGGCGCGAAGACCGCCGCCGTCCTTACAATGACCGGCGACGATTACTCCGTCGGCCTTGCGGATGCGTTTAAAGCCAAGTGTGCCGAAGTTGGCGTCTCCATTGTTGCCGACGAGGGTTACTCCAAGGGCGACGTGGACTTCAAGTCCCAGCTGACCAATATTCTTGCCGCCGCACCGGACGTTGTCTTCTGCCCGAACTATTATCAGGATGATGGCATGATCGTCACCCAGGCGCGCGAACTCGGCCTCACCGCGACCTTCCTCGGCGGCGACGGCTGGAGCAGCGTTTCCGACTATGCCAGCGCGGAAGACCTCGAAGGCAGCTATTACTGCTCCGCCTACGCGCCCGGTTCCACCGACGCGGTCAAAGCGTTTGAAGCAGCCTACACCGCCGCCTATGGCGCGGACACGCTGAACATGTTTGCCGCAACCGCCTATGACGCGGCGATGGTTCTTGTCGCCGCCCTGACCAAGGCCGAAGCTTCCGGCGCAGCCGCGGGCAGCGACGAATACAAGCAGGCCGTCATCGACGCCATCAAGACCGAAGGCCCCGGCGTTGTCGGTATCACGAGCGAAACCGGCTATACGTTCGACGACCACAACAACCCGATCAAGAGCGCGGTCATCATGACCGTTACCGGCGGCGCGGAAACCTTTAAGGAAATGTATTAATCCGCGGCCTGGCATCCGTCAGGCAAGCATCCATAACCGCACGAAAGCGACCCTTGTCGTCCCGCGCCGCAGCCATCTTTGCGGCGCGGGGCGCAGCCGCGTTCAACACCCCGCGCGGGTAAGCCCGCCCGACAGAGGAAGGTACGATTATGTCCGTCTATTCCACAATTCTCAGGCAGATCATCAACGGTCTGCAATCCGGCTCGATCTATGCTTTGGTCGCGCTGGGCTACAGCATGGTGTATGGCATCATCACCCTGCTTAACTTTGCCCATGGCGACATCATCATGATCGGCGCGTATATCGCCTGGCTTTCCATGGCGAAGTTTTCACTGCACCCGGCGTTTGCGATTCTTTCGGCAATCCTAGGTTGCACGTTGCTCGGCATGCTGATTGAGAAGGCGGCCTATAAGCCCCTGCGCGGCTCGCCGAGAATCTCCCTGCTCATCACCGCAATCGGCGTCTCGTTTCTGCTCGAAAATCTCTCGCAGATGGTCTTTGGCGCCAAGGCGCAGGCAGTGCCGAGCTTTTTCACCATCCCGTCCATCATGATCGGCTCCATCGAGCTCTCCGGCACCGCGATTATCACGCTGCTTGCCGCAGCCGGTTCCATGATTGCGCTGACGTTCCTCGTGCAGAAGACCAAGATGGGCAAGGCGATGCGCGCCGTCTCCGAGGACACGGACGCGGCGCAGCTCATGGGCATCAACATCAATCGCACCATCTCGTTCACGTTCGCCATCGGCAGCGCGCTGGCAGGCATCGGCTCCATCCTCTATTGTTCAGCCTATCCGCAGGCGACGCCGACCATGGGCTCCATGCTGGGGCTTAAGGCATTCGTCGCGGCGGTGCTCGGCGGCATCGGTTCCATCCCCGGCGCGATGGTCGGCGGCTTCGCCATCGGCCTTGCCGAAGCGCTCGTCTCCGCCGTAGGCCTCTCCGTCTGGAAGGATGGCGTGGTGTTCGCAATCCTGATCATCGTGCTGCTCGTCAAGCCCACGGGCCTCCTCGGACGCCCGATGCGCGAGAAAGTGTAAGGTGGCCTAGATGAAACAAGCATATAAGAAAATCCCGATGCCCGTGCGCTATGCAATCAATGCGCTGCTCTTTGCCGGGTTCCTGATCCTCGGCCTCGCGCTCATCAACGCCGGCATCGTCACCAAGTACTATACGAAGGTTCTGATGCTCATCGGCATCAACATCATCCTTACGGTATCCCTCAATATCGCAACCGGCTATCTCGGCCAGCTCCCGCTCGGCCACGCGGGCTTCATGGCGGTCGGCGCCTATACGGCGGCAATCTTTATGACGCGTTCCGGGCTGGACTCCAGCGTCTCTTTCCCCATTGGCCTCGTGCTCGGCGCGGTTGCCGCGGGCCTCGTCGGCATCCTCATCGGCATTCCGGCGCTCCGGCTCAAGGGCGACTATCTGGCGATCATCACGCTCGGTTTTGGCGAGATCATCCGCGTCGTACTGCTCAACATCGACAGTGTGCTGGGCTTTAAGCTCACCTATGGCGCCGCAAGCCTGAAAAACATCCCGAAGGACACGACTTTCCTGAATACCTTCCTCTGCGTAGGCGTCGTTTGCTTCCTGATTCATACGATGATGAAAAGCCGCCACGGCAGGGCGATCCTCTCTATCCGCGAAAATGAGATTGCCGCCGAATCCTGCGGCATCAACATCACGTATTATAAGGTGCTTGGTTTTGCCGCCAGCGCGGTCTTCGCCGGGCTTGCCGGGGCGCTCTATGCGGGATATCTCGGCATCCTGAATCCTTCCAGCTTCGGATTCATGAAATCGATCGAAATCCTCGTCATGGTTGTGCTCGGCGGCATGGGCTCCATGGTCGGCTCCGTGCTCTCCGCGGTCGTGCTCACCGCCGTGCCGGAGATTCTCCGCGCGTTTTCGGAATATCGCATGATCGTGTATTCCCTCCTGCTCATCACGGTGATGATCTTTAAGCCCTCCGGGCTGATGGGACAGTTCGACTTCTCACTCTCCCGCGTGATAGAGCATCTTTTTAACACAAAGCCCAAACACGAAACGAACAACAGCAAGGCGGGTGAAAAGAATGGATAAGCTCGTACCACTGCCGAGCCTCGGCTTTATCCCCGAACGCGATCTTGGCTCCACGCCAATTCTGGACATCCACCATCTCGGCGTCGAATTCGGCGGTCTGCATGCCGTTGACGACTTCAACCTTGTCATCGGCCGCACAGAGATTGCGGGCCTCATCGGCCCCAACGGTGCGGGCAAGACCACGGTGTTCAACCTGCTTACCAACGTATACACGCCCACGCGCGGCGTCATCCTGCTCGACGGCGTGGATATCCGCGGAAAATCAACCGCACAGCTCAACCGCATGGGCATCGCGCGCACATTCCAGAATATCCGTCTTTTTAAGGATCTGAGCGTCGAGGATAACGTCAAGATCGGCCTGCACAACGCGTTTGAATATTCGCTCGGCAGCGCGCTCGTCCGCCTTCCTTCCTATTGGAAAAACGAGCGCCTCGCGCACGATACCGCGATGGGGCTTTTGTCCATCTTCGATATGCAGTCCCTTGCGGATAAGCAGGCAGGTTCCCTTCCCTATGGCGCGCAGCGCAGGCTGGAGATTGTCCGCGCGCTCGCGACCAAGCCAAAGCTCCTCCTGCTGGACGAGCCGGCGGCGGGCATGAACCCCTCTGAGACCAGCGAGCTGATGGAAAACATCCGCCGCATCCGCGACACGTTTGAAATCGCCGTCCTGCTCATTGAGCACGACATGAACCTCGTCATGGGCATCTGCGAAGGCATTGCGGTGCTCAACTACGGCAAGATCATCGCCAAGGGTACGCCGGAGCAGATCAAGAGCAATCCGATTGTGATAGAGGCGTATCTCGGTCGCAGAGGGGGGGCGAAGGCGTAACTATGCTGAACGTACAGAATATCAACGTTTACTACGGCAACATTCAGGCCATTCGCGATATTTCGTTTCGCGTGGAGGATGGCGAAATCGTCACCCTCATCGGCGCAAACGGCGCGGGAAAATCCACCATTCTGAAGTCGGTGTCCGGTCTGCTGCGCAGCAAGACGGGCGACATCACCTTTGACGGCAAGAGCATCAAGAGCACCGCGCCGCACAAGATCGTTGCGCAGGGGCTCGCGCATGTGCCGGAAGGCCGCCGCGTCTTTTTGCAGATGAGCGTCGAGGAAAATCTGGAGATGGGCGCGTTCACCGCGGCACGCTCCACCATTGAGGACTCCATCGCGAATGTGTATGAGCGCTTCCCCCGACTCAAGGAGCGTCGGCGGCAGGTTGCGGGTACGCTCTCCGGCGGCGAGCAGCAGATGCTCGCGATGGGGCGCGGTCTTATGTCCCGCCCGAAGCTGATGATGCTGGACGAACCCTCGATGGGGCTTGCGCCGATTCTCGTGGAACAAATCTTCGAGATCATCCAGGAGTTAAACCGCGCGGGCACGACCATCCTGCTGGTCGAGCAAAACGCACTGATGGCGCTCTCCATCGCCAATCGCGGCTATGTGCTGGAGACGGGACAAATCGTGCTCCATGCGCCTGCGGCCGAACTGCTCTCCAACGATGCCGTCCAGAAGGCCTACCTCGGCGGCTGACACAATCGTAAGCAACAGAAAGCCCCCGCTCACGCGGGGGCTTCAGCCCATCGACAAAGTCCTGCGGACTCTGCCGATGGGTTTTACTTTGGGTTAAAATGACGCGAATCGCGCCATTTTTTCACAAATTCGGCGAATGAATCGCCAAATTTGAAGGAACATGGGGGATTTTCGAAATCCC
>JAYFQU010000020.1:0-77661 GCA_034926785.1 Christensenella sp.
TGACCAGGCTAGGCTATTACAGAGTAAAAATGAAAGTTGCAAATTTCATTGTAAATAGTGCATTTTTTCTGATATAACTACATGTGTACGAGTCAATTATGACAACGTGTTGATAGGCTAATATTGGAA
The DNA here is from genome assembly GCA_034926785.1 of Christensenella sp. Lineage (GTDB taxonomy): Bacteria > Bacillota > Clostridia > Christensenellales > CAG-138 > UBA7703. The sequence continues at coordinate 130 of JAYFQU010000020.1, forward strand.
TGCGGAATGCCATCTCACAAAATATTTGCTGTGATAATTGAATTGGTATTGGAACAAATTGCAGGAGGGAAGTTATGAATCCGAAGACCTATGAGTTCGAAGCAGTCATTCGAAAAGTTGAGGATATTGACGGTGCATATATAGAAATCCCTTTTGACGTGAAATCGGAATTTGGTAAAGGTAGGGTGCCAGTAACGGCCACCTTTGATGGAGAGCGTTATGAAGGCAGTCTTGTAAGAATGAAAACCCCATGTCATATCATTGGAATTAGAAAAGAAATTCGAGCAAAAATCGGTAAGCAGCCGGGAGATGTTGTAAAAGTAACCATCGTAGAAAGAGCGAGGTGAAATCGAAATGTGGCAATGTCCAAAGTGCGGACGAGAGTTCGAAAACGATAACCAGCAACATTACTGCGGAGAATCTCCCAAAACGGTTGAAGCATATATTGCGGAGCACCCTCTTAGCATTCAGGAATATCTAAATCAGTTACGAAAAACCTTACTGGACACGCTGCCGAACACTCAGGAGCGTATCTCATGGAGCATGCCGACCTATTGGGACAATCATAATATATTTCATTTTGCTGCATTCAAAAATCATATTGGCATTTATCCTGGGGCAGAGGCTATTGAACACTTTTCAGATCGTCTGGTGGAATACAAAACAAGCAAAGGTGCTATTCAATTACCATATACCAAACCTCTCCCGCTTGAACTTATTGCTGAGATCGCGAAATGGTGTTACCTTACGGGGAACCATCATTGATCGGTTTGAGTGTTGAGGATTGAAGATGCTTATGACAAACGAAAGAAAAGTTACAATTATTCCACCAAAGCCCAAATACAATTATCGGGTTGGTATTTATTGTAGAGTGAGCAGTCGAAGCCAAGAACAACTGACTAGTTTGGCTACACAAGCTTCTTATCTTACAAGGTTAGTTGCAGCAAAACCTGGGTGGAAACTGTCGGATATTTATCTAGATATTAAATCCGGATCAGAACAGACAGACCGAACCGAGTTTCAGCGACTGCTCTCAGATTGCCGAGCTGGGAAGATTGATATAATACTAACAAAAAGCATAAGTCGATTCGGAAGAAATACGGTCGAAACCTTAGCAACAATAAATGAGATGAGGGCAAAGGGAGTCGAGATTGTATTTGAGCTGGAAGAGATAAGCACGAATGACTCAGCAAGCCAACTTTACATCTCAATTCTTGAAGGTGTTGCTCAAGAAGAGAATTTGAATAGAAGCGAAAATATCCGCCTTGGTATTAAGCAAAAAGTAGAAAATGGAACTGCGCGCATTTTTCTTAAAAGATGTTACGGTTACATAAATGATAATAGCGGAGACTTGCGTATTAACGATATGGAAGCAAATGTTGTTCGAAGTATTTATGATATGTATTTAGCAGGTAAAAGTATTATCGGTATCAAAAGGGAACTTGAAAGAAGCAGCATACTGTCACCGACGGGTAATAGCATATGGTGTAAACGAAGTATAGAAAATATTTTGGCTAATGAGAAGTATACAGGGGATGTTTTAGTATTCAAGACATATTGCGAAGGCTTTCCCGAAACAAGGCGAAAAACAAATACAGATGGCAAACATGATCAATACATATCAATATCAAATAATCCAATGATTATATCAAAAGAAACATATGAAGCAGCGAATGAAGAACGAAGACGGCGAAGTAACATCGATAGAGGCGAAACAGGTGTCACTAGAAAATCTACACGATATAGCTCGAAAAAAATGAAAACGGAATAGCAATAGCCTATCTTGACAATAATATTGCGAAGTTCAATCAGAATAGGCTAATAATCTACTAGTCAGAATCCTTCTCTAATATTGCGTCGAAACTCAGTGATAAATCCTCAAAAAACGAGAAGAATTGGGATTATGCTGGATTTTTGCGGGCTTACATGCGAATTCTTATACTATTGCGCGTTTCCCCACACTATTGCGCGTTTCCATAGGGTGGGTGCAAAAATAACTACAAATTGCACAACCAACGAAGATTGACCTCGAGTTTTCATAGCTAGACAAACAAGGGAAGTAAAAAAAGCCCTAAGTTAGGGCTCTTTGCATATAAAAAGCACTCACGAATTGTATCATTTCGTGAGTACTTAGCTGGAGGCGCCACCCAGAATCGAACTGGGGGTGAAGGTTTTGCAGACCTCTGCCTTACCGCTTGGCTATGGCGCCATGGAAAACCAACTTGTGAAAAGATCCATTCATGAGACGGCGAACCGGAAAGGGGCCATCTCATGAATGGAGCGGGAGACGGGGCTCGAACCCGCCACCTCAGCCTTGGCAAGGCTGCGCTCTACCAAATGAGCTACTCCCGCATGAAACTGGTGCCTCAGAGTGGACTTGAACCACCGACACAGGGATTTTCAGTCCCTTGCTCTACCAACTGAGCTACCGAGGCATAAAAAATGGCGACCCGGAGGGGGCTCGAACCCCTGACCTCCAGCGTGACAGGCTGGCGTACTAACCAACTGTACTACCGGGCCGTGTAATGGTGGGAACAACAGGGCTCGAACCTGTGACCCCTTGCTTGTAAGGCAAGTGCTCTCCCAGCTGAGCTATGCTCCCTCGCGCATCACAAATGCAAAAATAAGTATAGCGGATAAGGGTTGCCCTGTCAACGGAAAACTGATGCATTTTATGCAGAAAAATATTACAAAACTTGGCGTGGTTTTTATGCGCATTAGAAATCAGAACCATAAGGAACTAAACTTTTTTGAAGGAAACAAAAAAGGCGTTTGGATTTCATTGCATGTCGCGCTATAATGATATATAATATGGAAACTTGACGAACCACGGGATCGACTGATTAAGCGAAGGAGGTAGTTAGGATGGAACGGTTGGCAAAGCGGAAGATTGATACAAAGAGCATGGTTAGGGCTGGCATCCTCTGTGCGCTGATCATCGTGATGACCGTTGTGCCTTATACGGGCTATATCAGCTACGGCCTTGTTGAGATTACTACATTGCATATTGTCGTTGCAGTCGGCGCGGTCATTCTCGGCTGGCAGTATGGCGCGGTACTCGGTTTTGTTTGGGGCGTTACCTGCATTCTGCGCGCGCTGACCAATCCGCTCTGGGCGCCGTTTGTCAACCCGATGGTTTCGCTTGTGCCGCGCGTGCTTGTTGGCATGGCTGCCGGGTTCGCCGCGCAGGGACTTCGCAAGCTGCGTTTGCGCGCCGGCCTCGTTGCGGCGCTCTCCGCCGCAGCGGCGACGCTGACCAACACGATCCTTGTGCTCTCGGCGCTGAAGCTCTTCTCCGCCGTGCTTACGGGTATGCCGCTGCTTGGCACCATCTATGCAACCCTCATCGGCGTTAACGGATCTATCGAACTCGTTGCGGCGGTGATTCTTGTGCCCGTCATCGTAGCGGCAATCAGTCCGCGGGAGTTGGTGCTGGGTATCGACATTGGCGCCTCGACGACCAAGTTTGCGCTGGTAAAAAATGGCGTATGCGTCAAGGAATACCGCAAACCCGATGAACAGAGTTTTGATGACGCGCTCGAAAGCTTCGGCTATGCCGGGGTCAGGCGCATTGCGGTTACCGGCGTCGGGTCCTCGTTTATTCAGGGAGATCTGCGCGGAGTTCCAACCGTTCGCAAGGACGAGTTTTCCTCTGTTGCGCGCGGGGCGGCGAAGCTCTCCAAAAAGCTCAACACGCTGGTCGTCAGCGTTGGCACCGGCACGTCGTTTACGCGCATTACGCCCGTCCGCGCCTGGCACGTCGGCGGAACCGGCCTTGGCGGTGGCTTGCTGATCGGTTTGAGCAAGCGGCTTTGTGACACGAGCGACATGGAAGTGCTCCAGCGGCTCGCGGCTGCGGGAGATCTGCACGCTATCGACCTTCAACTGCGCGATGTATTTGAAGGCACGCTCTCTCATCTAACGCCGGGGGCTACGGTTGCGAACATGAGCAAGCTTTCGGACGGGTCGAACCGCGAAGATGTTGCGGCTGGCCTCTGCAATCTGATTTTTCAGTCGATTGGAGTCATGGGGGTGTTTGCCGCGAAGCGGCATCTTACCCGAACGATTGTGTTGGTCGGAACGATTACGGACTGGCCGATTGCGCAGCGCAGCCTTGACGAGGTTGCCGCGCTGCACCGGGTGAAGTTCATCGTGCCCGATCATGCGGCGTTTGCAACGGCAATCGGCGCCGCACTTTCCGAATAAAGCGGCAGCACTGACGCTCGTTTCTCAAGAGCGCGTTACCGCGCTCTTTTCAGGTTTGATTGGATAAAAAACATGGAGGATCTTGTGAAGTATTTCTCGGTGGCCCTGTTGGGTTTTGGCACGGTTGGCAGCGGCGTTTATCGCATTATCAGCGAAAACGGCGCGCAGATTTCGCATCGCGAGGGGATCTCGCTCTCGGTTGCCCGTATCCTGGTGCGCGATTTTGAGCATGAACCGAATCTCTCGCTTGCGCCGCGCGCGCTGTTTACCACATCGTTTGAAGAGATTATCAACGACCCCGCCATCGACATCGTGGTGGAGTGCATGGGCGGCATTGAGCCGGCGAAGAGTTTCATCATCCGCGCGCTGGAGGCGGGGAAGACGGTTGTTACCTCCAATAAAGAGGTTATGAGCAAAAACTGGCCCGCGTTTGAAAAGGCGGCGAAAGCCACCGGCGCGGGGCTCTATCTGGAGGCGACGGTTGGCGGCGGCATCCCGATTATCCGCACGATTCTGGACTCCATGCAGGCCAACAACATCACCCGCGTCATGGGCATTATCAACGGCACGACGAATTATATCCTCACGCAGATGACCGAATGCGGGAAGAGCTTTGAAGACGCGCTGAAGGAAGCGCAGGCACTGGGCTATGCCGAGGCGAACCCCACGGCGGACGTTGAGGGCTATGACGCGATGTACAAGCTTTCGATCCTTTCCTCAATGTCCTTCCACGCACATATGCCGATTGAGGTGATCTATCGCGAGGGGATTACGAAGCTGACCCCGGCGGATTTTGAGACGGCGCAGTTGCTCAACTATCGCATCAAACTGCTCGCCATTGGAAAAAAGGACGGCAACCGGATAGAGGTGCGCGTGCATCCGACGATGATACCCAATACGCACCCCTTAGCGAGCGTACGCGGCGTGTTTAACGCGATCTTCCTTACGGGTCACGCGGTGGACGATGTGATGCTCTACGGGCGCGGTGCGGGCTGTATGCCGACAGCGAGCGCGGTGGTGAGCGATATTGTCTATGCCTGCCATCATGACAAGGCGCATCAATACATGACGTTTGTAAATGAGGAGAGCATCAGCAAGGAGATTGAACTGGTCAAGGATTTCCAGTGCATCTATTGCATCCGCCTGAATGTTGCGGATAAGCCCGGCACGATGGCCGCGATAGCGGGCGCGTTTGCCGAACAGGGGGTGTCGCTCAAGAGCGTTATCCAGCTTGGGGAGACCGACGGCGTTTCTTCGCGAATTACATTCCTGACGCATGCGGCGAGTGAGTATGGCGTTCGCGAGGCGCTTAAGCGCATTGAGTCGCTGCCCTGTGTCAACGCGCTGGAGAGTGTCATCCGCGCAGAAGAATAAGATTACATTTTCCGAAATTAACACTTGCAATGAACGGCTGGCTTCGCTATAATGTTCGTTGCGAGCGCTGATGTAGCTCAGTCGGTAGAGCACCTCATTGGTAATGAGGAGGTAGGCAGTTCGAATCTGCTCATCAGCTCCAAAAGGCGAATGCACCCCATATGGGGTGCATTCGCCTTTTTGGAATCCTGCTCTTAACCCTCCTGTGCTTTGCCGCACCCGGGAGGTCTTTTTAGATAACAGATCAGGCGAACGGGATCGTCGGAATCCATCGAAAAACATACGATGTTGTCGAACAAGGGGTACAACGCTTGACAAGGATAATACCCGTGATATGTTGGTGGAAACAAGTGAAATCAAATAATCGGACTGTATTCTCGCGCGGCGAAACCGTTCGAAAAAAGTCAACCCAACAGGATTTCACAAGAAAGAGATGGGGGAAAACAGATGAAAAGACGGCTCCTTCTATGGCGATTGATCCTCCTTTTGCTTGCACTCGGCTTGTCTGCCTGCGGTTCGCCTCGCCCGGCGGCGGTGGTGCGGGAGTTTATGGAGGCGGCGGATCGCGGGGACATCAACACCATGCTCGACTGCATGGAACCGGACGCGGCAAACATGGTGCGCGGGTTAGCGGGCATCGCCGGGGGAGAATTTGGGATAGACGCGGAGTCCGTCTTCCTGATGGCACCGGGGCTGATGTCGATCGCTAACGCCTATGGCGCGGGCTACGGCGTGGACTATGACATTCTGGATGAGTCGATCAGCGGCGGCCATGCGACCGTCACGGTCAATTTCAGCATGTCCACGGGCGGAACGGTGCAATCCGGCGAGAACAGCGAGATCCCCCTTGTGAAGATCAAGGGCAGATGGTATCTGGCGATGAGTTGACCGCGCCGCATCCGCAATGCCATATCAAAAACGCTCCCGATGGATCCCCCAGCCGGGGATCGGGAGCGTTTTTTGTATGGAAACAGGGGGGCGGTATCATGAAGCGCCGGATGCATCGTTTTCTTCCACGACGACGATCTCACCCGGCTCTCTATTCTGCGCGCGCCGCTTACGCCTGCCGGATTGCTTGGCTACGCCGTAGGTCGCCGCGCCAAAGAGAACGATGATGCACACATATTGCGCAATCAGCACCGCGGCATTGCCTGCTTCGCTTTCGCCCTGAGCGCCATTGCGCCCCTCTCCGCCGAATAGGGCGCCGCCCTGCCCGTCGCTGCCCGGATTCTGTCCGGAGCCTCCTGCGCCGCTCTGGGACGGCTGTACGCCACTGCCGGAGGAAAGCTCAGGCAGTTCACTCAGGTCGTTCGGGCGTTCGCCGGAAGAGCCGTCCAGCGCGATTTCACCGCTGGGGCGAAACTCGCGGTGAGCCATGCTCGCCGATTGAAGCGGAGCGGTGAGGAGACGGATGAACGACGTTGTGAACAGGCTGTACGCACCGAACGCGATCATTGCGGCGAGCCCTATGCAGAGCATAGCCCGCGCCGCCTTGCTCGCATCCCTTCGCAGCAGGCGGCCGAAGATAGAGTCCGCATGCAGGCCGAGGTGCACGCCCATAAGAATCACCGCGAGCGCAGCGGAGAAATCGTGCAGCATTTTAAAGTTCCCTTGCACATGGAGTGAAAACACCACCTTACTGATCAGAACGCCGGTGACGCCCACGGCAAGAAACGCCGCGAGCAGCAGAGCGTCGACGATATACCGCGCGCGCACCAGCGCCGGCATGCCCCTATGAAACAGTTTGCGCGTGGCGGAGCCGATCCATTTTGCGTTCACGAGATGATGGATCAAAAACAGGCCGATGAGCGCTAAGCCGCCGATTTCGTGAAACGCGATGCTGATGGCCTGCTTTCGATACATCAATGCGAGCAGAACGAGCATGATCGCATCGAGCGTGAGTTTGAGCAAGCGCCGCGTTTTTGCGGTAAGCCGTGTTTTGTCCCTTGGTTCCATTCTTTTTCTTCACTCCCTCGGTTGATACAAAGAGCGTACGCAAAAATATTGCAGGACAGATGTTGAAAAAACGGCAAAATTCCGGCAGATTACAGCGAACCTTTGCGGTGCGCGAAAAACGCCGTCCCCGAAGGGACGGCCAGAGCATCAACAAACCCAGTAGGGGGTTTGGGGGATTTCGAAAATCCCCCATGTTCCGTCAAATTTGGCGATTCATTCGCCGAATTTGTGAAAGAATGGCGCGATTCGCGTCATTTTAACCCAAAGTAAAACCCATCGGCAGAGTCCGCAGGACTTTGTCGATGGGCTGGCCGTCCCCGAAGGGACGGCGTTGAGCGGTTGAATTGATTTACCGATAGATCATGCCGACGAGCGCGTTGGTCAGGCTCGCGGGGAGGAGCTTGCTCAGCAGTACGAAGAGTTGATATTGAAATCCGACGGTGGCAAACGCGGCGGGCTTTTTTGCGTTCGCTGCGCGCAGAACGGCCTTTGCGACCATGATCGGCGGCATGCCGTTTTGTTCGTCGTGCTCCATGACGCTCACTGCGTGATCCAGCGCTGCGCCGTAGACCTCCGCACCAGCGCGGCTCTTCTGCCGTGCGGCGGTAAAGCCGGTCTTTACATCACCCGGGAGAATTGCGCAGACGCGGATGCCAAAGGGTTTCACCTCGTTGCGCAGCGCGAGGGTGAGGGAGTTGGTTGCGGCCTTGGTCGCGCTGTAGAACGCTTGAAAGGGAATTGCGATCGGCGCGGCAACGGAGCTGATGTTCACGATATGCCCGGTTTTTTGTGCGCGCATCGTCGGCAGCACCGCCTGGATGCAGTGCAGCGCGCCAAAGAAATTGACGTTGAGCTGCGCATCAGCATCCGCCGGGTCGGTGAACTCCACCGCGCCGGAGATGCCGAAGCCCGCATTATTGACGAGCAGGTCGATCTGCCCCTGCTCCGCGAGCACTTGCGCGACAGCCGCGCGAACCTGTTCGGGTTTGGTCACATCCGCCGTGATATGCTGGATGCCGTCGGCGTCCGCACCGTTGCGGCTGAGTTCATATACGATAAACCCGTTTTGTGCCAGCAGTGCGGCGGTTGCCCGGCCGATTCCGCCGCTGCCTCCGGTGAGCAGACAAACGCGCTTCATTTTGTCTCCTCCGTCAAAACGCTTGCCATGATGTCCATCGCCTCGTCGAGCAGCGGCTCTTTGAGCGTCGCCATATAGCTCGTGCGCAGCAGGCACTCCGTTGCGGGTGTTGCCGGCGGCAGGACGGGGTTGACATACACCCCCGCGTCGTAGAGCATCTTCGCGACGGTCAGCGTGCGGATGGTCTCGTAGGTATAAATCGGTATAATCGGTACATCCGCGGTGTATTTATGTGGGATGCCGCGCCCGCTCAGCCCCGCGCGGACATACCGGCAGATTTCCTGCAGGCGGCCCACCCGCTCCGGTTCGCGCTCCAGCACGCGCAGCGCGGCCAACGCGCAGGCGCAGCTGGCGGGTGTCATGGAGGCGGAGAAGATGAAGGGGCGGGAGGTATGGCGCACAAACTCCGCTACCTCGGTGCTCGCGGCCATATAGCCGCCGAGACTTGCGAGAGATTTGCTGAACGTGCCCATATAGATATCCACCTCGTCCTCCAGACCAAAGTGGCTCGCCGTGCCGCGCCCGCCTTTGCCGATGACGCCGAGGCCGTGCGCATCGTCCACCATGACCCGCGCGCCATACTGTTTGGCGAGGGCGACGATCTCCGGCAGCTTTGCGATGTCGCCACCCATGCTGAATACGCCGTCGGTGACGATGAGCTTGCCCGCCGTGTCGGGAATCTCTTCCAGAACATGCTTCAGGTGCTCCATGTCTCCGTGACGATAGCGCACCATGGTGCCATAGGAGAGGCGGCAGCCGTCATAGATGCTCGCGTGGTTTTCCTTGTCGCAGACGACAAAGTCACCCTTGCCGACCAGCGCACTGATGATGCCAAGGTTGCTCTGGAAGCCGGTGGAGAAGGTGACAATCGCTTCCTTGTGCAAAAACCGCGCGAGCTCCTGCTCCAGTTCGAGGTGCATGCGCAGCGTGCCATTGAGAAAACGGGAACCGGAGCAGCCGGAGCCATATTGCTGCATGGCGCTGAGACCCGCTTCCACCACATCGGGATGTGTGGTGAGCCCCAGATAGTTATTTGACCCGAGCATGATGCGGCGCTTGCCTTCCATCATGACCTCGACATCCTGCCGCGACTCCAGCGCGTGAAAGTAGGGATAGATGCCCGCCTCGCGGGTTTCCTTGACCGCGGTCATTCGGCCGCATTTTTCAAATAGATCCATTTTTACCCCCAAAACGTTTTTTACTCTCGTCCGCCATCAATCCCCCGCGGTATGGCGGCGCGGTACCGCAGCCGCGCAAAAGGACCCGCGCGACGCTAGGCTTTCGCAGCCAAATGCTGATTCAGCCTGTGAAAGAGACGGGTAAGGAGCTGGATCTCCTGCTCGGTAAATGACGTTAGAGCAGAAGAGACCGCACTCTTCATATCCGGCAGTTGGCGGCCATAATAGTCCAGAAACTTTTTTGTAACATGCAGGTGCGCTTCTCTATGATCGTCGTCATTGCTCACGCGCTCGAGATATCCCTTGGTTACCAGGGAGTTGACCTTGTAGGAGGCGTTCGGCTGCGATATCCCGATAAAATCCGCAAATTCGCCAATGGTCGGGCGATCGAGCAGATAGATGACCTCGGCGGAGAACGCCTCCGTTGCGCTGAGGCTTCCGGCTTTTTCACGCAGCTGACCAAAGAGGTTGCGGTAATGCGACAGGCGGAGATTGCGGTAGAGTTCCGACACCGCCTCGGTTATATTCGCAAACAACACAAGCATCACATCCAGTTTATAAAAGATTCTCGATCGAAGAGCATGGATCCGGAGTACGACAAAACGCGCGCACACCCGCTAAATACATAAATATTTTTATGTATTCTAGCAGATATGCGCGCGCTTGTCAAGAAACTTTGAACGATGAGTACAGATTTTGCCCATCGTTGATCTGCATATGACAGGAAATAGCGTTAGTCCGTTATGGTCTCCGGCTCGCCGATCTCCTCGCCGAAGGTTTCCACGCGGATGGTTTTCACCTTTTGTTCGACGATGGGTTTGCTGTGCACGCCGGTGACGCAGTTGGCGATGGCGTCCACCGTGTCCATTCCCTCAACCACCATGCCAAACGCGGCGTAGTCCTTGTCGAGATACTTGGCGTCCGCATGCAGAATGAAGAACTGGCTTCCCGCCGAATCATAGGCTGCGGGCGGGTTATAAGGGTTGCCCTGCCGCGCCATGCTGACCACGCCGCGCTCATGGGAGAGGGCGTTGTGATGCCTGTTGTTTGAGAACTCGCCCTTGATGTGATAACCCGGGCCGCCGGTTCCGGTTCCGGTCGGGTCCCCGCCCTGAATCACGAAGTTTTTTACCACGCGGTGAAAGATGGTTCCGTCATAAAAGCCTTTATTGGCAAGGTGGATAAAGTTTCGCACCGTGTTGGGCGCGATATCGTAATACAGCTCCATTTTGATGATGCTGCCGGTCTGCATTTCGATGGTGGCTACGGGTACTTTTGCAATCACAAGTCGTCCTCCGAACAATCTAAAAAATGGGATAAAATGGTCAAAAGCGCGCCTGGGCAGCGCTGCCGACGCTCCCTATTCTCCGGTATTTATCGGGAAAAGTCAATGAACGATTTCTTATTTTTATAGAAACGTTTTTCACCGGCGCACCGATACGACAAATCAAAGTCAGGCATTGGGGATGGGGGCGTAATGTGATACAATATACTTCACTGACCGGCGTTTTGCCGGCGGCCAATTTTTTCGCATCAAGGAGGCCAAGCATGACATATCGTGCAGGCGATTCGCGCTATGAAACCATGAACTACCGCCGCGCGGGTGCAAGCGGACTCAAGCTCCCCCTGCTTTCGCTGGGGCTCTGGCATAACTTTGGAACCAATGACAGCTACGACAACATGAAACAGATGTGCTTTGCCGCTTTTGACCGGGGAGTAACGCATTTTGATCTTGCGAACAATTATGGCCCGTTGCCCGGCAGCGCGGAGGAAAACTTCGGCCGGATCCTGCGGGAAGAGTTTGCGGGCTATCGCGACGAGATGATCATCAGCACCAAAGCGGGCTACACGATGTGGCCGGGCCCCTATGGCGACTGGGGCAGCCGAAAATATCTGCTCGCGAGTCTCGACCAGAGCCTGAAACGCCTTGGCCTGCCATATGTGGATGTGTTTTACCATCATCGCATGGATAAAAACACCCCGTTGGAGGAGAGCATGCTGGCGCTGGATACGGCGGTAAAGAGCGGCCGTGCGCTGTACGCCGGCCTATCCAACTACGACAGCGCGACGGCGCGCGCGGCGGTGAAGATCCTGCGTGAACTGCACTGCCCGTTTGTGCTCAATCAGGTACGCTATTCTATCTTTGACCGGCATATTGAGCCGGACGGGCTGGAGCAGGCCGCGATGGACACGGGGTTTGGCATCATCGCCTTCAGCCCGCTGGCGCAGGGGCTTTTAACCGACCGCTACCTCAGGGGAATTCCGGCGGACAGCCGCATCGGCAAGGGCGGCCCGTTCCTGCGGGCGGAGCAGCTCACGGAGGAGAAACTCGGCCAGATTCGCGCGCTCAACGACGTTGCGCTCAGCCGCGGGCAGACCCTGTCGGAACTCGCGCTGAGCTGGGTTCTGCGCAGCGAACGGGTGACGAGCGTGCTCATTGGCGCTTCGTCGCCGGGGCAGATCATACAAAATCTCGGCATCCTCAGCGCGCCCGCATTTTCAGCGGAGGAACTGGCCCGCATCGACGCGATCACAGGCGCGTCCAACTGACCAAGTTCCATGCCGGAGGCAAATGGCAATGTCCGATTCTCGCGTGCGGCTGCTGCTGTTGAGAGACTATTTTCTGGAAAATACCGACGAGCGGCACCCCGTGACCGCGCAGGAACTGATTGCGCATCTGGAATTGCGCGGTATTCCCTGCGACCGCAGAACCGTTTATTCGGATATTGCGCTGTTGCAGCAGAGCGGGGTGGACGTTCGTTTCCGAAAGCGCAGAGCAAACGAATATTTTCTCGCCCGGCGGCTGTTCGAGCGGGAGGAGCTTCGCCTGCTGGCGGATATGGTGCGCGCAAGCCGCGTACTCTCGCCGGAGCGCGCCGGGGCAATCATCGAAAAACTGCTCTCGCTGACCAACCGGCATGAAGCGGCGTTTCTGCGCCGCACAGATTCGGCGGTTGCGCCGCATCAGGCGCAGGGCGAGCGCGCCTTTTATAACGCGGCGATTATTCTGCATGCCATCGAAAACGGACGCAAGCTCTCGTTTGTCTACTGCTCCATCACAGCGAAAAACACGCTGGCCCCGCGCCGCGGCGGGGAGGCGTATATCGTCAGCCCTTGCACGCTTGCCTATGCGGAGGACCACTATTATCTGATCGCCGATCACCCTGCGCATGAAGGCCTTGCGCATTACCGGCTGGATAAGATGACGAATGTTTCCGCACTGGAGGAGGCAGCCGCTCCGGCGGACAGCGGATTTGACGCCGCCGCCTATGCCGGGACCGTCTTTTCGATGGCGCCGGCGGAGCAGCGCTGGGTGCGGCTTTCGTTTGAAAAGCAGATCATTGGCGCCGTTCTGGATCGCTTTGGCACAGATGTGCCAATGGAGCAGCTGGATGAGAACACCTATGCAATCATGGCGCCGGTACGCGTTTCGCCACCGTTTTTTGGATGGGTTTTTCAGTTTTGCGGCAGGATGCGTATTCTCGCGCCGGAGGATGTCTGCGAACGGATGCTGCTGATGCTGGAAGCCGCGCGCCTCGCGGAATTGAAACGCTGAGCCGGGATTTTGTTGGATGCCGTGCGTGGCCACGGCGGGAGGAATTTGTGTTTCACATCGTACTTGTTGAGCCGGAGATCCCGCAGAACACCGGCAACATTGCCCGCACCTGTGCGGTGACCGGGGCAAAACTGCATCTGGTCCGTCCGCTGGGGTTCTCGGTGGACGACAAATCGCTCAAGCGCGCCGGGCTGGATTATTGGGATGAATTAAACGTCGTCTATCACGATAGCTTCGCCGAGGTGGAGGCGGAATATCCCGATGCGCGGTTCTTTCTTCTCTCCACGCATGCGACAAGAAGCTATGCGGATGTCAGCTATCGGGATGGAGATTTTCTTGTCTTTGGCAAGGAGACGGCGGGTTTGGGGCCGGCCCTGCTGGAGCGGCGCGCAGAAGGCGCGGTGCGCATTCCCATGCGGGAAGGGCTGCGCTCGTTGAACCTGAGCAACAGCGTGGCGCTCGTGCTCTATGAGGCGCTGCGGCAATCCGGCTTTCCGCAGATGCAATAGGCGAAAAGGCGGATTGCTGAACCGGCAAATTGAGCCGTTATTTCGGAAAATAAGGCTTGCATCGCGTGTGTTCGCGTGGTAATATAGTTCTGTTCGATTTTTATCAAGGAGGTGGACTACTCGCATGGGTAAGTATTGTGAAGTCTGCAACAAGGGTGTCATGTCCGGCAATCTGGTCAGCCACTCCAACCGCAAGACCAAGCGCGGCTGGGCGCCGAACATCCAGGGCGTGCATGTCGTCGTTGACGGGAAACCGACGAAGATGAATGTTTGCACGCGGTGCCTCCGTTCCGGTAAGGTTAGCCGCAGCAAGTAAGCTGATTCTGGCAAAAAAATAAGGGATTCTTCTATTCGGAAGAATCCCTTTTTTTTGCGTATGCCGCTCCCGCGCTTCAGGCGGGGAACGGCGGATGCCGCGGCTCTGTACGATTATTCCGTATAGGGCAGGAGCGCGACAACCGGCATGATGGGCGGCATGCTCATAGCGGCGATGCCCATCGTAACGGCGGAGACCTTGAGGCCTTCGACCAGGTCGGCGCCGGAGAGCCCTTCCAGCGTGATGAGGGGAACGGTGAGCGTAACGGTATTGCTCAAATCGTCCGTCTGCTCCGCGCCGAACGGCAGAAGGGAGATACTGTAGCCGTCCTTCCCCGGGGTGACGCTCAGAATGGTGCCGTTTTGCACGACGCCTTCGGTATAGGGCGCGATGACGCGAAGCGAGAGCGCCGTTCCCTGCGCAGGGAGAGAGCGGGTTAACGCTCCGTTATAGTGCACTTCAACAAATGCATCCTGCGTCAGGGTATCGCCCAGCTCTTTGCCGATTGTTTTGTCTACATGAAAGAGTATGCTGGGTTGCCCGTAATTATGTCCAGCCACCTGTGTGACAAGAACGCTTCCGTCATCGGAGATGCTGGTGACCGTTCCGCGATAGACCAAATCGGAAGTCGCGGGAGATCCGGCGCATGCAGAGAGAAGAAACGCCCCGAACAGCGCCACCGCCGCGAGCCATATTGTTTTTTTCATAATGGGGACCTCCATTCCATTTCACTTAATGTTGTTGTAGGATAGCATGTTGTTGTGAAACAGATATGGGAGAAATGTGCCTTACTTGGAACATTCGAATGGTTTTGCGGGTTTAACAGGGAAACTGCGCGCAATCAGCGCTTCGCGGTTGCGAAAGCAAGAAAAATCCGTTATAATATGGAAGCATTTTCCGCGCGAGCGGGAGCTGAGGAGGTGCAGGCATGGAACGATTGCAGAGCGGGCAGTTAAAACGATGGATTTATCCCCTTTGTTTGCTGTTTTCGGCTGTCTTTCTTCTTCTGTGTACCAAGAGCTCGCCGCTGTTTCCGCTCAACGATTGGGTGGATTCCAATATCTATTTCACCATCGGCAAGGGAATGATGCACGGGAAGGTACCATACCTTAACCTGTACGATCAAAAAGGGCCGGTGGCGTTTCTGCTCTTTGGCTTGGCTTCGCTGGTTTCCGGCGGTTCGTTTTTTGGCGTTTATCTGCTGGAGACCATTGCGTTTTCCTTTACGCTCTATGCGGCGTATCGCACCGTTTCGCTCTATAGCGAGCGGTATGCGATTCTTGCGTTGCCGGTGCTCTCCGCCTGCATTCTTGGCAGCATGAGCTTCTCCCACGGCGGAAGCCTGGAAGAACTGTTGATGCCGCTCTTTGCTTGGTCGCTTTACGAGTCCTTACGCTATTTTAAGACGGAATATCCTGCGCCGGTTTCCCTGCGCATGATTGCCGTTCACGCGCTGTTTGCGGGGATGATACTCTTTGCAAAATTTACGCTGCTGGCGTTTTATATCGCTTGGATGGGGGTTATCGCAATCTCCATGCTGGTTCAAAAGCAGTATAAGCGCGCAATCACCGCGAGTCTTCTGTTCCTTGGGATCATGTTTTCTGCCGGTATTCCGTGGGTGATTTATTTTGCCGCGACCGGGGGGCTCGAGAGCTTCCTTCATTACTATTTTTATCAGAATATCTTTGGATATTCCTATCTGGCAGACCCCGTGCTGCCCAATATGATAATCGCCATCGTGCGCAGCGTTGGCGCCTTCTTCTATCGCAACCCACAGATTTCTCTGCTGCTCGTCCTTGGCATAATCTGGCTTATCGCGCGCAAGCGTGATGAAGTCAAGCCGATTGAAAAGATCAACCTCGTGCTGCTCTTTGGCCTCTTTGCCTGCGGCGTCTACATGGGCGGGCAGGGGTATCGCTATTACGGGCTGGTACTTACGCCGTTTATGGCGCTTGGGCTCGTGCCGATTGCGCGGTTGCTGGAGGGTAAAGCCGGCCGGCGGCCGGGAAAGCCCTTTATCCGCTCTGCGCTCTTTGGCGCGCTGTCGATCGCTATGCTTGCGTTCGCGCTCCTCACCTCGGATAATCGCTACATGCTCTCCATCAAGCGTGCGGACACGCCGCAGGCGAGTTTTGCCAGGATCATGCGCGAGACGAAGACCGAGGAAGAAATCTCGCTGTTCTGTTATGGGTTCCCGGACGCGGGCTTCTACCTCGCGGCGGATGTGATCCCGCAGTATCGCTTTTTTGCAACCGCGAACGTTGGCCTGCCCGAGATGGGGCAGGAGCAGGCCCGCTATGTTGCCGAGCGGGGCGCGGAGTTTATCGTTACTCGAAACCGGGACGAAGCGCCCGATGGATATAACCTGATTCAGACACAAACATTCTGGAGTGAAGACTACGATGATACATTTAGACTCTACCAGCGCGCGAACTGAGCGCGCAGCAACCTTGGTCCGCATCCGCCGCGCGTTTATCGCGCTGCTCATCCTTACGCTCTCGCTTGGGCTTCTTGGCTGCGGATTGTTTAAGGATCGATCCCTGACGGAAGTGACGATCGATGACGCGGCGCAGATTGATACAAACGATCTTCTGAAATATGAAAATCTGCAGCAGCTGGATGTGCGTAACGCCGTCATCACGGCGGATGAATATCGCGCGCTGCAAAGCGCCCTGCCAAACTGCCGAATCCTCTGGAGCGTTCCGATTGCGGATCAGCGCTTTGATAATCAGCTAACCGAGCTGGTGCTACCCGCCGCAACGGACGCCGCCGCTCTCGATTTACTGCAGTATTTTCCGCTTCTGAGTTCTGTCGATGCGCGCGCCTGCACCTGTTACGACGCACTGATGAGCAAGAGCCTGGAGCTTTCCGATGTTTCTTTTCTCTGGCAGGTTACAATTGGCGGGCAGACGCTGCTCAACACGGATACTGCGCTTGATCTCTCCGGCAAGACCGTCAGCGGGGATGAGCTCATGGCAGCGATCGGATATCTGCCAGGGTTGACCAATGTGAATCTCACCGGCACCGGACTGACCGACGAGGAAGGCACCGCTCTGGAGGCTCGCTATCCCAACATCGCTTTTTTGCGCACGCTGGATCTCTACGGTGTTGAGGTAAGCACGGACGCAACCGAGCTTGATCTCTCGACGGCGAGCATCACCGACGACACCCAGCTTGTCGATAAGCTTGCGCCGCTCAAAAAGCTCGCGAGCTGTAATTTGACAGGGCAAACGATCTCCTTTGAGACCATGGATGCGCTCAAGGAACGTTTCCCGCTCGTCGCGTTCTCGTTTTCGTTTGAGCTCTTTGGCCAGACGCTGACGCCGGAGACGACGGAGCTAAACCTGCAGGGTCAGACCTTTACGGCACCGGATGAGGTTTCCGAGGGACTTAAGCACCTGCCGAACCTGACGAAGTGTGATATGTGCGGTACAGGACTGACCAGCGAACAGATGATTCAGCTGCAAGCGGAGTTCCCTGCTGTGAAATTTGTTTGGTATGTCCAGATTGGCGCGTGGCAGGTGCGCACGGATATTGAGTCGTTCTCCACCGAAAACCGCAAGACCTTCCCCAACGGCGCGGGCACCTACATCGCCAGCGCGGGCAATTCGGAATTGGTGGATGCGGATCTTACGGCGTTTCAGTATTGTAACGATCTGGTCTATCTGGATCTGGACGGCAATAAGATTACCGACCTGTCGTTCCTGAAGAACCTGCCGAAACTCCGCCTGCTCAGCCTGGGAAATAACAAGATTACGGATATCTCCGCGATCTCTTCCCTGACCGATCTGGAGTTTCTGGAGATCTTCATCAACTATATTACGGATTTGAATCCGTTGGTTGGCCTGCCGAAGCTCACGAGCCTGAATTGCAGCCGAATTGCCGTTGCGGACATTACACCGCTGCTGGGAATGAAGCAGCTTAAGAAACTTTGGGTCATGAACAACAAACTCGATAAGGAGACGGTTGCGAAGCTGACGGAGGCTTTGCCGGACTGCACCATCGCGTCCCGCGGAACGAAGGCCACCGCCGGCGGTTGGCGGGAAGAGGATATCTATTATGAGTTTGCGGTCAAAGCGGGGCTGATTGAGCCGACGCCCGCACCGGAAGCTACGCCGGAGCCCTCCGTCTCACCCGATGCCTCCGCTTCTCCGGAGGCCGCGGCGACGCCCGCCCCAACACCCGCGGGTTAAGCCCGGACACCACGACATCCAGACCCCTTCAGGGGCTTGTCCTTCACAGGACAGGCCCTCAGCCCATCGACAAAGTCCTGCGGACTCTGCTGATGGGTTTTACTTTGGGTTAAAATGACGCGAATCGCGCCATTTTTTCACAAATTCGGCGAATGAATCGCCAAATTTGAAGGAACATGGGGGATTTTCGAAATCCCCCAAACCCCCTACTGGGTTTGTTGATGCTCTGGGGGCTTGTCCTTCACAGGACAGGCCCTTTTTCTTAGTCTACCGCTCTACCCCAACTATTGACGGAGAGCCCAACTATTGACGGAGAGCCGAGAAAACGGGCAGCAAAAAGGGCTTGCCTTGCGGGCAAACCCTTTACGGTTGAGATTGGCTTATCGGCGGCGACGGCGAGGCGTGTTGTGAATCTGCATGATCAGCAGCACAATGCCGAAGAGAAGAACGATTCCGCCGCAGATGTAAACCCAAGAGTAGGTTCCGGTCGTGACAGGCTCCAGCATGGCATCCACCTTGGATTTTTCAAAGAATCGCGTGGTGCCTGTTTGCTGAATGGATGCGTCGGTATAGTTTCCATCTCCCGCGCGCGTTACGGTCAGTGAATACGGCTCGCCTTCCAGCGCGGTTACCGTGATGGTGTATTTGTCGTTGACCGTGCCGCCTTCCGGTGACATCTTGCAGCCAACCAGCGCAAACTCCAGTCCGCCCGTTCCGCTCCCGCCGGAGAGATTGATGTCAAACGAATCGCCGGAGAACACGCTGTTGTTCCAGCCGTTGACGGCGAGGGTGTTCTGCGCAATTCCACTGGTTTTGCCGGAGAAGGTAATGGGGGCTGCGGCCTCATAGGTCGCATCGCCCGATTTACTGACGTCGATGGAATAGTCCTTGCCCGCCAGCGGATAAACGGATATGATGTAGACGTTGGTTTCCCCGTTCTTCAGCCGGGCCGAGCAGCCGTCGCTGGTGGTTAACGTGGGGGTTCCGGTTCCGCTGCCGCCGCCGACGGTGATCTCGAAGGCGCTGCCTGCCGGTGCGTTTTCAAGCCAGTTTTCAACCTGAAGCTTGGCTTGAACCCCCTTGCCGGATTGACCGTGATAGGTCCGCGTTTTTTCGGATTCATAGGTGGCTGTTTCGGACATCACCGCGCTGAGCGAGTAACCGCCCGCCGAGGTAACCGTGACCGAATACTTGGTATCCGCCGTGCCCGTTGCGGGAGAGACGGTGCAACCGCTGGCAACGAAGGTGATGTTTGCGCCCGCCGCGCCACCCGTGATGCTGATGGGGAAGGTATCGTTGCAGTTTTTGGTATCCGACCAGCCGGAGACGGAGAGCGTTCGCGCTCTGGATTTTTCCGAGATGCCGCTGACCGATGCGGAAACGCTGTTATAGCCGTAATTGCCTGCGCGAGTCGCCGTCAGCGCATAGGGGCCAACCGCGTCCACGGTGACCTCGAATTCTTCGGGGGATATCTTGGCGACGGTGCAGCCGACCGCGGCGGTTTGAATCTGCTCGCTTGTGCTGCCGCCATAGATGCGCGCGGTGAAGGTTTCTCCGCTCTTTGCATCGTCCACCCAGCCTTCGATATGCATCGGCGCTTGATTGGATTTGCTGGAGCAGCCGCTCAAACGCGCGGAGTAGGCGCTGTTATAGTTCTCGTTTCCGTCCATCATGGCGGTTAGCTCATATGCGCCAACGCGCGTGACGGTGACCTCAAACTCCGTGTCAACCGTCCCAACCGCAGGGGAAACCGTGCATCCGTCGGTCTGGAAGGAGATCGGACCGTTAATCGTGCCGCCGGAGACGTGAATCTTGAAATGATCGTAATAACCGTCCCCGCGACCCCAACCGTCTATGTTCAGCGCCATCTGATCCGCCCGTCCGGCTACGCCTGTGCGCGTGTCGCGGTTCAGATCGGAGGTTCCGCCGCCCATTGCGGTGAGGGAATAGGCTCCCGAACCGATCACGGTGACGGTATAGGAATCCGCGCCTGTTCCGCTCTCGGGAAACACGGTGCAGTTCTGCGCGCTAAACTGAACTTGCTCTGTTGCGGAAACGCCGTTGAGCGAGACCTCGAAGCTCTCACCGCAATTTTTTGCCCCCTGCCAGGCATTGATGGAAAGCGCGTTGGCTCCCCGGAGCGCAAACTCGGATCCTCCGGCGGCCGGCGCATCCACCGCGGGCTGGAACCGGACAATGCTTTCCGCCGGCGCTTCGGCGGCGGGCGCGGGCGCCTGCTCCTCTGCAACGCGAAAAGACTGCAACAGGGTTTTGGTTGCAGCGCTGGCGGGCTTATAGGCAAAGATTACCGCTAGTCCAAAAAATAGAATGAATGCGACGAGTGCATATACCCTGCGCTTGGCGCGTTTTCTCGCAGAACGAACAGACCGGTCGCGGTGCGCGGAGCGGCTGGGCGGAGCGCTATGATAAGATGTGTACCTACCCGTCTGTCCCATTACATTTCCCCCGGTGATCCGCTGCAAACGACTGTCATGATGCTTTGTCCGGCAGCGTCCGTCATCTCGTAACAAAAGAGTTACGGTATATTCATGGAAATTTAATATTATACTATCGTGTTGAGTATACAATGTCAAGGGAAATTTATCAAATTCTTGTATTATTTTGTAAAACTCAACACAACCTGTTGGGGTTGTCGGGCGGTGTTCACAAATTATTTTTTTCTGTTATTTTGATGGATTTTGCATAATAAATACGCCGTTTTGTTACGGGTGGGGAGAGGATATCATTTTCGTCCCCGCTTTGGTATAATGTGTGATATTTCTGCAAGAAAATACATCGCTTTTCATGGCTTTTGTGGTCTGTCCAGATTTTTTGAAAGGAAATTTCAATTCGAACATGCTGCAGGTGCTGCCTCTGCAGGAGGCGAGAGAAAAATTGATTCAAACCGCGCGAAAAACCGAGGCGAAGACGCGACGGATTCCGCTCGCGGATGCGTTGGGGCGCGTATTTGCCGGCGGCGCGCCGGCGGATGCCGACCTGCCCTCCTTTCATCGCAGCGCGGTGGACGGCTATGCCGTCCGCGCTGCGGACACGTTTGGCGCCAGCCCCGCCATGCCCGCGCTGCTCAGGCACGCGGGTGAGGTTCGCATGGGCGAGCGAGCGGCGTTTTCGCTGGAGCCAGGGGAAGGCGCCGCTGTTTGGACGGGCGGTGAACTGCCCGGCGGCGCGGATGCGATGGTGATGCTCGAAGACGCCGAGCGGCTCCCGGATGGCACGATCGCTGTCGAAACGCCGAGCGCGCCGGGCAGGCATGTCGTATTTCGCGGCGACGACGTCAAGCAGGGAGAACCCCTCCTGCGGTCGGGAACGAGAATCGGCGCAAGGGAGATTGGGATTCTCTCCGCCTTCGGCCACACCGAAGTTTCGGTTTATGAGCGGCCAAGAGTGCTGATCCTGTCCACCGGGGACGAGCTCGTCGACCCCGCCGAAACGCCAAGGGATGGGCAGATTCGCGACGTCAACGGCGCGATGCTCGCCGCCGCGGCCACGGAAGCGGGGGCGGAGGCACGCTTTTTGGGGCGCGTGGCAGACGACGAGGATGCGCTTTTAGCTGCCATCCGGGGCGCAATGGACGAATGCGACCTTTTGCTGCTCTCTGGCGGCAGCTCCGCCGGGGCAAAAGATGCGGCCGAGCGCTGCATCGTTAAACTCGGCGCTTTATTATTCCACGGGCTTGCGCTAAAGCCAGGCAAACCGACGCTCGCGGGGGAGATTGGCGGCAAGCTCGCCGTCTGCCTGCCGGGGCATCCGGCAGCGGCCTATCTGGTGTTTCACGCGTTGGTGCGCCCGGTGATCGCCGCAATTTCGGGAACGATGCCGCGCGAAACGGCGATGGAGGCGCGCATCGCACAGGCGGTGCCCTCCAACCACGGGCGCGAGGAACTGCTGCTGGTGCGGCTGACCGAGGACGGGCTGGCCGAGCCGGTCGCCGCGAAATCGGGGCTTGTCCTGCCGCTCACCCGTGCGGACGGATATGTGACCATTCCGCGTGAGGCGGAGGGGCTGGTCAAGGACGCGCGGGTACGCGTGATTTTGTTTTAGAGGATGCGCGCAAATGCGCTGAGCAGATGGAGAACGATCATGGAGAAGTATGAATACCTGACCAATACGCCGCTGAGTGAGGCACTGGGCGCCTACCTGGCGTTTCTGGAGCAACGTGGCATCGGATACCGTACGGAGACCATCCGCACGACGAATTCCCTCGGACGGATGAGCGCGCGCGCCGTTTACGCGCGGCTCTCGAGTCCGCATTACACCGCCTGCGCGATGGACGGCATCGCGATCTCCGCCAAGCGGACCTTTGGCGCGACGGAAACGACGCCTGTTTTGCTCCGCGCCGGCGCGTTTGTCCGCGTGGATACGGGAGATCCGCTGCCAAACGATTGCGACGCGGTGGTCATGATTGAGGACTGTGTGGAGGATGAGACGGGCGTGACGCTGCGTCAGTCTGCCGCGCCCTGGCAGCATGTACGCCAGATTGGCGAGGATCTTTCCGCCGGGGATATGATTTTGCCGTCGTTTACGGAGATTGAACCCGCAATGATCGGCGCGATGCTCGCGGGCGGCGTTGCCGCGCTGGAGGCCGTCGCCATGCCGCGCGTCGGGATGATCCCGACCGGGGATGAGATAGTGCCGCCGAGCGACAACCCCGGGAAGGGCGAGGTGATGGAGTTTAACTCCGCCATCTTCTCCGCGATGCTTTGCCGCTGGGGAGCACAAGGGGCCGTCTATCCCGTTGTGCCGGACGATCCGGCGCAAATTCGCGCCGCGCTGAAGCAGGCCGTAGAGGAATGCGATATGGTACTGCTCTGCGCAGGAACCTCCGCCGGGCGGGACGACACGACGGCGGCGGCCATCCGCGCGCTGGGCGAGGTTTGCCTCCACGGCATCGCCATTCGCCCCGGCAAGCCCGCCGTGCTTGGCGCAGTCGGGAGCAAACCCGTGGTCGGGATCCCCGGCTACCCGGTCTCCGGCATCATTGTGCTGGAGGAGCTGGTGAAACCCGTCATCGACCGCCTGCTCATGCGGGAGCGAACCCTGCCGGAGTCCGTCTGCGTCAAGATGGGGCGGCGAATGGTCAGTTCGCTGAAGTATCGGGAGTTTGTCCGCGCAACGCTCGGATTCGGCGCGGACGGCGGGCTTTCCGCCGTGCCGCTCAACGCGGGCGCGGGCGTGGTTACGTCGTTCACGAAGGCGGACTGCCTCATTGATATTCCCCAAAACTGCGAAGGTTATGAGGCGGGGGAACGCGCGCATGTGCGCCTCCTCAAACCCATCGACCGCATTGCGCGGACGGTGCGTATTCTCGGCAGCCATGACCCGCTCATCGACGAAGCGGCGGACGAGCTCCGCAGGCTGGATATCCGTTCCTATGTCAGCAGCGCGCACGTCGGCAGCATGGGGGCGATCCTCGCCGTCGGCAGAGGAGAGGCGCAACTGGGCGGCATACACCTGCTGGACGAACGGGACGGAAGCTATAACACCTCCTACGTGGAACGGTATCTGCCAAGCGGCGGTGCGGCGCTCGTGGAGTGCGTCCGCCGCATGCAGGGGTTTCTCGTCGCAAAGGGGAATCCGCTGGGAATCCTCGCCGTACGCGACCTGACCAAGGGGGGCGTACGCTTTGCCAACAGACAGAAGGGCGCGGGCACGCGCGTGCTGCTGGATTATCTGCTCAGGCAGAACGGCGTTTCCGGGGCGGAGATTGCGGGATACGAGCGCGAGGAGATGACGCACACCGCCGTTGCGGCGCAGATTGCTGCGGGCAGCGCGGATTGCGGCCTTGGCATTCTGGCCGCCGCGCGGATGTATGACCTCGATTTTGTGCCCGTCTGCGAAGAGACCTACGACCTGCTCGTTTCGCTCCCCGCGATGAACAGCCCGCAGGTGCGCGCGTTCCTGCGCGTGATCGCCAGCGACGCCTTTTTGAGCAGACTCGACGCCCTGGGCGGATACCGCTTTGACAAACCGGGCAGAATCAAGCGGATCTGGCCGGAACTGCAGACGGAGTAATATCCCGCCGGAGGAGTTCCGGCGGCGGCCCGAAGCGTTATTCTTTTGAAAATAATATATCTGTAAAACGGTCTGGATTTACTTGCCAAAGCCTGGTTGCCGCCGTATGATAGAGCTATCCTGCGGCGGTTATTTTTCATAAACATATCGCATATGATCATGGCACCGATCAACAACCGCATAAAGGGACGACGATGTCAGCAGCGAAAGGACGGCGCTTTCAATGAGCGATGCGTTAACCCATTTGGACGAACGCGGAAAAGCGCGTATGGTAGACGTTTCCGAAAAGGACGTGACCCATCGCGTGGCGGTTGCGGAGAGCTTCGTTGCCATGCAGCCGGAGACGCTGAGCCTGATTGTCAGCGGAACGGCGGCAAAGGGAGATGTTTTCGCCACGGCGCGCATCGCCGGGATTCTCGCGGCAAAGCGCACAAGCGAGCTTATCCCGCTCTGCCATCCGATCGCGCTGACCTCGGTCAAGATTGATATCATCCCCTGCCCGCCGGATCGAATTCATATACGGGTGGAGGCGCACTGCGACGAGAAGACCGGTGTGGAGATGGAAGCGCTGACCGCCGCGAGCGTCGCCGCGCTGACCATCTACGACATGTGCAAAGCCGTTGACCGCGGCATGGAGATTCTCTGCACGCGGCTGGTCAAGAAGAGCGGCGGCAAGAGCGGATTGTTTGAACGGGAGCCGGGCGCGTGCGAACCGCGCGCCTGACCATTGCGCCGGGGGGCGGGGCGCGCGTTGACGCGGAGTCCCTGTCGCTCTCGCCTGAGGCGGGGGTGGCGGGTGATCGGAGGAGCGCGAAGGATGGTTTGGTGAGCCTCCTGGCAAGCGAGGCGGAGGAATCTGCCCGTGGGATGGACGGTCTCTGCACGGGGCGATTTGAGGCGAATCTCGTTACGCACGGGCTGGATTACGCAGCCCTGCGCGTCGGGACTGGGCTGCGCGTCGGGGACTGCGAACTCACGGTGACCCGTGTCGGCAAGCGCTGCTACGAAGCTTGCCAGCGGATAAAACAGGACGAAACATGCCCGCTTCCAAGCAACTGCGCGTTTGCGCGCGTGGTACGCGGCGGTGTGATCCATACAAACGACGAAATTGCCTGGTGCGGCGGAGAGCCGCGTTCAAGGAAACGCAGGACCGATAGGAGCCGGATGAACGACCGTTTTGGAAGAACCATCACATACCTTCGCCTCTCGCTGACGGAGCGCTGCACCCTAAAGTGCGCTTACTGTCGCGCGGGAGAGGGGGACTGTCCGAAAAAGAGTGAGCTTGGGCGGGAGGAGTTCCTGCGCATTGTCCGCGCCTTTGTCCAAATCGGGGTGAACAAAGTGCGCCTCACGGGCGGGGAGCCGATGCTGCGGCGCGATCTTCTGGAGATCATCTCCGGCATCCGCGCCATCGACGGCATCCGCGAGATTGTGATGACCACCAACGGGCAGCACCTGCCGGGCATGAGCGGCCGGCTCAAACAAGCGGGGCTCAGCCGCCTGAACATCAGCCTAGACTCGCTCAAGGCGGAGCGTTACGCCGAGATTACGGGCGGCGGTTCGCTCGAACGCGTGCTGACGGGCATCGAGGAGGCGGTCGCGGCGGGGTTCGCGCCTGTTAAGATCAATGTGGTGCTGTTGCGCGGGACAAATGACGACGAGATTGACGATTTTATTGCGCTGACCAAGGACCGTCCGGTCCAGGTGCGGTTCATCGAGTATATGCCGCTTGGGGAATCGGATCACGCGGAGGCGCGCGTCACGGGGGACGAGATACTTGCCTCGCATCCCACGATGATTCCGACGGAACCCGCGTATCCGGGGCAGCCCTCTCGGGATTATCGGCTGCCCGGGCATGCCGGGCGGGTGGGACTGATCAACCCCATGTCACACCGCTTTTGCGCGGACTGCAACCGCGTGCGCGTGATGAGCGACGGAATGCTGCGCCCCTGTCTCGGCTCCAACGAGGAATTCTCGCTGAAAGACGCGCTGGAGGGCGGGGACGACGCCGCGCTGCTGGACGTAATTCAAACCGCAATCGAACAAAAACCGAAGACGCATTGCTTCGACGAGGGCTTTGCGGCGGAGAAGAACATGAGCCGAATCGGCGGGTGAGCCGGGCGCTCGATCGTAAGAAATAAGCTCGGAATTACCAAGCGTGGTAATCTGATGACAGAAATGAGAAAACTATGCCGACGATTACATCAATCAATATCAGCCCGAAAAAAGGAACCTTTAAACAGCCGGTTCCGCAGGCGGAACTGCGAATTGACCACGGAATCGTGGGGGATGCGCATGCGGGCAACTGGCACCGGCAGATCAGCCTGCTCGCCGAGGAGAGCATCGATAAGATGAAGGCACTGGGGCTGAACGACCTGACACCCGGAAAATTTGCGGAGAATATTACCACGCGTGGGATTGAACTCTTTACGCTCCCGGTCGGCACGGTGCTGCAGCTCGGCCCATGCCGCGTGGAGGTGACGCAGATTGGCAAGGAGTGCCATCAGCATTGCGAGATCTATAAAAAGGTAGGGCAATGCATCATGCCGCATGAGGGAATCTTTGTGAAGGTTCTCACGCCGGGGATCCTATCGGTTGGAGATGCAATCCGGATTGAGCAATAACCCGGCGCAAAAGGTGAACGTGCGACGCCGAAATCGGCGGAGGAAGGATTCCGCTCGAACGACCCCCGCGCTTCCCTGATCAACAATGCGGGCGAGCCCCGTTTCAGTCTGTCAAAAAACTCGTTTTTTGACGGTCTCATGCGGGCGAGCCCCGCTTTTTTTCATCAAAAAGGCATTGCAATTTTCACGGAACGTGAATTTTCGTTTAAAAAAACAAGGATCGGAGGATATACCGTTGTTTTTTTGAAAAAATAATGGTATGATGTTGCTATGAAGCTCATCGACACCCAAAATGCCGCGGGACACGTACTCTGCCATGACCTCACGCGCATTGTTCCCGGGGAGTCCAAGGACGCGCAGTTCCGCAAAGGACATGTCGTCACCGAGGAGGATATCCCCATGCTGCTCTCGATGGGCAAGGACCACCTCTATGTTTGGGAGGTGGACGAAAACACCCTGCATGAGAATGAGGCCGCCGGGCGGCTGGCCGCGCTTTGCGAGAGCGCGCATATGTACCGCGGGGATGTTAAGGAAGGCAAGATTGAGCTCTTCGCCACCGAGGCGGGCGTATTCACCGTGGATGTGGGGCATCTGAACGCGCTCAACGACCTGCCGGATATCATGGTTGCCACACGGCATACGAATTCATCGGTGCATCCCGGTGACAAGCTTGGCGGCACGCGGATCATTCCGCTGTTGATCGACCGGCGCCGGATTGAAGATGCGGAGGCGTTGGTCGGCCCAGAGCCGCTGATGCGGCTGCATCCCTTCCGTAAGGGACTCAAGGCGGGTATTGTGGTCACGGGCAACGAGGTGTTCCACGGGAGAATTACGGATAAGTTCACGCCTGTTGTGGAGAAAAAGCTCTCCGCATTTGGCGTGCCGATCACGCAAAGGCGCGTCAGCGACGATCAGACGGCGAACATCATTCAGGCGATTGCCGAGGTGCGCGCTGCGGGCGTGGATCTCGTGCTCTGCACCGGCGGCATGAGCGTGGACCCGGACGACCGCACACCTGCTGCGATTCGGGACAGCGGCGCGGAGATTGTCACCTATGGCGCGCCGGTGTTGCCGGGAGCGATGTTTCTCTTGGGTTATTATGCGGACGGCGTACCCGTAATGGGATTGCCGGGGTGCGTGATGTATTCCCGTGCGTCCATCTTCGACATTGTCCTGCCGAGGGTGATTGCGGGCATGAGGATTTTCCGGCGGGATTTAACGCGCCTAGGCAACGGCGGCCTTTGCCTGCAATGCGAAACCTGCACCTATCCCAACTGCGGGTTCGGCAAGGAGTAGCCGGTTCATCTCAGCGGGGCAGATGAGTTTCGTCTTTCTTCGATGGTTTACGCAGATGTCCGGCCGGCGTCGCGTTCCATATATCAAAAACAGATAAAGAAGGAAAAAGACAGATGAAAAAGTGGATTGCCCTGCTCAGCGCCATCCTGATGATGGCGATGCTAGGCGCATGCGCAGCGCCTGCCGCGCCCGCCGCAACCGAAGCACCCGCCGCAACCGAGGCGGCAACCGAAGCGCCCGCCGCCACGCCCGAGCCCACCGCGGCTCCGCTGGAGGCGGCAGAGGTGCAGCTCTTTATCGCCGCGAGTCTGGAAGGCGCGTTTAAGGAGATCATCCCTCTTTACAATGCGGCGCAGCCGAACGTAAAGATCACCTACAATGCGGACAGCTCCGGCACCCTGCTGACCCAGGTTCAGGAAGGCTTTGCCTGCGATGTTTTCTTCTCCGCCGCGGTCTCCCAGATCAAGACGCTGGAGGAAGAGGGATACATGATCGCGGGTTCGCGCGTGGACCTGCTCGCCAACAAACTCGCGCTGATCACCTTGAAGGGTAGCGGTACCGCTGTGACCGGATTTGCCGATCTGGCGAAGGCCAAGAGCATCGCGCTGGCAGATGGCAGCGTCCCCGCGGGCAAATATACCCGTCAGCTGCTGATCGGTCTTGGCATACTGGACGGCGCGAAGGAAGCCAAGGATTACACCACGGCGGATGTCTCCGCTGCGCTGGGCGGCGTCGAGATCAACGAGTGCAGCAATGTCAGCAAGGTTAAGGAAGCGGTTAAGGAAGGCTCCAACGAGGTTGGAACCGTATATTATTCCGACGCTTACTCCGTCAAGGACGACGTGGACATCCTCGAAGTTGCGGACACCAAGCTCACGGGGGATATCATCTATCCCGTTTGTCGTGTGAACAATGCCGAAGCGACCGCCGCCGAGACGGCAGCCGCGGATGATTTCATCGCCTTCCTCCAGACGGACGCGGTGAAGGCCATCTTCGAAAACTATATGTTTCTGATTAACAAGTAATCCGCGAGTGATGCGGCAAAGAAACCAATGGGCCGAAGCACCCGCCGCCCTCTTACTTGGCGGCGGGTGTTTGGATGAAGGATAGGGATTGAGGCCACCCCAAAACGAGTTTTTTGACGTGGCAACCGCTCGTTGCCTCTCGTCCTCCGGACTCCGAACGGCAAAGAGCGGCGAAGAAACCGGCCGATCCCGGGCAATCCGTCGCGTCGGCAAAGCCACCGCAGCCGGAACCGATGGGGTAAAGGCTGCGGCCCTTCACAATCCAGGGACTTTTTGGACAGACTGAGGGATTGTCCTTATCGTGTGTTAAGATAGGGCAAACGGCAGGTGAGCGGAAGGAGGCGGAGGCTTTTGCAAGAGGTATTGACCATTCTTAAAACGCTGGATTACAGCCCGCTTTGGATTTCGCTCAAGACCGGGCTTGTCGCAACCGTGCTTTGCTTCTTTCTCGGCATCTGGACGGCGCGCAGCGTTATGTTCATGGGTAAGCGCACTAAGGCTTTTGTGGACGGGCTGCTGACGCTGCCGATGGTTCTGCCGCCGACGGTTGCGGGTTTCTTCCTATTACTCATCTTTAGCCTCCGCAGGCCGATCGGCATGTTTCTCTACGACGAACTCTCCATCAAGGTGGTGCAGACATGGCTTGGCTGTGTGCTTGCGGCGAGCGTGATCGCGTTTCCGCTGATGTATCGTAATGCGCGCGCGGCGTTTGAGCAGGTGGATATCGAGCTCATCTATGCCGGGCGGACGCTCGGCATGAGCGAGAGAAGGATTTTCTGGCGCGTGGTGCTGCCCTCGGCGGGGCCGGGCGTGGTCAGCGGGACGATCCTCACCTTTGCCCGCGCACTCGGAGAATATGGCGCAACGAGCATGCTTGCGGGAAACATCGCGGGCAAGACGGGAACCATCTCCCAGCGCATCGCAATGGTGATTCAAAATGGAGACTATCTTACCGCCGGCATCTGGGTCGGCGTAATCCTCCTCATCTCCTTCGGCATCGTGGTTCTGATGAATCTTTTTGCCGACTCCAAACTCAAGAACATCAAAAAGTGGTAGCCCGTCCGGGCGGCCGGACTGTTTTTGTTTGATATCATTCTTATGGAATCGGGGAAGTCATGGCACTTTCGGTCAATATCGTCAAACGGCTCAAGGGATTTACGCTGAACGTCTCCTTTTCTGCGGAGGCGGGCGTGACCGCGCTGCTCGGCGCGAGCGGCAGCGGAAAGAGCATGACGCTGCGCTGCATCGCGGGGGTGGAGAAGCCCGACGAGGGGAGCATCGTGCTCGACGGGCGCGTACTCTATGACTCCAATCAGAAGATCGATCTTCCGCCGCAGGCACGGAGGGTTGGCTATCTTTTTCAACGTTATGCGCTCTTCCCCGGCATGACGGTTGCGGAGAATATCGACGCGGGGCTCTCCCGCGAACGGTGCGCATCCGCGCGCAGGGAAAAGCGGGATCGCTGGATCTCGCGGTTTCATCTGGAGGGGCTGGAGGGGCGGTATCCCCGGGAACTCTCCGGCGGGCAGATGCAGCGTGTCGCGCTGAGCCGCATGCTCGCGGGGGAGCCGGAGGCGATCCTGCTTGACGAACCCTTTGCCGCGCTGGACAGCCATCTGCGCTGGCAGATGGAGGGCGAGGTGAAGGAGACGCTTTCGCAGTTTTCCGGCGTGGCGCTGCTGGTTTCCCATGACCGCGGCGAGGTTTACCGCATGAGCGGGCAGGCCTGCGTGCTCCATGCGGGCGTAAACGAGCCGCTCAGGCGGACGGCGTCGCTCTTTGAGCGGCCGCTGACGCTGCAGAGCGCACTGATCACCGGCTGTAAAAACTGTACGCCCGCCCGGTTGGAAGGCGCGGATCGAATCTTTGTGCCGGGCTGGAATGCGCTGCTTTTCTGCGAGCGAGCGGGGGAAAGGGATATCACGCACGCCGGCATCCGCGCGCACGATGTTTCGCCTTGTCAGGCGAGTGCGGAAAATGCGCTGCTCTGCCGCGTGGTGGACGCGGCGGAGGATGTATTCTCAAGCGTGCTGACGCTGCTGCCCGCGGGCGGGACGGCGACGATCCGCGCGGAGTTGGGCAAGGCGGAGGCAAAGGGGATTGCGGC
This sequence comes from Christensenella sp., assembly GCA_034926785.1. Classification (GTDB taxonomy): domain Bacteria; phylum Bacillota; class Clostridia; order Christensenellales; family CAG-138; genus UBA7703. The sequence goes on from JAYFQU010000020.1 coordinate 31,641, forward strand.
GGGGAGCGAGGCATGGTTTTGCCTGCCCAAAAACGCGGTGATGCTGCTGAGCGAAATACGCCAAATCTGATATACTATTGCTGATCGAAATCGGTCGCAGGATCCAATGGAGGAGAAAGCTATGTTCAAGGCATCCGTTATCACCGTCAGCGACAAGGGTTTTCGTGGGGAACGCGAGGACACGGCGGGGCCGCTTGCAGCCGAGTTGCTCAGAGAAGCGGGCTACGAAGTCCTGACTATCTCCATTGTGCCGGACGAACAAGCGCAGATAGAGGCCGAACTGCGGCGGCACGCGGACGAGTTGGGGTCGAGTCTGATTCTCACGAGCGGCGGGACGGGATTCAGCAAACGGGACGTGACGCCGGAGGCGACGCTTGCGGTCTGCGAGCGGCTCGCGCCCGGCATACCGGAGGCGATGCGCGCCTATTGCCTAACCATCACCAACCGCGCGATGCTTTCGCGCGCCGTGGCGGGGTTATATCATGATTCGCTGATTGTGAACCTGCCCGGCAGTCCGAAGGCGGTGCGGGAGAATCTCGAACCGGTGCTGCCCGCGCTGGAGCACGGGCTGCATATGCTCCTCGGCACCAAAAACGAGTGTGCGAGCGAGGCGAGGCCCTCCCGATAAAGACAAACAAAACGAGCGCCCTCCAGGGGCGCTCGTTGTACAATGACTTGCCTTTATGCCTTTTCGGGAACACCGATATACTGCGAATTGCCAAATGCGAGAATGCAGTAGAAGATGATGCTCAGGAAGATGAGGCCGACCGCAAAACCGCCGCTCTTGCCAAAGGCTTTTGCGAGCTTCACCATCGTGATGATCAGGAACACAATGTTCGCAATCGGGATTAACAGGAACAAGAATTTCCAGCCGTTGCCCCATGTGATCTTAAAGAGCACATAGAGATTGTAGAACGGGATGATTGCCGCCCAACCGGGCTCGCCGGCTTTCTGGAAGATTTTCCACATCGCAATGATGCCGAGGATGCCGATCGCAAGACTCAATAGCGTTACGCCCGGACTTGCCTGATAACCATAATCATAATTCCAGTTCTCCATATTAAATACCTCCCTTCTTTATGGTAACTTGAGTATACCACTTTTATAAAAAAAGAAAAGATTGAACTGTGAGTTCATCACGGAAACGGCCGGGTGCAAGAACGGCTGAATCCGGAACGGCTATTTTCTCAGGAACGAACGGACCTTCCGCTCGCGGGAACGCCGAGATAACAAGCATCGCCAAGGGACAGAATCGTAGCAGATATAATGCAGAAGAATAGGAGCCCAAAAGCAAACCACGGGCTCTTGCCGAACGCTCTCGCGAGCTTAAATTATGCGATGACGACATTGACAACCGGGATGAAGATTGCAAGTGGCAGCCGGTCGTGTCTTCATGCTATTTTAAACGTCAAATACTGGCTGTAAAACGGGGCAACCGCGCCGCGGTCGTGCTTGAGCGCTTTGCCATAGACGATCCTTACAACCATCAGGCCAAAAATGGAAAACATCAGCACCGGATATGGATCGCTGTGCACCCTCTATCAATACATACGGATCCAGGCACAATGCCAATCCACGTTATAGCTCCTCCTCATTGTGATTGGTATGGAGTCTATCATCATACAACAAACGTTGCGCCATAACGGGTTTACCATTCGGCTTGTACTGTATTGGTTGGGTAATAGACAAAAGCTGAAATAATAGACAAGGGATGCATTGACAACAATCCTAAATTGCGTATGCTGTAGGTATCCTATCAAAATGATCCGGTCAGGAGGCACATCATGTCCGCATATTCCATCAGTGCGCTGGAGATCTTGCGAAATCCCGCGCTCACTCTCAAATGGTATGTCGTACCTATGCTGCTCGTCGTCATGTATATCTACAACAAGGAGATTTCGGCGAAGAACTGGAACGTTGTACTCGGCGGCGCGGCGCTCTGGGGCATGGATTTATTCAACGAAATCTGGAACAGCATCGTTTTTCACGCGACGGGATTCGCGCCCGTCTGGGGTACGCCGATGGGCGTCGGGGACACCGCGCTGCTGCTCCTGATCGGCTACAACATCGAGATTTCGTTCATGTTCGCGATGATGGGCGTCGTCGTCTGCCTTACGCTGCCAAAGGATCCCAAGGCGAAGATTCTCGGCGTCAACAACCGCGTGTTTATGGCGGTGGTCTACACCACGCTCGCGGTTATCATCGAATGCTTCCTCAACTACGCGGGCCTGCTCACCTGGGAGTATCCCTGGTGGAGCCGCACCGCGCCCTATCTTGTCTGGCTCGTCGGTTATCTGCCGTTCTTCACGATGGCGTTCGTGGTGCACGACATGAAGCAGATGAAAAACAAGCTGATCACGCTCGGTATCATCTTCGGCGTGGATATTCTCTCTCTGTTCATCTTTGGTTTGATGGGCTGGATGTAATCGCGGAAAGGGCTTTCAAACGATACCATTTTTCTGGCGTCTCCCGTCGAAACCGGCTGACTGCGTGAATTTGGAGCGGCGTTATTTGCTGTTTACACGAGGATCCAAAAGGAGGCAGGCATGAAAAAGGAATCCATCATTCAAATTTCGATTGGCGCTGCTCTATTGCTGATTGCGGCGCTGCTTGAGCTCGTTGCGTTGAAGGGCGGGCGGGTCGACCCTTGGCTGCCGGTCATCTTTGGCGCAATCGCCGTCCCGATCATATTTCCTCCGGTGATTCGCTGGGCGCATGAAACGAAGCAAACCCATCAAGCACTCTCTATCGGGGTGATTGTTTTTCTGGCGATCTGGGCACTCTTGTGGATTACATATATCATTCTGACGATCCTTGGCGTAGCAAAATAACCGGTGAACACAAACAAAGGACACTCCCGGGGAGCGTCCTTGAGGCCGCCCAAAAACGAGTTTTTTGACGGGATAACCGCTCTTTGCCTCTCGTCCTCCGGACTCCGAACGGCAAAGAGCTGCGCAGCAATCGCCCGATTCCGGGCGATCCGTCACGGTGGCAAAGCCACCGAGGCCGGAATCGATGGGTTAAGGGCTACGGCCCTTAACAATCCCGGGACTTTTTTTGGCAGACCGATGGACACTCCTTGGGAGTGTCCTTTTTCGCGCGGTAAAGAGCTAGAGGGAGATGCCAAATAGTTGCATCGCGTTTTGATAAGTCGCCTCGGCGGCTTCGGAAACGGTGATGCCGCGCACCTTGGCGAGCATCTCGAGCGTGAAATGAATCAGAAGCGGACTGTTGCGCTCCCCCCTGTGCGGCTCCGGTGTCATATAGGGGCAGTCGGTCTCGATGACGAGCCGCTCCAGCGGCAGCTTTTCCGCGATTGCACGCTGCTTGGTTGCGTTCTTAAATGTCAGCGCGCCGCCAAAGGCGATGTATAAGCCCATATCGATATACCGGACCGCGTCCTCATAGCTGCCGGAGTAGCAGTGCAGCACGCCGCCCAGCCGCCCTCGCCGCGCGGAGAGCATCGCCATCACGTCTCCGTGCGCCTCGCGGTCGTGGACGATGACCGGTTTGTTTGCGGCGATTGCCATGTCCAGTTGGTTGGCAAACGCTTCGCGCTGTGCTTCCCGCGGGGAGAAGTCGTAGTGATAGTCCAGTCCGATTTCGCCGACGGCGACTATTTTTTTGTGCTCAAGCGCGCGCTCTACGCGCAGCAGATTGGTGTTATCCGCCTTGCTCGCGCTGTGCGGGTGGATGCCGGCGCTGCCGTAGACGGAGTCATACAGCAGCGTGAGCGCCTGCACCTTGGGGATGTCCTCGGCCTCGACGCAGGCCTCCACAAAGCCGCAAACGCCCGCCTCGGGAAACGAGGCGATCAGCGCGTTACGGTCTGGCTCAAACTGGTCGTCGAGCAGGTGTGCGTGTGTGTCAAATAGCTTCATGTTGCGTCTTTCTGCTCCTGCGTCACTGCGCCTCAACAAGGTCGCAATCCATCAGAATCTCGTCAAAATAGCGCTCGCCAACGTGGATGCGCCCCTTGTGCCGCCCGATTTCAGTGAAGCCGAAACGTCGGTAGAGCGCGATGGCGCGGCTGTTTTCGGCGTGCACCTCCAGCGAGAGCGTACGGAGTAAGCCGGTGCCTTTTGCAAAGTCGATCATCGCCTGCATGGCGATGGAGCCGATGCCGAGGTGCCAGTAGGCGCGCTTGATGGAGATCGAAACCCCGCCGACATGCGAGATGCGCTTTCTCACCGCGCCGCGAACATCGCAGACCAATACGATTTCGCCGTCCACCACGCCAAGGAACATCTTTGTGTTCGGCGCGTTCAGCGTTCCGCTGATCCAGTCGCGCTCGCCTTCCAGCGTGAGGCCGTCGATGCCGTTCTCGTCCGCAAGCAGAAAATCGGTTTCTCCGCCGACAACCTTGAGAAAGTTCAGCAGCTCTTCCGCGTCCTCCGGCGTCGGGTCGCGCAAAATCAGCACTCTCCCGTCCTTGAGCGAATATTCCGTCATATGCGTTCTCCCGTCTGTTCGGAGGAGATCAGCGAACCTTGAGTCCGCTCGCCATCGGCGCAAGTGTGGTCAGCGCAGAGAGATTCACGTCCGCTTCGTCGGATGCGCAGAGGATCATGCCCCTGCTTTCCACGCCGCAGAGCGTGACCGGCTTGAGGTTCGCGACCAACACCACCGTCTTGCCGACAAGGTCTTCCGGCGCGTACCACTGCTTGATGCCGGAGACAACCGTGCGCGTCTCTTCGCCAACCTCGATGGTGAGCTTGAGCAGCTTTTTGCTCTTCTTGATCTCCTCGGCTGCAACCACCTTGGCCAACCGGAGGTCGATCTTGGCAAAGTCGTTATACTCGATTTCCGGCAGGGGGGCGTCTTCGTCCGGTTCTTCCGCCTTTGCCGGCTCGGCTGGGGCCTTCGTCTCTGCAGGGGCGGCCGCAGCCTTCGCCTTTTCCGCCTCCGCGGCGAAGAAGGCCAGCTCCGCTTCCGTGTCGATACGGGGGAAGAGCGCCTCGCCCTTGTGCACCACGCTGCCAGGGACGCTGCCGCCCCAGACGAGGGAGGCATAGTCCGCCTGTGCGGTATTCACGCCGAGCTGGGCAAACATCTTCTGCGGTGTGCTAGTCAGGAACGGCACGAGCAGAATTGCGACAATGCGAAGACTCTCAGCGAGGTTATACAAAACGGTCTTGAGCCGCTCCTGACCGGCCTCGCTTTTGGCGAGCGTCCAGGGGGCGGTGACGTCGATATATTTGTTGCAGGCGTTGACAAGCTTCCAAATCTCCGCCAGCGCATCGGGAATGTGCAGCTCGCTCATCTGCGCGTCCACCTTCGCGGACAGCTCGCTTGCGAGGGAGACGAGCGCGGCGTCCTCGTCCGCAGCGGCGGCGGGGGCGGGCAGCACGCCGCCGAAATATTTGTCGATCATTGCGACCGTGCGGCTCAACAGGTTGCCGAGGTCGTTGGCGAGGTCGGTATTGATCCGCGCAATCAGCGCTTCGTTGGAGAACGTGCCATCCGAGCCGAACGGTACCTCACGCAGGAGAAAGTAGCGAATCGCGTCCACGCCATAGCGCGCGCAGAGCTGGACGGGATCGACCACATTGCCCTTCGACTTGCTCATCTTGCCGCCGTCCAGTACGAGCCAGCCGTGGCCGAAGACCTGCTTGGGCAGCGGTTCACCAAGGGCCATGAGCATAATCGGCCAGATGATGGTATGGAAGCGCACAATCTCCTTGCCGACGATATGCACATCCGCCGGCCAGAACTTGCGGTAGAGCGAATCGTCTTCGCTTCCCCACCCAAGCGCGGTAATATAGTTGCTTAATGCGTCCAGCCAGACATAGACGACGTGTTTTCCATCAAAATCGACTGGTATTCCCCACGTAAAGCTGGTTCTGCTCACGCAGAGATCCTCTAGCCCCGGCAGAAGAAAGTTTTGCAGCATCTCGTTCGTGCGGCTGTTGGGCTGGATAAACGTTGGGTTGTCCTTGATGTATTGAATCAGGCGGTCGGCATATTTCGAAAGACGGAAGAAATAGCTTTCCTCCTCCACCAGCTCAACGGGGCCGCCGCAGTCCGGGCAGACGCCGCCTGCTTCCTCCACCTGGCGGTCAAGCCAAAAGCTCTCGCAGGGGGTGCAGTAGCGACCGGTGTATTTCGACTTGTAGATATCGCCCTGATCATAGAGCTGTTTAAACATCTTTTGCACGGCCTTGACATGGTAGTCGTCCGTGGTGCGGATGAACTTATCATAGGAGATATCCAGCAGCTTCCAGAGATCCTTGAATCCCGCGACGATCTCATCCACATATTGCTGCGGGGTGACGCCCGCCGCCTTGGCTTTGCGCTCGATCTTCTGGCCATGCTCGTCCGAGCCGGTCAAAAAGAAGGTCTCATAACCGCGCTGACGCTTGTAGCGGGCGATGGCGTCCGTCGCGACGGTGCTGTAGGCGTGCCCGATGTGCAGGTTCGCGCTCGGATAATAGATGGGTGTGGTGATGTAAAATGTCTTTTTCTCGTCCATGGTTCTCTTCCTCCCCAAACTTGGTTAATACAAAATGAAAAAACGCATGTCGCCCTCGTGTAAGGACGACACGCGAAAAAACCGCACTGCCGCTGGTAGACCACCTTACTTCCCCGTCGAACCGGAGGGCATAAGTTTCCGCTGTATCGGGCGGAGACCCGCCGCGGCTGAGGCGAATGGAGCGTTCACCGCGAGGAGCTCGGGAGCCATGTTCGGCAAGGGCGCGATTTCGGGCTTTCACCTGACCCCGAATCTCTCTTCAAACGCGCGGCTAACCTACTCTTTCCGTCGTTGCTCATATAGTCCACATAGCGTATCACCGCGCCCCTGAATTTGTCAAGGCAAGGTTGTTATTCTTGCACGATCGTGCTAAGATAGGTTGTCTTTGTATCAGGATTTTGTTGGAGTGAAAAGTATGTTTGTCATCGCCGGACTCGGCAACCCTGGCTTGCTCTATCAGCGCTCGCGTCACAACGCGGGCTTTCAGGCGCTGGATGTGATTGCCGACGAGCTGCATATCCGCGTCGTCAAACGGGGCTTTAGCGGCATCTATGGCGAGGGGGTCTATCAGGGTGAACGGGTCGTTCTGGTGAAACCTGCCACCTATATGAATCTCTCCGGCGATTGTATCCAGGCGCTGCTGCATTTCTATAAGTGCCCTGTGGAGCGGCTCATCGTGCTGTATGACGACATCGAACTGCCCGTCGGCTCCCTCCGTATCCGCGAGAAAGGCAGCGCGGGCACGCACAACGGCATGCGCTCCATTATCGCCTGCGTGGGCAGCGAGAACTTTCCGCGGATCCGCATCGGCGTGGGCGACCGCGCGGGCGGCAAGGATCTAAAGGATCATGTGCTTGGCAAACCCGGCAAAGAGGAACAAAAACAATTGGAAAACGCCTTTTGCGACGCGGCGGGCGCGGCAAAGCTCATTTTAGAAGGAAACCTGCAGGAAGCGCAGGCAAGATATAACAAACGACACATCGGCGGGGCAAAGGCGGAGGAATAAGGTCGCCTGCGCCTCGAAGTTACGGACGAACGGGGGACGCTTGACGCCGGGAATGGATCAAAATAGAATATTGGGCTTATTGGACACCGCGAATGACTACCGGCGCATGCAGGATGCACTGGAGGGGGGCAAAGGCCCGGTCGCGGCGTTTGGCGTTGCCGCAAACGCCAAGGCACACCTCTGCGCATCGCTCGCCCGCCGGCGGCAGGTGCTGTTTGTCACCGCTACGGACACAGCGGCGACGCAGCTATGCGAGAGCGCGCGGCTTTTTGGCGTGCGCGCGGAGCTGTTTTTGGCGCGGGAGACGCCCTTGACGTATGTCCACGCCGCCTCCGGCGAGGGCAGGAGCGCCCGTATCGCAGCCCTGACCACCCTGCTCGACGGCGAACCCTGCGTGGTTGCGGCAACCGCCGCCTCTCTCATGCAGGCGCTTGCCCCCAAGGGCGCGTTTGCCCAGAGCCGGATTCACGTGAAGGTTGGCGATGAACTTGGACCGCGCACGCTGGTCGAGCGGTTGGTTTCCGCTGGTTATGAGCGCGTGGAGATGGTGGAAGGGCGCGGCCAGATTGCCGCGCGCGGAGACCTTGTGGATGTGTTTGCCCCTGGCGAGGAATTTCCGGTTCGTATCGAGTTCTTCGGCGACGAGATTGACCAGATGCGCTTTTTCGACGCGGTGAGTCAGCGCAGCGTCGAACAGGTGCGCGAGGTGCTCGTTCGCCCCGCGCTGGAGACGCCGCAGCCAAAGGAACTCACACAAAAGGCGCTTAAGAGAATTGGAGGCCGCGCGGGGCTGAGCGATCAGGAGGATGCCTGGAGCGCTGGGACCTCCAGCGTCGGCGGTGATGTTCTGATTCCGCTTCTCTACAAAAAGACGGAGACGCTGCTGGACTATCTGGACGAGCACGCGATCCTTGTGCTTGACGAGGCGCTGCTGATCGACGAGGCGCTGCGCACCGAGCAGATTCGCTTTGCGGAGACGGTGCAGTCCATGCTGGAGCGGGAGGAAGGCCTGCCGGAACAGGGCGCGCTGGAACGCAGCGCAAACGAGACGCTGGAGCGGCTGCATACGGATCGCACGGCGCTTCTTTATGCGCTCTCGCGTACACATCCGCAGTTTGCGCCAAAGGAGATCGTCTCTCTGGAGTCGCGCGGCGCGCCGCAGTTTATGGGCGCATTTGATGAGATTGCGCGCGAGATCTCCCGCCTGAACGCCGCGGGGGAGAAGACCGTCATCTACGCGGGGGAACAGACCGAGGAGCTGATTCGAAATCTTGCCGAATATGGCGCGAAGGCTGAGGCGGTGGGCGAATTGCCCGCGGAACTGGCGGCGGGAAAGACCCTGGTTCTGCCGGGCCAGCTCGCAAGAGGATTTTCGTATCCTCAGCTGAAGCTCAACATCTACACCGAGTATGAGGTGACGGGGCGCACCGAGCGCGCGGTGAAGCGCAGCCGGACGAAGAAGGGGCTTTCGTTCTCCGAGCTTTCCGTGGGCGACTATATCGTGCACGAAGCGCATGGTGTCGGCCGGTTTGTCAAGGTTGAGGCGCTAAGCGTGCAGGGCAACACGCGAGATTATCTGCTCATCGAATACCGCGGCGGAGACCGGCTCTATATCCCGACCGATCAGCTCGACCGCGTGCAGAAATATATCGGCGGCGGGGAGGACGAAGTAGCGCCCCCGCTGAGCAAGCTCGGCGGCGCGGAGTGGACAAACCGCGTCAACAAGGCGAAAAGTGCGGCCAAGAAGCTCGCGGTCGATCTCGCGGCGCTGTATGCCGAGCGGGCGAATGCCGTCGGCTTTGCGTTCTCCAAAGACACCGCGTGGCAGAGAACCTTCGAGGAGCGTTTTCCCTATGAACTCACGCCCGACCAGAAACAGAGCATGGAGGAGATCAAGGCGGATATGGAACAAATCCGCCCCATGGATCGCCTGCTCTGCGGAGACGTTGGCTACGGAAAGACGGAGCTGGCGCTGCGGGCGATCTTTAAGGCGATTCAAGATGGAAAACAGGCGGCGCTGCTGGTGCCGACCACCATCTTGGCGCAGCAGCACTATAACACCATGTGCTCCCGTTTTGCCGATTTTCCGGTGAAGGCGGCGTGCCTCTCACGCTTCCAGACCCCAAAGGAGCGGGAACAGATCAAAAAGGCGCTTGCCGAGGGGAGAATCGACGTGGTCGTCGGCACCCATGCGCTGCTCGCAAAGGATGTGCGATACAAAGCGCTGGGATTGCTGGTGATTGACGAGGAGCACCGCTTTGGCGTGAACCATAAAGAGCAGATCAAGGCGATGAAGAAAACCGTTGATGTGCTCACGCTCACGGCGACGCCGATCCCGCGGACGCTGAATATGTCCATGACCGGCATTCGGGACATCAGCGTGATTGAGACCCCGCCGGAGGCGCGTTACCCCGTGCAGACATTTGTGCTGGAGTATACCGACGCGCTGGTGAAGGACGCGCTCTCCCGCGAGGTCGCAAGAAAGGGGCAGGCGTATGTGGTCTCCAACCGCGTGCAGAGCATGGAGCAGACCGCACGCAAGCTCGAATCCCTCGTGCCGGAGGCGCGGATCAACATCGCCCATGGACAGATGGGAGAGACCCAACTGGAGAATGCTATGCTGGACTTTTTGGAGCAGCGCACGGACGTGCTCCTATGTTCCACCATCATAGAAAGCGGACTGGATATTGGCAACGCAAACACGATGATTGTGCTGGAGGCGGATAAGATGGGGTTAGCACAGCTTTATCAGCTGCGCGGCAGGGTCGGGCGCTCCAACCGCATCGGATATGCATATTTTACGGTCCAGAGCGGCCGCGTGATGAATGAGAAGGCGGCAAAACGGCTCATGGCGATCCGGGAATTTACGCAGTTTGGCGCGGGGTTCCAGCTCGCGATGCGGGATCTTGAGATTCGCGGCGCAGGATCTCTGCTTGGCGCGGAGCAGCACGGGCATATCACGGATGTTGGATACGAATACTATGTCAAGCTCATCCGCCGCGCGGTGGACGAGGAGCAGGGCAGGCCGCTCGAACCTGTCACGGAAACAAGCGTGGATATCCCGATCGACGCGCATATCCCGCATGACTATGTGCCAAGCGAGATCCTGCGTCTCAAAGCCTATCGCCGGATTGCGGAGATCGACGGCGCGGAGAGCATGATGGATGTTACGGAGGAGTTTATCGACCGTTACGGCGAGCCGCCGGAGAGCGTAACAAACCTGATGCGAATCTCGGAGGTCAAGGCGTATGCCGCCCGCGCCTATATCGAGAGCGTCACCGTTCGCGATGGGGAGGCGAAGCTTCGCTTCTCCGAACATGCGCAGCTCGACGGCGGGAGGCTCATCGCCGCCGTCTCCGGTATGGAGGGGGCGCGCCTCATCGCTGGAGAGGTGCCGACCATTGAAATACGGCAAAAAAACGCCAGCGCGGAGGCGATTACCGGCAAACTGCCACAATTCCTTTACACAATTGTTCGTTGCGTCGACACGGATGCAGGCATATAATAGGAAAAGTGACATGATTCTGCTCGAACAACGTAAAAAGCGTTTCAATGAAATCCGCCAACGCCGTTGATCAAGGTCCTAAGCGCGAAGAGCGCAGAATAAATAAGGGAGAAATCATAGAAAATGAACAATATCTGGAAGAAAGCGCTCTCGGTTTCATTAGCGATTGCGCTGACCCTGTCCTTCGCCGCGTGCGCCAAAAACAACGCAAATAACGCCAGCGGTTCCAACGCGACCAGCTCGAACGCCTCCGGCTATAGCGACGCGGAGCTCGAGAAGGTAGCCGTAAAGATTGGCGATGATTATACCATCACCAAGGGCGACGTTCTGGACGAATATAACTACATGGTCTCCATGTATACCTCCTATGGGATGACTGCGCCGACCACGGCCGAGGACATTGAGAAGATGCAGGACAGCGTGCTGTCCACGTTGGTTTCGGATAAAATTCAGCTATACGAAGCAAAGACGATGGGCGTTGCGCTGTCTGCGGACGAGCAGGCGAAGGTTGACAAACAGGTGGAAGACCAGATGAAGTACTACATGGATACCTTCCGTTCGCAGGCGCAGAGTGAAGGGGCAACCGATGTAGAAGCGCGTACGCTCGAGATCTTCCAGGAGCAGCTCGACTCCGCGGGCATGAAGATGGATGTTGACGGTTTCCGCTCCTATATGGTGGAGCAGTATACCAACGAAGCCCTCAAGGCCGCGCTCAAAGCGACGGTCACGAAGGATATCACCGCGACAGACGAGGAGATTCAAACCTATTATAATGATCTGCTTACCTCGCAGAAGGACAGCCTCTCCAAGTCTCCTGCGGATTATGGCGCGTCTGCCGAGGATTTCCAGAAGAATGGCGGAGACCCGATGCTCTACACGCCGGAAGGATATGTCCGCGTCCGCTCCATCAGCATTACGCCGGAAGGCGATGTCTCCGCGGATTACACCTCTCTGAAAGATGAGCTGACCAAGATTGAGGCGCAGTATGGCGCGGCGGCGCTCGCAGCCCTTGCTGAAAAATATGCGGCAAGCGGCGCGGCGGCCTCCAGCACCAACATCAATGTAACCACCGCCGATATCGAAGGCGGCGCGGCGCTGGTCAGCGACTATATCACCAAGAAGGCGGCTGCCGACGCGCTCTATGAAAACTACATCAAGGACGCGCGTGAGAAAGCCAACGAGGCATACACCTCGCTCGAGGCCGGCACCAGCTTCCAGGATGTGTTGAGCAAGTATGGCGAAGATTCGATGTATACGGACTATCCGTCGTTTGTGGATACCGGACTCCTGATGTATGTTGGCGGCGAGGATACAACCTGGGACGCCAAGCTTGTTCAGGCGGTTGGTCAACTCAAGGATGGCGAACACACCGCCGTCATCCAGGTTGACGATGTGTTCTATATTCTCCAGCTGGTCGGCAGCGAGCCCGCGGGCGAAAAATCCCTGACGGACGCCTACGATGCGGTCAAGGCAGCGGCTGTTGCAAAGAATGTTGAAACCGCCTGGAATACGCAGTTGGACACTTGGCAGAACGACACCAAGATTGCAACGTATTACGAAGATGTCTATCGCGACATCGGTAAGAAATAAGAATCGGCCTGTATGGCGAGCGGACGGCACAGTGACTGTGCCGTCCGCTTCAGTCTGTCAAGAAAGTCCCGGGATTGTTAAGGGCCGCGGCCCTTAACCCATCGGTTCCGGCTGCGGTGACTTTGCCGCCGCGACGGATCGCCCGGAATCGGGCGGTTTCTTCGCCGCTCTTTGCCGTTCGGAGTCCGGAGGACGAGAGGCAAAGAGCGGTTACGATTTCAGAGCCAGGCGCTTCTCTTGAGATTTTACATGTAAAAAACCATTGGGATCACGCTGATTCTACTTGTCTTTACAATCTGAATTTGCTATATTGAAACCAGAACGCAACTGCCGGCATCGCTCCAGTTATTTGGAATACGGCCAGCTGGTTCAATTCAAGCAGGAGGGTTGTCAAATATGAAGTATGAATGCGTTTGCGGTTATGTATACGATCCGGAGGTAGGCGATCCTGATAATGGCGTCGCGCCGGGTACCGCGTTTGAAGACCTGCCGGAAGATTGGGTTTGCCCCGTTTGCGGTATGGACAAGGATGCGTTTACCGCGATCGACTAACACATTACTGGACAAACAAAGAGCGCCCGGCGAGAGCCGGGCGCTCAGAGTATCAACAAACCCTGTCAGGGGGATGGGAGACTTTGAAAATCCCCCATGTTCCATCAAATTTGGCGATTCATTCGCCGAATTTGTGAAAAAATGGCGCGAATTGCGCCATGTTAACCCGAAGTAAAACCCATCGGCAAAGTTCGCAGGACTTTGTCAATAGACTAAGCGCCCGGCGAAAGCCGGGCGCTTAGTCTGCCAAAATAGTACCGGAATGATGAAGGGACGCGCCTTAACCCATCGATTCCGGCTGTTTATTTTCATACAATGCCGTATAGAGCGCGTTGATCCCTTCCAGAATGCGCGGACCTGCGCGGAGGAGGCTTGCGTCAATGTAATAGACCCGCTGATTTTTCACTGCGTCTACGTCTCCCCAGCCATCCCGGGACAGGATTTCCTGAGGGCCGGTCAGCGTAGAGGAAGGGGTACCGCCGGGGTCTGCTGTGGCGTTGGGATCCGCGGTAGCATTGGGATCCGGGGTTTCAAGAGCGGGATCGGATGTCTCCGTTGCCGGATCTGTTGCCTGCGCATTTGGTTTTGTCGTAAGGATGATATCCGGATTGCGGCCAACCACCTGATCCTGCGTGACGGCGGGATAGCCGGATAGATCCTCAAACTCGTTGTGATATCCCAGCAGGGAGACGATGGCGTTGAAGATTGTTCCGCTGCCAGCGGTGCTCAGTCCTTCCGACAGGGGGGTCAATTCCAGATAGACCGTTTCATTGTGAGACGATAGTTTCGCCTGCAGTTCCGCGAGGGAGGTGATCAGCTTGGAAACCAACGCGTTTGCGTCCGTGGCGTGGTTGGTCACCGTTCCGAGCAGCGAGATTGCGCCATACATGTTGTTTATGTCGGCCGCGTTGGTGACCAGAGACGCAATGCCCGCGCTGTTGAGCGCGGAGACCAAATCGGTGTCCGCCGCCTGCTCGGTATTCATGACGACCAGGTCCGGCTCGCGCAGGAGGACAAGATCCGCATCCACCTCGTTATTAACAGTGACAAACGGAATCGTGCTCGTCTCCTTGGCGGGATAATCGCAGGTGGCGTTGCGCCCCACAACGGCGCCGCCAGCGCCGATGGCAAATAAAATTTCGCAATCAGCAGGATCGAGCACGACAATGCGGCTGGGATATGCGCTGAGGCGTACGGTGTTGCCCGCCATGTCGCTTAAGTCGACTGCATATCCGCCGGCCTGCGCAACCGAGCCGTCATTGGGCGTAAAGTCCGATGCGGTGCTGGCGGCTCCGTCCTCTACCGGAACGGGGGATGGGAGCGCGCAGGCGGCAAGGCCCAGGGCGAGCACCATTGCCAACGCGAGGGAGAGAGCGGGTTTGAGATGACTCGTCATGAAATTCCATATCCTTTCCGAGCGGGTCCGCGTCGTGCCGCGCCGACCGCCATTCGCTTCGCCAGAGGGCGAACGAGAATAAACTGGCTACAGTATAGCACCGTATTTACCGGGGGGTCAACCAAGGAGAATGCGTGCAGAAGCGCACGAAATGAAAGGAGAATCATTCTTGTTATTTCTGTTTTTATACGAGAAGATTGTATGACTGTCTTCATAAAAGACTATATTTTGGAGCGCGGTGCAATTGCGGCATATCGATTGTGAATCGTTTCGTAGCAGGAAGTTCACACGTTAGAACAATGTAGGCGAGACAAGGGGGGCGACATTCCTGACGGATGCCACACGATTCAGCTTGACGGAACGGGCTGGGGCAGGACGATCTCCTATGCATTTAAGGATTGATCGGTTGCGATCTGATGAAAAAGAATTGACGCGCGGATGTGAAAACACGTATATAATGATGCTTGTAAAAGCCAAACCGAAAAAAGGAGATCGAATCATGAAACGCCAGTTTCCCATTGATGAACATGTTCGCATGGCTTATAATGGCGCGACGCTGGATTTGCGCCTGCGCGGGACGAAGGAAGAGAATCCTGTCGTTCTGTTCCTGCACGGCGGCCCCGGCGTCTGCGACAGGCAGTTTGTTCTGGAAGATCAGGCCCCGCTGGCGGATGTCTGTACCATCGTGTGTTTCGATCAGCGTGGCGCGGGCAAGAGCTATTCTCAGGCTTTGGCAAAAAAACACATGGATCTGGAGATGGTGATTCAGGACGCCATCGCGGTGATCGATTTTTTGCAGGAGCGGTTTCATCAGGAGAAGATCTATCTGGTTGGCCATAGCTACGGGAGCTATTTGGGCGTACTGCTTGCCGCGCGTGTGCCGGAGAAGATCGCCGCCTACGTCGGCATCGGTCAGTTGGTCAACGGTGCGGAAAACGAGCGGATCTCCTATGAATTCGTCTGGAACGAGGCCGAGAAGCGCAAGGACGCAAAAGCCATTCGAGACCTGATTCGCATCGGTGCCCCGGTAAACGGCTACTATCGTTCGTTGGACGACTTGACCGTGCAGCGCAATCTCATGACCAAATACGGCGGCGCGGCGCACGGCAAACAGGAGGGGATCATCTCCTCTATGGTGCTGCCGGTACTCCGTTCGCCGGAATATACGTTGCCGGATCTGGTTCGCTTTGCCAAGGGGGCATACTATAACCTGCGGGAGCTCTGGCAGCAGGTGATCGCCTGCGACTTTTTCACGACCGCGCAAAAGCTGGAGATTCCGGTATTTATTACGGCAGGCAGATTTGACAGAAACACGCCGCCGGAACTCGCAAAGCGCTGGCTGGATGGGCTGGACGCGCCCAAAAAGGAATGGATCTGGTTTGAGAAAAGCGCGCATTCCCCCATTCGTGAGGAGAAGGGAAAATGGAATGAGGTCATGCGCACCCGCGTGCTCGGCTCAAAATAGTCTTTTCCCGGGGCGCAACTTGCGCCCTTTGTTTTTTCGCCGTGGTGCGTAAGCTTTCACCCGCAAACGGAATACCCGGCGCGTGGGGGAATTCGGATCATTTTGGAAAGAATCTGAAAACAAATTTACTCCGCTCTTTCTATCCGGTAAACGATTTGGTATGATACACGATGCACGATTGCGTGGCAACGCCGCAGCAAGCCCATAGGACGCAAGAATGTGTCCGTTCGGGTCGGTGCGAAGGGATGGATTCTCCGGCGTGGGGAATCGAAAAAATGTATCTTGAAGAATCGGAGATTGCATGGAAAGACGCGCCGTCGCAAAACCCAAACGCAAAGTTGGGCATATCGACTATCCGATCGTTCTCATGGTCGGTCTTCTTTGCGCGTTCGGGCTCGTCATGGTCTTTTCGGCGAGTTACTATTACGCGCAGAACACCGCATCCGTCGGCTATGACGGCTACTACTTCATTCGTAAGCAAGCCGTTTATCTTGCGGTTGGCTTTCCCATGATGCTGCTGATCTCGTTTGTTGATTTTAGAAAACTCGAGCGCTTCAAGCTCATCGGCATCCTAGTCTCGATTGCGATGCTGCTTGCCGTGCTTGCCTTTGGACAGGAGACAAACGGCGCAAAGCGCTGGATCGTCATCGGCGGTCAGAGTATTCAGCCCTCCGAAATCGCAAAATTCGGCATGATGCTTTATATGGCCTCGTTTGCGGCCAAGAAGCACAAGGTTATGCACAGCTTTACCAAGGGCATGCTGCCGATGCTGCTTGTCATCGGCATCATTTGCGGACTCGTTATGCTGCAGCCCAATATGTCCATGGCGGTTATCATGGGACTTATGGGCTATGCGCTGCTCTTTATCGGCGGATGTGACACCAAGCAGATGTTGCTGCTGCTGCTCGTGTTAATTGGGCTGTTTATCCTGCTTGCCATCATCGAGCCCTACCGAATGGCGCGGCTGACGTCGTTTGTCGATCCCTGGAAGGATGCGCTGGGCGACGGCTATCAGCTTATTCAGTCCTACTATGCGTTGGGCTCCGGCGGTCTCCTCGGCGTTGGGCTCAATAACAGCCGCCAGAAGCTGCTCTATATGACGTATGGCGAGTCGGACTTCATCTTTGCGATTGTGGCGGAGGAGCTTGGCCTCGTTGGCGCGCTTCTGGTGCTCGCGGCTTACGGGTTTATCATCTATCGCGGGATTCGCATCGCGCTGCTCTGCCGGGACCGGTTTGGCAGCATGCTCGCCGGCGGTATCACAGTGGTTTTCGGCCTGCAGGTATTCGTTAACATCGGCGTTTGCACGGGGCTGTTGCCAACGACCGGACAGGCGCTTCCCTTCATCAGTGCGGGTGGATCGTCGATGATGATCTTCCTTGCCGCAATGGGCGTTCTTTTGAGCATTTCGCGCTATAACAGCCTGCACAGCGGCGAGCTGGAGGTTGTGGAGAAGAAGGCCGCCCGCAACGCAAAGCCGGAGAGGGTACGCGCATAAGCGGCGATATGCTTCTCTGTACCATTATGAATCATGCGCTCTGTGCGCCGGAAAGTCTGGATGGATGGCCAAAGACAAGGGAAAACAACTGAATAGCGGCGACGGTCAGCCAAAGAAGAAAGGCTTCTGGTCAAACTTCTTCGAGCCCGTTCCTTCCGACGAGGATTATGATCCGGCATCGGCGAACCGCCAGTATGGCGAGCCGCCCGAGCCGCCTTTAACGCACCTGTTTAGCGACGACGAGGTCGATTTTTCGGACGAAGAAGACGCGCAAGATCTTGCACGGCTCTCCTGGGAGGATGGCGAAAAGGTCGTTTCGGATACGGAGCGCATTCGCTACACTGCTAAAAAACGTGAAACCGAAAAGATTAAGCCGAAGAAAAAAAGCGCGGAATCGATTCGGCTTTTTGACCGGGCTGAAGACGATTTCTATGAGGACGAAGAGGAGCCCTCCCGCCGGGAGAGCCATACGACGCGCACGCGCATTTTTCGCACGGGCGCCTCTACCACCGCGCGCATCCACATCAACGAGACCGAAGAGACCATCCGCATGGCGGAGGCGCAAAAGAAGGCGCGCGCCAGAGAGGCGGCGCGCAAGCACGAGGAATATGTGGAGCGGCAACTGCGCAAAAAACAGCGCACAGCTTTTTTGACCAAGCTGTTTGGCAATTTGGTTTTTGTCATCGTGATTCTCGTCGCCGTCGGCATTGCGCTGTATTATGGCTTTTTGCTTTCGGATATCGTCGTTATGGGGAATGAAAACTATACGTCGGACTATATCGTGGAGCGCTCCGGGCTCAAGCTCGGCACGCATATGCTCTTTGTCGATCTGGATCAGGCGGAGACAAATATCGCGCAGGATCCCTATTTGCAGGTGGATTCCGTGACCTATATCTTTCCCAGCCGCGTACGCATTGTCGTTACCGAGCGTAAGGCCATTGCCGGCATCGTCGGATTGGACAGCACCGTTATCATCGATAAAAACGGCTATGTTCTCTCGATGGCGGGCGGCACGGATATCTCGGATTTGATTCAGGTGACAGGCGTAACCGTTTCGGGATTCCAGTTGGGACAACGATTGGGACAGGGGAATGATTTTTCAACCGCGACGCTGGTTCAGATCATCTCTGTTTTGGAACAATATGATTTGACGTCGTCGATTAAGACGATCGACCTGACCACACCGCTGGCCATCACAATGACCGCGCAGAGCGGGCTGAAGGTTCATGTTGGCCAGGCGACCGATCTGGAATCCAAGATGGATGTCCTCTCGCGGCTGATGCCGCTGTTTAACAGTAAAGGGATTACGACCGGAACGCTGTATCTCTCCGACAAAGGCGGAACGGCGGTGTATTCCATCACAAGCTATACCGACCGCACGCCGATTGAGGTGACGGACAACACCAACGCCAACGCCGGGCTATTGCCGATTGACGCAAACGGCGACGGAATCGACGACAATACGGGGTTGCCCTATGTGCCCCCCGCTGTGGATGCGAATGGCGACGGAATCGACGACAATACAGGCGAACCCTACACGCCGCCCACCACCCCCGAACCATCCATCTCCCCCTCGCCGACGCCGGCGGGAGGGCTGGACGATTTCCAGGGATAACGCGACAAAAAAACTGCCATCTGCGTTTGCAGATGGCAGTTTTTGCCCGGATCCTTTTATTTCCAGCCTTTTTCCGCATGGCGGCAGATGGCGGAAAAGGTCTCCGCAGAAATATCGTGTTCCATGCGGCAGGCATCGGCAAAGGCCGTTTCCTCACGCACGCCAAGGCGCACCAAAAACTGCGCGAGCACGCGGTGCCGCTGATACATTCGCTCGGCAATCTCACGCCCGCTTTCCGTCAGCGTGATGCACTTGTCGTCATCCATATGAATATAAAAATTCTCGCGGAGGAGCTTTGTCGCGTGTGAAACGCTCGCCTTGGTCACCCCAAGGCTCGTTGCAATATCCACGGAACGCGCGCAGCCATTTTTCTCCTGCTGAATGAGGATTTGCTCCAGATAATCTTCGATTGACTCGTTAACCTGCATGTCTGCACCCCCGTTTCATACCCCTATGCTACACCCGCGCCGCTTGAATTTCAAGCATTTATCATTTTCGCGCCGTGCTTGCGGTTTTACGGCGCAGGCGGCATTTTGTGGGGAAAGGGGTTGACAAATGGGGGTAGACGCTGTAAACTCCATACGCAAGTTAGAGAAATCTAACTAAGCTTGGCAAAATGAAGGCGCGTTTCGCGGCTTTCCCGCCGGGCTTAGCGGAGAATGAGAGAGAATACGGAGCGATGGAGCGGCTATGACGCTGGACGAATTAGGGATAGGACGGACGGGAATCATACAAGCCGTCCGCGGCGAAGGCGCGCTCAGGCTGCGTCTTTTGGATATGGGGTTGATCCCAAAGACAAGGGTGACGATGATAAAAGCCGCCCCGCTGGGGGATCCGGTCGAAATTTGTGTTCGCGGATATGAACTCACGCTGCGAAAGGATGACGCGCGCAATATTGCGTTGCTTGAGGAAGAGGGGGAAGGTTATGATATTTGCGCTTGCGGGAAACCAGAACTCGGGCAAGACGACGCTGTTCAATGTGCTTACGGGGTCCAATCAGCATGTCGGAAACTTTCCGGGTGTGACGGTGGATCAAAAGATCGGGGAGATTCGCGGCGTTAAGGATGCGCGCGTGGTGGATCTGCCCGGCATTTACTCCATTCGCCCCTATACGCAGGAGGAGATCGTCTCGCGGGACTTCATTCTCGACGGCAAGCCGGACGGCATCATCAACATTGTCGATGCGACGAATATTGAGCGTAACCTCTATCTTACCCTGCAACTATTAGAACTGCGCATTCCGATGGTGGTTGCGCTGAACATGATGGACGAGGTGCGCGAAAATGGCGGGTCCGTCGATGTAAAACTCATGGGCCAGCAGCTCGGCGTACCCGTTATCCCCATCGCGGCGGCAAAAAACGAAGGCGTATCGGAACTGATCAGTCAGGCGGTGAGCACGGTGAAGCGCCGGCAGATACCGGCGGTGCAGGACTTTTGCCCCGACGGCGCGGTGCATCGCTGCATCCATTCCGTTGCGCATGTGATTGAGGATCACGCGAGGACGATCGGCGTTTCGCCGCGCTTTTGCGCGACAAAGCTCATCGAAGGCGACGAATCGATGGCAAAGCGGCTGGAACTGGACCAAAACGAGTTGGAACTCATTGAGCACAGCGTGCTGGAGATGGAGCGCGAGACGGAATTTGACCGCAATGAGGCGCTGGCTGATATGCGCTACACCTTTATTGAGGGGGTGATCCGCGCCTCGGTCGTCAAATGCCATGAGAGTAAGGAACATAGAAGAAGCGTCCAAATCGACCGTATCCTCACGGGAAAGTATACCGCCTTACCCGTATTTTTCGGCGTGATGTTCCTCGTTTTTTGGTTAACGTTTAATGTGATCGGCAGCTCGTTCTCCGGTTTACTGACGTCCGGAATCGACGCTTTGACCGGAATCGTGGACACGGGGCTGACCGCCTACGGCATCAATCCCGTGGTGAAGAGCCTTGTCGTCGACGGCATATTCGCAGGGGTTGGCAGCGTGCTGAGCTTCCTGCCCATCGTTGTGACGCTGTTTTTCTTCCTCTCCATTCTGGAGGATACCGGCTATATGGCGCGCATTGCGTTTGTCATGGATCGGCTGCTCCGCAAAATTGGGTTGTCCGGGCGCAGCTTCGTGCCGATGCTGATCGGCTTTGGCTGCTCCGTGCCCGCCATCATGGCGACGCGGACGCTCGCTTCCGATCGCGACCGGAAGATGACGATATTGCTCACGCCGTTTATGAGCTGCTCGGCAAAGATACCGATTTATGCGGTGTTTTGCGCGGCATTTTTCGCGCGCTATCAGGCGCTGGTGATGATCGGCCTTTACGCCGCGGGCATCGTGCTCGGCATCCTTGTCGCGCTGCTCTTAAAGAGCACCGCGTTTCGCGGGGAGCCCGTGCCGTTCGTGATGGAACTGCCGAACTATCGCATGCCGTCGCCGAAGAACGTGCTGCTGCTCCTTTGGGAAAAGGCCAAGGATTTTTTGGAACGCGCATTTACGATTATTCTGCTTGCCAGTATCGTCATCTGGTTTTTGCAAACGTTTGACCTCAGGCTTAACGTGGTGACGACGAGCGCAAACAGCCTGCTTGCAATGATCGGCCAATTGATTGCGCCGATCTTCCGGCCGATGGGTTTTGCGGACTGGCGGGTGGCAACGTCTCTCATCTCTGGCTTCGTCGCTAAGGAGGCGGTGGTCAGCACGCTCTCCGTATTGCTTGGCACGGGGGTTGCCGAGCTGCATCTCGCCCTGCCAAAGCTCTTCAGCACGCTATCCGCTGTGAGTTTTTTGCTCTTTACGCTGTTGTATACGCCCTGCGTTGCGGCGATTGCAACCATCCGAAAGGAGCTTAAGAGCGGTATTTCGACGTTTGGTGTTGTGGTTATGCAGTGCGCGATCGCCTGGATTGTTGCGTATGCGGCCTATCTGATCGGGGGATTGTTCTGACATGAGCGTTCTTGACCTTGTACTGATTCTGCTCATTGTACTTGTGGCCGTTCTGGCTGTGCGGCGAATTTTGACGCATAAAAGCGGTTGTAGAGGCTGTACGGGGGATTGCACCCACTGCACAGAGACAAAGCAGAAGAAGGATCGCGAAACATAGGCAAAAAACCGACGGAAGGATTCGGCGGTCAGCCCATCGGTAAAGTGCGCAGCACTTTACCGATGGGCTGATTTTTGGGTAAATGGCGCGAATCGCGCCGTTTTTCGCGAATTCGGCGAATCAATCGCGGGATTTGGTTTATCGCGGGAAATCTTTCAATCCCCAAAGCTCTTCTGGATGAGGTTGCCGGCCTCCTGAGCGTTGGAGGGATTCGGTGGGTTTGATCCATAGCGGGGGTATGGAATGTGCTTGCTTCGATGCCAATGCTTGACAGGCATTCGCCCAACCCGTATGCTCAAACAACCATACTTCTATTTCGTGCTATCCGGCGCCAATCGGAACATTGATGCCCTGGAGTTGGAAAAACAACGGCGTTTGTCTGATGGATCGGATAAAATGGGGCAGTCGGCGCGCAACTATTTCATCGGAATCCTAATTTTGAAAAATAGCGGGAGGGACGCGGATTGTTCACCTATATTCTCTATGTGCTCGCCATCGCCGGGCTTGCGGTCTCCTTTTTCAAGGATCGGCAAAAGACCCGGATGGCGCTCAAAAAGGCCTGGAAGGCGTTTGAAAACATTCTGCCGCAGATTCTCACGATCTTTTTGATCATCGGCTTCGCGCTCGCCATCTTTCCGCCGGAGACGATTCGCAAACTGCTCGGCTCCGGGAGCGGGTTTCTTGGTGTGCTCGCGGCGGCGCTGCTGGGTTCCGTAACGCTGATGCCGGGGTTTGTGGCGTTCCCGCTTGCGGCGGCGCTGCTCAAGAGCGGCGCAGGCTATATGCAGCTTGCGGCGTTTGTGTCTACGCTCATGATGGTTGGCGTTATCACCATTCCGATTGAGAAGAAGACATTCGGCCTTCGCGCGACGCTGGCGCGAAATGGCGCAGCGTTTCTCTATTCCTTTGCGGTTGCAATCGTGATGGGGGTGGTGCTGGCATGAGCGAAGAAATGAAGCGAATCAATCCGGCAGGGCAGGGCGCAAAAGGCGGAGAGCCGGAACAAGCCGCCAACCGGGAGAAACCGTTTTGGAAACGCTATGGCGCGTTTTTTCTCCTGCTGGCGGCGGGCGCGGCGACAGGGCTGATTCTGCCGGAGATCGGTAAACAGGCGCTGGCCAACACGCTCGCAAGCGTTAAGGAGATGCTCTCCGTTCTGCCACCCATCTTTGTTTTACTGGGACTTCTGGACGTCTGGGTGGATCGCGTGACCATGATGAAATACACCGGCAAGGGGTCGGGGTTCAAGGGCGTGCTGATTGCCTTTTTGCTTGGCTCTGCGGCGGCGGGGCCGCTCTACGCGGCGTTTCCATTTGCCGGCGTGATGCTCAAAAAAGGCAGCAGCCTGATGAATGTGCTGATCTTCATTGGCGCATGGTCTACGACGAAGATTCCTCTGCTGGCGTTTGAGGCGGCGAGTATGGGGCCGGTGTTTACACTCACGCGGTTTGCGCTGAGCCTTGTGGGAATCCCGCTTATCGCGTTTTTAACCGAGCGTTCGCTGGGCGAAAAACAGCTCAAAGAGCTCTATCAGCTCAACTGCGCGGACATGCCGAAGCCGGAGGCGTGATACGCGCAGGAGAAACCGGGGCGATGCGCTGCGAATGGATGAAGGCGTTGCATTAGCCGGCGGTTTTACCGGATAGAGGTACATGCCTTTAGACGTGGCTGCCGTGGCGGCGCGCCGGACAAGGGGACAATGGGACTGATCAGAACGCGTTTTCCGGCGCGTTCTTTTTGTTTGGCGTATTGACAATGCGGCATGTTCGCCCCATAATGACCATAAAAGCAAAACCAGTCAAATAGTATTGGATGTGGATGGAGTGCCTAAAACATTCTCGGAAAACGAGCGCGCATATATCAAGGAACGGTTGATGGAGGAGGCGGCAAAATGCCTCGCGCAGTATGGAATCCGCAAAACGACGGTGGACGAACTGGTCAGGCGCATCAACATTCCCAAAGGGACATTTTATCTGTTTTATGAATCCAAGGAGCGGTTGCTGTTTGATGTCATCCTCAACCTGAATGATGAGATTCAAAATGACTTGCTTCGGGAAATCTCCGTCTTAACAGAGGCTCCGGATGCGGAGGCACTGACCGATATCATTGTTCGGCTCTATAGGCGGTTGGATGATTCCTTTCTGCCGAAGATCATGCAGGACGGGGAGATGGAGCATTTTATGCGTTCGCTGCCGCCGGAACTGGCCAAGCTGCACGCCGCGCATGACGATAGCAAGGTGCGGGAGCTGCTCGCCATGCTGCCGGGCATGCGGGAGGAGCGCGCGGAGGTGTTCAGCGCGGCGCTCCGGTGCGTGTTCATCACGCTGATGTATAAGGGCGAGATTGGCGAAGCAATCTTTGACGAAACGCTGCGCGTGCTGATTCGCGGGGTGGTTCTGCAGTTGTTTGAGGCGTAGACACGAACGACAAAGAGCGAGAATAAACACAATTAAACGGGGGAATTGCAGATGGGATACGCAATTGAAACCAACAAACTCACGAAGTATTACGGGAAAGCGCGGGGCATTGTCGATGTGGATCTTGCCGTAAACGAGGGCGAGATCTTCGGCTTTATCGGACCGAACGGGGCGGGGAAGTCGACGACCATACGCACGCTGCTGGGGCTCATCAAAAAGAGCGGCGGCAGCGCCAGCATCTTGGGCCTGGACTGCGAAAAGGACAAGGTGAAGATTCTTTCCGAGGTCGGTTATCTGCCCGGCGAGGTGTTTTACTATGATAAGATGCGCGCCATCGACCTGCTTCGCTATTCGGCTAGCTTTTATCAAAAGGACTGCACCAAGCGCATACAAGAGCTCGCGGATGCGCTCGCGCTCGACTTAAATAAGAAGATTGAGGATATGAGCCTCGGCAATAAGAAAAAGGTCGGCATTGTTCAAGGTCTGCTCCATTCACCGCGGTTGATCATACTTGACGAGCCGACAAGCGGCTTGGACCCGCTCATGCAGCGGACGTTTTTCGACCTCATCGAGCGCGAGAACGAGCGGGGGGCAACCGTGCTTTTCTCCTCGCATATTCTGGGGGAGGTACAGCGCATCTGCGACCGCGTCGCAATCATAAAAGAAGGGCGCATCGTAGATCTCAGGCGCATCGACGAGATGAGAAAGAGCTCCTACAAAAAGGTCAGCTTCACCACGGAATCACCGCTGCCAGACTTTTCCCTGCCCGGGGCTGCGAAGATTACGCAGGATGGCACGCAGACGAGTTTCCTATACAACGGAACAATCAACGCGCTGTTTGCCACGCTCGCCAACCTTCCGCTGACCAATGCGGACATCAGCGAACCGGAGCTGGAGGAGATTTTCCTGCACTATTATGAGGATGGGGAGGCGCAGAAATGAACGCTTCCGAAGAATCGTTCCCCCACCGCATGGGCGGGAGGAGAATTGTATGAACGTCTTTCGCTTTGAACTGCGCCGCGCATGGGTCAGCGCCGCTGTATGGACGCTGGTCATCCTCGGCCTGCTGGGCGGTCTCATCATTGGCGCGCTTCCGGCGTTTCTAGGGAGTCGCGCCGGTGTGGAAGCCATGCTTGCGAGCTTTCCGCCCGCATTCGCTGCGGCGTTTGGCTTGCAGATGGATAACCTCTTCAGCTTTGGTGGATTCTATTCGTTTGGCTATCTCTACTACTCGCTCTTTGGTGCGATCATGGCGGCCGGCATCGGGCTCGATCTCTTTTCGCGGGAGAAGCGCGAGAAGTGCATGGACTTTCTTCTGACCAAACCCCGCGCGAGAAGCCGCCTCTTTCGTGAAAAGCTGCTCGCTGCGCTGGCGTTGCTCGTGGGATCCAACCTGCTCTTTATCGCCGAGTCATTGGCGCTCTACCGCGCCTATGCGCCAAATCCCGATCAAATGGGCCGTGCGCTGCTTGCCTCGTCCGCGCTGCTGTTTACCGAGCTGGTCATTCTTGCGATCGCGGTATTTATCGCCGTGTTTGCAAGAAGGGTGCGTTCCGTCTCGGGTTTGGCGACGGCGATCGGGATCGGCGGCTTTCTGCTCAGCGCGCTGCATAGCCTGCTGGAGGAGGAAAAACTCCGTTACATCACCGTCTATCAGTATTTTGATGTCTCCAAGGCATTCTTCGAGGGAAAGTTTGACGCGCCCTACGCAACAACTGCGGTCATACTGACGCTGGCGTTTCTGGCTGCGGCATATGCAAAATACACGCGTTCCGATATTCCGGCGCTGTAAGGGAAGGGGGGATCGGCATGAATCTATTTCGACGGGAGCTCAAGGCGGGGCTGAAATCTTTTCTTCTCTGGTCGCTGGGGTTGTTTGTGTTCATCTTTGCCGGCATTGTGAAATCCAGCGCGGCTATGGCGGACGGCCAGTTTATGACGGAGTTGGTCAATAAATTTCCGCGCATTGTCGTTGCCACGATGGGCATGGCGAACGTGGATATCTCGCAGTTCGACGGATTTTATGCGGTGCTGATGCAGTATGTCTTCGTGTTGACCGCGGTCTATGCCGCACACCTTGGAAACCATGCGGTATCGCGCGAGAGCATCGATAAAACATATGAGTTTCTTTTTACCAAGCCGCGTTCGCGTTCCTATATCCTCACGCGGAAGCTGATCTCGGCGCTGGCGTATCTGACGGCGTATGCCGCGCTGAACCTGCTGTTTTCAATTCTTGCGGTGAAACAGCTGGCGCTGAGCGGCGACTATACCGGCCTGTTCACGCGGTATTCAATGATGCTGTGGCTGGTAGGATTGGTGTTTGGCTCGATTGCGGCGCTCTGCGCGGCCGCCTTTTCCTCCGCCGAGCGAGGGGCAAGGGCCGGCAATCTCTGCGTGCTGACCGCATACGCGCTTGCCGTGGCGTATGATCTTCTGGATCACCCCGGTCTGATCCGTCTGCTGACGCCATTTCGCTACTATTTGAATACGGAACTGATGAAAGGCGGCGTGCAGCTGCTCTATATCGGATTGGGATTTGTGCTTTCCGCCCTGTTCCTCGCCGGTGCCTTCGTGCGTTTTGAGCGGCGCGATCTCGGCGCGCTCTAGCGCGAAGAGGCGGGGGGAATCGATAACCCCGCGTGACAAAACGGAAAACTCTTTTCAAACAGTCGGTAAAACCGTCCTAAACAAGCGTTTTCGCTTTGCGGGCGGTTTTCTTTTGTGATAACATCATGCCCGGGGTTACAAAGAATCAAGGAGAAAAGCCGGGATTTTCCGGCAAAGTGCAATGGAATTTCTGGGAAAAACTTATTTTCACAATACGCTGCTCGATTTTGGAATATTCTTGGGCGCCATCGCGGTCGGCTTTGCGCTGGTGTTCGCCTTCGGGCGGATCGCGCTGAAGCGCATCGCCGCGCGTCACGAAAAAATGCAAACGCTCTATGGGGAATGGATCCTCTCCGGCGTGAAGCGATATGTGCTGCCAAGCGCATACTTTGCGGTGTTCTATTTCAGCACAAGAATTTTAACGCTCGACGCAAAGCTTATGAAGGTTGTCGCCTGCGTTTCTACGATGTTTGCCGTCGTTATGGGGGCTATGGTTTTCTCGTCGCTGGTTGCCTATTTCTTTGAAAAGCTGAGTCGTGGCAAGGACGAGAGCGGCGCGCTTGCCATCAAATGGCTCGTTCGGATTGCAAAAGGTGTGATATGGGGTCTTGCGCTCATCCTGTTTCTCGATAATATCGGGGTCAAGATTACATCGCTGGTCACGGGGCTTGGCATCGGCGGCGTTGCGATCGCCTTTGCCGCGCAGAGCGCGCTGACGGATATCTTCTGCTTTTTTACGATCTTCTTCGACAAACCCTTCGAAATCGGAGATTTTATCATTGCGGGCGATCACATGGGCACGGTGGAGCACATCGGCGTCAAGACCACCCGCCTGCGCGCCATCGGCGGGGAGCAGCTTATCGTCTCCAACACCGATCTCACCGGCTCCCGCATTCGCAACTATAAGACCATGCAGCAGCGCCGCGTGAGCTTTACGCTCGGAATTACCTATGACACGCCGGCGGATAAGCTCAAGGAGATCCCAAACTATATCCGTGAAATTGTGGAACAGACGGAGGACACAACCTTCTCCCGCGCGCATTTTGCGTCGTTCGGCACCTATTGTCTCAACATCGAGGTGGTGTACTTCGTGCTCAGCGGGGACTACGATCGCTATATGGAGATCAATCAGCGCATCAACCTTGCTATCAAGGAGTGCTTTGAAAAACATGGCGTCTCGTTCGCCCTGCCGACCACACTGGTTCAGATTGCGCCTCCCGCGCAGCAGTAGACGGTTCGCTGGCAACTTGGATTCGCGTCCGGGGCGGCTAAGGCCGCCCTCAGAGCATCAACAAACCCAGTAGGGGGTTTGGGGGATTTCGCAAATCCCCCATGTTCCTTCAAATTTGGCGGTTCATTCGCCGAATTTGTGAAAAAATGGCGCGATTCGCGTCATTTTAACCCGAAGTAAAACCCATCGGCAGAGTTCACAGGACTTTGTCGATGGGCTGGGGGCGGCTAAGGCCGCCCTTTTGCGCGTCAATCCTCGCGGTCGTAAGCGCCGCGCTTTCCGCCGGATTTTTGCAGGGACTTGCTGAATTTGGCGATCCCCGTGTAGCGCTGCTGCTTTTGGCGGAGGTAAGCCGCGCTGTCGAGCGCATATTGGGACTCCCGCCGGAGCTTTTGATAGCTCTCCAGACGCTCTTTTGGCAGTTCTCCGGCCGAGATCGCCGCCTGCACGGCGCAACCCGGCTCGCCCTCATGGCGGCAGTCGGAAAAGCGGCAGAGACCGAAATACTGCTCGACATCCGCAAAGGATTCGCTGAGCCCCGCGGAGGCGTCCAGCATGCCGAGTTCGCGCATGCCGGGGGTATCGATGATCATCACGCCGCTTGGGAGCAGGAGCAGCTGCCGGTGCGTGGTCGTATGCCGCCCCTTGCTGTCGTCCTCGCGGATTTCATTCACGGCCATACGCTCCCCGCCCGAGAGCGCGTTAACGAAGCTGGATTTGCCAACTCCGGAGGAGCCAAGCAGCACGATGGTTTTTCCCGGCGTGAGATAAGCGCCAAGCGCGTCCATGCCATAGCCGTTTTTGACGCTGACGGCGAAGACGTCTACACCCGCTGCAACGCGCCTCGCCTCGCCGACCTGCCCCTGACAGTCTTCGACAAGATCGGCCTTGGTCAGCACCACGACGGGCATCGCGCCGGACTGCCAGGCGAGCGTGAGATACCGCTCCAACCGTTTTGGATTAAAGTCGTGATTGAGCGACTGCATGATGAACACACTGTCGAAATTCGCGGCAACGGCCTGCTCCCCCTCCCCGAGGGTCGGGTTCTTGCGGGCAAAATAAGAGTGGCGGGGCAGGGTCTGTGTAATGACGCTGTCGCCCTGCTCGTTGTATTGAATCATCACGAAGTCCCCCGTCGTGGGAAACGGGTCCGACCCGCTGTTGAAATAGACGGCGGATTTGAGCCGGCCGTGGCACTCCCCGCGGTCGCAGACGAGCGCGTAACGCTCCTTATGCACCGCGGTGACCCGTGCGGGGATTTCGCTTTTCAACTCCCGCGCGGCAATTGCCGCGCGGAGCGCAAGCGGCAGACCGTAGTGCTCCAATGCCGCCGCGCTCATAAATGATTCCTCAAACAGGGGTGCTCGGGCGTTCGTCCGTCCGGCAATCGCGGGATTGCCTGCGCTGGCGCGCCGTTGCTCTGCAGAGGATGCGGCTGATGCGGAAAGCGCGGGAATACAGCGTTCATATCCGTTTTGCGCCCCCAATCAATGCGATGACGAAATCGTTCGCGAGAATGGCGTTTGCCAACCTTTCTGCGCGGGCTGCGCGCTGTGTTTCGCGCTGGATACGCTTTGCCTCCTCAAGGGCGGCTTTGTGTTCGGATCGGTTATGGTACGACTGCGATGCCGGATAAGGCATCGTGCTGTCGTGAATTCTGGTGTCAAACATGGGAATTCCTCCTAAAAAATTGGGCACTTGGTTGGTTTGGGGGACGTCTGGCGACGGAACCCCGTTGAGCATCTTTTTTTGGCATAAAAATAGCCGTGACAGGCAGCCCGCTCGGGACTGCGTTCACGGCTGAATCGGTTTTCTGCTCCTCTTTGACTGCAAACAAAAACGAGCACACCCGATCGATATGCCCGTAACTCATACAGTTCTTCGAAAGGTTCTGCTGACAGACGGCAGGCTCTATTCGGCAGGGTGGAGAAAACACCCGAAGGAAACGATGAAATGCGCCGAACTTGCTTGCGTCTGATTATTCAGTTGTTAGGCTTTCGCCACCTCGACCAAATGAAGCATTATCCGTTATCTCCTTTCCGATTCTCAGCGCCGCCCGCGCGCCGCCCGACAGAATCATTACGGCCAGAGTATAGCATGCAATTTTTTCAAAAAGCAAGAGAAATCGCGAGAAAAAAATCATATATTTTTGTGCTTGTTTTACGATGGCTTGTATATACTCTAATAGATTAACAAAAACGAAAAGACGGCATTTCCGCCGGTTCGGTTCATTCTTTGGCTGATGCTATTTCGCCAGCGCGCCCGCGCCAAACACCGCCAGCACACAGAGAACGACGCTTAGCAGCATATACAGCAGCGCGACGGCGGGTTTCCCCCCGGAGAGGAGCGTGTGCGCCTCCAGCGCAAAGGTGGAAAAGGTGGTGAATCCGCCGCAGACGCCGACCTTGAGAAACAGCAGCGTACGCGGATCGAGCACGGAACCGCGCCCCGCAGCCGTCACGATAAGCCCGAGCAAAAAGGCGCCGAGCACATTGATGCCAAGCGTGACGAGGGGAAAGCCGCTTTCGTGCCGGATGGGCGCGAGACTGACGAGATAACGCAAGACAGAACCGACAAAACCGCCGAGACCGACAAAGAGGCAATTGAGAATCACAGACACGCGACAAAACTCCTCCGGTATAGTGCCGCGCGGCGCACGCGCAACGGCAACAGAATAGCACCGTTTGCCGATTCTGGCAAATAGTTCGCATAATGCATGCAAGTAAAAAGCCGCTCTTTGCCTCTCGTCCTCCAAACTCCGAACGGCAAAGAGCGGCGAAGAAACCACCCGATCCCGGGCGATCCGTCGAGGCGGCAAAGCCATCGCAGCCGGAGCCGATGGGTTAAGGGCTACGGCCCTTCACAATCCCGGGATTTTTTTGACAGACGGAAGGGAGCTGTTCGCTTTCGCTCCCAACTCCCTTTGTTTCTCTTAGTCTACCGCTCTATCCCAACTATTGGCGGGTAGCCGTTTTTTTAGGTGTAGAAATCACAGATTCCCGGGCAGAGTCATCAAAAAACCATACTGCATCGATGAGCCTCCGTATTCAATTATTCCGAATCATATTCATCGAACGATGACCATGTGAAGCGGATCAAAATCATATGCGGCGCCACCGGCAATGTTACTTGGACTGGGCGCGGCAGCCGACGCTCCTGCGTTCCTTTAGCTGCAGCGAGAGGGCGACCTTCATCAACCCCGATTCACGGCTGGTTTGAATCGTATCGCCGGATTCGATTCGCGCATGCAGCAGATCGACCGAAATTTTACCGAGACGCTCTTTAAACGCGTGCATGGTGGTAATCGGTGGATCGATCATTTCGCAGATCTGGACATCGTCAAAACCGATAACGGAAACATCCTCCGGCACACGGTATCCACTTTCCTTTAACACGCGGATAAACGCGGCGGCGAGCATGTCGTTTTCGCAAAAATATGCCTCAACGGGCGTGTTGCCGGCGCGCAGCCAGGCAAAGATATCCTCCCGCGCTTTGTCCGGCGAGATATCCACGGGTAAAACCTGCAACTCATCCAGCCCTTCATCCTTGTGTTCCGCCATGGAGAGATGAATGCCTAACTCGCGGTCGTCAAAATTGACGATGCGCTGCTTGGAACGCAGATATCCGATCTTTTTGTGCCCGCAGCTGATGAGGTACGATACGGCGGACTTCACCCCATAGGTGTTGTCGTTGCCGACGCAGTCCACATAGGCCGAAAACAAAAAGTTATCGATGATGACAAGCGGAACGTTGCCAAGGGTGTAAAACTGCAGGAATGCGTCCCTCTGCGGCGGCGTAATATCCGTGCCCAGCATGATGACGCCGCACGCATCCGAAAGGATTCGTTTGATTTGATCGTCCCAAGCTTGATCGGCATAAAAATAGTGCACCAGAATACGATAACCAAGCTCCTTGGCCGCCGCTTCCGCCCCGCGCAATACAAAAGTGGAAAACGTCGTCTGCTCCGCAACGCCGACGCCGACGTAGATTACGAAGCTGATGATGTTTTTCGCCTGCCGTTCACTCTGGCGCGATTTGGGGGTGACATACCCAAGTTTTGCTGCCGCGGCGAGTACCTTGGTTCGGGTTTCCGAGCTGACGCCAGGTTTCCCATTGAGCGCCATCGATACAGCGGCGGTGGAGATGCCAAGCATGTTGGCCAGATCCCGAGCGGTTATGTCTGACATGTTTCGTTCCTTATTTTATACTAAATTAGCCACATTATACAAGTTTTAAGTTAAGAAGTAAAGTTATTTATGAAGGTATCGTTTTTTCCTTCTTCGCATATACATTGTACCTTGACAAAAATCAAGAATCTAGTATTATAGATTTAAGCTAAATTAATCAATTTATTGCACTTAGACCAATTTAAAAATTTAGTTAAATCTAGTGAAAACAACAAGTACGAAAGGAACCCAAATACCATGGCTGAGATTTTTACAGGTATCCCCCAGATTCGTTACGAAGGCCCCGCAAGCAAGAATCCGCTTGCGTTTAAGTTCTATGAAGCCGACCGCGTTGTAGCAGGTAAACCGATGCGCGAGCACCTGCCCTTTGCGATGGCATGGTGGCATAACCTGTGCAACGCGGGCAAGGATATCTTCGGAGACCCGACCGCGGATAAGAGCTTCGGCGCGGAGCCCGGCACCATGGCGCACGCAAAGGCGAAGGTGGACGCGGGATTCGAGTTTATGCAGAAGGTCGGCATTCGCTACTTCTGCTTCCACGATGTTGACATCGTGCCGGAAGCGGAAGATATTAACGAAACCAATCGTCGTCTGGACGAGATTACCGACTATATGCTCGAGAAGATGAAGGGTACGGGAATTCAGTGCCTCTGGGGTACGGCGAATATGTTCGGCAACCCGCGCTACATGAACGGCGCGGCCAGCTCCAACTCCGCAGAGGTCTTCTGCTTTGCCGCAGCGCAGGTGAAAAAGGCGCTGGAACTCACCGTGAAGCTCGGCGGTCGCGGCTATGTCTTCTGGGGCGGGCGTGAGGGATATGAAACGCTGCTCAATACCGACATGAAGTTTGAGCAGGATAACATTGCAAAACTCATGCATATGGCGGTAAAATATGGCAGAAGCATCGGTTTCAAGGGGGACTTCTACATCGAGCCCAAACCCAAGGAGCCCATGAAGCACCAGTATGACTACGATGCGGCGACGGCGATCGGCTTCCTCCGCGCGTATGGCCTTGACAAGGATTTCAAACTCAACATCGAAGCCAACCATGCAACCCTCGCCGGACATACCTTCCAGCACGATCTGCGCGTGAGCCGCGTGAACGGCATGCTCGGCAGCATCGACGCAAATCAGGGCGATCTGCTGCTCGGCTGGGATACCGACGAGTTCCCCTTCGACGCTTACGAATCCACCATGTGCATGTATGAGGTGCTCAAAGCCGGCGGGCTGACCGGCGGGCTAAACTTTGACGCGAAGAACCGCCGCCCAAGCTATACCTATGAGGATATGTTCGAGGCGTTCATCCTTGGCATGGATACCTTTGCGCTGGGTCTCCTCAAGGCGGCTGCGATCATCGAAGACGGGCGCATCGACGCGTTTGTGGCCGATCGCTATGCGAGCTATCAGGAAGGCATCGGCGCGAAGATTGTCAGCGGCGAAGCGACGCTGGAGGAATGCGCGGCAAAAGCCCACGCAGCCAAGGCGCCCAAACTGCCCGGCAGCGGCAAGCAGGAATATCTTGAGAGCGTCGTCAACAGCGTGCTCTTTAGCTGACGGCATCGAACCAAGAATCCAGGGCGGCGGCAGCGCCGCCCCGATTTTATGTGAGGAGAACGAATATGTATTACATTGGCGTCGATCTTGGTACATCCGCACTCAAAACCCTTCTCATGGACAGAGAGGGCGCTGTGCTCAACATCGCCTCCCGCGAATATCCGCTGGAGTTTCCGCATCCCGGCTGGTCCCAGCAAAAACCGGAGGACTGGCAGAAGGCGGTCTTTGCCTGCATCCCCGAGCTGACGCGGGAGATCGACCGCAGCAAGGTCGCGGGCATTGGCGTAGGCGGGCAGATGCACGGTCTCGTGGTGCTGGATCAAAACGACGCGGTCATCCGCCCCGCAATCCTCTGGAACGACGGGCGCACCGCGAAGGAGACGGATTATCTCAACAACGAAATCGGCAAGGACAAGCTCTCCGAATGGACGGGCAATATCGCCTTTGCCGGATTCACCGCGCCGAAGATACTCTGGATGCGCGCTAACGAGCCGGAGAATTTTAAAAAGATTGCGAAGATCATGCTGCCGAAGGATTACATCACCTATCTGCTCACCGGCGTGCATAGCTGCGATTATTCCGATGCGTCGGGCATGCTGCTGCTGGACGTGAAGAACCGCAGGTGGTCTCAGCCGATGCTGGAGATCTGCGGCATCACGGAGGGGCAGATGCCGAAGCTCTTCGAGAGTTATGAATCGGTCGGCACGCTGCTGCCGGAGGTCGCTCAGGCGCTGGGGCTGCCGGAGACGGTCAAAGTCTGCGCGGGCGCGGGGGACAACGCCGCCGCCGCGGTCGGCACGGGTACGGTTGGCGAGGGCAGATGCAACATCTCCATCGGCACTTCGGGAACGGTGTTCATCAGCAACTGCGATTTCAGCGTGGACAGCCACAATGCGCTGCATGCTTTTGCGCATTCGGACGGACACTACCACCTGATGGGTTGTATGCTCTCCGCCGGCTCCTGCAGCAAATGGTGGATGGAGGACATCCTTGAGAGCAAGGACTATAAGGGGTTGGAAAGCCCCATTACGGACGATAAGCTCGGCACCAACCATGTTTACTTCCTGCCATACCTGATGGGTGAGCGCTCGCCGCACAACGACCCCGCCGCACGCGGAACCTTCATCGGAATGACGATGGACACCAGCCGTGCGGATATGACGCAGGCGGTGCTGGAGGGCGTTGCGTTCGCGATTCGCGATTCCGTCGAGGTCGCAAAGTCGCTTGGTATCCGGATTGACCGCAGTAAGATCTGCGGCGGCGGAGCCAAGAGCAAGCTTTGGAAGAAGATGTTCGCCAATATACTGAATCTGGAGATCGACACGATCACCTCAGAAGAAGGCCCCGGCCTTGGCGGGGCGATGCTTGCGGCGGTCGCTTGCGGCGAATATGCATCGGTCGAGGAGATCGCGGAAAAGATGGTGCATGTCAACGCGACGGTCAAGCCGGATCCCGAAATCGCCGCCCGCTATGAGGCGCAGTATCAAAAGTTCGTGAATATTTATCCCACGGTGAAGGCGCTCTTCCCGCAGATCGGGTAACGGTTAGCACGCGCCTCAAGCGCCGCCGGATGGCGGCGCTTGAGACCGTGAAAAACGATTTTTTTGACGGGGCAACCGCTCTTTGCCTCGCGTTCTTCGACTGCGCGAGCGTCAAAAAACGCGGCGAATCTGCCCTTACGGGGCGAACCGGAACACAAATGCGTCATGGCGGCGAAAATTCAACCGCCCGGCGGGGATGCTGTCGCTGTTTCGCGCATCGGCGTGGGGGATGTTCATCGTGCCAATCCGTCAAAAATGTGTTACAATACGAAGGCGAGTTTCCGGAATTCTTACGACGGGCAGGCTGCGCTTGTCCGCTTTTTCTGTTTGAGGGGTATCTATGGATAATCGACCCATTGGTGTGTTTGACTCCGGCATGGGGGGCCTTACGGCGGTACGCCAGATGATCCGTCTGCTGCCGGGTGAGGACATCGTTTATTTTGGCGATACGGGCCGCGTGCCATATGGCGGGCGTTCGGTGGAAACCATCGTCCGCTATGCGCGGCAGGATGTCGCTTTTTTGCGCGGGTTTGATTTAAAGGCGATCGTCATCGCCTGCGGTACCGTTTCCACGACCGCGCTGGACGTGCTGACGGGCGAAAACGCGATTCCGATCCTCGGCGTGGTGCAACCCGCTGCGATTGCCGCCGTCCGCGCTTCCAGACGCGGCTCTATCGGCGTGATCGGCACCAAGGCGACCATCCGCAGCGGGGCATATGAGGCGGCGATTCGCCGCCTGCTGCCGGAGGCGAAGCTCACCGCGCAGGCCTGCCCGCTGCTGGTTCCGCTCGTGGAGGATGGCAGAGTGCGGCGCGGGGACCCCGTGACCGAGCGCGTGGTGGAGGAATATCTTTCCCCTGTGAAGGCGGCCGAGGTGGATACGCTCGTGCTCGGCTGCACGCATTATCCGCTTTTGCGGGACGTTATCTCGGACTATATGGGACAGGATGTGATCCTCATTGATACCGGCGAGGAGGCGGCGCGCGCCGCGGCATCGCTGCTGGGCGAGCAGAACGGGTTGAATGACCCGAACCGCGCGGGGCACAGGCGCTATTATGCCAGCGACAGCGCGGAGGATTTTGCCGCAACCGCAAAGCTTTTTCTCGGCAAGGATATCTCCGACCGTGTGGAGCGTATCGCGATCGAAAACTATTCGTTGTAAATGGCAATAGGCAAGAGGCGAAGGTAACTTTGCCTCTAATTTTTTTGCGGTTCGGTTTGGGTTGCGCAAAGGCGAGGATCGGAGTAAAATAGTTAGCAATACGAACTAAACAGCGGAGAGATGATTGCTCAATCGAACGGACTGCCTGCGGCTAAATAGTTAGTACTGCTAACGAGTTGATGAATTGTTGAAGAACGCGTCCTATAATGCCGAAAAGGTTAGGACTACTAACCAATAGGTGCGGCAGATCGATCTACGGGGCGATGCGAGCGCCAAACACCGTGTGGATCATCCGGCCGGCGGGGAGGCAACCAGCTTGAGGCATCGTATCACGATATTGACCGGGCACTATGGCAGCGGAAAAACGAGCATCGCGGCGCAATATGCGCGCCAACTGACGGCGGCGGGTGCGCGTGTGACCATTTGCGATCTGGATATCGTAAACCCATATTTTCGCACATCCGACTGCAGGGTGGAGCTGGAGCAGGCAGGCATCCACGTCGTCGCCTCCCGTTTTTCCGGCGGCACGGTGGATGTGCCGGCCCTGCCGAGAGAGTTGGGCGCCGCGCTTGCCGGGCGCGAGCGGCGCGTTCTCCTCGATGTTGGCGGGGACGACCGCGGCACACTTGCGCTGGGGCGATATGCGGAGGCGGTTCGGCGGACCGGTGATTATGAGAATCTGTTCGTTGTAAATTTCTTTCGTCCGCGCTCCCAAACCCCGGAGGATGCGCTGGCGTTACTCAGAGAGGTTGAGGCGGCGAGCGGACTGAAGGTAACCGCGCTTGTGCATAACAGCAATCTTGGCGAGGCGACGACTGCGGCGCATATTCGCGCGGCGCTGGAGCGCATGGAGACACTCTCGCGCTTAACCGGGCTGCCAGTCGCGTTTACCGCGGCGCGGCTCCGGCTGAAGGGGGAGTTGGCGGGGAGCATCCCAAACCCGCTGTGGATGGAGGAGGATCATCCGCTCAAGCGATGGCTCGGCGGCAGGGCGATTGTTTAGCAAAGATCCGCAAGAAAGAGCGATCGGGAGCATAGAAACGTATGGCAAAGCTGACATTTGAAACGGACTATTGTAAGGGTTGCGGCCTTTGCGTGGGTGCGTGTCCACGGAGGATCCTGCAGATCGATATCCACTTCATCAATCGAAAGGGACATGCGCCGGTGCGGCTTATGGATGAGACCCGCTGCAACGGATGCGGGCTATGCGCGCTGATGTGCCCGGATTGCGTGATTACGGTGGAGCGTTAGGAGGCTTATGAAACAAGCGGTTCTGATGAAGGGCAACGAGGCGATCGCCGAGGCGGCGATTGCGGCGGGGTGCCGGCACTACTTTGGGTATCCCATCACGCCGCAGACGGAGATTGCGGCCTATATGGCAAAGCGCATGCCGCAGGTGGGCGGTGTTTTTTTGCAGGCGGAGAGCGAGATTGCGGCCATCCATATGGTCTATGGCGCGTCCGCAGCCGGCAAGCGCGTGATGACGAGTTCCTCCGGCCCAGGCATATCGCTCAAGGGCGAGGGGCTGAGCTATCTTGCGGGGAGCGACCTGCCCGCACTGGTGATCAATGTGCAGCGCGGAGGCCCGGGGCTGGGTGGCATTCAGCCTTCGCAGTCGGACTATCTGCAGGCGACGCGCGGCGGTGGACACGGGGACTTTCGCAACATTGTGCTGGCGCCCGCGTCTGTGCAGGAGATGGCGAGCCTGACCGTAAAGGGCCTCGATCTGGCGGATCAATACCGCATGACGGCGATGATTCTCTCGGACGGCACCATCGGCCAGATGATGGAACCGGTCACCCTCGAAATCCCCGCGCTTGAGCCTTGCGACAAGCCCTGGGCGCTTACGGGAACCAAGATGGCCAGAGAAAAAAACATCGTGACGTCGCTGTATCTTGCACCCAGGGAATTGGAGCAAAAGAATCTGGATCGGTTTGCAAGATATCGGATGATTGAAGAAAACGAGGTTCTGTATGAGGCATATCAAATGGAGGATGCCGAGATCTGCGTGGTTGCCTACGGAATCTCCGCGCGCGTCTCGCGCAGCGCGGTCAACGCCGCGCGTGAGCGCGGCATTCGCGTGGGCATGATTCGACCGATCACGCTCTGGCCGTTCCCGAACAGGGCGCTTGCGGAGGCGGCAAAGACGGTCAGTCATTTTCTGTCGGTCGAGATGTCCATGGGACAGATGGTGCAGGACATCGAGCTTGCGATTCGGTGCGCGCGCCCGGTCGCGCTAGTCAGCCATGTTGGAGGGGTGATCCCCACGCCGGAAGAGGTGCTCTCGGCGATCGAACGCGAAGCGGGAGGGGAACGGGTATGATGGTTGCATCCAGACCGCACGCGCTGAGCAAAACACCGACGCATTACTGCCCCGGCTGCACGCACGGTATCATCCACCGCCTTGTTGCGGAAGCGATTGACGCGCTTGACATGGAGGGGAACACCATCGGTGTGGCGCCTGTTGGCTGCGCGGTGCTTGCCTATCACTATTTCAACTGCGATATGACCGTTGCCGCGCACGGGCGTGCGCCCGCCGTCGCTACGGGAATCAAGCGAGCAAACCCCGAAAATATCGTATTCACCTATCAGGGAGACGGGGACCTAGCCAGCATCGGCATGGCGGAGGCGGTTCATGCCGCCGCGCGAAACGAGAATATTACGATCATATTCGTCAATAACGCGGTCTACGGCATGACCGGCGGTCAGATGGCGCCGACCTCGTTGCCCGGTCAGGTGACGCAGACCTCGCCTTACGGGCGGGATGCCGCGCATTGCGGATTTCCCGTGAAGGTATGCGAAATGCTTTCCCAGCTGGACGGGCCGGAATATATCGCCCGCGTGGCGGTCAACTCCCCCAGGCATACGCTGGAGGCGAAAAGGGCCATCGAGAAGGCGTTTCGCAATCAGGCGGAGAAGCGCGGCTTTTCCATCGTTGAGGTACTCTCCTCCTGCCCCACCAACTGGGGGAAATCGCCGGAGGAGGCGTTCCGGTGGATTGAGGAGGCGATGATTCCCTATTACCCGCTCGGCGTCTATAAAGACCGCAGTGCGGGGAAGGAGTGAGCGACATGGCGGCGGATCAGAAAACCCTGCGCATCCTCGTCGCCGGATTCGGCGGGCAGGGGGTGCTCTTTCTTGGCAAACTCATCGCGCTCTTAGGCATGTCGCCGGGGCGTGCGGTCACCTGGCTGCCCTCCTATGGGCCGGAGATGCGAGGCGGCACGGCAAACTGCGCCGTGATCCTCAGCGCGGAACCAATCGGCTCGCCGATTGTGGAACAGCCGGATGTGCTCATCGCGATGAACTTGCCCTCGTTTGAGGCGTATCAGCACAGGGTTGCGTCCGGTGGGCGGATTATACTGGATTCCACGCTGATTGGGGAGTCGCCCGCCCGTTCGGATATCGTCTATGACGCGCTGCCCGCCACAGGGATGGCCGCCGGACAAGGGCTCGAAGGACTCGCAAATATGATTCTGTTTGGTCGGTTTCTAAAAACCTGCTTGCCGTTTGGCGATCAGGCGATCCTGCCGGCGCTGGAGCAGGTGGTGCC
Organism: Christensenella sp.; assembly: GCA_034926785.1. Classification (GTDB taxonomy): domain Bacteria; phylum Bacillota; class Clostridia; order Christensenellales; family CAG-138; genus UBA7703. The sequence goes on from JAYFQU010000020.1 coordinate 72,078, forward strand.
CGCACAGAAAAAACATCTCATCGAGGCGAACCTGACGGCGATCGCGCTTGGCGGAGCGGCCGTTGCCGGGGAGAAAAAACCGACAGAATGATGCAAACAGAGCGCGCAGCGGCCCCGCCTTGTCGGGTTAAGCCGCATAAAGCCGACACAAAAACACAGAAAAGGAGGGCTGATGATTCGCATAAAAATTCATTGACAAATACCGTTAATGCTGATATCATTTTGAAAATTTCATATATAATAGCGATGACGAAGACGGACGAACAGGCCGCATGCAGAGAGCCGGAGAGGATGAGAACCCGGCGGCGCGTATGTTCAGCGTCCCCTCCCTTCCGAGCTGAAGAGTTGAACGGGGCTGTAAAAGCGCTTAGTAGGGTCTTCCGTAGACGCCGCGTCAAGGCGGACGGCTTGAAAAAGCCGAAAGAGTGGCGCCCTGCGCAGGGCGCAATTTGAGTGGTACCGCGGGATCGATGGAACAAATCGCCCGTCTCAAGAGGATATCTTGCGGCGGGTGTTTTTTTATAACAACAGGGCGAAGGGAGGCGCGACATGATTATCTCCTGCGTTCAGATGAACGTTGCCGCCGGGAGGCCGGAGCAGAACTTTACCCGCGCGGAAGCGCTGGTGCGTAAGGCCGCGCGCAGGAAGCCGGATGTGATTGTCCTGCCGGAAACCTGGAATACGGGCTTTGCGCCTAGAACGATAAACCCCGCGCAGGCGGATGAAGGCGGGGCGCGCACCAAGGCGCTCTTCTCCGCGCTGGCGAGGGAATTGAACGTCAACATCGTTGCCGGCAGCGTGGTGACACGCCGATCCGGCAGGCTGTATAACACCGCGTTGGTGTTTTCCAGAACGGGTGAATGCGTGGCGGAATACGACAAAACGCATCTGTTCACGCCTGCGGGTGAGGGAGAGACGTTCGCGGCGGGGGATCATCTCGCGTGGTTTACGCTTGACGGTGCGCCCTGCGCAATCATTCTCTGTTACGAGATTCGCTTTCCCGAGCTGGTGCGTTCGCTCGCGCTTGAGCGGATGGATATTCTCTTTGTTGCGGCGCAGTGGCCGAAGATACGAAGCAGACAGCTCGCATGCCTGCTCCGTGCGCGGGCAATTGAGAACCAATGCTATGCCGTACTCTGCAACGGATGCGGCGTGGCGGACGGGGTTCGGTTCGGCGGCGGCAGCGTCATCGCAGATCCGCTTGGCGAAAGCCTCGCGGCGGCGGGAGGAAGCGAGCGAATCTTGCGCGCAGCGCTGGAGATAGCCGCGTTGGAACCCCTGAGGACTGCGCTGCCGGTATTTTCCGATCGCAGGCTGGAACTCTACGGCAACGCTTGCCGGATAGATCAACGGTTGCGATAGGACGAACGAGTTGAGGTGAGAAAAATGAGTTATGTTTTTCCGGTGACGAAAAATCCGGATCCAAAGCCCAAACCCGATCCGAACGAGCTGGCGTTTGGCAAAGAGTTTACGGACCATATGTTTGTCATGGACTATGACGAGGATCTGGGCTGGCATGACGGGCAGATTGTCCCCTATGGCGACATCTCCATCAGCCCCGCTTCCAGCGTGCTGCACTATGCGCAGATGATGTTTGAGGGCATGAAGGCGTACAGGACCGAGGACGGGCATATTTTGCTCTTCCGCCCGGAGATGAATGCGCGTCGCCTGAATCGCACCAACGAGCGCGTCTGCATGCCACAGATGGACGAGGAATTGTTTGTCGCCGCCGTGAAGGCAACGGTCAAAGAGGATGCCGACTGGGTACCGGAGGCGCCGTTTACCTCGCTCTATATCCGCCCGTTCATCATTGCGGACGATCCCGCGCTGGGCGTAAAATCTGCCAAGCATTTTCGCTTTATGATCATTCTCTGTCCGTCCGGTCCGTATTATGCGGCAAATCGCGGCAAGCTCTCCACCACGCGCATCTTTGTGGAGGACGAGTATATCCGCGCGGTGCACGGCGGAACAGGCTATGCCAAGGTCGGCGGCAACTATGCCGGCAGCCTCCGCGCCTCACAAAAGGCGTATGATTGCGACTGCAACGATGTGCTCTGGCTGGACGCCATCCATCATAAGTATATCGAAGAGGTTGGCTCCTCCAACGCTTTCTTCGTCATTGGCGACGAGGTGGTGACCGCTCCGCTAGCTGGAACCATATTGCCCGGTATTACGCGGGACTCCGTGCTTACGCTGCTGCGCGAATGGGGCATCCCCGCCAGTGAGCGGAAAATTGCCATTGACGAGGTGATTGATGCCGCGAAGAAGGGGCAGCTCAAGGAAGCGTTTGCCAGCGGTACGGCGGCGGTGATCTCGCCGATGGGTTTGCTGCGCTACCTGGATGAGGAATACGTCATCAACAACCAGGAGGTCGGTGAGATTTCACAGCGAATCTACGACACCATCACCGGCATTCAGACCGGAAAAATCGAGGATACGCGCGGCTGGACGCAGCGGGTGATTTGAGCGCGGGCGGATATGCCTAAGCATATAGCGCTATAACAAAAATACATCTTGCGTTTTTGTACGGCAAGGCTATAATACATCTTGGTTCCGGCACGTTGCCTCGCAATTTGGTGTGAAATAACACGAATGCGCGGTGAGCGTGCCGGATCCGTTTTTGGCGTGCAATCGCTACCGGCGCGGCAGATCGCATTGTGGTTGTTCCACGGATGATCCATATGAAAAATCTACATATGTCAGCGCAAATGCAATAAACATGTGGTTGTACCAAAAAGGCAACCACAATTTTTATATGCTTATATATCAACGTTTTTATAGATAAATGTTAATTTAAAGATACCAAATCGAAACGCTGGTATCGATTTCTTGCCGATCCTCTTGACAGGGTGATTGTATGGCGCGATACTAGCGTTGTCAGGCGGTAACAGCGCTGAAACTTGCCGCCGGACGCGCCGCGCGGGAGCGTGATTGCGCGGCAAAGAAAACGGTTTCGCCGCACCGAAAAGCGGCGTATAGGGAAAGGGAGTTATGTTTCAGTTTCAACAGGGCGTGCCCGTGCTTGCCGTAGTGGGCATCTGGCTTGCGGTGTTTGTCGGTTTGTTTTTGTTCAACGAGATTGCGCGCCGCTGGAAATGGGCGGGATTCTTCAGTTTTGTGATCCTGCCGATCGGGCTTTCCATCGTCTGGTTCACGGCTATGAAGGACCAGACCTATACGGATTGGTTCCATCTTATGAAGGTGTATTCCGCGACGGTCGGCAGCCTCGGCTTCTGGTGCATTCGCCACATTGAGAAGAAGGATAAGCTCACGGGCGAGGTCACCTGGAAACTGGCGGATCAAAAATGGGCGCTGGCGTTCCCGGCGCTGATCCTTGCGATCAATATCCTCGAAGCCTGCGTGCGTGATTTTCAAGTTGGCGCAACGTATTGGATGATGAACTCCGGCACGATCGAGGGCGAGGTTACGGGCGTGCTCGGCGGGCCGTGGAATATCATGAACGGCATTGCGGGCTTGCTCAACATCGTGATTATCACAGGTTGGTTCGGCATCGTGATCCGCAAAAAGACCAAGCTCGACGGCAGCCGCGATATGCTCTGGCCGGATATGCTCTGGTTCTATATCATTGCGTATGACCTCTGGAACTTTACCTACACCTATAATTGCATCCCGACGCATTCGTTCTATGCCGGGGTTGCGCTGCTCGCCGCGCCGACGCTCTGCGCCTTTACGCTCGGCAAGGGCGCGTGGCTTCAGCATCGCGCGCAGACGCTGGCCATCTGGTGCATGTTCGCCCAGACCTTTCCGCTGTTTCAGGATAGCGGCATCCAGCTCGTGCAGTCCACCTATAACCCCGTTATCTACACGATTTTCGGCGCGGTTTCGCTCGCGGCAAACGTCGCCGTCGTGGTCTACATGATCTACAAGATCGCCAAGACGAAGCGCAACCCCTACAAGGCAGAGCTCTACACCGACCTTGCGGAGTATAAGGCGATTAAGGCGCTGGCGGAGTAAGGGAAAACAGATAGAAAACGTAATATTTTCGTAAAAAACAGCCTCTTCCGAGAAATCGGGAGGGGCTGTTGGTCATCGTGCTTTTACGAATAGTCAACGCGACGCTATACTGCGAAAAACCGGCTGGCGATGTCATCGATTTGATGCTGAATCGTATTGAAAAGCATAAATCTTGCTGGAATTTTATATGTCGTCCTCCCGCATTACTGCGGGAGGTTTGCCAATGCGTATCCTCAAAATCAATACCCGAGTTCTTCACCCACCAGCACAACCTCCGTCACGCCAACGCCCTTCATCGGGCAAACGATGGTGACAAACCCGTTGCAGATGCGCTCCGCGCTCGCGCAATCGTAACAACGCATCTCCTTGGCCACGGCGCAGGGCGTGTTCAGCTTCAACCGGCGTACATTCAGCGGGGCGGCGATGTTGCGCGCGCGGTACATCGCCCGCTCCAGATCGGGCGCGAGCTTGTTGACCCCCGCGATGAACACAACCCGCTCGTGGTTGAAAAGCGTCGCAGAAACGCGGTTTCCGCTGCCGTCGATGTTGACAATCTCGCCCGTCTCGCTGATTGCATTCGCGGAGGAGAGGTATACCGCGGCCCCCGCGGCGGCGGCGCGCGTCGGCAGATCGTTCGTGACCCAGTGCCAAAAGACGGTGTTGTCCTCCGTGAGCCGATCATACAGCCCCATCTGCTGAATGGTGACACTGCCGCCGATGCCGACCGTTTTGCCGGAGATGCTGCCGTAGAGGTAGTCCGCGGCGGCGGCCGCCGTTTCGAAATATTGCACCGTAAATCCTCGCCTGTTAAGGGAACGGATTGTCCGCTGAACATCCATGATTCTCGCGCTCCTGTCTGGTTTGTTTTGTGGATATTATAACACAGGATTTCTCTGCTCTCCTTGCCAACGGGTGAAACGCGGCGATGCTTCCGCTTTACGGGTTGACGCGGGGCACGGGCGGGCTATAATGAAAGAAGCGGAACAACAGGAAAGAGGAGCGAAAAAAAGATGATAACCATTCAAACGGAAAAAGCGCCTGCCGCCATCGGCCCCTATTCTCAGGCGATGGTCAGCGGCGGGTTTGTGTTTACCTCCGGACAGATCCCGATTGACCCGGCGACCGGCATGGTGGTGGAAGGCAACGTAACCGTGCAGGCGGAGCAGGTTATGGCAAATCTCGGCGCGGTACTGGCGGCGGCGGGCAGCGGTTTTGACCGGGTGGTCAAGGCGACGTGCTTCCTCGCAAGTATGGACGATTTTGCGGATTTCAACACCGTTTACGGCAAATACATGACGAACAAGCCCGCGCGCTCCTGCGTCGCGGTCAAGTGTCTGCCGAAAAATGTTCTCTGCGAGGTAGAGGCTGTCGCGGAGGTATAAGGAACGCCCGGCAATCCGGCAGATACGTTCCTAAAGCAACGCTGCGCGGCGTTTGTGGCCGTCAAAAAACGAGTTTTTTGACGGGACAACCGCTCTTTGCCTCTCGTCCTCCGGACTCCGAACGGCAAAGAGCTGCGAAGAAACCGCCCGATCCCGGGCGATCCGTCGCGGCGGCAAAGCCGCCGTGGCCGGAACCGACGGGTTAAGGGCGCGGCCCTTAACAATCC
>JAYFQU010000015.1:0-80607 GCA_034926785.1 Christensenella sp.
CTTTATATTCTTCTACAACCATGAGCGAATTCAGCTTAAAACAAAACTGACGCCGCTCGAAAAACGACGCCAGTTCATGTAATTCTTAGTATTCCTGCGATAGGGGCTTTTATTTGTGTCTAATCGACGGGGTTCAGTTCAGTTTCAATCGCGGGGCGTTTTTCTGCTATTCGCACAGGTCGCAGCGTAGAACATATCGTTTACGATAGGCTTCCCCAGTATGCGACCGAAATATTGGGAACGATGATTTTGTCGTCATCAAAAACAAACTCATCCATCAGCGCACGCAGCCCGTCGATATATCCTTGATATGTTGCCGTATCGGGCTCCGGCGCATACGAGGAGGAGAGGCAGCGCTGCAGAAACTGTTCTTTTGTGTAGGCTAGCGGGAAATCAAATTCTGCATGGTTCAGGTGAGCGCCGAACAATGCTTCAAGCTTTGGGACGGATCGATTCAAACCGTGCCGAAGCGACGTAAAACCCTTGCAAAACTCCATGCAGAGCGCATGTTGCCGGAGCGTGAACGGATCGCCGTAATCGCGAGCGTTAAAAACAACAAACAGGATTCCGCCCGGTTTTAAAATGCGATTACATTCCGCTTGGAATCGCTCCGCATCAAACCAGTGGAAGGCGGAAGCGGCGGTGACCACATCGGTGCTGTGTTCGCCCAGCGTTGTGGCCTCCGCGGAGGCTGCAACGGAAATGAAATGCGGGTTACCGACAAATGCTTTTTCCGCTTGCACGTGCATGTCTTCATTTGGCTCTACGCAGAACACATTAAAACCGTGTTCAATCATCTGCCTTGCAAAAATCCCGGTGCCGGAACCGATGTCGGCGACGATATCGTTGGGTTTAAGAATGTCATGCATCAGCAATTCAGAGACGCCATCGGCATATCCGAGTCTGCCGTTGGCATAATGTTCCGCGCGATGCAAAAATACCTGTTCGTTTGCCACCTGGTTGATCCTCTATTATTTCTGCTGATCGCTGTAAACACAGCGGGAACTCAATCGCATTCGAAACGGTCGTTAAGGGTGCCGCGATTATTGTGCTGGGATCGATTGATCAATACACCCGTGACATCAATACCACCGTCTCCACATGACACGTCTGCGGGAACATATCCACGGGGCGCACGGCGGAGAGGGAGAAACCGCGTGAGGCAAGATACTTACAATCCCGCGCGAGGGTGGCGGGATTGCAGGAAACATAGACGACGCGCCGGGCAGCGCTCTTGGCAATCGCTTCCAGCGCGGCCTCCTCGCAGCCCTTTCGCGGCGGATCGAGCACAATGGCATCAATCGCGTTGCCTTCGGCAAACAGTCGGGGAAGCAAATCCTCCACATTGCCGCAAAGGAACTCCGCATTTGAGACGCCGTTTGCCTTTGCGTTCGCTTTTGCGTCCTCAACCGCGGGAGCAACCTGTTCGATGCCGATCACGCGCGCGCAATCCCCCGCGAGCAGGAGCGAAATGGTACCAACGCCGCAATAGGCGTCCACAACGGTTTCGTCCGGCTTTGCGGCGAGAAATTCCCGCGCGGTCTGGTAGAGCGCCTGCGTCTGAACGCGATTAATCTGCAAAAATGACTGCGGGCTGACGGAGAAACGCTTGCCTCCAATGACTTCCGTAAGCGCCTGCTTGCCGGCGAGCAGCGTGAATCGATCGCCAAACACAACGTTTGTCTGCTTCGGATTCTCGTTGTGCCAGACGCTGTCCACATCCTCCAGAAATGAAAGCAGATCATCCTTCTTTTTTAATTGACCTTTGGTGACCACGACGATCATCAGCTCACCCTCGGCGGTCGTCCGCGCGACGATGTGCCGGAGCTGCCCTTCTCCCGTCGTCTCATCATAGACCGGAATGCCGCAGGCATTTGCCCAGGCGGCGACGCGGCGCGCGGCGTCAACAATCCGCTCATCCTGAATCAGACAGTCTGAAAACGGAACCAGCCGATGGCTGCGTTCGGCATAAAAGCCAAACACAACGCCGTTTCCGATCGCGCCAAATGGAAAGCTGCCCTTATTGCGATAGCGCGCCGGTTCTTCCATGCCGATGATTTGCTGCATGGGGATACCGGCAAAACCGCCGAGACGCAAGAGCGCATCCTGCACCCACTGCTGCTTTTGCCGAAGCTGGGCGGGATAGCTCAGGTGCCAGAGCGTGCAGCCGCCGCACTGCGCGAAAACCGGACAGGCGGGGCGGACGCGATCCGGCGAGGGGGCGAGGATCTCGACCGCCTTTGCAATCGCGAACGAGGGGGAGACCTTGATGACGTGTGCTCTGACTTCCTCGCCCGCGAGTGCGCCGACGACGAAAACGGCGAAACCATCCACGCGGGCAACCCCCTGGCCCTCGTTGGTCAAGGATTCAATGGTGACGACGATATCGTCGTTTTTTTCTACGGGGGGGCGAAGTTTCGGAGACATAACGGTATCCTTTCCGCGCATGCCGCGCGTGGCAAATTCTTTGAAGGGTGTGGCTGTAAACGGTTATTTCACCTTGACGCAGTCCTTGCCGAAGCGTTCTTCCGCGGCGGTGAGAAACGCATCCGAAAGCGTCACATTATACTCCTTTGGTACGCCTTTGCCAATCTTTTTTGCGGCGTCGTAGAGAACAACGGGCGTCTCTCCGGGATATTTCTTTAAAAAGCCGCACGTTCTCGCGACCAGATCCTCCGGCAGTGAATCGAAACGGAGGTAGAGACTCCGGTTCGATTCACCGAGCGGCTTCATCTCCTCGACCAATAGCGAGTTTGCGCGATCCTCGCGAATGTTGAGCTTGCCATGAACCAGCACGGGCGCGTCGTCTACAAACAGCGAGCCGATCTGCTGGAGCGTACGCGGGAAAATGACCGCCTCGACGCTGCCGGTGATGCCCTCCAGCACCGCGTAACCCATCAGACTGTTTCCCGCGCGGGTGGGCTTTTGTTTGCACTGGGTCAAGAGCCCGCCGACGGTGACGATTTCCTCGTCCTTTATGGCGCCGGTTCCGTCCGCCTCGGCGAGTTCATCAACCGTAAAACGCAATTTTTTGAGCTGTTCCTCATAGTTGTCCAGCGGGTGTCCGGAGAGGTAGAGCCCTGTGGACTCCCGCTCTTTGGCCAGGATGATCTGATGGGAAAGCTCCGGCACGGAGGGCAGGGGGATTTCCGCGCTCTGGAGTGTATCCCCGCCATCCAGATCAAAGAGAGACATCTGTCCGGAGCCGCGCGCCTTTTTTACGGCGGCGGAGGCGTCCAGTGCGCGTTCGTAGACCGCGAGATACTGCGCACGCCTGCCTCCCATAGAGTCAAAGCAACCCGCGCTGATCAGCGCTTCCAGCATGCGTTTATTGAGGCCGTCCACGCGGTCGCAAAAATCGAAGAAGCTCGTGAACTGGCCCTTCCGCATGCGATCCTGCACCATCGCCTCCATGACGGCCGAGCCAACGTTTCTCACTGCGGAGAGGCCAAAACGGATCGCGCCGTGCTCCGGCGCGAAACGCGCGCGGGAGAAGTTCACGTCCGGCGGAAGCACCGTTACACCGTGGTTGCGCGCACTGTAGACATATTTAGCGACAGTGTCCACGGAGCCAAGATAGCTGTTGATGAGCGCGGTTAGGAACTCCACGGGATAATAATATTTGAGATACGCCGTACGATAGGCGAGCACGGCATAGGCGGCCGCGTGAGATTTATTGAACGCGTAGGACGCAAAATCCATCATCTCGTCGAAGATCTTGTTTGCGACCGCTTCCGGTACGCCGTTTTTTACCGCGCCAATCACGCCTTCCGTGCCGTGGATAAAGTATTCGCGCTCTTTAGCCATTACGTCATGTTTCTTTTTGGACATGGCTCGGCGCACAAGGTCGCTGCGCCCATAGGAATATCCTGCCAGCGCGCGGACAATCTCCATGACCTGCTCCTGATAGACCATGCAGCCATAGGTGGTGCAGAGGATGGGTTCTAACAGAGGATGCAGATAAGATACGCTGCCGGGGTTGTGCTTACCCTTCACATAGCGCGGAATCTGTTCCATAGGGCCGGGGCGGTAGAGGGAGATGCCCGCGATCAGGTCCTCAAAACAGTCCGGCTTGAGTTGCTGCAGAAACTGGCGCATACCGCCGGATTCCAACTGAAACACCCCGTCGGTATCGCCCGATGCGATCATTTGATACACCTTAGGGTCGGTGAACGGCACGCGGTCGAGATCCGGCGCCTCCTTTCCGCCTTCCTGGATGAAGCTGAGCGTATCTCGGATGACCGTGAGCGTGCGAAGGCCCAAGAAATCCATCTTAAGAAGCCCCAGCTCCTCAAGCGTTGTCATCGGGAATTGCGTGGTGATTACGGAGTCGTTCACCTGCAGCGGGACAACATCGGTGATTGGCACGCTGGAGATCACGACGCCCGCCGCGTGAGTGGAGCTGTGCCGCGGAAGCCCCTCCAGGCGGAGCGATAGGTCGATAATCTTCTTCGTGTTCTCGTCGCTTTGATACTGTGCTTTGAGTTCGGGGGAGATCTGGAGGGCGCGTTCCAGCGTCATATTCAGCTCAAAGGGAACCATCTTGCTGAGCTTATCCACCTCGGCATATGGCACGCGAAGCACGCGCCCGACATCGCGGATAACCGCGCGCGCCGCCATGGTTCCGAAGGTGATGATTTGGCTCACGTGCCCGTCGCCATATTTCCGGGCGACATAGTCGATGACCTCCTGCCGCCGTTCATAGCAGAAGTCGATATCAAAATCCGGCATGCTGATACGTTCCGGGTTTAAAAAACGCTCAAACAGCAGGTTATACTCCAGAGGGTCGACATCCGTAATATCGAGGCAATAGGCTGCGAGACTGCCGGCGCCGCTGCCGCGGCCGGGGCCAACCATAATGCCGTTCATCTTGGCATAGTGAATGAAGTCCCAAACGATTAGAAAATAGTCTACAAACCCCATCTGCTCAATAACGCCAAGCTCATATTCCAACCGCTCCCGCGCCTCGCTGTCCGCCTGCGGAAGTTTTTTTGCCATGCCTTCATAGCAGAGCTTGCGAAGATAGGCTGGGTTTTCCATGCCATCCGGCGCTTCAAATGCGGGCATCCGCCGGATGCCAAACGGGATGTCGAGGTTGCATTTTTCGACTACTTCGGCGGTGTTGGCAACGGCATCGCCATCCTCCGGCAAGGCAAGCCGCATCTCCGCCTCGCTTTTGAGATAAAACTGGTTCCCCTCCATGCGCATGCGGTCGGGCTCGTCCACAAACCGCTGGGTCTGGATGCAGAGCAGCACGTCCTGCGCCTCGGCATCGTCTGGCGAGACATAGTGTACGTCGTTGGTAACAACGGTTTTTGCGCCAATCTCGGCCGCGATTTTACGAAGGCCAGGCAACACCTGAATTTGTTCGGGAATGTTGTGGTTTTGCAGCTCGATATAAAAATCCTCGCCAAACATACTTTGGAGACGCTTGGCATGATAGAGCGCAAGGTCATAGTTGTTGGCAAGCAACGCCTGCGGAATATCGCCCGCAAGGCAGGCGGAAAGGCAGACTAACCCCTCGGCGTGCTGCTCCAGAAGCTCGTAATCGATACGGGGACGATAGTAAAACCCGCGTAGGAACGCTTCGCTGGAGAGCACCATGAGGTTTTGATAGCCGGTTTGGTTTTTGCAGAGCAAGATTAGATGCGCATATTCGCGATCCTGCGAGCCTTCGCGGTTTTCCATGGATCGCGGGGCGACATAGGTCTCCATGCCGATGATGGGTTTGATGCCTTCTTTTTTGCAGGCGCGATAAAAATCGATTACGCCATACATGACCCCGTGGTCGGTGATGGCGAGCGAGGTCTGTCCCATCGATTTTGCGCGGGATACCAGATCGGGAATGCGCGCCGCGCCGTCGAGCAGGCTATATTGGGTATGAACGTGCAAATGTGTAAAATCACCCATGACGGATCTCCTTTGCGATGCGAACCAGCCGCGTGAGGCGGTGGTTCATGCCGCTTTTGCCAATTTCGGCTAGTTCGGCGAGTTCTTGCAGTGTTGCTTCGGGATGGTTCAGCCGAAGCAGCGCGGCCTCGTACAGCGGAGCGGGCAGGCGGTTGAGCCCCATGCGCTCCTCAATCAGCTCGATGGCGCTGGTCTGTTCGGTTGCCGCGTTGACCGTTTTGTCGATGTTGGCGGTCTCGCAATTGGTTTTTCGATTGACATAGTTTCGAAAGTCTCGCTCCGCTCTGGCACTCTCAAAATTCAGTGCGGAATTACTCGCGCCGACGAGCGCGAGAAAGGCGGAAACGTCGTCTCCCTTAAGGTAGACAACGGGCTTTTCACGCCGGAGCATGATCTTTGCTTCGGGGCCAAAATTGCTCATTACGCTGCGCAACTGATCCGCAAACGCCTCGGAGCGGGCGATGATCTCCAGATGATACCCGCGATAGGGGTTGGTGCAGGATCCGCTGCCGAGAAAGGCGCCGCGCAGGAACGACCGACGGCACTCCTCGTCCGCCAGTAATCGCGCGGGGACCGTTTCGCCGATGTGAAATTCTCCCGATTCCAAAAGAAGCAGGCCGGTATCGGAAAGCATCTTCTCCGCATCGTCACCCAACAGGGTAACCAGCGTTAGCGGACGCCTGCGCTCCCGCTCGCTCAATTCTACCGTTGGCTCTAGCGAATACAGCCCCGTTGCGAGGGAGACAATCAGCTTTCCCACAGCGAGCGTTTCCGTTGTAAACAGCGCGCCGCGGCCGCGGCCGATGGTGAGCGCGCCGCAGGTATGGACGAGTCCCGCTAATTGGGCGAGCCGGCACAGATCCGACCGGAGCCGGATCTTGACAAGATCTTCTTTTGCGCTGCTGGAAAATGACATGGCCTCTCCTGTAAACAATAGGAGCGCAATCCGCGCCGATCAAATACGAATACTATTTCTTATTATAAACGATTTTACCGTATCGCGTCAGCGATATTCCAAAATCCATTCTGTTTCAAAAATAAAAACGCCGCGAGGGCGTTTTTATTGTCCGCCGTTTTTAGGAACAGCGGCTAACATTTTTCAAACCGATCCTTGATATCCGCAGCCTCCACGGTGAGATCGCGATGGTAGATTCGGACATTCATGCCGTGTTGGACAAAACGCTTTGCCATCTCTTCCGCCGCCGCGACGGAGCGATGCCGCCCGCCGGTGCAGCCGAAGCAAACGCGAAGAATATGTTTGTCTTGCTCCAAATAGAGCGGGATCAGCGCATCCAGCATCTTTTGCACCCCGTCAAAAAACTCCTTGACGAGCGGCTGGGAGGACACAAATGTCTGTACCGGCAGATCAAGGCCGGAGAGCGGGCGAAGTTCGGGGATGTAAAACGGATTGGTCATAAACCGCATGTCGAGTACAAAGTCCGCATCCACGGGCACGCCGCGCTTATAGCCAAAGCTGCAGAATAGCAGCGTAAGATGCTTGCTCTCATATTCGGGCAACACCTTGGCGATCAGCCCCGGGAAATCCTTTGGCTTTACGTCGCTGGTGTCGAGAATATAGTTCGCGCGGTCTCGCAGGGGCTGGAGGAATACGCGCTCTCGTTTGACGCCGGTTGCCGCGTCTCCCGCTTCGCCGAGCGGATGACGGCGGCGGACTTCGTTGTAGCGCTTCATAAGCACATCGTCCCGCGCATCGAGAAAGAGTATCTCATACGGGGCTTCGAGCGCGTCGAATGCGGCGGCGATGGAGGAGGAGGAATGCGAAAGCAGACTCTCACGGCTGTCTATGGTGACTGCGGCCTTCTGGATCGCGGGGGTTGCGTTGCTGCAGAGATTGACAAACTCTTTGAGCATGGAGGAGGGAAGATTATCGACGCAGAAATAACCCTGCTCTTCCAGACTGCGCAGAGCCAGGGACTTGCCCGCGCCGGACAGACCGGTGACGATTAGGAGATACATACAGAACAAAACCTCGGTTATATTGAACTAGCAACTGTGTTCCGCCGGCAAAAAGGATCGTTTCAATCCGCGGCGGGCTGTGTAAAAGAAACTAGCATAATTCTTGGAGCAGCTTTACCTCACGCTCCAACTGTACGCCGGTTTCCGCAAATACACGCTGCTGAATGATAGCGATCAGTTCCAAGACATCGCGTTCGGTCGCTTTGCCGTTGTTGACGATAAAGCCCGCGTGCAGCGGGCTTACCTGCGCGCCGCCGACGGAGAGTCCCTTGAGGCCGCAGCCTTCGATCAGCGCGCCGGAGAAGCGGCCGTTCGGGCGCTTAAACACGCTGCCTGCACTCGGCAGGGCGAGGGGTTGTTTTTCTTTGCGCTGGCGCGTGGTATCGAGCATACGCTCCTTTGCGCCGCCGTCGTCATGCTCCAACTGAAATGTAGCGGAGAGGACGATAACGTTCGGTGCGGAATACTTGCTGGTGCGGTTACCAAAGTCGGCCTTTTTTGTTTCAACATCCAGTACGCGCCCGCCCTTTAGGATACGCACGCTCTTGATAATATGGCGAATCTCCGCGCCGTAGGCGCCCGCGTTCATCGCGACCGCGCCGCCGACCGTGCCGGGAATTCCGCTGAGGGTTTCGAGACCCATCAGCCGCATATTCACGCTCTCGCGGGCAAGGACGCTCAGCGCCGTGCCCGCCGGGCAGGTGACCGTCGTGTCCACAAACAGCGGGGTGGTGAGCGGAGTGTCGATGCGGATGATGACACCGGGGTATCCGGCGTCGGGCGCGAGGATATTGGTGCCGTTGCCCAGCACGCAATAGGGACAGCCAAACTGACTGCAGGCCTGAATCGTTTTTCGGATATCTTCCGCGTTTCGCGGGCGCATTACCATCGCCGCCGGGCCTCCGATACGGAAGCTCGTCAGTGTAGAGAGCGGTACGTTGCATTTGATATCGAGCCCCTTGAGCGCAAGGAAGACGCGATTGAGCGAATTTTCCATAATGTTATCATAACAAACTGTTCACAATTAGACAACCAAAAATGCAGTAATTTTTGCATAAAAGTATTTGCGGCGGTTTGAGAAATGGATCATTTGGCGTGAACGCTGGTAAAAGCGGCAAGTAAAACCGGTTTTCATACACGCGTGCTTGCGATATAATGTCCTCAATACGATTTTGGGGAGAGTTTATGGATCGCAGCAAACTCGGGAAGATTCTATTGCTTACGCTCGCGCTGCCGTTCGCGGCATATTTGTTGATCGATTGCATAGCGGGCTATATTCCCCCAACCGAATCTTATACAAAAACGCCGTTTCAGTTCGAAGAAGCGTTTAACGAACAGATGGCGCAGTACGGCATGAGCATCGATATCGACAGTGTGAATTTTTCCTATGGCGGACAACTGAAAAAAGTAGTGCCGGTTGTTTGCGCGGATGGAAGCAAGATCACCTGCACATATTTTCCAACCAGCGAGCGACGGAAATCAATCATGCAATACATCATATTGGAGCAGGAGCTATCCGGCCAAGAGGGAGAGAAGGTCTATCTGGAGCAACTGCTCGCTTTTTTGATGGATGCGTTCATCACGCCGATGACGGTGAACAAGGATGAATCGTTTGAGCCCGTCTCGAGCGTCTCTTATAACGAAGCGCTTCGCGTTTCCAGAGAGTTTGTGGAAGGGAACGAAAACGAGAAATTCATATATGTTGCGGCCTCTAGTCTTAAGGAAAAAGCAATTAAATTTGAAAGAAAGACCGAGGAGAAGACAAGCCTATCCGTCAGTCTTCGTTTATGGAATGGATAAAGCGGACTTAGCCTTTATAGGTAAAGAACGTAACAATATTCAAACCGGTTTGATTATTATTCGGATCATGCGTTACCACTTTAATTGCAATTGTGTCCTTGGTCAAATGCGCGGTATGATCCAAAGGATCAAATGAATCTAAAAACTCTCCAACAAGCAGAAAAAAACGAATTATAAAAGCAACCTCTCCCGATACACCCTTGCCAGTTCCTCCAGCCGCATGCGCGCGTTTGCCGCGCTGGGCGAGGGGAGGACGACGCAGGGGATGTTTGTCACTGGGAAGACGAGTTTGGTATAGAGCCGCCCGGCGGTGGCGCCCGTGCAGAGCACGCGGGAGATACGCGTGGCATGGATGAGCGCGGGGATATCGTTTGCCACGGGGTTTTGTATGCTTGCATCGCTTGCGCCCGCGATGTCGCAGCTGGCGAGCACATCCCAGAGTGCGAGCCGGTGCCGCAAAATCAGCGCGGTTTTCTCCTCGTGCATTCGGGGCGCAGGCTCGTCCAGCGCAAGCGCAAGCGCGGGCCAGAAGCGATTCTGCGGATGCGCATAATAAAACGCCGCCTCACGCGACTTGGGCGAGGGCATGGTGCCGAGGATGAGGATTTCACTCTCCGGCGAATAGATGGGGGCTATTTCGTGAAAGACATGATCCATGGTAAAAAGCCTAACGCAATCCGGGTAAAAATACAATGGAAAACGGCAAATAACGGCGATTCTTTTGCGCAGACGAGCCTGTCGCCACGCGTAAAACACGGGTGACGGTTGATTAAGCCATATGATTCTGTTAAGATAGGCGCATGAGTAAACTAAAGCGTTTTTTGGCCTATTACGCGCCACACAAAGGCCTCCTGATTCTTGACCTGAGCTGCGCAATGCTGGTCGCGGCGATTGACATTGCGTATCCGTTGCTGACGCAGTATATCCTGCGCACGCTTTTGCCGCAGATGGCGGTCAATTCGGCGTTGCTTCGAATGTTTATCAGTCTAATCGTTGTCGCGTTCGGGGCATACGTCGTTCGCGCGATACTGCTGTATATCATCAACTACTGGGGACATGTTCTTGGCATACGTATGGAGGCGGATATCCGCAGGGATATTTTCTCGCACATTCAGGAGCTCTCCTTCAGTTTTTACGACAAGGTGCGCACAGGCAAGCTTATGAGCCGCGTAACGACGGATTTATTCGACATTACGGAGCTTGCGCATCATGGCCCGGAGGATATCCTCATCTCCGGCGCAACCGTTTTGGGTGCGTTTATTGTGATGTTTTTCGTGGACTGGCGGCTTTCACTCGCACTCTTATGTATCGTGCCCGTTGCGATCTATTATGTCATCAGGCTTCGGGTTTATATGCGAACCGCCTCGCTCAAGGTGAAGGAACGCGTTTCGGAAATTAACGCGAGCATCGAATCCTCTATCTCGGGCGCGCGTGTGGCGAAGGCCTTTACCAACGAGGAGCACGAGCGTGAGAAGTTTAATGAAGGAAACTTACAGTTTGTCCACGCAAAGGATAACTTCTATAAATACATGGCGTTTTTCAACACCGGCATGGAGTTTTTCATCGCGATGTTTAACCTCATCGTGCTGGCATTGGGCGGATATCTGATCTATAAAAGCAGTATGGATCCAATTCTGTTGGTGACATTTACGCTCTATATCGCCGCATTCATTCAGCCGCTGAAGCGCCTTGCGGCGTTTGCAGAGGTCTATATCCTCGGCATGGCGGGCTTTACGCGTTTTTGTGAGATCATGGATATCGAGCCGGAGATCAAGGATCGGCCGAACGCGAAACCGTTGCGGCCGGTTCGGGGCGATATCTGTTTTCAGGACGTCACCTTCGCCTACGAAGACGGCAGAAGCGTGCTCTCGCAGATCAGCCTCGATATACCCGCCGGGAAAACGCTTGCGCTGGTTGGCCCCAGCGGCGGCGGAAAGACGACGCTGTGCCATTTGATTCCGCGCTTTTATGAGCAGCGGAGCGGAAGCATCACGATTGACGGGCAGGACACGCGGGATATTACGCTGCGTTCGCTCAGGCAAAACGTTGGTATCGTACAGCAGGACGTGTTCCTTTTTGCCAGCAGCGTGATGGAAAACATCCGTTACGGGCGCATTGACGCGACGGACGAAGAGGTCGTCGACGCGGCGATGCGCGCACATATCCACGAGGAGATTCTGCAGTTCACCGATGGCTACGACACGCAGGTTGGAGAGAGGGGGTTAATGCTCTCCGGCGGACAGAAGCAACGCATTTCGATTGCGCGGCTTTTCCTTAAAAATCCGCCGATTCTGATCCTGGATGAGGCGACCAGCGCCCTGGACACGCTGACCGAGCACGACATCCAGCATTCGTTTGAAGAACTCTCCCGGGGGGCGCACGACGCTGGTCATTGCGCACCGGCTCTCTACGGTGAAGCATGCGGATGAAATCGTTGTGCTGGACGAACAGGGCATCCGCGAGCGCGGCACACACGAGGAACTCCTGCAGGCAGGCGGATTGTATCAAAACCTCTATCAAGCCGCGATGATTGACTAGTCCGGCCGGTCGGCCGTTTCACAAGCGAACAGTCGAAAGGAAATATCCGCGTGAAAAAGCGTACCATTGCGATTATCATCGTTGTTCTGGCTGTGTTGGGCTCTCTCTGGCTTTCGCGGCAGCAAGCCGCACCCGTGGAGAGCACGGTGTTGCCCCAACAGACGGGCGGCGGGCTTGTTTCGCTGGATGAAGCCGCGGGCAGCATGCCGCAAGCAACGGAGGAAGCGGCCGCAACCCAGAATCAAGAACCCACGGCGAAGCCTGAGCAGACGGCGATTGACGAGGACGGCATATATTCCTCCAAGGCGGACGTCAGCCTCTATCTCCATACTTTCGGGCATCTGCCGCAGAACTTTATCACAAAAAGCGAAGCGCGCGCGCTCGGCTGGAACGGCGGTGGGCTGGATGATTACGACTACGGAAAATGCATCGGCGGCGATCGGTTTGGCAACAACGAGGGGCTGCTCCCGGAGACCGGCGGACGCGACTATTTTGAATGCGACATCGACACGATGCACCGCGACTCCAGAGGGGCAAAGCGGATCGTATTCTCCGACGACGGGCTGATCTATTATACGGATGACCATTATGAGTCGTTTACGCTGCTCTACGGCGAACCGTAAGAGAACCGAACGGGGGAGAGAGAATGGAACGCGAACGCAGACTGACGCTAAACGCAAAGCGAATGGTCACTCGGGAAGATGCGCATGCGCATATGAAAGCGCGGCTTCATCTTCCGGCATGGTATGGCGGGAACCTTGACGCGCTGAACGACTGCCTCGGCGAGTTCAATCGGCCGACGCGGATCACCGTTCGATATGCGCCGCAACTGAAAGAAGCGTTGGGTGCCTATGGAACCAAGCTGCTGGATGTTTTGGAGCATGCGTCGGAGGAAAACCCGAATCTTCAGATTTCCTTTCACGAACGGTTTTAAAGAGCGCCGGTTCATCCAAAAAGGGACGAGTTGAATGTGCGGCAAGCGACGATCCAAAACGGGGATTGCGAAGGGGGATGGTGTCTTTGGGCTTTGTGTTGGAGCTTCTCGGCGGGGGACTGCTTGCGCTGTCGGCCATACTGCTGCTCGGCGGATTGATCTTGCTTTTGCTGCACCTGACGCGCACGGTCAACAACTATAAGGTGCAAAAAATGCGCGAGCAGTTGCTCTGCCTCATCTCCGGCGCCGCGGAATCCAAGCGAATCAAAAACAGATTATATGAGATGGTGGATCCGAAGGGCGCGGTCGACGCGCTCTCGGAGATTCGCGGCATTCGCTCCACGCGCGGTCTAATCGTCATGGCGGAAACGGCGGAGGAATTCTCCGGCGCAGCGTTGGAAAAGCTCCGGCAGGAAGCGGGCGGCGAATGGTACGGCGAATATCTTCGAAAACTGTTGGAAGGCGCCGATGACGAGGCGACGGCGCTGGTGGTGAAACTCATCGGCGCGCTGCGGCTGCAGAGCTACACGCCGGATGTGGTCACGCAGATCTACTATTATAAAACAACCGCCGAGATGCAGCACATTGGCATGCTTACGCTCTGTATGCTCGGCGCGGAGCGGGATATCATCGCGCTGTGCCGCGATCACACCATCGCCTCGCTGCTCTCCTTTCGCACGCTGGAGGAGATCTTTTCGATTTACTCGGGCGATTTAAAGCGACTGAGCCGGAAGTTGATTACCACGGCCTCCGACCCCTATATTCGGCGCACCTGCATCAAGACGATCGGAGAGCAACGCTTTTCAGATCTTGGCGAACTGGTGCTGCCGCATTTGATTCAAGGGCATGTCAACACGCGCATTGACGCGGCGCGCACGCTTGGACAAATACGTTATCTGCCCGCCTATCCGCATATTCTGGCAAACGCTGACGATCCGCGATGGGAAATGCGCGCGGTGATCGCGACCGCGCTGGGCGCATTCGGCGCGGCGGAAAACAGGGAAACGCTGATAAAACTGCTATGCGACAGGGAATGGTGGGTGCGCTATCGCGCGGCGGAGTCCCTCGCGGAGGATGGAGAGAGGGCTAAGCTCACCCGGCTAGCCGAAGAGACGGGGGATCGTTTCGCGCAGGAGATGCTGCGTTTTGCCTTTGAGCAGGCGGCGCTTCGGAGAGGGGAGGCGGCATAGATGGAGCAGACAATGGCTGCTATCGGTCAACTGATGGCCAATTTGAGCGATCTCTTCCTGGTTCTTCTGTTCGTCGGAGGGGCAGTTCGTATGGTGGAGCTCATCCAAACCGCCGCAAAGATGCGCAAACATGTTCGTTCTCTGCGCGCCGTGGATTATCGTAGATTTCAGGATTCCGAGCATATCATGCCGGTTTCACTGATTTTACCCGCAGCAGCGAAAAATGAAAGCATTACGGACGCGGTGAAAAACCTGCTTTCACAGGAATTTAAACAGTTCGAACTGATCGTGGTTGTCGATCGCGGGGAGAAAGAAAGCTGGGATCGACTTGAGCAGGACTATCACCTGCTGCCGTTTCATCAGCCCTACAAAAAAACGCTCAACTCCAGCGAGATACGCGGCGTATATCGCTCGGCGGACGATGTTCGACTGATCGTACTGGATCTAAAAGCCGTATCTTGCGCAGATGCGCTCAACGCCGGAATCAACGTTTCTTCCTACCCGATCATTGCGGTATCCTCACCGGAATTGCGGCTTACGAAGGATGCGCTGCTAAAGACGATCTACGCCTTTACCGGCGATCCGAACTGCGTGTTCATCGGGGCCTATCCGCGCATTGGCTTCGGGGCCGCTGAGGACGGAACGAAACGGCTCACGGCGTTGGGGGAGATGCAGGGGATTGAACGGCTGCGGATGCTCTATAGCCATCGTTTCGGTTATGAGACATTGGGGATGTATCTGCCGCTGCAAACGATGTTTGCCGCGATTTTAAAAAGCACGGCGCAGGAAGCCGGCGGCTTCTCGGATACGGCGAATGCGGAGCTTGCGGATTTGCTGCTGCGCATTCACGCGAAACGGAAGAAAGAAAAACGGGAATATAAGGTTCGGCTGATGCCGGAAGCGATCTGTTATCAGATTCCGCAACGCAGCATGCGTGTGGTATGCGCCCAAGCAAGACGGGCGGAATCCGCGATGCGCGTCGTTTGCAGGCGCAACCGTGCGCAGAGTAAAGCGATTCGGGGTATTACCTATACGCGCCTTGCGGAAACCGGCTGGCCGTTGGCCGAATGGGTGGGAATCCTGGTGATCGCCGTTTCGGCTGTGCTGGGCGCAATATCGCCGCTTTACGTCGCAGGTTATCTTGCGCTGTCGTTTCTGCTGGGCGCCATACAGTCCGTCGCCTCGGTTCTACTGGAGGAGAGCGCGTTTCAGC
This sequence comes from Christensenella sp., assembly GCA_034926785.1. GTDB lineage: Bacteria > Bacillota > Clostridia > Christensenellales > CAG-138 > UBA7703. The sequence continues at coordinate 15,563 of JAYFQU010000015.1, forward strand.
GCCAGACGGATACCGGATTGCTGCTGGAGCGATATTGGCTCGCGGTGTGGGAAAACATCGTCTACCGCCCGCAGGTAACCCTGGCAAAATTGTTTACGATTGGCAGATAGCGAGTCCGAATGCGCAGCAAAGCCGCCGGATATCCGGCGACTTTGCTGCGCATAGGAGATCTGCCGCGCGAACCGGCCAAAAGGTCGCGTCGTCGGATTCTGAGCCACTGCATCGGCACCGGCCATTTTGGCTTGCGGAGCCGCAGAAACGCTCGATCTTCGGATCTAAGAAAAAAGATGTCAAAAAAGTAAAAAAGCAGTTGAATCGGCATGGACTATTCCGCTATACTATATTTGGTGACATATGGCAATGTTTCTTGTGATTCACCGCGACAATGCACCCTGAACAACCGTATGCAAGAGAAGGAATGCGCCGACATGATGCGACTGCAAAAATATCTGGCGGAATCCGGAGTCGCCTCCCGGCGCGCGAGCGAGACGCTGATCAACGCCGGACGCGTCAGCGTTAACGGCGAGGCGGCGACGCTGGGCATGAGCGTGGATCCTGAAACCGATACGGTTCTGCTGGATGGAAAGTCCGTCCGGCAGGCGGAGGAACTGATCACCATCATGCTCTATAAACCCAAGGGCGTGGTCAGCACAAGCGATGATCCGCAGGGGCGAAGAACGGTTCAGGAATATGTCAAAGATATCCCCGCGCGGCTCTACAACATCGGCCGGCTGGATCTCAACTCCGAAGGCCTGCTGCTGATGACAAACGACGGCGAGCTGGCACATCGCATGACACATCCGAAGTTTTCAGTAGAAAAAACCTATTATGCCATCTGTGACGGAAAACTGATGCCTTCGGAAATCGCTGCTTTAACCAATGGCGTCTCGCTGGAAGACGGGATGACGGCGCCGGCAAAGCTTGCGCATATACGGCCGACGAAAACGGGGGACACATCGTTCCTCATTACGATACACGAGGGAAAGAACCGCCAGATACGCCGCATGCTCGAGGCGGTGGGGCACAGAACGCTGCGTCTCAAGCGGGAACGGTTCGGCCCACTCTCCATCGGCGAGATGAAGCCGGGCGAAACCAGACGACTGAGCGAAGAGGAACTTCGCGCACTGAAACAGGCGCTGGGTCTTTGATTGCAGGTTAGATGCAAATCCGGTTGCCATTCGGCAGGAATACAAGGCGTAGCGTCGAATTATTGGAATAGGGCTAGGATAAGGATGATTTCATCCTGGATAAATGCAATACAGCGGAGGTATTAATTATGGACAAGACGTTATGGATCGTCTTAGGCGTGTTCGCGGGGCTGGTCGCCCTGATCTTGATTCTCAAAGCCGTTCGCGCCAAGCAGGAAAGCTTGTATGGCGACGACGAAGAGGAAGAAATTGCTGTGAGCGCGGCCGCGCCCGCAATCACGAACCGCGGCGAGCTTGTCGCCGTTGCTGCCAGCTGCATCGCCGAGGTGCTGGGCAAGGACGTTTCCGGCCTTCGCATCGTCTCGCTCAAGCAGGTTGATTAAGCCGGAATAAGCCGTTCAATCAGAATCGTTAATTTCACATATAGAATAATATCGGAGGTAATTATGCGTAATTTTCTTGTGAACGTCAATGGAACACAGTATGAAGTAGCCGTCGAAGAGATCGACGGAAAAGCAGCCCCCGCCGCGAAGCCCGCGCCCGCCGCAGCGCCGGTTGCCGCGCCCGTTGCCGCCGCTGCCGGCGCAACCAAGGTGACCGCGCCGATGCCCGGAACCATCCTTGGCGTCAACGTCAAGGAAGGCGAGAGCGTCAAGACCGGCCAGCCGATCTTCGTGCTCGAAGCCATGAAGATGGAGAGCGACATCACCGCACCCATGAACGGAACCGTCCGTGGCATCAATGTGCATAAGGGTGATTCCGTGGAAGCCGGCAAACTGCTCTGCACCATCGAGTAAGTTCATGATTCGCGCCGGAGCGCGTGTGAGTCCGGGCATCCAGCAGATGCCGCGGGATGATCGCGCCCAGCGTATCGGTTCTTGCGGCAACGGCAAGAGCGCGCCTGCAACTGGCCTGTTTCGCGTCATACTGCCGCAAGCGTCAGGAGCCGCCGGTTCGGGCGACACCTTTTTTACCATCTTCTCGTAAAGACACCATGGCGTCACGTCCGGCGGGAACGAATTTCCGTCCTGCGTCGCCGAAAGGAGAAACACCAAATGAGCAAACTATTCATTACCGATACGATCCTCCGCGACGCGCACCAGTCCCAGGCTGCAACGCGCATGCGCATCGAGGATATGCTTCCTGCCTGTGAAGTGCTCGATTCCATCGGCTATTGGTCGCTGGAGGTTTGGGGCGGAGCAACGTTTGACGCATGCCTGCGCTTCCTCAACGAAGACCCCTGGGAGCGCCTGCGCAAGCTGCGCAAGGCCTTGCCGAATACAAAGCTGCAGATGCTCTTCCGCGGACAGAATATCCTCGGATACAAGCATTATGCGGATGACGTGGTAGAGCAGTTCTGTAAAAAGTCTATCGAAAACGGCATTGATGTCGTGCGTATTTTCGACGCTGTCAACGATATTCGAAATCTTGAGAGCGCCATTCACTTCACGAAGAAGTATGGCGGAATCTGCGAGCCGGCCATCAGCTATACGGTCTCTCCCGTGCACAACGAGGACTATTTTGTCAAGCTGGCAAAAGAGCTCGTCCAGATGGGTGCGGACACGATCTGCATCAAGGACATGGCGAACCTGCTGCTGCCGTTCGATGCATATTCGCTTATTACGCGCCTGAAGAAGGAAATCAGCGTACCGATTCATCTGCACACACACAACACCACCGGCACAGGCGACATGGTTTACCTCATGGCCGCGCAAGCCGGCGTGGATATTGTGGACACCGCGCTCTCTCCCTTTGGCAACGGCACCGCGCAGCCCGCAACCGAGCCGCTCGTCGCAACGCTTAAGGGCACCGAGCGTGACACGGGTCTCGACCTGATGAAACTCTCCGAGGCGGCGAAGTTCTTCCGCCCCGTGGCGGATCGCATGCTTGCAGACGGCACGATCTCCGTTAAGTCCCTTGGCGTGGACACCAACACGCTGCTGTATCAGGTTCCGGGCGGCATGCTCTCCAACCTGATCTCCCAGCTCAAGGAAGCCGGAAAATCCGACAAGTACTATGACGTGCTGGAAGAGGTTCCGCGCGTTCGCAAGGATTTCGGCTATCCGCCGCTTGTTACGCCCACGAGTCAGATCGTCGGCACGCAGGCTGTGCTCAACGTCATCAACGGCGAGCGCTACAAGGTGTTCACGAAGGAGAGCAAGGCGTTGCTCCACGGTGAATATGGCACGCTGCCCGCGCCGGTCAACGAAGAGGTGCGCCGCAAGGCCATCGGCGACGCGGAGGTCATCACCTGCCGCCCCGCCGACCTGCTCAAACCGGAGTTGGAGCAGTATCGCGAGGAGATCAAAGACCACATCCGCCAAGAAGAGGATGTGCTGAGCTATGCGCTCTTCCCGCAGGTTGCGCTCAAGTTTTTTGAAGCGCGCGAAGCGGCGGAGCGAAAAGCGACAGAACCGGCAGACGACGGCGTTCGCACGCTGTATGTTGAGGATATAGGCGCATAAATGAGACATCTGCCGAACATCCTTTCTGGAATACGGCTGATTCTTGTCGGCGCTTTTGTGATGCTGTTTCGGGCAGGCAGGTTTCTGCCTGCCCTTTGCGTGTTCTTACTCGCTTTTTTCACGGATATTCTGGATGGCCATCTCGCAAGGACGCATGGATGGGTGACCGACATCGGGAAACTGCTGGATCCGCTTGCGGATAAGATGATGACGCTTGCGGCTCTTGTCTGTATTTACCTTGGAAAACAAAAACCGATTTATCTGGTTCTGTTTTTACTCATGGCGGTCAAAGAACTGCTGATGCTGATTGGCGGCATCTTTATGGCAAAACGGAAAGTGGTTGCCATGGCGTATTGGCCCGGCAAGGTCGCAACGGGGTTATTCGCCATTGGCGTGATGCTTTCACTGCTGTCTTTCCTCTCGCTGAAGGTGGAGCCGTGGGACATCGTCGCGCTCGCAATTGCGACCGCCACGTCCTATTTCGCATTGGTCTATTATGCGATCAAGCAGCTGCCGCGGGCGTTTGAGCGGATGGGGGACAAGGCGACCGACGCATAAGACCGTCGAGAGCGCTGCGGCGTTCAAGGGCATAGGTCACCGTACAATTCTGAAAAAGGCTTGCATTTGTATCAAAAGGCTGTTATACTGCAACTGTTGGATGTATGAACTTTTAGCGGAGAGTGGGCAAAACCCACTCTTTCGTTTTGAAGGGTGCTTTTTTGGATTGTCATTCGCCAATTGTGGCGAACAGACAACAGATATTTGGAGGAACGCATTGAATACCGCGCAAAAGGTAGAACAACTGCTCAAACAGCCCGTAGAAGCGCTCGGCTATGAACTCTGCGACGTGGAATTCATCAAGGAATATGGCGATTGGGTGCTTACGCTCTATATTAACAAGCCGGAAGGCGTGACCATTGACGATTGCGAGCGGGTCAGCCGGGCGATGGATCCGATTCTTGACGAGGCAGACCCGATTGAACAGGCGTACTACCTCTCCGTTTCGTCTCTTGGATTGGACAGACCGTTGAAAAAAGATGCGGATTACAACCGAAATCTCGGCAAACGCATCGAGATTAAGCTATTTGCGCCCAAAAACGGGAAAAAAGAATTTGTTGGGGAGCTGGTTCGTTTTGACGAAGCCAGCGTTACCGTTTTGCTTGAGGGCGGCGAGTTGACGCTGGAACGGAAAGCCATCGCGCTGGCGCGGCCGGAACTCGTATTTTAACGCGGAGATCTGGCGCGCAAAAACCATGATGAATGTTATGTGTAGGAACACACGGGATTATTGATAAGGAGTAAAACCAGATGAACACAGAGTTTGTCGAAGCATTGAATGCGCTGGAGAAGGAGCGCGGCATCAGCAAGGACGTGCTGATTCTCGCCATCGAAGCGGCGCTGACCTCGGCCTATAAGCGCAATTACGGCGCAACGGCGAATGTTCGCGCGCAGATTGATCCGCGCAGCGGCGAGTTTCGCATCTATGCTTCCAAAACAGTTGCTGAGATCGTAGAAAACCCGATCAACGAGATTTCGCTTGCGGATGCCAAGCGCGTCAACGTCCTGTATGAAGTGGGCGATGTGCTGGAGGAAGAGGTGAAAGCGAAGGAATTCTCGCGCATTGCGGCGCAGACGGCCAAGCAGGTTGTCGTGCAGCGTATTCGCGAGGCGGAGCGCGGCGTTATCTATGAAGAATATGTAGAAAAAGAGAACGAGGTGCTCACCGCGATTGTTCAGCGCGTGGAGAAGGGCAATGTCTACGTTGAACTGGGCAAGACGGACGGCATTCTCACGCCCAATGAAATGATCCCCGGCGAAACCTATGAAAATAACGACCGCATCAAGGTATATGTTTTGGAAGTGCGCAAGGACAGCAAGGGGCCGCAGGTTCTCGTCAGCCGCACGCATCCGGGCCTCGTGAAGCGTCTCTTCGAACTGGAAGTTCCCGAGATTCAAACCGGCGTTGTGCAGATTAAGTCTATCGCGCGCGAGGCGGGATTCCGCACCAAGGTCGCGATGCATTCGAACGACCTGCAGGTGGATGCTGTCGGCGCTTGCGTGGGTCAGCGCGGCGCGCGTGTGGAGCGCATCGTCAATGAACTGCACAATGAAAAAATTGACATCATCGAATGGGATTCCGACTCTGCGGTATATATCGCAAAGGCGCTGAGCCCGGCGAAGGTGCTTATGGTTTATATCAATGAAGAGGAAAAGGCCGCAAAAGTAATCGTCCCCGATTCACAGCTCTCTCTCGCCATCGGTAAAGAGGGTCAGAATGCGCGTCTTGCCGCGAAGCTCACCGGCTGGAAGATCGACATCAAGAGCCAATCTCAGGCGGAAGAGGCGATGGACGCCTATTATCACAACGACGAACCGGCCGAAAGCGAGGCGTAAGGCTTGGCAAAGAAAATCCCTATGCGGATGTGCGTTTCCTGCCGGGAGATGCAGCCCAAAAAGGAATTGGTGCGTGTGGTGCGTACGCCGGAGGGCGCGGTGATCCTCGACGCTACCGGGCGCGCAAACGGGCGGGGAGCGTATCTCTGCAAAAAGAGCGCCTGCCTGGAAAAGGCGATCAAGTCCCGTGCGCTGGAGCGCGCGCTGGAGACGAAGATTGAGCCGGAAACCTATGACACACTGCGCGCGCAGTTTGCAACCTATCATGAACAGCAAACTTAACAGCGCAATCGGGTTCGCGATGAAAGCGGGCAAGCTTGTTTCCGGCGATTTCTCGGTTGAGAAAACGGTTCGCGCCAGAAAGGCGAAACTCGCGCTGATTGACAGCGAGGCTTCGGATAACACGAAGGATAAATACCGCAGCATGTGCGAAAACGCCGGCATTGCACTCATCGAGGTAGAGGAATTGGGACGATGGATTGGCAAGCCCGGACGGATGATTGCGGCGGCAACGGATGAACAGTTTACTACTATGATCAAACGCGCGTCCGCGCAGGAATAACGCGGACTGCGAAAAACGCGGGGGTAACGACGTAAATGGCAAAAAACAATTTTCTGGAGTCGGCAAACGGAATTCAGAAGAACACAAAAGAACTTCTGGAAAGGCTGTCTAACACGCAGAGCGCCGTTGGCGAACTGCTTGTTTCAGTGCGTCATTCCGAAAGCGAATTTCTTGACAAGGAGGAGCAAAAGCGCAAGGCGCGAGAAGAGCGCGAGCGCATGGAGCGTTTGCGCGACTTGCTTGACTCCGATCAGGATCATGCCGCGCATGCCGGCGGAAGAGACGACGAGGATGCCCCCGTGGCAAAGCCTGCTCTGAAAGAGGAAAAAACAGTTCCGGCACCGCAAGCCGCGGAGAAATCGGTTGAAGAACCGGTTGCGCCCGCGCAACCGGAGGCGCCGAAACATGCGCCCAAACCGGAACCGCAGGAAGCGCCCGCGGCAGAACAGCCGGAACCCGTGAAACCGCAGGTGGCGCAGGAAGCGCCGAAGAAACCGGCCGGAAGCGGATATGAGGCGCATGCCATTGTGCAGGATGACCGTCGTCGGCCGCCGCAGCAGCAAGGCGAGCGCGCGCCATATCAACAAAACCGGCCGCAACAGGACGGCTATGCTCCGCGCCCGCAGCAGGGCCAGCAGGGCGGCTATGCCCCGCGCCCGCAGCAGGGCCAGCAGGGCGGCTACGCCCCGCGTCCGCAGCAGGGTCAACAGGGCGGCTACGCACCGCGCCCGCAGCAGGGTCAACAGGGCGGTTACGCACCGCGCCCGCAGCAGGGCCAGCAGGGCGGCTACGCACCGCGCCCGCAGGGTGGTCAGCAGGGTGGCTATGCGCCGCGTCCGCAGGGTGGTCAGCAGGGTGGCTATGCGCCGCGTCCGCAAGGACAGGGCGGTTACGCGCCGCGCCCGCAAGGGCAGGCCGGTATGCCGCCGCGCGGCCCGCGTCCTTCCACCGGAGGGACGGCGCCGGTTCCCGCCGCAGGCGGTAAAGAGCGGGTCAGCAACTATGACCCGAACAAGAGTGCCTATGCCCGCGCAAAAGAAGCGGAAAATAAAAAAGCGAAAAACAAGAAAGCGATTGCACGCGAAACCGCGCCCAGCGCAAGCAACTGGGATGAAGACGCAGCAACCGGCAATCGCCGGCCAAGGCGCGGCGTAAAGCAACCCATGCGGCGGCCGGAACCCGTCGTGATCGAAAAGGCGGTGATCACCACGGATACCATCACGGTAAAAGAACTCTCGGAGAAGATCGGCAAGCCCGCATCCGAGATCATCAAAAAGCTCTTCCTGCTCGGTATGCCAACAACGATCAATCAGGAGATCGATTTTGACACCTGCGAACTCGTTGCTTCGGACTTTGGCATCGAACTGGAACTCAAGATTGCAAAGACGTTTGAAGAGGTGCTCTCCGACAGCGCATCCACGGATTCCGATGCGCCGGAACTGCTCAAGCCCCGCCCGCCGGTGGTCACGATCATGGGCCACGTCGACCACGGCAAGACCTCCCTGCTGGACGCGATTCGCAACAGCAGCGTCACCGAGGGCGAAGCTGGCGGCATCACCCAGCACATCGGCGCATATACCGTCCTGTGCAACGACAAGCAAATCACATTTATCGACACACCGGGTCATGAGGCGTTCACCTCCATGCGCGCACGCGGCGCGCAGGTGACGGACATCGTCATTCTGGTTGTTGCGGCGGATGATGGCATCATGCCGCAGACGGTTGAGGCGATCAACCACGCAAAGGCGGCTGGCGTACCGATTATCGTCGCGATCAACAAAATGGATAAGCCGGACGCAGATCCGGATCGCATCAAGCAGCAGTTAACGGAGTATGAACTCGTCTCCGAAGAATGGGGCGGCCAGACCATCGTGGTACCCGTCTCCGCCAAGAAGCTGACCGGCATCGATACGCTGCTGGAGATGGTTCTCCTGCAGGCGGACGTGCTGGAGCTCAAGGCCAATCCGGATCGTCTCGCAAAGGGCACGATCATAGAGGCCAAGTTGGATAAGGGACGCGGTCCGCTCGCGACTGTGCTCGTTCAGAACGGAACGCTGCGCCGCGGGGACACCATTGTCGCAGGTACGGCCTACGGCAAGGTTCGCGCCATGACGGACGACCGCGGCAACGCGGTCAACGAGGCCGGACCCTCCATGCCGGTTGAGGTGCTGGGCTTTAGCGACGTGCCGGATGCGGGCGATATCCTTAACGTCGCCGAGGCGGACAAGCTCTCCCGCCAGGTGGTTGAGGAGCGCCGCGATAAGATCAAGGCCGCGCAGCTCAAGAGCAAGAGCAAAGTTTCCCTGGACGATCTGTTTACCCAAATGGCGGCGGACGAGCTCAAGGAGCTCAACGTCATCCTCAAGGCGGACGTACAGGGCTCGGTGGAAGCGGTCAAGCAGGCGCTGGAAAAACTCAGCAACGACGAGGTTCGCGTGCGCTGCATCCATGGCGGCGTCGGCGCGATCACGGGCACGGATATCATGTTTGCCTCCGCTTCCAACGCCATCGTCATCGGCTTCAACGTCCGCCCGGATACGAGCGCGCGCGCCATGGCGGAGAAGGAGAATGTTGACGTTCGCCTGTATCGCGTCATCTACAACGCGATCGACGATGTCAAGGCCGCCATGCAAGGCATGTTCAAGCCGATCTTTAAGGAGGTTGAGCTGGGCAGAGCCACCGTTCGCGAGACATTTAAGGTCACGGGCGTTGGAACCATCGCAGGCGCCTATATCAACGACGGCAAGATTGCGAGAAACGCGCAGATCCGCGTGGTGCGCGACAGCGTCGTAATCCACGAGGGCAAGATCTCCTCACTCAAGCGCTTTAAGGATGACGCGAAGGAAGTCCTCACGGGCTACGAATGCGGCATTGGCATCGACGGATTCAACGACCTTCAGGAAGGCGACGTCATTGAGGCGTTTGTCATGGAAGAGGTCAAGCGCACATAAACGCAATCGCAAATGGCGGCCGTCCGGCTTCGTCCGGGCGGAGGAGGATATATGGCTACGTTTCGTTCGGATCGAAGGAACGAAGAGGTAAAAAAGACGGTCAGCGAGATTATTCGCGAGATGAAGGATCCCAGAATTTCGCCGATGACGACGCTGACGGATGTCGACATGACAAAAGACCTCAAATATGCAAAGATCAAGGTTTCCGTATACGATGACGATGAGAAGCAGCGTGTTTCCAGCGTGGAAGCGCTGAACCACGCCGCCGGATTCATCGCGCATGAGCTTGGCGCGCGGATGCGCATCCGCGCCGTGCCGAGCATGAAGTTTATGCTTGACAATACGATTGCCTATAGCGTACGGATTTCAGAAATTCTCAACGGGCTTCATAAAAGCGAAGATTCCATGAAAGAGGATGACGCGCATACAGACGAAGGAGAGGAGTGACGGGCATGTTGCAGGACGCCGTCCGGTTTTTGCGGACGCACGATGATATTCTGCTGATTGCGCACGTCTCCCCGGATGGCGACACGCTCGGCAGCAGCTTTGCGCTTTACGGCGCTCTGCTGGAGCTTGGCAAACACGCACAGGTGGTCTGCGAAGACCCCGTTCCTGCGATTTACCGCTTTCTTCCCTTTTCCGACCAACTGATACCGCCCGAGCAGGCAAAGCCTGCTGAGGCGGTTGTTTGCGTGGACTGCGCGGATATTGCGCGCACTGGTCGGTGCGAACCGCTGTTTCGCGCCGCGAAAGCGACGCTCAACATTGACCATCACGGCACCAACGACCGCTATGCCGAGGAAAACTACGTGCAAAAGGCGGGCGCTACGGGTGAACTGATCTTCAACGTGATCGCCTGCATGAAGATTACGCTTAACAAGAATATCGCTAGCTGCCTCTATGCGGCAATTACGACCGACACGGGCAATTTTTCTTATTCTAACACCACGCCGGACACCATGCGAATCGCGGCGGATATCCTCGACACCGGCATCGACCTGCCCTATCTCAACCGCTGTCTGTTTCGGACGATTCCATTCCATAAACTCAAGCTGCACGCTCTTGCCGTGAGCAAAACGCAGCTTTTTGAATATGGCCGAATCGGGATTTCGTTTATCACGATGGATGAGATTCAGTCCTGCGGGGCGACAAACGAAGACAGCGAGGGCATCATCGATTCCATCCGCGACATCGACAGCGTAGAGATCGCAGCCTTTTTGCGTGAGAGTGAGGGCGGGCTGATTCGCGTCAGTCTGCGCGGGAAGTCCAGCGCGGATGTGAGCAGGATCGCCACGCGGTTTGGCGGCGGCGGGCACAAACTCGCGGCGGGCTGCACGCTGGAAGCTTCGGTTGAGAGCGCATTCGGGCAGATTCTGGACGCGGCAAAAGAGCTTCTGGTCGGGTCTGGCGATTGATATGGACGGGATTGTGACCATCCTGAAACCGCCGGGCATGACGTCCAGCAATGCGGTATACGACGTGCGCAAGATTTTTTCGGAGCAGCGGGCCGGGCATCTTGGCACGCTGGATCCAGCGGCGGCGGGCGTACTGCCCATCTGCCTCGGCCGCGCGACGCGTTTGTTTGATATTCTTGTCGACAAGGACAAGGAATATTATTTTGAGGCGGCTTTTGGCACCCAAACCGATACGCAGGACGCCTGCGGAAGGGTTCTTTCGCGCGATGGCACGCGCGTGCAACGGCAGCAACTGCTTGACATCCTGCCGGAGTTTCTTGGCGGGCAGATGCAGGCGGCATCCATCTATTCCGCGTTGAAGGTGGACGGCAGAAAGATGTATGATCTTGCCCGCGCGGGTGAGACGGTTGCGCCGAAGACGCGGGAAATCTGCGTTCATGAAATCGAGCTGATTGAGCAGACGGGGGAGAATCGCTTTCTCCTGCGCACGGTCTGTTCGCGGGGAACCTACATTCGTTCCCTCTGCGAAAGCATCGCCGAGCGCCTCGGTACCGTGGCTTATGTTCCGTTTCTTCTACGCTCACGCAGCGGCCCCTTTACTCTGCGGCAGGCAAAAACCGTGCCCGAGCTGGAGGCGGAGAAGGCGGCGGGAACGCTTCTCGACGCCGTTGTCTCCTGTGAAACGGCTACGATATTTCTGCCGGCGCTGGAGCTGGAGGCGGACAGGAAAACACCAACCCAAAACGGGCTGGAGACGCATCTGCGCGGCGTGGCGGACGGTATGGTCCGCGCCTATGCGGACGGCGAATTTTTAGGAATCGGAGTGGTCTCCCGTGGGAGTTTCCGGCTCTCGATTCATCTTTACGGTGAAAAAAACTAGGCTTCGTCTCCGCTTCTATTCAAGAAGCGCGGCGCTTAACACTTGAGGTATCTATGGCAGAATTAATCCCCGCCGTCGTCGCCCTAGGCATGTTTGACGGCGTACATCTAGGACATCGGGCGCTTATGTCCCGCTTGCTGAAAGAGGCGGAGCGCTTAGACGCCGCCCCTTGCGTCTATACGTTTTCCAATCATCCGCTGGAGGTGCTGGGCGGCAGCGTTAAGCTGCTTTCGGGCGTTGGGGAGCGCAACAAGCTGCTCCGCGCGCTTGGCGCTGAGCGTGTTCTGAGCGTACCCTTTACCAAAGAGATGGCGGCTCTGGGAACGGAACAGTTCGTTGACCTGCTGATGGAGCGGTGGGAGATTCGCGGGCTGGTGGTGGGCTACAATTATACCTGCGGCGATCATGGCGCGGGCACGCCGGAGACGCTCGCCGAGATCGGCGAACGGCGAGGTTTTTCCGTTTCCGTGGTGGAGCCCGTGATGTTTGCGGGCACACCGGTTTCAAGTACGCGCATCCGCGAAGCGATTGAGCGAGGGGATGTGTCGCTTGCAAAGGAACTGCTTGCGCGGCGGTATACCCTCTCCGGTACGGTGGTGCAGAACAAGCGCATCGGAAGGCGGATCGGGTTCCCGACGGCGAACATCGAGGCGGATCCTAAGCGTGTGATCCCGGCGGACGGCGTCTATGCCTCCATAGCCTATGTCGGCGGCGCGGCCTATCGCGCGGTGACGAATATCGGCAGCAATCCGACCGTGTATGGCGAAACGCTGACCATCGAGACGCACCTGATTGAGTTTGACGCGGATATCTATGGCGAAGCGCTGACGGTGGCCTTTCGTAAACGCCTGCGCGGCGAGGCGATGTTCGACTCTCTGGATGCGCTGAAAGAACAGATTCGTCGGGATGTCCTGGAGGCATCCGCACTCAAGGATTTAGGTTAGAGTAACGAAACTTACGGGGTTTGGGCGGCATAATATAAGATATTTATCTGTGAACGGTTGTTTACAAGAGTATTCGGATATGCTATCATGTATAAGCATTCAAATGCCGTTTACCGGGATATACGACACTCCGACGTATTTCTCAGTTCACGGGAGAAAAGAAAAAGGAGAAAAAGACCATGACTAAGACAGAAACCATTGAAAAGTACGCGCTTCACGAAGGCGACACCGGTTCCCCGGAAGTGCAGATTGCTCTCCTGACCGAGCGCATCAACCACCTCAACGAGCACCTCAAGCTGCACATGAAGGATCACCACTCGCGCCGCGGGTTGCTCAAAATGGTCGGTCAGCGCAGAGGACTTCTGAACTACCTCAAGGAAAAGGACATCGAGCGTTACAGAACGATCGCTGCAAGCCTGAACATCCGTATTAAGTAAAAGGTAAAGGCGGGATTGTTCCCGCCTTTCTTTTTATATGCTTCGCCTATACCAGTCGCGCAAAAGGAATCGATCAAGCAGCCGAAAGCGCGCGGGCGAACACTGAAATTGGGATTAAAAAAAGAAGATAAAAGAAAAAGAAGGAGCAAACAAAACAATGGAACGTAACTTCCAGATGCAGCTTGGCGGGCGGACGCTCATCGTCGAAACCGGCAAGTATGCCGAACAGGCAGGCGGAAGCTGTCTTGTTCGCATGGGCGATACGGCGGTGCTGGTATGCGCCACGATCGCAAAAACCGCACGCGACGGCGTGGATTTTCTGCCGCTGTCGGTAGAATATCAGGAGAAGCTTTACTCGGTCGGCAAGATTCCCGGTGGATTCATCAAGCGGGAAGGCCGCCCGACCGACCGCGCGATTCTAAGCTCGCGCCTCATAGACCGCCCCCTGCGTCCGCTTTTCCCGAAGGGATTTTATAACGACGTACAGGTGGTTGCCACCGTTATGTCCGTTGAGCAGGACGTTCAGCCGGAACTGCTCGCCATGATCGGCTCCTCCGCCGCGCTGGCGATCAGCGAAGCGCCGTTTGCCGGACCGACCGGCTCGGTTGCTGTTGGTTTTGTGGATGGCGAATATGTCATCAACCCGGACGTTGCGCAGCGCGAAAAAAGCCGCCTGAGCCTCACCGTCGCCGGCACGAAAGATGCCGTGATGATGGTTGAAGCGGGCGCAAACGAGATCACCGAGGACGAAATGCTCGGCGCGATCCTCTTTGCGCATGAGGAGATCAAGAAGATTGTCGCCTTTATCGCAGAGATCGAGGCCGAGGTGGGCAAGCAGAAGATGGAGCCTGTGGTCTACCATCCGGACGAAGAGCTCGAGCAGAAGGTTCGCGCGTTTGCGTTTGACAAGGTTGTCTGGTCTCTGGATACCTTTGATCGCTCGGAGCGCGAAGTGCGCGGCGAGCAGGTGAAGGCGGAGGCGATCGAGGCCTTCAAAGAAGAATATCCCGAAGGCGCGAAGGATATCGGCGCAGTCCTCTATAACATCACCAAGGAAGTTGTTCGCGATAAGATCATCAACAAGAAGGTTCGCCCCGACGGGCGCGCGCAGGATGAGATCCGCCCCATCTGGAGCGAGGTCGGCATCTTTGGCCGCACGCATGGCAGCGCGGTTTTCACCCGCGGTCAGACGCAGGTGATGACCATTGCCACCCTTGGCACGATCTCCGAGGCGCAGTCCCTTGACGGGCTTTCGCTGGAGGAGAGCAAGCGCTATATGCACCAGTATAATATGCCGCCGTACAGCACGGGCGAAGCAAAGCCCATGCGCGGCGTTGGCCGGCGCGAAATTGGTCACGGCGCCCTCGCGGAGCGCGCGCTGGAGCCGGTTTTGCCGAGCGAAGCGGAGTTTCCGTATTGCATGCGTCTCGTGAGCGAGGTCATCAGCTCCAACGGCTCCACCTCGCAGGCTTCTATTTGTGCGAGCACACTGGCGCTGCTGGATGCGGGCGTCCCGATCAAAAAGTCCGTCGCGGGTGTCGCGATGGGCCTCATCAAGGACGACAGCACCGGCAATATCGCCATCCTGACCGATATTCAAGGCCTTGAGGACTTTCTCGGCGATATGGACTTTAAGGTTGCCGGTACGCGGGACGGCATCACCGCCATCCAGATGGATATCAAGATCAAGGGCATCAACAAGGAAATTTTGACCCGTGCGCTCGAACAGGCCCGCAAGGGACGCATGTTCATTCTCGACAAGATGGACGAAACCCTGCGTGAAGCGCGCGCGGAGCTCTCGCCCTATGCGCCGCGGATCATTACCTTCAAGATCAATCCGGACAAGATTCGTGAGGTCATTGGCAGCGGCGGCAAGACGATCAACAAGATCATTGCCGATACCGGCGTTAAGATCGACATTGAAGACGACGGCACGGTCTACATTGCCTCCCCGGATTCCGCGGCGGCGACGGAAGCCAAGCGCATCATCGACGGCATCGTCAAGGAGATTGAGGTTGGCGACGTCTACCTCGGCACTGTGGTTGGCATCAAGGAGTTTGGCGCGTTCATCAACCTCAAGCCAGGCACGGACGGCCTCCTGCATATCTCCCGCATCGCTAACAAGCGTGTGGAGAAGGTTGAGGACGTGCTCTCCATGGGCGAGCAGGTGCTCGTGCGCGTCATTGACATCGACGCAAAGACCGGCAAGATCAGCCTGACCCGCAAGGATATGCTTCCGGCGGACAAAGACTAAGTTCCGAAGCGAAGAACACCATTGGGCGCGGCGGCAACGCCGCGCCTTTCCTGTGCGGAGAATACCTGTCGCACAAGAGATGAAATTATGATAGAATACAACATTGTCAGCATTTTACGCACGAAAGGGAACCAGTAGTATGATTCGCCAGACGATTTTGCCAAACGGGATTCGGCTGATTTATGAAAAGATGGAGCATGTCCGCTCCGTCTCCATGGGCGTATGGGTGGATACCGGTTCCGTGCGCGAAACGCAGGAGACCGCGGGCGCCTCGCACCTCATCGAGCACATGGTGTTTAAGGGCACCGAACGCAGGAGCGCGGAGCAGATTGCCATTGAGATGGATGCTGTTGGCGGCAACATCAACGCCTTTACAAGCAAGGAGAACACCTGCTTTTATGCGAAGGTGTTGGATGAGCATTTGGATTTGGTATCCGATGTGCTCTCCGATTTGACGTTCCACAGCGTATTTGACCCGGAAGAGCTCAAAAAAGAGCAGGGCGTCGTTCTGGAAGAGATATTGATGAATGAAGACAGCCCGGAGGATCTTGTCAGCGAGGAGAGCAACATGCTTTTCTTTGGCGAGGAACCGCTGGCGAGTCCGATTCTTGGAACCAAGGAAAGCGTGCGTGCGTTCACGCGCGAGACGCTGCTGGCCTATAAAAACGAATTTTATGTGCCGAACAATATCGTCGTCGCCTGCGCGGGCAATTTTGAAGAATCCGCGCTGATCGACTCCGCCACCCGATGGTTTGATCAATCTGCTTCTCCGCGGGCAACGCAGCCGATCCTGCAGCGCTTTCCCGGCGGCAAGAAGGAGAGGTTTATCGAAAAGGACGTTGAGCAGATACATATCTGTCTGACGCTGCCCGGATTTGCGCGGGACGACGCGGGGCAATACCCGCTCGCCGTGCTCTCCAACATCATCGGCGGCAGCATGAGCTCGCGGCTGTTTCAGTCGATTCGGGAGAAGCTGGGGCTCGCATACTCCGTCTACTCCTACCCCACGAGCTACACGGGTACGGGAACGCTGACCCTCTATGCCGGAACGGGTGAAAAGCAGGCGAAAGAAGTGCTCTTGCGTATGATCGAGGAGATAGAGCGCGTGCGAAAGGATGGCGTCACGGAAGAGGAGTTGATTCGCTGCCGCGATCAACTCAAGGGCAGTTATCTGCTGGGTATGGAGTCCAGTGGATCGCGCATGAACGCGCTGGGTAAGACGCTGCTGTTACAAAAACGTGAATATAGCGAAGCAGAGACACTCCGGCGAATCGAATGTGTTACAATGGATGATATTGAACGCATTCTTCCGGTTTGCCTTGACCTTAACGAGGCCAGCGCGGCGTTTGTCGGCCGACTGAAAAAGAGCAAAGCGGCGCTTTCAGAAGCGCTTCGCTGAACAGGAACATGGGCGGCATCAGGCTTAGGATTGACCACACGGGAGGAAACCACGTTGGATAAACTGGATGTGATTTTTCAACTGCAGCAGTCGTTGGATAACGACATCGCCGCGCGCAGAAACCTGAATTTTTCGCGTGAGGAATGGATGCAAAAAGAGGTGCTCGCCATGATTTCGGAACTCTCCGAAGTGCTGGACGAGGTCAACTTCAAATGGTGGAAAAATCCAAAGCAGGTGGACGATGCAGCGCTCAAAGGCGAGATCGTCGACATTTTGCACTTCTTTGTGAGCATGTGCCTCAAGAGCGGAATGACCGCCGAGGAGCTGTTTGACCTCTACAAAATGAAAAACCAGGAGAACTTTGACCGCCAGTATGGCAGGTCCCCTAAACACGGCTATGAGATCGGCGGTGATGTGAATGGCTAAACCAAAAATGCGGTTGACGGGCCGCTTCTTTGTAATGATTCTTGTTGTTGCCGGCATTATTGCGCTCGTGGTGGTCGTTGCCAATTTGACGAAGAAGACCGGTGAAATCGAGTTTGGCTCTCTCGGCGCGGATCTGGAGGTTTCCGCCGCGATCATACGCGACGAAAAGATCGTCATGTCGGAACCCTATGAGAAGATCACATTTGACGTGGTGGAAGGGGAAACGGTCAACAACGATCAGGTGATTGCCCAGCTCTATAAGCGCGGCTATCAGGACGAGACGATGGTCTCCCTTCTGAACCTGCAAAAACAGATTTACGAGTATCAACTGCAACTGCTCGGCGGGCAGATTCCGCCGGAACTTGCGGAGCTCAACAGCAGCATTGACGAAGTTGAGATGCAAATTCGCGCGGTATCGCGCGGAGAGAGCACGCTGGACATGCTGGATCTGGAGCAGTCGCTCAAGGATTTGGATGCGCAGCGGGTTACTTTGATGCAGAGCGTTGTAACGCCGGATACGGCGCTGACACAGCTCTACAATGATCTCAAGAGCCAGCAGAATGTCATTACAGGCTGGCGGCGCGATATTAAAAACACCTCCGGTACGGGGATTGTCAGCTTTTATTTTGATGGATACGAGCAGGTGCTCAGCGTCAACAAGCTTTCAACAATCAACTCCGCGCTGGTGAAAAACGTCATCAGCGGCGGCAACACGGCGAAACTCGCGGACTCGACAAGCGAGGTGCCTCTCTACCGCATCATCAACAATACGCATTGGTTTATCGCGTTTGTAACGAGCTCCAGCGATCCCATGCGGCTGGCCGAGGGAGAGCAATACAGCGTGCTGTTTAAGGACTATTCCGACCAGCAGTACACCGCAACCGCGCGCGCGAGCACGGTCTCCGAAAATGCCGTGGTCAATATTCTGGAGTTTAATTCGGACATTGGAAAGCTGATTGGAACACGCACGGTAGCCGCAACGATCAGCAAGTCCGCGCAGGGGTTGGTGGTGCCGCTCAAGGCAATTGAGATCGTCTCCGGCGTGCCGGGCATCAACATCACCTATGGAGATTCCGTGCTGCGCGTTGAGGTGGATATCCTCGCGCAGGACACAAAGAAGGCGGTCATCCGCGCGCATAACGCCTCGGATAATCTCACCGCCGGAATGAAGTATCTAAAGCCGTGACGGAGATTGCAAAAAACATTGCCGAGGTTCGCGCGGAAATGGCCCGCGCATGCGAGCGTGTCAACCGTTCGCCGGAGAGCGTAACGCTCGTTGCCGTGTCGAAATATCAAAATATCGAGCGCATACGCGAGGCAGCGGAGGCGGGGATTACCGCCTTTGGCGAGAATCACGCCCAAGAATTGAACGAAAAGAAAACTTTTTTTGAACAGCGCGGCTGCAAAGTGCATTTTATTGGACAACTGCAAACGAATAAGATAAAATATGTCTGCGGTTTTGCCGACCTTGTGGAATCGGTGGATCGGCAAAGCCTTGCGAGCGCCCTCAACCAAAAAGCGGAAGCGCTCGCGGTCGTTCAGGATATTTTGATCCAGGTCAACATCGGTGCGGAAGGCCAAAAAGGCGGCATACCCGGTGAAGACTTGGATTCTTTCACGGAATCCATCGCACATTATCCGTTTCTGCGTCTGCGCGGGCTCATGTGCGTGCCGCCCGCCGTCGAGGCGGAGGCGGCAAGAGTGTATTTCAGGCAGATGCGCGCTCATTTTCTGCGGCTTTCGGAGCGGCTCGATCCCGTCATATTCAATACGCTCTCGATGGGGATGAGCCATGACTATTCGGTTGCGATCGAAGAAGGCGCAACGCAGGTTCGCGTTGGAAGCCGAATCTTCGGTGCGCGGGACAAAAAATAAAGATGAAGGTATGCCGCGGGCGAAATGCTGCGGCTGACGATTTTCGGAGGAAGACGGATGGCAAGCCTTTATACAAAGTTCCTTGATTTTATTGGGATTGAGGAGAGCGACGAGCAGGACGACGAGCGCAGGGACGACGGTTATTACCGGGACGAACCCAGCGAGCGGCCTGCGGGCGGATTCGGCGCAGGGCGTGCCGCCGCCGCGCCGAGCCGCAGAAACGACCGGATGCAGAGTACATCCGGCGCAAATCTGCCGATCTCCGGCGGAATGAAGATGATCGTCTACCACCCCGTGAGCTACGAGGACACGCAGAGCATCATCGACAATCTGAAAAACAGGAAGCCTGTCATCGTCAACATGGAAGAGCTGGAGCTGGACACCGCCCAGCGCATTCTTGATTTTCTCTCTGGTGCGGTCTATGCGCTGAACGGTACCATGTGCAAGATTTCCCGCGGCATATTTGTTGTTGCACCCAATAATTATGACGTTGTCGGCAACGGTGAGGATGACTACGGCGACCTTGTCTGATCCCTGCTGTTACGGGCAAATAAAACAGGCATTGTTTGGCACATCATACGGTTGGTGTGCCAATTTTTTACAGACGATCGTAGACGCCGGGAGGAGGTAACCATGCGCATAGACGACATTGTGAACAAGGTGTTTTCTCGCTCGTTCATGGGCTATGATATCGAGCAGGTGGACGGTTTTCTGGACGAGATCATAGAGGCGCTGGAACGGTATGAGTCGGAAAAACGCGAGATGCTCAACGCCATGGAGTACCTCATGAAAAAAATTGAGCACGGGCAGAAAGTGCCCCTTGCGGATATGAAGAAGGCCATTGACTCCGGCCGGACGGCACAGAAAAAAGTCTCGACGGAGGATGCGGAGCCTCCGCGCGCCGAGGAAGCGAAAGCGGCACGCTCGATTGCACGCGGCGCGGGCGCGTCTAAGCCCGTCCGCACGCAAAAAATCAACCGTGTGAAGGCGGAACAGGACGCAAAGGAGCAGATTATACAGGAGGCGAACGCCGAACTTCCACCGCTTACGCCCGAGGAGGCCGCGCTCCGCGCAAAGAGCGTTGCGGACGCCGCTGCAAACTGGCTGGACGAACTGCTCATCAATATTGCGGAGCACGAGAGCCTGGACTATGAAAAACCGTTGCAGGGCGCCGAGGTGAGGCCGCCTGAACCACGCACCTATGAGCAGCCCAAGATGGCGGCGGAGAAGCCGGAAAGCAGCAAGGAAGAATGACAAAGAAAAAACCGGCGTTTCCCGCTGTATCAGCCGAAGAGCTGCGCGCGCGGGGCATTGAACAACTGGATTTTGTTTTGGTTTCGGGTGACGCCTATGTTGATCACCCGAGCTTTGGCGCGGCGATTATCTACCGCCTGCTGGAGAGCCGGGGGTATTCGGTCGGCCTGATTGCGCAGCCGGACTGGCACAGCGCAAAGGCGTTTCAAACGCTTGGCAAACCGAAGCTTGGGTTTCTCGTGACCTCCGGCAATCTGGACAGCATGGTCAACCACTATGCCGTCTCCGGCGCCCGGCGGGATACGGACGCGTATACCGAAAACGGCGTGGCGGGCAAACGCCCCGACCATGCGGCTATTGTCTACGCCAACCGCTGCCGCGAGGCTTATGTGGGCGTGCCGCTCATTCTCGGCGGCATAGAGGCGAGTCTGAGACGATTCGCACACTACGACTATTGGGACGATCGTGTGCGGCATAGCATTCTCTATGACGCATGCGCGGATATTCTGGTATATGGCATGGGCGAGCGCGCGATTCTTCAGGTTGCCGAGGCGCTGAAGGCGGGGAAACCGGTCGCGGAAATCACCGATATCCCCGGAACCTGCGTTCGTGCCGCAAACGCGGAGAACGTTAGAAACGCCGTGATACTGCCTTCCTTTACCGACGTGGCGACGGATAAGAAAAAATACTGCGAGGCATTTGCGCTCCAAACGCGGGAGCAGGACGCCGTACGCGGCAAGATATTGCTCCAGGCGCATGAAAAGGGCTTTCTGCGCTGCAATCCTCCCGCCAGGCCGCTCTCAACGGCGGAACTGGACGAGGTATATGCACTGCCATTCACGCGAAGGCCGCATCCTGCCCTCCGAGGACGGGTGCCTGCGCTGGACGAGGTCTCGTTCTCCGTTACCTCCGCGCGCGGTTGCTTCGGAAACTGCAACTTCTGCGCGCTGACGTTCCACCAGGGGCGCGTCGTGACCGGGCGTTCGCATGGCTCCATTTTGGAGGAAGCGCGATCGTTTACGAAGGACCCCGCTTTCAAGGGCTATATTCACGATGTCGGCGGTCCGACGGCGAATTTTCGTCATCCCGCCTGCGAGAAGCAGCTCAAAAGCGGCGTCTGCGCGGATAGGCAGTGCCTTGGTTTCACAGCCTGCCGGAATCTCGACGCCTCCGAGGAGGATTATGTTACCCTGCTTCGGAAGCTGCGCGAAATACCGCAGGTAAAGAAGGTATTCGTTCGCAGCGGTGTGCGCTATGACTATGCCTTGCTGGATCGTGACGACACCTTCCTGCATGAGCTGATTGAGCACCACGTCAGCGGACAGCTCAAGGTTGCGCCGGAGCATGTCTCCGACCGTGTGCTCAAGTATATGAACAAACCGCCGCATGCGGTCTACGAGCGCTTTGTGCAAAAGTTTGAGGCGATCAACAAGAGCCTGGGCCTCAAACAATATCTTGTGCCGTACTTGATTAGTTCGCATCCGGGCTCCAACCTGCACGACGCGATTGAGCTGGCGCAGTATCTCAAGCAAACGGGGCATAAGCCCGAACAGGTTCAGGATTTTTATCCGACGCCTGGAACCGCCTCCACCTGCATGTATTATACGGAGATGGATCCCTTTACCATGCAGCCGGTCTATGTTGCCAAGAGCCGCGAGGAGAAAGCGATGCAGCGCGCCCTACTGCAATGTTTTATCCGTCGCAACTGGCCGCTGATTCGGAAAGCACTGCGGCAGGCGGATCGTGAAGATTTGATCGGGAACGGCAAAAACTGCCTGGTTCCGCCGGATTTCAACTCGCCGGAGATGGAACATGCGGGCGCGAAGAGGCGCCAGCCGCCCAGAGGCGGCGGCGGGGCGCGCAGCGGCGGAAAGAGAAACCCACGCCCTGGCGATGATCGAGGCAGGGGCGGAAGGCGCGGCTAATCACAGAAGCGGAAACGCCCGATCTGTGATCGAAAATCGCGCAGATTCAGGGCGGAAAGTGATTGACAAAACACGTGGTTATCGGTACAATACTTAAGGTTGCGTGAAAAGCGCGGTAGATTTGTGCGCGCTAGCTATATCGGACGCGCCGATTTCCTCGGCGAAAAAGGCGGTGGAGATCATGCGGATTCGGGTGGCAAATGCCATACGTCAAACGGGAGAGGCGTTTCCCTTTGAGCAAGCGGAGCAATTTGCGCCGCAAAGCTATGGCGAGCGTACGGTTTCGTTTTCCGAGCCGGTCTCGGTCAGCGGAACGTATGTTTATGACGGCAAGGCGTTTACCGTCTCCGGTCATGCGATTGCATACGTCAACACAACATGCGCGCGCTGCACAAAACCGTTTGTCGAACGCATCGGCTTCTCCTTTTCAGAGCGATTTGTTAAGGGTGAGGATGAAGCGGGAGACGACGAGACCTATCCGTATTCGGGAGACGAATTGCTGCTCGACAAGGCCGTGCTGGACAATCTCTTTTTAGAGCTTCCCATCGCGGGCGTCTGCCGGGAGGACTGCAAGGGACTCTGCCCCGTCTGCGGAGCGGACAGGAACGTGACCGAATGTAATTGCACCATACAGGAAGCCTAGGGCGAATCAAACGCCCGACGTGCTATCAGATGAAGAATAGGAGGGATTATCATGGCAGTACCCAAGAGAAAAACGTCCAAGGCAAAGCGCGACTCGCGCAGAGCCGCCAACTTCGTCGTAGCCGAAGTGCAGCTCAACGAGTGCCCGCAGTGCCACTCGCTTGTACCGTCCCACACGGTATGCAAGGCGTGCGGGTATTACGGCGGCAAGCTGGTCGTCGACATGGATCAGAAGGAAAAGAAGAACGCCTGATCATCCATCCTTCGGATATGTCGAATCGTTCGACAACAAGTTTTGCAAAAACAAAAGGGCTTTTCACGCATTCTGCGCGAGGAGTCTTTTTGTTTTGCCCGGTATAGCGCGGTGCTTCGGGGCGGAACGCATGGGATCGGATTGCAACAAAATTCGATTTCCCGTATAATATGGAAATCGAGCGCGCCATAGGAATAATCTGTTTTTCATTCGCAATTCTATCGTTCGGCGCGATCGACCAGATTGGGATAGCGGCGCTTCACGCCGCGGAATGGGGAGAAGGGCATCATGAGAATTGTGATAGACGCCATGGGCGGCGACAATGCGCCGCAGGCGGTACTGGAAGGGGTTAAACTCGTCCTGCCGGAGCTCAAGCCGGATGTGGAGCTCGCACTCTATGGCGACGAGGCGACGCTTAGCAACGGCCTCGCGGCGCTTGGGGTAACAGACCCGCGTGTAAGCGTCGTTTCCACCACCGAGGTCATCAGCTGCGAGGAACAGCCGACCCTCGCGATCCGTAAAAAAAAGGACTCCTCCATGGTGCGCGCCATAGAAGCCGTCGCGCAAAAGGAGGCGGACTGCGTCCTCTCCGCTGGCAGCACGGGCGCGCTGCTCACCGGGGCAACGCTCATCATCAAACGTCTCAAGGGCGTGAAGCGTCCCGCGCTGGCCACCGTGATGCCGACGACAGACGCCTGCGCGCTGCTGTTGGATTGCGGCGCAAACACGGACTGCAAGAGCGAATATCTCGTTCAGTTTGCCCTGATGGGATCGGCCTATATGAAATGTGTGTTGGGGATTGAGAATCCGCGTGTGGGCCTGCTCAACAACGGCGCGGAGGAGGAGAAGGGAAACGAACTGACAAAACAGACCTACCAACTGCTCAAGAGCGCGCCGGTGAAGTTCACCGGAAACTGCGAAGGGCGCGATGTGCTGGGGGGGGAATTCGACGTGGTTGTCTGTGACGGATTTGACGGCAACATCGTGCTCAAAAGCACCGAGGGTGCGGCGGCGCTGATCATGGATCTGCTCAAGCAGGGACTCATGAGCAGCCTGCGTACCAAGCTCGGAGCCGCGATTTGCAAGCCGTCATTCCGTCTGCTCAAGAAAAAGCTGGACTATACCGAATACGGCGGCGCTCCGCTGCTCGGCGTCAACGGCGGCGTGATTAAGGCGCACGGCAGCTCCAACGGAAAATCGTTCCGCTCGGCGATCCTGCAGGCGGTGAAGCTCGTCTCCTCCAACGTTACCGAGCTGCTCGGCGCGGAGATTGCCCAATACGGCTTGGAGGAATAGCCCGCCAACTGCACGGAGGATTGACAGATTGTCCCGTATCCGATAGAATACTACGCGAATGAGATGCGTGAAAAAGCGCTTCGAAAAGGAGTTTTCAACATGTATTTTGAAAAAGTTCGAGATATTATTGCAAAGCAGTTGGATATCGACGGCACAACCATTACCATGACCAGCCGGCTCATCGACGACCTGAAGGCGGACTCACTGGACATCGTCGAGCTCATTATGGATCTGGAGCAGGAATTCAACATTGAGATTCCGGACGAGGAACTCCCCAAGGTGCAGACCGTATCGGACATCGTCGGCTATCTGGAGAAGAAATAGCCCGAAAACCAACATCCATGAACCCGCATCCGAAGGTTGAGAGAGGGTGCGGGTTTTTTTGTAAAGCGTGCGGGGAGAGACCCTGTTTTTCGTCTGTTTTTCTACGAAAAACAACAACCGATTCCGATCATAAAAACAAAAAAAAGGATAACTGAATGCCGGACATGCAACAAGCGCTTTCCACGCTCGAAGAAACATTGCAGTATGCCTTTCGCGACCGTTCCCTTCTGGAAACGGCGCTGACGCATACCTCGTTTGTCAAGGGTGACGGGAAGCGCCAAAAGCATAATGAACGCCTGGAATTTCTGGGCGATGCGGTGCTGGAGCTCTGCGTAAGCGAGCACCTTTATGGTACGCACCCGGAGTTACAGGAAGGCGCGATGACGCGCCACCGTGCGCGGCTCGTCTGTGAACAGGCGCTCTACAGCGCGGCGCTTGCGCTCCGGATTCCGGAAAGTCTCCGCCTCGGCAATGGCGAGGAACTCACCGGGGGGCGCAGAAAACCCTCCATCGTCTCCGACGCGTTGGAGGCCGTTATCGGAGCCATCTATCTTGACGGCGGCATTGAGGTTGCGCGAAAGTTTATCATGAACCGCGTGATTCGCCTGCTGGAAGATGCGCGCGTAGACGAGACGGACAAGGACTATAAGACCCGCTTGCAGGAATATGTCCAGAAGGGGCATATCGGCACGCTGGAATATGAATGCCTCGGCGAGTCGGGGCCGGAACACCAAAAGCAGTTTACCATCTGCGTCCGCCTCTCGGGCGAACCCGTGGGTGAAGGCATTGGGCTCAACAAACAGAGCGCGGGACAGGAGGCGGCAAAGGCCGCACTGATCCGCTTCGGAGTTTTGGAGGGCGAAGGATGCGACTGACAAAACTTGAACTCAACGGATTCAAATCCTTTGCGCGCAAGACCGAGATTCGCTTTGGTCAGGGCGTTACCGCCATCATCGGCCCCAACGGCAGCGGAAAGAGCAACATCTCCGACGCGGTGCGCTGGGTGCTCGGCGAACAGAGCGCAAAGGCGCTGCGTGGCGCGAAGATGGAGGACGTGATCTTTAACGGCACGCAGCTGAGAAAGGCGCTTGCCTACAGCGAAGTGACGCTGACGTTTGACAACAGCGACGGGCTGCTCAAGGTTCCGTTTGCGGAGGTTGCCATCACGCGGCGCGTATACCGCTCCGGCGAGAGCGAATACTGCATCAACCGTAACAATTGCCGCCTGAAGGATATCTCCGATCTTTTTTGTGACACGGGTATCGGCAAGGACGGCTACTCCATCATCAGCCAGGGCAAGGTGGAGGAGATTCTCTCCAACAAGAGCGGGGACCGCAGAGCCGCTTTTGAGGAGGCCGCGGGCGTGATGCGCTACCGCGTGCGTAAGGAAGAGGCCGAGCGCAAACTCAATAACACCGAAAAAAACCTCGAACGAATCGAGGATATCTTAAAGGAACTGGGCGACAGGCTCGCTCCTCTCGAGGAGCAGAGCGCGTCTGCGCGCGCCTATCTGCGCCTGCGGGATGAGTTGAAGGACCTTGAGGTCAACCTGTTTCTTTATCAATATGACCGTGTGCATGAGCGACTGGAGCAGATCACCGAAGCCATGCGCCAGATGACCGAGGAGCGCGACCTCGCGGAGGCGGGGGAAACCGCGCTGCTGGCAACCTGCGCCGCGCTGGAGGAACAGCTTCGCGTACTGGAAAGTTCGCTCAACGCACAGCAGAACAAACTCATGGGGTTGGTTTCCGAGGCGGAGACGCGCGTCGGCGCGAGCCATGTGCTCGCTGAGCGACGTGAAAACGCACTTGCGCAGCAGAAACGAATTGCGCAGGAGCGCGAGGCAAGTCAAGCGCGTTTCGATGAGCTGGGCGCGGTGATTGCGGGCATTCAGGCGGATGAGTCCGGCCAGGCGGCGCTGAACCTGATCGAAAAGGAGATGGAAGCGGCCGAAGCAAGGCTTGGCGCGCTCGATACGGAGATCTCCCAGCGCGAGGAAACCCTCGACATCATGAAAAACAGCATTATTGAAGCGATGAACCGTATGTCGGACTTTAAGTCCAGCGCGGCTCGCTTTGATACCATGAAGGCCTCGATTGGCGAGCGTCTCGCCGCCATAGAAGCTGAGGCCAAGCGACGTGCGGAGGAGACTGCGCGCCTGCGCGAGGAACTGGAAAACGCGAAGGAGCAGCACACGGTGGAAGCCGGACGTCTGGAACAGACCAGACGGGACTTTGAATCCTCCATCGAAAACCGCAGAAAGACGCTGGACTCTTTTACCGCGCTGCGCGAAGAGATCCAGCGGGACGAACAGGGCGTCGCCTCGATTCAGTCCCGCCTGCGCGTGTTGGACGAGATGCAGCGCTCCCGCGAGGGATATTACGCGAGCGTAAAAAACATCCTGAAGGACGCGCCAAACGACGCAAAGCTTTCCCGCGCCATTGTGGGTGTGGTTGCGGAGCTGATTCGCGTGCCGAAGGAATATGAGATCGCAATCACAATGGCGCTGGGCAGCACGCTCCAAAACATCGTGACACCGACCGCCGAGGACGCGAAATATGTGATCGAATATCTTCGCGCCAAGGACTATGGAAGGGCAACGCTGCTGCCAATGGCGTTGCTTAACCCCACGCGCATCACGCGCGAGGAGCGGGCGAACCTCAATATGCCGGGCTGCATCGGCGTGGCAAACGAGCTGATCGACTGCGACGAAAACGTGCGCAGCGTTATGGACTATCTGCTTTGCCGCACGATCATCGTAAAGGACCTCAACGCGGGCATTGCGTTAAAAAACCGCACGCGCGGTGCGTTCCATATCGCGACGCTGGAAGGCGACATCATCAGCACCGGCGGTTCGATGAGCGGCGGCAGTCTGCAAAAGAACAGCTTCAATCTCTTAAGCCGTGAGCGCGAACTGCAGGAACTGCGCGACAAGCTCAAGAAGGCGGACGCCGCGCTGGAGGAGAAAAAACAGCGTCTAAGGACAGGAGAACAGGATGTGCTCCGCTGCGATATTCAAGTGGATTCCTTTCGGGACGCGGTGCATGCCTGCGAAATTGCGGCGGCGAAACAAGCCGAACAGCTGGAGATCATCCGCAGGGATGTGGAGAACAGCGAATTGAATGAGCAGATGCTGACGGACGAACGGGTGCAGCTGAATGAAAACCTCAGCGAGGTAGAGCGAGAGCGCACGAGTGCGGGCGAACAGCAGTCCGATATTGAGCAGGGCAATGCCGCCACGCGGGAGGATGTTTCCCGCGCGCAGGGTGAACTCTACGAACTGCGCAAGCAGCGCGAAGCATTCGCGGGGGAGCTCACGGAGCAGAAAGTTCGCCGTATGGCTCTCTCGAAGGAGCGCGACGCGGTGTTTGCCGAGCAAAAGCGGCTCGTGACCGAGCACCGCGACCTGACGCAGCGCCTCGCTGCCTTGGAGCAGGAGGCGCAGGGGAACGAATCCGCGCTCTGCTCGATCGAACGGGAGTTGGCCGGCATGCGCGCCCAGATCGAGAGCGACAGCAAATTTACAAGTGCGGAAAAAGAAGCGCAGAGAAAGTTGGAGGAGGAACGGCAGACCCTCTCCGCCGCGCTCTACGAGCAACGCGCACGGCGCGAAGAACTGCTCGCCTCTACGCGCGACCTTTCGGAACGCATCCACAAACAGGAAATGACGCAGAGCCGCCTGGAGATGGAGCTTGGCGCCATGCAGGATCATATCTGGAATGAATATGATCTTACCTACGAAAACGCAGCCGCATTTAAGCGGGAGATCGCCGTTGGTTCCAGCAACACGCGCGTGAACGAGATCAAGCAGGAGATCAAGGGCCTGGGGGATATCAACCTTGGCTCGATTGAAGAATATAAAAGCGTATTTGAGCGGCACAGCGAACTAAACATCCAGTGCGAAGACCTGCACAAGGCAAAACACGATCTTGAGACGCTGATTGTCGAGCTTACCGACACGATGGAGACCGTGTTCATGCGCCAGTTTGCGCTGATTCAAGAGAATTTCTCCAGTACGTTTGCGGAGCTCTTCGGCGGCGGCCAGGCGGAACTGCGCCTTGCGGACAAGAATGATGTGCTCGGCTGTGACATCGACATCATCGCCCAGCCACCGGGCAAAAAGCTGCAGCTTTTAACACTGCTCTCCGGCGGCGAACGCACGCTGACCGCTATTGCGCTGCTCTTTGCAATGCTCAAGCTCAAGCCTCCCGCGTTCTGCATGCTCGACGAGATCGAGTCCGCGCTGGACGAGGCGAACGTCAGCCGCTTTGCGGACTATGTCAAACGCTATTCGGACGGAACGCAGTTTATCCTCATCACGCACCGCAAGGGGAGCATGGAGGTCTGCGACACCCTCTACGGTGTCTCGATGGAGGAAAAGGGCGTGAGCAAGGTCGTCTCCGCGCGCTTTGGCGAAAGCGGCATCGCAACCGCGCCGGAACAGGCGAGCGGACAATAATCCAACGACAGGATAACGGGACAGTAAATGGAAAAGAAATCGATTTTCAATAAATGGAAAACCGGCCTCGGCAAAACGCGCACAGGGCTGCTCGCGCGGCTCTTCGCCTCCAGAGAAGGCATTAACGAGGCGTTTTATGAGGAGCTGGAAGAGGCGCTGATTCTCGCCGACGCGGGCGCGGCGACCACGGAACGGCTGCTCGACGCGCTCCAAGCCGTCATCAGGGAAAAGAAGCTGACCGACCGCGCCAGTGCGAAAAAAGAGTTGGCGGCTCTGATTGCCGAGACCGTGACCAGCAAAAAAACATTTTCTCCGGAGTCCGGCGCGGCGGTGGTGCTCATCGTCGGCGTCAACGGCGTCGGCAAAACCACGAGTGTCGGCAAGCTCGCCAACAGCTATCGTGAGCAAGGGCGGAAGGTCATGCTTGCTGCGGCGGATACCTTCCGCGCGGCTGCGGCGGAGCAGCTCGGCGAGTGGGCGAGGCGTGCGAATGTCCCTATGGTGAAGCATGGCGAAGGGGCGGACCCTGCGGCGGTGGTGTTTGACGCAATTGCCAGCTACAAGGCCAAGGGCTGCGATCTGCTGCTCTGCGACACGGCGGGGCGGCTGCACAACAAGGCCAACCTGATGAACGAACTCGGCAAGATTCGCCGCGTGATCTCCCGCGAGCTGCCGGAGATTCCCTGTGAAACCCTTTTGGTGCTGGATGCGGTAACGGGACAAAACGCCGTGATGCAGGCAAAGGCGTTTTCCGAGGTCTGCCAGCTCGATGGCGTGATTTTAACCAAGCTCGACGGCACGGCAAAGGGCGGCGTGGTGATCTCCATCTGCGAAGAACTGCATGTGCCCGTGCGGTTTGTCGGCGTCGGTGAGGGGATTGACGACCTGCAGCCGTTTGATGCGCAGCTTTTTGCCGAGGCGCTGCTTGCAAACGAAGCGGATTGACAAAAAAACATCCGGTTTTTGAAGAATACAGCTTGACTTTTTCGCCTGTCACCGTATAATAGGTACGGTGTAAAGTAATTTTGCTTTACAGGTGAAAACATGGATCGATTGATAGAACTTGGGCAATTGCTGGACTGGTATGGCGCTTTTTTAACCGAGCGCCAGCGTTCGCTTGTGCGGCAGTATACCAACGAGGACTGCTCGCTCAGAGAGATTGCTGAACGCGAGGGAATCTCGCGCCAGGCGGTACGGGACGCGATCCACAAGGCCGAAGCGGAACTCAAAGATATGGAAGAAAAGCTCGGCCTGATTTCAACCAATCAAAGCATGCGCGCGCTGCTGAAAGATCTCTGCAAGACGCAGCTCACGATACAGCAAAAGAACCTGATTGACCAATTGACCGAATTGGTTTCGGAGGAAGACGATGGCGTTTGAAGGCGTCTCACAAAAACTGCAAGCGGTATTCAAGCGGCTGAACTCACGCGGAAAACTCACCGAGGGCGACGTGAAGGAAGCCATGCGCGAGATCAAGCTTGCCTTGTTGGAAGCGGACGTCAACTTCATGGTTGTCAAGGACTTTGTCAAGGTCGTCACCGACCGCGCTGTCGGCAGCGAGGTGCTGGAGAGCCTGACGCCCGGGCAGCAGGTCATCAAAATCGTCAACGAAGAGCTCACGCGCCTCATGGGCGGCGAACATGCCAAGCTGGAGTTCGGCAACCAGAAACCCGCGGTAATCTTAATGGCCGGTCTTCAAGGCGCGGGCAAGACCACTATGTGTGGCAAGCTCGGCGGATATATTCAAAAGCATTACGGCAAGCGCGTTCTGCTCGCCGCCTGCGATATCTATCGTCCTGCCGCGATCCAGCAGTTGCAGATCGTCGGCGACAAACTCGAAATTCCCGTCTACGAACATGGCACGCAAAACCCGGTGCTCACCGCTAAAGAGGCGATTGCAGAGGCAAAGCGAAAGTTTATCGACGTGGTCATTGTCGATACCGCGGGCCGCCTGCATATCGATGCGGACATGATGGAGGAGCTCAAGCGGATTCGCGACGCGGTCACCCCCGCGGAGATCCTACTCGTTGTGGACGCCATGACGGGTCAGGACGCGGTCAACGTCGCCAAGAGCTTTCACGAGACCATCGCGCTCACGGGCGTAATTCTCACCAAGCTGGATGGCGACACGCGCGGCGGCGCGGCGCTGTCGGTTCGCTCTGTCACCGGGAAACCCATCAAGTTCTCAGGCATCGGCGAAAAGCTCAGCGACATCGAGCCGTTCCATCCCGATCGGATGGCGAGCCGCATCCTAGGCATGGGCGATATGCTGACCCTGATCGAAAAGGCGCAGAGCGCGTTCGACGAGAAAAAAGCGTTGGAGATGACCGAGAAGCTGAAAACCAACTCCTTCACGCTGGACGATTTTCTCGACCAGATGGATCAGATGAAGAATCTCGGCTCTATGGACGAAATCCTCAAGATGATCCCCGGCATGGACGCGGGCAAGCTTGGCAATGTCCAGGTGGACGAAAAGCAGATGGCGCGTACCCGCGCAATCATCCAGAGCATGACCAAGGCGGAGCGCAAGGATCCCGATATCCTCACTGCAAGCCGCAGGAAGCGTATTGCACGCGGCAGCGGCACGAGCGTACAGGAGGTTAACCGCCTGATGAATCAGTTCAATGCCTCGCGGCAGATGATGAAGCAGATGAGCGGGCGAATGAAAAAAGGCAAGCGCGGCGGGTTTCCGTTTGGGTTCTGAACCACTCGATTTCACTGGGCGAATCACGTTTTGACGTATTCGATATAAAAAACTACATCATATTATTTGGAGGAAGCATACAATGCTCAAGATCAGACTTCGCCGCATGGGCGCGAAAAAAGCACCGTTCTACCGTATCGTCGTTGCGGATTCCCGCGCGCCGCGCGATGGCGCATTCGTAGAAGAGATCGGCTACTACAATCCCCTCTCGAACCCCGTTGAGCTGACCGTGAACAACGAGCACGCAGCCGAATGGATCAAGAAGGGCGCGCAGCCGACGGACACCGTTCGTGCGCTGCTGAAGAAGAGCGGCGCCATCGAGTGAGGCCGCAAATGGAGGAACTCGTACGCTTTATCGCGAGAAACCTCGTCGATGAGCCGGATTCCGTAGTGGTTTCTTCACGCGAAGAAGGAGACACTGTCATCATCTCCCTCTCCGTCGCGCAGACCGATATGGGCAAGGTCATCGGCAGGCAGGGACGCATCGCCAAGGCGATTCGAACGGTTGTAAAGGCCGCGAGCGTCCGCGAAGACAAGAAGTACATGGTTGATATCATCGAGCAGTAATGCCGATGAGTCGCCGGTTCTGAAGAAACAAGTCAGGAAAAGCGAAATTGAAGAACGAATACCTGCGCGTCGGCCAGATCGTCCGTGCGCACGGCGTACGCGGAGATGTCAAGCTCATCCCGCTTACGGACGATCCGGCGCGGTTTCGCGCCATTAAAACGGCATATCTCGAAACAACGACAGGCGCATATGCGCCTGTTGCGGTAAGTGACGCGCGGATTGCGCCGGATGCGGTGCTAGTGCATATTGAGGGCGTGGATACCGTAGAACAGGCGGAGGCGCTGAAGAACCGATATCTCTGCGTCAACCGCGAGAATGCGGTCAAACTCAAGAAGGACACCTATTTTGTAGCCGACCTCATCGGCTGCGAAACGTTCGACACCAATGGTAAGCGATACGGCAAGCTCACTGATGTGCTGGAGACCGGCGCAATTGACGTTTACGAGATGGAAAACGGGAAGCTGCTCGTGCCCGCGCTGAAGAAGTTGCTGCACGAGGTGGATGTGGAGCGCGGACGCATCGTGTTCAACGCGGATGTGCTGGAGGAGGTCGGCTGCTTTGCGGATTGACATTCTCACGCTGTTTCCTGAGATGTTCGAGGGCGTTCTGTCCGCGAGCATGCTTGGGCGCGCGCAAACGAACGGACTCATCGACATCCGTGTGCACAATATCCGCGATTACACGGACAATAAACACAGGAAAGCCGACGACTATCCCTTCGGCGGCGGTGCGGGGCTGGTGATGATGGCACAACCCATCTACGACTGCATGGAGGCCGTGCTGGAGGGGGAGAAGGCGAGACGAATCCTGCTTACCCCGCGAGGGAAAACGCTGAATCAAAGCATCGCAAAGATACTTGCCGCGGAAGAACGGCTGATCTTGCTCTGCGGGCATTATGAGGGCGTGGATGAGCGCGTGATGGAGATCATCGACGACGAAGTATCCATCGGAGACTATGTGCTCACCGGCGGAGAGCTGCCCGCGATGGTGCTCGTTGACTGCGTCAGCCGCCTGATTCCGGGGGTGCTGGGCAGCGAAGAGAGCGCCGCGGACGAGTCCTTTTCCGAAAATCTGCTGGAATACCCGCAATATACCAGACCCGCGAATTTTCGCGGAATGGAGGTGCCGGAGATTCTGCTTAACGGGCATCATGCAAAAATTCAGGCCTGGAGGCTCGAACAGGCGCAGCGCAAGACCGCGCTGAACCGCCCAGATCTCCTGACGCAGCGCACGGAAGCGGGGGAGGAGATCGACGCGCCGGATGACGCCTGGCTATAGCATTACGCGAATGGGAAAGCATTCTTAGACAATCTCGAACCGGGATTGTTTTGTTTTTGACAAGGAGCGCGCCGCAAATACGCGGCGCAGGAAGCATTGTTTATGAAGGAATCCACAAAAGGCACGATCGCCATGATTGCAACCGCTCTGCTCTGGAGCATCGGCGGCATTTTCATTAAGCTAGTTCCCTGGAATCCGCTTGCTATCGCCGGGATTCGCGGTGTTCTGGGCGGGCTTGTGATGTACGTTTACCTGCGCATGCGCGGGATCAAGCCCGTGATCAATCGGGACACGATTAAGATTGCCATTGCGCTCGCGGGCGTTTGCACCACATTCGTTGCGGCAAACAAGCTCACCACCGCGGCAAACGCGATCGTGATTCAATACTGCGCGCCGGTTTACGTGCTGCTCTATATCGCTTTTGTACAGAAGAAAAAACTTAGGCCGCTGGATATCGCGGTGGTGCCGATCACGATCCTCGGCGTCTCGCTCTGCTTTGTCGGACAGATGGGCAAGGGGCACCTTGCGGGAGACATCGTTGCGGTGATTTCCGGCGTGTTCTTCGCGGCGATGTTTATCTTCAGCGAGGGGGTCAGCGACCAAACCCGCGCGAGCGGCATCATGCAAGGACAGTTTTTAACCGCTATGATCGGCCTCCCGGTGTTTTTTGCGACCAAACCCGTGTTTACGACAGCGGCGATCGGCGGCATTCTGATCCTCGGCATTTTCCAGATCGGCATTGCATATGTGCTCTACAGCATCGCGATCAAGCGTGCGCCGCTGCTCACCTGCTCGCTGCTGGCGGTGTTGGAGCCGCTCCTAAATCCCGTTTGGGTGTTCCTCTTTGCAGGCGAGAACCCTGGCATCTGGTCTTTGGTCGGCGGGGTGATCGTGGTGGTTGTAATCACGCTCTGGTATGTTTACGACGCGCGTCAGGCAAAGGCAGAGCCCCAGCCGAACCCCGCATAAAATCTGCAAAAAACGGCCTTGTCCCGGATAAAAACAGCTTGCAAAGCGGGACACAGCTGTGTTATAATCGCGCTTGTGACATCGGGCGGTCCTCTGTTCGGCTTTAGAAGTATGAACGCCTGGCAAACTGAAAGGAGAATATTTCATAATGTCGAACATCATTCAGGAACTCGAAAAGGAACAACTGCGCACAGACCTGCCGGAGCTTGAGGTTGGCGATACCGTTCGCGTATTCGTGAAGGTTATCGAAGGTAACCGCGAGCGCCTCCAGAACTTCGAAGGCGTGGTCATCAAGATTCAGGGCGGCGGCGTGCGCAAGAGCTTCACCGTCCGCCGTATCTCCTACGGCGTAGGCGTAGAGAGAACCTTCCCCTACAACAGCCCGCGCATCGGCCGCATTGAGCTGGTTCGCCACGGCGTTGTGCGCCGCGCAAAGCTCTTCTATCTGCGTGACCTCTCCGGTAAAGCGGCGAAGATTCGCGAGCGCATCGAAGACAAGAGCAACAACTAAGTCAAAAAAACAGGGATCAAACCCCTCTGCCAAAACTGGCACCGGGGTTTTTCCATGTTTGGAGGAGAAAGACAATGCCTGCCATCAACTGGTATCCCGGGCATATGGCGAAAACCCGCCGCATGCTGCAAGAAAACTTGAGAATGATCGACGTCGTGGTTGAGATTCTGGATGCGCGCGCGCCGCTGGCCTCGCGCAACCCGGATTTTGACGACCTTTTTGCGGGCAAAGCGCGCGTGGTGCTGCTCAACAAGAGCGATCTGGCGGATCCGAACGCGACCAAACGCTGGATTTCGCATTTTGCGCGGCGCGGCATCGAGGCGGCGGGCGTAAGCGCGACTGGCGGGGCGGCAAAGAAGACTGCGGTTTCACTGATTGAAAAGGCCGCCAAACCGCGCGTGGACGCGATGAAGCTCAAGGGCGTCAACAAGACGGTGCGTTGCATGATTGTCGGCATTCCCAATGTTGGAAAGTCCACGCTGATCAACCGTATTGCGGGGCAAAACCGAGCGGAAGTCGGCGATAAGCCGGGCGTCACGCGCGGCAAGCAATGGGTGAAGATCACGCCCTATCTGGAGCTTATGGATACGCCGGGCATGCTTTGGCCAAAGCTCGCGGATCAGGAGCTCGCGAAACACCTTGCGTTTTTAGGCTCCATTCGGGACGAGATTATGGATTCCGAGGAGCTGGCGGCGGACCTACTGGCCCTGCTGCAGCAGATGACGCCCGCGAAGCTCAGCGAACGCTACGGCAAGCTGACCGCCGAAACGCCGAAGGAGGATTTGCTCAGCGCGGTCTGCCGCAGCCGCGGCTTCCTGCTGCGTGGCGGCGAACTGGATACCGAACGCGCGGCGTATGTTGCGCTGGACGAGTTTCGAGCGGGCAAGATTTCGCGCGTGACGCTTGAGCAGCCGGAGGCAGGGGTATGAGCCGCCCGTCGGAACGGGAACGGCTGGAGCAGCTTGCTGCGCCGGACCGCGTCTTTTGGGGCCGGGAGGGGACCGTTCTGGCGGGGATGGACGAGGTAGGACGCGGCCCGCTCGCAGGGCCGGTCGTCGTCTGCTGCGCCGCGATGCCTCCAGAGCCGCTGATTGCGCGCGTAAACGATTCCAAGCAGGTTTCAGAGCTGCGCAGGGAGGCGCTCTTTCCTGCGCTGACGGAAACGGCACTGGGGTATTCGCTGGGCTGGGTCGGTGCGGATGTGATCAACGAGATCAATATTTTGCAGGCAACGAAGCTCGCTTTTCAGCGGGCGTTTGAAGCAATGCCGATTCTTGTAACGGACGTGCTGATTGACGCGGTTGAGAACCTGAAGATTTCCGCGCGACAGCACCCGATCATCCATGGCGACCAATTGAGCTATAGCATCGCCTGTGCTTCCATCATCGCGAAGGTGACGCGGGATCGGTACATGGTGGAGCAGGACGCGCTCTATCCGCAGTACGGGTTTGCGCGGCACAAGGGCTATGGTACGAAAGAACACATTGCCGCGCTGAAAAAATACGGCCCTTGCCCGCTGCACCGCGAACTGTTCGTCAGGAAATATGTATGAGCACCACCTCGATTGGGCGTGGCGGCGAGATGCTCGCAAGAG
Organism: Christensenella sp.; assembly: GCA_034926785.1. Taxonomy (GTDB): domain Bacteria; phylum Bacillota; class Clostridia; order Christensenellales; family CAG-138; genus UBA7703. The sequence continues at coordinate 52,489 of JAYFQU010000015.1, forward strand.
AGTTTTTAGAGCGCAGGGGATATATCCTCCTGCGGCAGAACTATCGCAACGGACCGCGGGAAATTGACCTTGTGATGCGGGATCAGGATTCTATCGTCTTTGTCGAGGTTAAGGCGCGCTCCCAGACGCGTTACGGCACTCCGGCGGAGTTTGTTACAACCGCGAAGAAACGTCAGCTTACGCTCGCGGCCGAGGCGTATTTAATGGAAGAAAACTTATGGAACGCGCCCGCGCGCTTTGATGTCGTGGAGGTCTACCTCGCGAGCGGGCAGGTGAACCACATCGAAAACGCGTTTGACGCAACGTAGGCAACGGATGGCCGCTGACACAAAAAATACAAGCTCACGCCGCATCCATGCGGTTGAGCTTTTTTTTGATTGTGATATACTGTTTGGGAATTCATTGAACCTGTAATGGGATGTGGAAAGGATACGTGCGTGCGTAAACTGCTGACAATCCTACTTTTTGTATGCCTGCTGAGCGTGCCGGCGCTGGCGCTTGCCGATAACGGCGATCAGCTTTCGGGGGCCGACCTCCTCTACAACGGGGATTTTTCGGTTTACGCTGAGAGCGCATCTCTGCCCTCCGGCTGGGAATTGAACGCCTATCAAAACGACTCAAACAGCGTGAGCGCCGGCGTGACGCAGGATGACGGCGGCGAGCGCAGCATTACGCTGAGCAATCTTGTTGCAAATGATGCGCGCGTTGTACAGGCCGTATCCGTCAAACCCGACACCGTCTATTGCCTGAGTGCGGAGATCCAGACCAACGATGTACAATATGGCACGGGAGCGAACCTCTCTATCGATAATTACGCGGTTGATAAAACCTATTGCTATTCGGAGAATTTGTTTGGTTCAGATGCGTGGCGGGCTGTTTCGCTCTATTTCCGAACGGGGGCGGAACAGACATCTGTGAATGTTGCCCTGCGCCTTGGCGGATATGGCACAACCGCCATCGGCACGGCGGAATATCGCAATGTCTCCATGTATGAATGCGTCGCGACGGGCGCGACCATTGTCGATCTAGCGACCGAAAATGGAACGGTCTCCAGCTCTTCGGCCGCGGACACCACGCAGGAGGCGGAGGCCACCGCAAACGATCCGTTGTATCTTGCCGTTGCGTTTACGGTTGTGCTCGCGGGGGCGTTCTTCTGGGGATATCGGGAGGTTTTCCGCTATGAATCGCGGATGCTGGAGAGCGTCGGAAAATCACGGCTCGCGCTGATGATTCTTCTTTTGGGCGCGTTTGTGTTCCGCGTTGCGCTGTCCATCGTGTTTTACGGGCACTCGACGGATATCAACTGCTTCATGGCCTGGGGCAACATGGTGCTCAACGGCACAAGCAAATTTTATACATCCGGCGCATTCGCGGACTATCCGCCGGGATATATGTATCTCTGCGGCGCGCTTTCCGGGCTTTGCAAGATTCTTGGCATTCCGTATGGATCGGACGGAATGGCGCTGCTTTTCAAGATGCCCGCGACGTTTGCGGACATGGCGGCGGTCTATCTGCTCTATCGCATCGCAAAACAGCGGAACTTCGGCGAAAAGGGCGCGCTGCTGATAGCGGGCATCTATGCGTTTGCGGCGCCGCTGATGTTCGTCTCCGGCGCATGGGGCCAAATTGACTCCCTGCTTGCGCTGCTGATCGTACTGGTGATCTGGCTGATGCAGCAGGATAAGCGAATTCTTGCCGGCGCGGTCTATGGCATTGCAATCCTCATGAAACCACAGGCGCTGATGTTGGGGCCGATTCTTGCGGTTGCGTATGTGTTCCAGATACTGGACGATAAAGAACGTTGGCTCTGGCGGCTGGCGGAAACCGTGCTGGCTGTGGCCGCCGCGCTTGCTGCGATCATGCTGCTCTCCCTGCCGTTTCAGGGTACGCAACCCTGGAACTGGCTGATCAGGAAATATATCGAAACCGCCGGATCCTATGACTATGCATCCATCGAGGCGTTCAATTTTGCGTCGTTAATCGGCGGGAACTGGAAACCCTCGAGTATGCTGGTGCTCGGGTTAATTCCATATAAGACATTCGGCATTTGGATGATCGGCCTTTCCGTTGCCTTTTCGTCCGTTCTTTACTTCCTTGGCAGAAAACGGAGCAACGGCGCGCTGTATCTTTCCGGCGCGCTGGTTGTCCTGCTTGTCTTCACCTTCGGGCACTATATGCACGAGCGCTATATGCTCCCCGCGCTGATGCTGTTGCTGATGGCGTACGTTTACGATCGCGATCGGAGACTCCTGATTGTCTTTGGCGGTATTTGCGCGACTGCATTTTTAAACGTGACGACCGCCTATTATATTGTGGATCACCAAGCGGCGCGCGGCGTGCTCTATGACGTGATCACGCGCGCGGGGTCTTTTGTTACGGTGGCACTGACGGTCTACCTCAGCGTAGTTGCCGTGCAGATACTGGCGCTTGGCAAATCGCCCGCGCCTCTGAAACTCGAACAGCAGAAGGAAAAACGGCTTTCGCGCAGAGTTTCAATCCTGCCCGCGGCGGCGACGGACAACAAGCTGCACTATACCAGACGGGATCTGCTGGCCGTACTCGGCATTACGCTGGTCTATGGTGTTGTCGCGCTGACCAACCTCGGCTCGACCAGCGCGCCGCAGACCTACTGGTATAGTGAAACGGCGGGGGAAAGCGTCACTCTGCGGTTCGATGCGACGGAGCATGTTGCGGCGTACAGCGTGTTTGGAAATATCGATACCGACGGAACGCTCCTGATCAAGACGCCGACCGGACATGAGGAAACCTTTGACCAGACCTATGACGACATGTTCCGCTGGAAAAAGGTGACGACGGATTTTGTGACGGATAGCGTTACGCTTTCGCTCTATTCCGGTTCTCTAAAACTCAACGAAATCGCATTTTATAATCAGCAAGGCGAGCGGATTCCCGTGCGCGCCATCGATGCCAAGGGATCCCAGAAGAACCTTGTGGATGAACAGAACACCGTCGCGGAGCCGAGCTATTATACCGGCATGTATTTTGACGAGCTGTATCATGGCAGAACGGCATATGAGCACCTGCACAACCTCACTCCATATGAAAACTCACACCCGCCGCTCGGCAAGATATTGATCATGCTCGGCGTTTGGGCGTTTGGGATGACGCCGTTTGGCTGGCGCGTGGTTGGCGCGCTGTTCGGCATCGGCATGCTGCCCGTTCTCTACGCGTTCGGTAAGCGGATCTTCAAAAACTCCAACTACGCGCTGGTGCTTACAACGCTCTTTGCGTTTGACTTTATGCACTTTACGCAAACGCGGATCGCGACGATAGACGTCTACTCCGTCTTCTTTATCCTGCTGATGTATTACTATATGTACCAATACATCACGATGAACTTCTTTGTGGACGGGCTGAAAAAGACACTGAAGCCCCTCGCGCTCTCCGGGCTGTTTTTTGGAATTGGCGCGGCCTGCAAATGGACGAGCATCTACGCCGGTGCGGGGCTGGCCGTGCTGCTCTTTGGCTCGCTGATTGCGCGTTATCTGGACTATATTCAGGTAAACGCGCGGGATAACGACGCGGACAAGGCAAGGGTAAAGGAATTCTGGATGCTCGCAGGGAAGACGATTGCCTGGTGCGTGCTGTTCTTTATCGTCATTCCGTTTGCTATCTACTTTGCATCCTATCTGCCCTACTACATCTATGAGTCGGGGCAGAATCCGGGTTATGGGCTTATGGGAATGAAGGATACCTTCGTAAAGTATCAGGAGTTTATGTACAGCTATCACTCCAACCTCAAGGCGACGCACCCGTATCAGTCCAGTTGGTATTCCTGGCCATTTACCGCTAAACCGATGTGGTATTACTTCAACAGCTACATCGCGCCGGATCAAATCTCTACGATGAGCGCCTCCGGGAATCCCGCCGTCTGGTGGGTGTCCTCGATTGGCGCGGTAGCGTTGCTCTGGGCACGGATGACCAAGCGCGTTGCGCCCGATCGTGCGATGCAGATCTTTACGGTTGGGATTCTCGCGAATTATCTGCCCTGGGTGCTGGTCACGCGGTGTACCTTCATCTACCACTTCTTCGCAACCGTTCCATTTTTATTGATGGCAACGGTCTACGCGCTGCAAAAGCTGGAGCAGAAATACCGCGATGCGTGGTTTGTCAAGTGGTTCTGGGTCGGGCTCGCGATTCTGTTTTTCGTGCTGCTCTATCCGGGCATCTCCGGATTGCCCGTTTCGTCCGGCTGGGCATCGTTTATTTCGAATTTACCGGGAGGGAAATTGATGTATGGAGCGTAACATGGAGGCAAAAAAGACGATTCGGCAGGTGATTAGATTTGCCATTGTCGGCGTGCTGAACACACTGGTGGATTTCGCAGTGTTCCAAACACTGAATCTCACGCTTGGCTGGGTCTATGCCGCGCAGGTGCTCGGCTATACCTTTGGCATTATCAATAGCTATCTTTGGAACAGCAACTGGACTTTTCGTGAGCAGCGCACACGCTCGCTTCGGGAGATTGTGCTCTTCGTCGCGGTCAACTTGGTGTCTTTGGGCGTTTCGCTCGGGGTTATCTGGCTCTGCCGCGAGGTCTTTGGCATCACCAACGAATGGGTTGCCGGCTGGATGCCGAAATTCCTCGCGGGCTTCCTCAAGGGCGACACGGTTTGCAAGCTGATTGCAACGGTGGTTGCCATCGCGGTCAATTATCTGGGCAATCGTCTGTTCGTGTTTAACGGCAAGGCGGAGGCTGCTCCGGCATCCGCGGAAGAGTAAAAGGCCATGCACGATTGCTAAAAAACACCGCGGGAGTGGTGGTTCAGCCTGTCAAAAAAATCCCGGGATTGTTAAGGGCTGTAGCCCTTAACCCATCGGTTCCGGCTGCGGTGGCTTTGCCGCCGCGACGGAGCGCCCGGGATCGGGCGGTTTCTTCGCAGTTCTTTGCCGTTCGGAGTCCGGAGGATGAGAGGCAAAGAGCGGTTGCCTCGTCAAAAAACTTGTTTTTTGGCGGCCTCAAACACCGCGGAAGCGGTGTTTTTCGTGTATACTGATAGCAATCGTATCTTGTCAGACCGAAGGAAGGAAACGGGACATATCATGCTATCACGCATCAAGAGCCACGGGTTAAACGGAATCGGGGGATTTTGCGTTCAGGTGGAGACGGATATTGCAAACGGTCTGCCTGCGTTTGAAATTGTTGGCTTGCCGGACGCGGCGGTGAAGGAATCCCGCGAGCGCGTTCGAGCGGCGATTAAGAATGCCGGATATGTTTTCCCCGCAGCGCGCATCACGGTCAATCTCGCGCCAGCGGACATGCGAAAAGAAGGCGCGGTGTACCATCTGCCGGTTGCGCTCTCCATCCTCGCGGCTTCGGGCCAGCTTGGCACGCACTTGCGGCCGGAGCTTGTCACGTTTGGTGAGCTGGGCCTGGACGGAGGGGTTCGTGCCATCGCGGGTGTGCTGCCGATGGTGATTGACGCGTTTTCCAAGGGAGAGACGGTATTCGCTGTGCCGGAGGGAAACGCAGAGGAAGCGGCCTATGTGGAGGGCGTCTCCATTTTGCCGGTTCGTACGCTTGCCCAGCTTTGTGAACATGTGCGCGGAGATAAAGAGATTGCGCCGCATCCCACCGAGCGTTGGCAGGGGTCGGAGCAGCGATATGCGACGGATTTTTGCGAAATCAAAGGGCAGCAGGGCGCGAAGCGGGCGGCCGAGATCGCTATTGCGGGCGGGCATAATATTTTGCTTATCGGCACGCCGGGCGCGGGTAAAACCATGCTTGCGCGCGCGATTCCCTCCATCCTGCCGCAGCTGACCTATGAAGAATCCCTGGAGATCACAAAGATCCATTCCATCACAGGTGCAACCAAGGGGAGGGGTATGGTTCGGGAGCGCCCGTTTCGCGCGCCGCATCACGGCGCGTCGAGCGCTGCGCTCGTCGGCGGAGGAAACCGCGCCATGCCGGGAGAGATCAGCCTCGCGCACTACGGTGTGCTGTTTCTTGATGAATTGCCGGAGTTTCAGCACAATGTGCTGGAATCATTGCGGCAGCCGCTGGAGGACGGATTCATCACCGTCAGCCGTGCGGCGGCAACGGCGACCTATCCGGCGGAGTTTGTGCTCGTTGCCGCCATGAATCCCTGCCCCTGCGGAAACAACGGCTCCCGGATCCACCCCTGCCGCTGCGCCAAGAGCCAGATTGAGCGCTATCGTGGCCGCATCAGCGGGCCGTTATTGGACCGGATTGATATTCAGATAGAAATGCCGGAGGTCGGGTTCCTCGAACTTGCCGAAAAGGCGGTGGGCGAACCCTCCGCTGTGATTCGCGCACGCGTAGAGGAGGCAAGGGAACGCCAGCGGAAGCGTTTTTCAAATGACGGGATTTTGCTTAACGCGCAGATGAACACGCGCCTCATCAAGCAGTATTGCACGCCGGATGCGGCATCCGAGGCGCTGCTCGCCCGCGCGTATTCGGAATTAAAGCTCTCGGCGCGCGCCTATCAGCGCATCTTAAAGGTTGCGCGAACCATTGCGGACATAGAGGGCGCGGAGAAGATTTCGCTTTCGCATTATGCCGAGGCGATTCAGTATCGCAGTCTCGACCAGTCCGGGAGGGAAGCGTAGACCATGGCACGGAGCATTACGCAAGAGGAACGCGCGCGCCTTTGGCTTAACTTTGGGGTTGAGTACAATTCCCGATTGTTCAATAGGATCGCCCTAAAATTCCGGACATTGGAGGAAGCATACGCTGCATTCTCCGTAAAGGCCGAGATTTTTGCGTGGCTCCCGGAGCGCGCGGCTGCGCGCCTTTCACAGGCGCATGCCACCGGGTTTTTGGATCGTTTCATTGAAGGGATGGAGAAGAAACATATTCTCTTTACCTATCCCGATGATGAGCGTTATCCGCGTCTGCTTTCCGAAATACCTGATCCGCCAAGTGTTTTGTATTATATTGGCAGAATCGATCCCGACCCGGAACTGGCGCTTGCGCTGGTCGGTTCGCGGCGACCGACGAAGTATGGGATTGAGGTTGCGAGGCGATTCGGTTTTGAGCTGGCCTCGGCGGGCGCGCTGGTCGTCTCCGGTATGGCTGAGGGAATCGACGCCTGCGCGGCGCGCGGTGCGCTGGATGCGAAAAACTCCGTCTGTCCGACGCTCGCGGTGCTCGGATGCGGGGTGGACGTGATCTATCCGCAGTCCAACGAAAAACTCTATGAGCAAATCATCGAGCGCGGCGCGGTGGTTTCGGAATTTTTGCCCGGAACAGGGGTAGAGCGGTATCATTTCCCGATTCGGAACCGTGTCATGAGCGGGCTTGCGCATGGCACGCTTGTGATTGAGGCTGCGCAGCGGAGCGGGACCTCCATTACCGCGGGATATGCGCATGATCAAGGACGTGAGGTTTTCGCCGTACCCGGGCGCATTGGAGACGCCATGAGCGAAGGCCCAAACGGCATGATCTCGCGCGGAGAAGCAAAGCCCGTCTTTTCGCCGGAGGATATCCTCTCCGAGTTCTCCTGTCTGCATGTGCCCGCCGAGATGAAACCGGAGGCGAATGTGGTGTTGCTTTCAACGCTCGGCGACGATCATCGCGCCATCTGCCGCCTGCTCAAGAACGGCGAGATGAGCTTTGACGAACTCTGCGATGCGCTGTCCCTGCCCATTGGAATCATGAATGCGAGCCTGACAGAACTGCAATTTGCCGGAATTGTGCAGATTTTGCCTGGGAGGCGATATGCGATTGACTCTGAGCGAACAAAGCTGAAAGATGTTTAAAGTTAAAAGAAGTACTGAATACTAAAATCGCGCGTTTCATTGATTAGACTATTCCCGCAGAGATCCACCACAGTCAGCACAAAGGGAGACATCGTAAAAAATTGGAAACCCGTGCTGAAACACAGACTCTGCACGCGTGATATAAATATGAAGAAAGTTCGATTCACATCCAGATTGGCTTCCTATCCAAACCTGTTCTTTGCATCATTCCCTTGAATTTACAGGTCAAATGTAACACGCGAAATAAATCTTTCACAATATTTATCTTGACAGATTTGCAGTTTTTCGGAATAATGAAGCAGTTGCCGGACAAATCACACGCATATAACGCGTGTTATGCCATATTTGGCGCCGACCGGCGGGAGGAACGTTATGTCAGAATCATTGGTGATCGTAGAGTCGCCCGCGAAGGCGAAGACGATTGGAAAATTCTTAGGAAATAAATTTAAGGTGGTCGCGTCAAACGGACACGTGCGCGATTTGCCTAAGAGTCAGCTCGGCGTCAAGATTGAGAACAACTTTGAGCCGAAATATATTACCTTGCGCGGCCGGGGCGATGTCCTCGAACGCATCCGCAAGGAGGCCAAGACCGCCGAGAAAGTGTATCTCGCGACCGACCCTGATCGGGAAGGGGAAGCCATCAGCTGGCATCTGGCGCAGGTGCTTAACCTCGACGAGGCGAGCAAGTGCCGCATTGTGTTCAACGAGATCACCGCAACCGCGGTGAAAAACTCTATCAAGGGGGCGCGCGCCATCGATATGCGCCTCGTGAACGCGCAGCAGGCGCGGCGGATTCTCGACCGTCTGGTCGGCTATGAAATCAGCCCGATCCTTTGGAGAAAGGTGCGCAAAGGCCTCTCCGCCGGACGCGTGCAGAGCGTTGCGACGCGCATCATCTGCGACCGTGAGGCCGAGATTCGCGCATTTGTGCCGGAGGAATACTGGAACATTACCGCGAAGCTTCGCGAGATCGCAACAAAGAAAACCTTTGAAGCGAAATATTATGGGGAGAACGGAACCAAGCGCGATATCTGCAACGAGGCGGATGCCAAGGAAGTCTTAGCGCGCATTGAGCATAACCTCTTTGCAATCACCGATGTAAAAGAGGGCGTAAAATCACGCCACCCCGCGCCGCCGTTTACGACGAGCAGCCTGCAGCAGGAAGCTTCGCGTAAGCTTGGCTTTACCACCAAGCGCACGATGATGATTGCCCAGCAGCTCTACGAGGGCATCGAGATTGGCGGAAAAGGCGCGGTGGGTTTGATCTCCTATATCCGTACGGACTCCGTCCGCATCGCGGCCGAGGCGCAGCAGGCTGCGCGCGCGTTTATCGCGGGACGATTTGGCGAAAAGTACATTCCGGAGAAACCGAATTTTTATAAGGGTCGCGACAACGCGCAGGACGCGCACGAGGCAATCCGCCCGACGAGCGTGGATAACGAACCCTCAGCCATCAAGGATCACCTATCGGGTGAGCAATTCCGCCTCTATAAGCTCATCTACGAGCGTTTCCTCGCGAGCCAGATGAGCGACGCAACCTTCGCCACCACGCAGGTGTCGCTGGAGTGCGCCGGTGCAACGTTCCGCGCAAACGGAATCCGCACGATTTTCGATGGCTTTACTGCGATTTATACCGAAGGGCGCGACGACGCGCAGGAGAAGGAGACCACCCTGCCGGAGCTTGCCGCGGGCGAAACCTGCAAGGCGGAGAAGCTCGAAAGCGAGCAGAAATTCACCCAACCGCCGGCGCGTTATACCGAAGCAACGTTGGTCAAGGCGCTGGAGGAAAAGGGAATCGGAAGGCCAAGCACCTATTCTCCGACGATTTCCACCATAGTCGACCGCGGATACATTGCGCGCGAAAAGAAGCAGTTGGTGCCGACGGAACTGGGTTTCGTTGTCAATCGATTTATGTTGGAGAACTTCGACGAAATCGTGGATGTTCAGTTTACCGCCATGATGGAAGGCGAACTGGACGGCGTGGAAGAAGATAAGGTTGCCTGGGTGGATGTGCTGGGCAAATTCTACGGCCCATTCCACGAAAAGGTTGCGATTGCGCTCGAAAAAGCACCGCCGGAAAAGATCCCGGATGAAGTTTCGGATGTTGTCTGCGAGAAATGCGGTGCGATGATGGTCTATAAACTCGGACGGTTCGGGAAATTCCTCGCCTGCCCGAACTTCCCGACCTGCCGAAACACGAAGGCGATTGTCGAAAAGATCGATGTGCCCTGCCCCAAATGCGGTGCGGCGCTGATCAAGAGAAAGAGCAAGCGTGGCAAGGCGTTTTACGGCTGCGAAAAATATCCTGAGTGTGATTTTGTCTCCTGGGACAAACCCACCAAGATGGCATGCCCGCAGTGCGGCGGCATGATGGTGCAGAAGATCGGGCAAAACGGCAGCTACATCGCCTGCATGAACAAGGACTGCGGCTATATTCACCGCAACACGAAAAAGAGCAAGGAAGAAAAAGAGGTCGAAGCGGAATGAGCGAAGCGCGCGTCCTTGTCATAGGCGCGGGTCTTGCCGGCTGCGAGGCGGCTTACCAGCTTGCCAAACGGGGCATCGCGGTCGATCTGTATGAGATGAAACCGCAGAAGATGAGCCCCGCGCATCATAGCGCGGACTTCTGCGAACTGGTCTGCAGCAATTCTTTGCGATCCGACCGGATTGAAAATGCGGTTGGACTGCTCAAGGCGGAGTTACGGGAGCTTGGCTCGCTCGTGCTGTCCATTGCGGACGAAACGCGCGTTCCCGCGGGCGGCGCGCTCGCGGTGGACCGCGAGGGATTTGCCGCCAGGGTAACGGAGGTCATTCGCTCCCATCCAAACATCACCGTGCATAACGAGGAAATCGACCGTGTGCCGGATGCGCCTGCAATTATCGCGACCGGCCCGCTGACCGCGGACGCGCTCGCGGAGGATATCGCGCGGATGACGGGAGAACCGCTGCACTTTTACGATGCGGCGGCGCCGATTGTCACATACGATTCGCTTGATCGGGCCAAGGTATTCCGCGCATCGCGCTATGGGCGCGGGGATGATTATCTCAACTGCCCTATGACGCGGGAGGAATACACCGCCTTTTATCAGGCGCTGATCTCCGCCGAAACCGCGGATCTGCACGCCTTCGAAACGCCTCGCGTGTTTGAGGGGTGCATGCCCGTCGAGGTGATGGCAAAGCGCGGGGAGCAGACGCTCTGCTACGGCCCGCTCAAACCCGTCGGGCTCGAAATGGACGGCCGGGAACCCTATGCAGTGGTTCAGCTGCGGCAGGACGACAAGGACGGCAGGCTCTTTAACATTGTGGGGTTTCAGACCAACCTCAAATTTGCGGAGCAGAGGCGCGTCTTTGGTCTCATTCCGGGGTTGGAGCATGCGGAGTTTGCGCGGTATGGCGTGATGCACCGCAATACATTTCTCAATTCGCCAAAGCTTTTGGATTACGATTATCAGATGCGTTCGCATCCCGGCCTGTACTTTGCCGGCCAGATGACAGGGGTGGAAGGTTATGTGGAATCCGCCTCCAGCGGGTTTGTCGCGGCGTTGTCGCTCGCAAACCGGATCGCCGGGAAACCACCCGTGGATTTTTCCGATAAGACTGCAATCGGCTCGCTGGGGCACTATGTATCCGGATATGTTGGAGATGATTTTCAGCCGATGAACGTCACCTTCGGCATCATGGACAGCCTACCGCAGCGGATCCGTAAAAAGACGGAGCGGTATGGAAAAATCGCGGAACGCGCGCTTGCGACGATCCGGGAGATCAAGGCCGGGCTATGAGTTCTGACCAGCCGGACAAAGGCAAAATTCGCGCGTCAAATACGAGAAAAATCGTGAAAGAATTGAAAACGAATACACGAATGCGGGCGGATGCGCCCGCTTTGTGCTAGTATGATATTCAGGTAGAAACTACCTGCGCGCGCGGTGATCCCTCAGGATGCTGATCAGACCATATGCGGCGCAACAGCAAGGAGGATTACCCGCTTGGAATTAAGGGGTACGACGATAATCGCCGTGAAAAAAGACGGCAAGTGTGCGGTTGCAGGCGACGGACAGGTGACGATGAGCGAGTCCGTCATTATGAAAGCGACGGCTAAAAAGGTACGCAGGCTCTACCACGATCAGGTCGTGGTCGGCTTTGCCGGATCGGTTGCGGATGCGTTTTCGCTCTGTGAACGGTTTGAGAAAAAATTGGAACAGTATAGCGGAAACCTCACGCGAGCGGCGGTATCGCTTGCGCAGGACTGGCGCAGCGACAAGATCATGCATAAGCTTGAGGCGCTCCTGATTGTCGCCAACAAAGAGGAGCTGCTTATCGTCTCCGGTACGGGAGAGGTTATTGACCCGGACGACGGCATCGCCGCAATCGGTTCGGGCGGTATGTATGCGCTCGCCGCCGCGAAGGCGCTCAAGACAAACACCGACCTGAGCGCGACACAGGTTGCGGAAAAAGCGCTTCGTATAGCGGGCGACATCTGCGTCTTTACCAACGGAAACATCACGGTAGAGGAGGTTTGACGCATATGCAGCTAACGCCTAGAGAAATCGTAGAAGCGCTGGATAAATATATTATCGGTCAGGACAGGGCCAAGCGAGCGGTCGCCGTCGCGCTTAGAAACCGCTATCGCCGGAGCCAGCTTAGCGAGGAACTGCGCGAGGAAATCACCCCGAAGAACATCGTAATGATCGGGCCTACCGGCGTGGGCAAAACCGAGATTGCGAGGCGGCTTGCCAAGCTTGTGGACGCTCCTTTTGTCAAGGTTGAGGCCACAAAATACACCGAGGTTGGCTATGTTGGCCGCGATGTGGAGAGCATGGTGCGCGATCTTGTGGACGCGGCGATCCGTATCAGCATGAATCAGCGCATGGAGGATGTCCGCCTCGTTGCGGAGGCCGCAGCCGAGCAGGCACTTGCGGAGCTGCTGCTGCCCGGCGCGAAGAAGCGCGAGCATAAACAGCAGCAGAACCCGCTGCAGATCCTTCTTGGAGCGGGGCAGCCGCAGCAGAGCGAGCCGGAGCCGAGCGAGGAGGAGAAGGCGCGCCGCTACAGCGAGCGCGAGCGCGTTCTCGCGGAACTGCGCGCGGGCAAACTGGAAAAAGAACTGGTTGAAATTGAGGTTGAGGAGCAGGGCGGAAAGAGCGACGCAATGTTCGCTGCCGGAATCGACCTGAACATCGGCGAGATGTTTGGCGATTTTCTGCCCAAGAAGACCAAGCGCCGCAAGCTACCCGTGCGGGAGGCGCGACGTGTGATTGTCCAGCAAGAGAGCGAAAAACGGATCGATATGGACGACGTTCATCGCGAAGCCCTGCAGCGCGCGGAACAGGACGGTATTATCTTCATCGACGAGATCGATAAGATTGCCGGTTCGGATCGCATGGGCGGGCCGGACGTTTCCCGCGAGGGAGTGCAGAGGGATATTTTGCCGATCGTTGAGGGCAGCGTGGTCAGCACGAAGTATGGCCCTGTGAAGACGGATTATATGCTCTTTATCGCCGCAGGCGCGTTCCATACCGCAAAGGTGAGCGATCTGATTCCAGAGTTGCAGGGGCGCTTCCCAATCCGCGTGAAGCTCGACGACCTTACGCAGGAGGATTTTGAAAAGATCCTGACCCAGCCGGAGAATGCAGTGACCAAGCAATATACCGCGCTGCTTTCTGCGGACAAGGTGAGGCTTAGTTTCACGCCGGACGCGCTGCGCGAGATTGCGAAGTTTGCCTATCTCGCCAATGAAAACACGGAAAATATTGGCGCGCGCCGACTGCACACCGTGATGGAAAACCTGCTTGACGATATCTCCTTTAATGCCAACGGACAGCACCCTGAGATTGAGCTTAACATCGACGCGGCATATGTGGATGAGCACCTCGGCGAGGAATTCCACGAGGATGATATTCATAAATACATCCTCTGACAAACGATAAGGAACGAAGATATTTGCAGAACGGATGCGTGAAAAAAATTGCGCTTGCGCTCATTTTAGCCGCCACCTTCCCGCAGTTGAGCGGCTGCGCGGAGGCGGCGGCTGTCCAGACGCTCGCAGTTTCTCTCGCGACGCCTTCTCCCGCCCCGCAGGTGATTTCGATCACCGGGGACGAGGAGACGCAAGCAGACGCAAAATATGGCATTACGGTTGTCTCACAATACGAAGGGGAGACGCAGCAAGACGGCACGTTGCTTGCCGAAGACGGTTCGCAGATCAATCTGATGGCGACGGACGAACCGACGGCAACGCCGGTATTGACGCCTACGCCGATACCAACCGCGCCGCCGGATACGCCGACGCCGACCCCTTCGCCGGAACCGACGCCAAGTCCGACGCCGACAGAGAAACCAAAGGCAACCGCAACCCCGAAGCCAACGGCAAAAGCAACGCCGAAAGCGACCAATACGCCAAAGCCGACCGCAAAAACGACGGAGAGGCCAGCCGGCACGGCAACGCCAAAACCGGAGATAACACCGGACGGAACCTTTACCGTCACCCCGGCTCCGACGGCGAAACCGACGGCGGCTCCAACCACGGCGCCGACCGCAACGCCCATTCAAACCTCCTCTCAGCAGCCGCCGGACGTGAGCGGCTCGTATAGCGGCGAGGATGTGTTGCTTGCCGCACGCGTAGCGTATTTTGAATCCGGCAGATCGGAGGATGGATATCGCGCGGTGGTCTGCGTGATTCTCAACCGCGTGGAATCGGGCAAGTGGCCGAATTCCGTAAATGACGTGGTCTATCAAAAGAGCCAGTTTTCCGTGGTTGGCAGGAGCGATTTTTTAACCAAAACGATCCCCGACAGCGTGATTGGCTATGCCAACGACGTGCTCAACAACGGCAACCGCATTCTGCCGAGTAACGTGATGTCCTTTCGCAGCGCGGCGACGGATAAAACCTGGGGAACGCGCACCTATTACGCAACCTATGGCGGAAATGATTTTTACGGATGAGCATGTTTAATTGACAGAACGGTGACCCGCCGCGAAGAAAACGATTGGTGCGGACAGTAAAATAGACTATACTAACGAGGGGATCACCTCGCAATGATCGCGCGGGATAGAAAGACCGTTGCAAAACGAACGCGCATTGCGGCGTTTTGGCGCGGTTGGAAACAAAGAGTACGGCGAAATGGGATATTCGCCGCAGGGAAACGGGATTGACAAGACAGGAATTGGGGAAGATGACAGATGGCAAGTAAACTAAAGATTATTCCGCTTGGCGGAATGGGCGAAATCGGCAAGAATATGACCGTTTTCGAATATGGCGGCGACATGGTCGTGGTTGACTGTGGGATCAGCTTTCCGGACGACGAGATGCCTGGCATCGATATCGTCATACCGGACATGACCTATCTGCGCGAAAACCGCGAAAAGCTCAAAGGCTTTTTAATTACACACGGGCATGAGGACCACATCGGCGCCTTGCCCTATGCGCTCAAGGAATTTGACGTGCCGGTGTATGGCACCGCATTTACGATTGCGCTGATCGAGCATAAGCTTGAAGAAGCGCGGGTTTCAAGCAAGAAGCTTACCGTGGTGAAGCCAGGCGATCATGTTGACCTCGGCTGCTTTAAGACGGAGTTCATCAAGACGGGACATTCGATTGCGGGTGCGGTTGCGCTGGCGATCAATACGCCCATCGGAACCGTCATTCATACCGGCGACTTCAAGGTGGACTTTACGCCTATCGATGGAGAACCCATCGATATTATTCGCTTTGCGCATTATGGCTCGCGCGGTGTGCTCGCGCTGATGAGCGACAGCACAAACATCGAAAGCCCCGGGCATACGCAGAGCGAAAAAGAAATCGGCAAAACGTTTGAGTACTATTTTGACGTGGCGGAGGGGCGCATCATCGTCGCATCCTTTGCCAGCAACGTCTACCGCATTCAGCAGGTTGCGGATGTTGCCGTCAGCCATGGCCGCGTACTCTGCTTTCAGGGCAGGAGTATGGAGCAGGTGGTGCAGATTGCGATGCGGCTGGGGTATCTGAAGATTCCGCCGGAGAGTATCGTCAAGGTGGATCAGCTGAAACGCTATCGCGACGATCAGGTCTGCGTGATCACCACCGGAAGCCAGGGTGAGCCCATGAGCGGGCTTTTCCGTATGGCGACCGCAACACATCGGCTGAACATTGGCAAGGGCGACACGGTGATCATCTCCGCCTCTGCGATCCCGGGCAACGAACGCGGCGTTTCGCGCGTGATCAACCAGCTCTATCAAAAGGGCGCGCAGGTGATCTACAATCGCATGGCGGACGTCCACGTCTCCGGCCATGCCTGCCGCGAGGAACTCAGGCTCATGATGGAACTCACCAAACCGAAGTATTTTATCCCCGTACACGGCGAATACCGTCATCTGGTGATGCACGGCAAGCTCGCGCAGGAGATGGGCGTTCTGCCGGAGAACACGTTTGTAGCGGATACGGGGGATGTCATTGAGCTCACACAGCGCAGCGGCAAGAAAGTGGCCACCGTCACCTCCGGCAGCGTTATGGTTGACGGCATTGGCGATATTGACGACGTGGTGCTCAAGGACAGGAAGACGCTTTCGCAGGATGGCCTTGTTGTCGTTGTGCTCACGCTGGACAGCGAAAACGGGCGCATGCTCACCGCCCCCGAGATCATTTCCCGCGGGTTTGTCTATATGCGGGACTCCGAGGAGCTGATTGCGGACACGAAGGCACTGCTCATCAAAGAGACGCGAAAGTTCGAGGGCGCGGATCGCAGCGATTATGCCAACATCAAGTCCGGTATCCGCAATTCGCTGAAGTCGTTTTTAAAAAACCGCACCAAACGCACGCCGATGATACTGCCTATCATCATTGAACTATAAACGGGAGACGATATGGTTTACGATACCGCAAAGATGCTCGCATCCGAAATGAAGAACAGCGTAGAATATCGCGAATACACCGCCGCGAAAACGCGCGCAATGGAAAACAGCACCACCCGTGCCTTGATTGACGAATACAACAAGCTCCAAATCCGCTCCCAGGCTGCGATGATCGCGGGGGACAAGGAGAGCGACTCACTCAAAAAGCTGCAAAAGGTCGGCGAGCTGTTACAGTTTGACGCGGATGCCTCCGCCTATCTCATGGCGGAATTTCGGTTGAAACGGATGCTTGGCGACGTTTATAAAATCCTCGCCGAGGCGGTGGAGATTGATCTAAGCCCGCTGGAAGCATAACAAGAAATCCACGGAGAACAAGAGAGAGATGGCTACAAACTCGAAACCCGAAAAGAAAAGAACAAGACAACAGAAACGCATGCTGCGATTCTGGCTTTCGATTCGACCGGCGGTTGTGCTGCTGGTGAGCCTTGCCGTTGTGTTTTTTATCGCCCGGTTTACGGTGAACTATGTGCTTTCCAAATATATTGAGCCGGTAGACCGAAACGACGCGACGCCGATTGAGGTGACCATCCCGGCCTCCTCCTCGGCCAGCAGCATTGCGCGCATCCTCTACGGCGCATGCGGGTATGACAAGGATGGGCTGATCTCCAGCACGGCGGCATTCAAGGTTTATGTTGACTTTGTCGGCAAGGCGAACAGCCTCAAGGCGGGGAGCTATGTTCTGAGCAAGAATATGAGCATCAAGCAGATTGTCGAGGTGCTCTGTGAAGGAAACGCGCCAAAGGCGACCGTAAAGTTTACCATCCCGGAGGGCTATACGGTTGAAGGCATCGCGAAGGTGCTTATGGAAAAGGGATTGATCACGAGCGAAGGCCAGCTTTACGATGCTGCCAAGGGCGGAAGCGCTTTTATGAACTTTGCGTTTATCGCAGACGCTGCGGCAGTAAAGAACGCAAGCGCGCGCGCCTATATGATGGAGGGATACCTCTTCCCGGATACATACGAGGTCTATGCGGACGCGAGTGTCGAGACAATTTTAATCAAGATGCTCAACCGCTTCAACGAGGTATATTCGGAGGAATATATCACCCGCGCACAGCAGCTTAATATGACGATGGATCAGGTGATTACGCTCGCGTCCCTGATTGAGCGGGAAGCGGCGGCGCCAAACGATTTTTCAAAGGTATCCGCGGTGTTCCACAACCGCCTGAACCAGGACATGCCGCTGCAGAGCTGCGCGAGCTTGAGCTATGCGCTCGGCGTGACGAAGTATGTGTTTAACGCAGCGGAACAGCAGACGGAATCCCTGTATAACACCTACAAATACAACGGTCTGCCCGTGGGACCCGTTTGCAACCCCGGCAAGGCGGCTATTGAGGCGGCGCTGTATCCCAACGAGGAATTCGTAAAGGACGGCTATCTCTTCTTTTGCAACCAAAATCCGGCGGAGACCAGCGAACTGGTGTTTGCCAAGACCTATGAGGAGCATCTGAAAAACGTAGAGAAATTCCAGCAATACTGGTAAAAAATCACCGATTGCACGGCGCACTCTGGCGGAGATCACCGCCAGAGTGTTTTTTCTCTGCAACGCTGAAAAAGGGACGGGAGATTCCGGATCGTGGCATCGCTCGGCCGCCATCATTATTGTTGCTGTGGCACGACATCTGTGATAAAATAACCCCGTATGAAACATAGAATTGATATATTACGGAAGAATCTTGAACAATCCTCTCTCGATGCGGCGCTGATCACCGGCGGTGTCAACATTCGTTATTACTCGGGATTTACCAGTTCGGATGGAATCTTCCTCGTCACCCAAAAGAAGGCATACCTAGTCACCGACTTTCGGTATACGATTCAGGCAAACGCGCAGACGAAGGGGCTCTGCGAAGTTGCGGAGGCGCCGTTTACCGAGCAGTTGAATCGTATCCGTGCGTTTCTTGCGGCGGACGGTTGCAGGCGCGTCGCCTTTGAAGAGGGCGCGATGACCGTCGGCGACTTTGGCGGCTATCAGGCGATGCCGGTAGAGTGGGTGCCGTTTGGCGAAACCATCTCCCTGCCGCGGCTGTATAAGTCCCAAGATGAGATTGACAGCCTCCAGCAGGCGCAGAGGATCGCGGATAAGTCCTTCCTTGAATGGCTCGGGCGTATTGGCGCCGGCATGAGCGAGAAGGAGGCAACCGCGGAGCTGAACTATGTCTGCGAAAAAAACGGCAGCGAGGGAATTTCGTTTGATCCGATCATTGCCGGCGGGCCGAACGGGGCAATGTGTCACGCCGTTCCGGGCGGGCGAAAGCTGCAGCAAGGCGATCTTGTGGTAACGGACTTTGGCTGTGTTGTCAACGGCTATCATTCCGACATGACGCGCACCTTCGCCGTAGGCAAGATCGACAGCGAGAGCAAGGAGATTTACGAAATTGTAAAAACCGCCCAACAGATGGCGCTGGACGCGCTGACAAACGGCGTTTCCGGCCTGGCGCTGGATGCCATTGCGCGGGATTATATCACACAAAAAGGCTATGGCGCGCAGTTTGGCCATGGTCTTGGCCACGGCTTTGGCCTCCAGATTCACGAACCGCCGCGCGCTTCTGTGAACAGCACGGACACGCTCACCGAGGGTATGACCATCACCGTTGAGCCGGGCATCTATGTTGAGGGTAAATGCGGCGTTCGCATTGAGGACTGCTGTGTGCTGACAAAGGCTGGGCACCACAACTTCGTCACGGTGACGAAGGATTTGCTCACCATTTAATCTTTGGAGATTTTCAGCATATGCTATGCTGATGATTGCAGTATAAAGGTAAGAGTAACAGAAATAATGGAGGAAACAACCATATGATCAGTGCAGGCGAATTCAGAAAAGGCATGACCGTGGAGATTGACGGGTCAGTCTGGCAAATTTCCGATTTCCAGCATGTAAAACCCGGCAAGGGCGCGGCATTCGTGCGTACTCGCCTCAAGAACGTGATGACGGGCGCTGTTTTGGAGCGCACGTTTAACCCGACGGACAAGTATCCGCCGGCTCACATTGAGACCAAGGAAATGCAGTACCTCTATGAAGACGGCGGTCTGTATTATTTCATGGATGTGGAAACCTATGAACAGCTTCCGCTGAATCATGATCAGGTGGAGGACGCCATCAGCTTTATCGTGGAAAACCAGAACGTTAAGGTTCGCTTCTTCAAAGGCGCACCGTTCTCTGTCGAAGCGCCGAACTTTGTCGAGCTGCTCATCACGCATTCCGAGCCTGGCGTGCGCGGCGACACCGCGACGGGAACCACCAAGCCTGCGACGCTGGAGACCGGCTACACGCTCAATGTTCCGCTGTTTGTGAACGAGGGCGACCGTATTCGCGTTGACACCCGTACGGGTGAATATATGGAGCGCGTTTAACGCGCGGACATACCCAATCGACCGGTTCGGAAACGAACGGAAAGGCGAGTGAACCATATGAGCTTTATTTCTGAAAAAGTAGCGTATCTGGACGGGCTTGCCGATGGCCTCTCGCTCAAGGACGAGGGGACGGACAAGGTCCTGCGCGGCATCATTGAAACGCTTGGCGCAATTGCCGAGGCGCTGGAAGAACAGGATGAGAGCATCGATGATCTCTCCGACTGCGTAGATGGCATCTACGATGAGCTGGACGACATTGAGGGCATTCTGGACGACGAGTATGACGGCGAACTGGATGAGGACGATTTTATCGAGGTCATCTGCCCCCACTGCGGCGAAACGGTATACTTCGATGAGGATATGATCGACAGTGAAGATGGCCTGATTTGCCCGAACTGCAACGAGACCATTGAGTTTCAGATTCCCGGCATGGATGACGGCGAGGAAGTTGAAGACTAATCCGACCAAAGCAACAGCGAACGCCCCGTTTGTTTAAACACAGGCGGGGCTTTTTTGCGGCATTTTATCGTTCGAAAAGGACTTAGGCATCTTCTGGCGAATACTAACTAGGCAGCAAAGAAAAGCAGGGAGGATGCGCGAATGGAAGACGAAAATCCGAGGCAATACTATGAGCGAGTTCAGGCGGAGACGCTGTCTCCCTATGCTACGCTCGCACAAAATTCGCGCGGACGCGAGCTGCCGGTGGAACCTTGCCAGATTCGCACGGCGTTTATCCGCGACCGCGACAGAATTTTGCACAGCAAATCCTTCCGTCGCCTCAAACATAAAACACAGGTGTTTCTATCGCCGCAGGGAGATCATTATCGAACAAGGCTGACCCATACGTTGGAGGTTTCCCAGATCGCAAGGACAATTGCCCGTGCCCTGCGGCTCAACGAGGATCTTACCGAAGCGATCGCTATGGGCCATGATCTTGGACACACGCCTTTTGGGCACTCCGGCGAGGATGTGCTAAATGATTTGCTGCCCGGCGGATTTGAGCATAACGAACAGAGTCTGCGCGTGGTAGAAAAGCTGGAAAATGAGGGCGAGGGACTGAACCTCACCTTTGAGGTCCGGGACGGCATTTTACACCATAAAAAGAACGGAACACCCGCTACGCTGGAGGGAAAGGTGGTTTCTCTGGCCGATCGAATCGCGTATATCAACCATGATATTGACGACGCGATCCGCGCGGGGATTTTGCATGAGGACGATCTGCCGAGGGATGCGGTTCTTGTGCTTGGCAATTCGCACGGGAAGCGTATTAATTCCATGATACTCGATGTGGTGGCGCAGAGCTTCGGCAAGCCGACGGTTCAGATGAGCGCATCGGTTTTTGAACAGTTTGATGCATTGCGGGACTTTATGTTTGAACGCGTCTACAAAAACTCCAAGGCCAAGAGCGAGGAGGAAAAGGCGAAGCGCGTGGTATATGAGCTTTTCGCTTATTATCGGGCGCATACAAATCTACTCACGGGTGAATATGCCAAGTATATTGAGCAGGATGGCGTGGATCGTGCGGTAGCGGACTACATCGCGGGAATGACGGATAACTATGCGATTTCGGAATATATGCGTATCTTTGTTCCCAAATCCTGGATGGATTTAACCATTTGAACCCGAATGCTTGTATGCTGCCCCGCGCATGAAAAATCATGTGTCAATTTGCAGGAAACGCCGCCCGAAGGTCGAATACATAGTACTGGCTGAACGAGAGCGACAGCAGAGCCGATGGCGCCGGAGGATAGAAAGACGGTCTTGGCAGAATGATTTAGGAAAGGACGAAAGATGGCATATCCTGACCATTGGATGAATGAACTCATCAGCAAAAACGATATCGTCTCCGTCGTCTCGTCCTATACCGAACTCAAGCCAAAGGGACGGCGGCTTTGGGGACTTTGCCCTGTCCACGGCGAAAAGACCGCGTCGTTCTCCGTTTCACCCGATAAGCAGCTGTATTATTGCTTCGGCTGCCACATCGGCGGCTCTGTGATTCAGTTTATCATGGATGTGGAGCATATGCCGTTTCACGAGGCGGTGGAGCACCTTGCCTCCCGCGCAGGGATGGCGATGCCGGAGGAGGTTAACGACGCCGCCATGCAGCGGGAGCGCGCAAAGCGCGAACGCCTCGCGGAGGCCTGCCAGCTTGCGGCCAGGTTTTATATGCAAAAGCTGCTGGGCGAACAGGGGGTAGCCGGCAGAGCATATTTAAAAAAACGCGGCATCACAAGCGATTCGGTGAAGCGATTTGGCATCGGCTATGCGCCAAATGAATGGGAAGCGCTCAAGCGCCATCTCGGCGAACACGGATTTTCACCGGAAGAGCTGGTGGAGGCGGGGCTGCTCGTGAAGAACGCGGATACGGGGCGAACCTATGACGCCTATCGCGGGCGCGTAATCTTCCCGATCATTGCCGCGAATGGCAGGGTGGTTGGGTTTGGGGCGCGCGTACTCAACAACGAGGAGAAGCCCAAATATATCAACACCGGCGATACGCCGCTCTATAACAAGCGAAATAACCTCTATGGCCTGAATCTTCAAAAGAGCGGAAAGATCGCCGATCTGGTCATGGTTGAGGGATATACGGATGTGATCGGCCTGTATGAATCCGAGGTGACGAACGCCGTAGCGAGCCTTGGAACCGCGTTGACCCAACAGCAGGCAAGACTGCTCAAACGCTACGTCAGCAACGTATACATCGCCTACGACGGCGATGCGGCAGGCCAGAACGCAACCATCCGCGGACTGGACATTCTCATGTCGGAGGGGCTCAATGTCCGCGTGATTGTTTTCCCGAACGGGCAGGACCCGGATGAGTTTGTGCGTCAAAACGGCAAAGAGGGGTTTGACAAACTCAAGGAAGAAGCGCTTTCGCTCAACGCGTTTAAAATCGAGGCCATGGCGCGAAATTATTCCATGGATAACGAAAACGAGCGGGAACAATACGCTGTCGAAGCCTGCCGGTTTATCGCAACGCTGACCCCCGTGGAACGGGAGCGGCATTATCAGGAGTTATCGAGAAAGACCGGCTTCTCGCTTGAAACGCTTCGCGCACAGGGCGCGAGTATTCGGCGGACGGACTGGCAGCAACCGGCGAAAGGCGTTCGGGAGCGCACCTTTCGCGCCGAGAGGCGCGAGAAACAGCCGGATAGCGAGCGCATCCGCGCGGAGAACGCACTGCTCTACCACATGATGCAGTCGCCCGTTGCGGCGAGGATTGCGGGTGAACGCGGGCTGGATCAGCAGTTTGCGTCCGAAGGCATTCGACAGTTCGCCGAGGCACTGGTTGCGGCCTATCAGCGAGGGGAGGAGCCAAACCTTCCTTTGCTGCTCTGCGGGATGCAGAAGGCGGACGCCGAGCGGGTCAGCGACGCGCTCAAAGACGACGCACCCTGCGTGGAGCCGGAGAAGGCGGTTCGTGACTGCATCTGCCGGATTGAACGCAGCGGACTGGCGGAGCAGATTGAACAGATTAAGCAGCAACTGAACGATCCAACGCTTTCGGAGGCGCAGAAGGCGGACTATATTCGGACAATTATGACACTAAACCAGCGGATGCGGGGTTTGAGCTGAAAGGAGCGACAATGTTGGAAGGTAAAGAAGCACGCGCGCAAAAATTAAATGATTTAATTGAGTCCGGCAAACAAAAGGGGATGCTCTCCTATAAGGAGATCATGGACGCGCTGGAGGAATTGGAGCTCGACCAGGAGCAAATTGAGAAGGTCTACGACCATCTGGAAGAGCTGAACATCGACATCGTAGAAGATGTTGAGATGCCGGAGGATATCAACCAGGAGATTGCGGAGATTGAGTCTACGCTCGCTGCGGTCGAAGGCATCAATATTGACGATCCGGTACGCATGTACCTCAAGGAGATTGGCAAGGTTCCGCTGCTCACCGCCAATCAGGAGGTTGAGATTGCCCAGCGCATGGCGGACGGCGACCCGGAAGCGAAGCACCAGCTCGCAGAGGCGAACCTGCGCCTTGTGGTTTCAATTGCAAAGCGTTATGTCGGGCGCGGGATGCTGTTTCTCGATCTGATTCAGGAAGGAAATCTCGGGCTGATCAAGGCAGTTGAAAAATTCGACTACCGCAAGGGCTATAAATTCTCGACATACGCCACCTGGTGGATTCGCCAGGCGATCACCCGCGCAATTGCCGACCAGGCGCGCACCATCCGCATCCCCGTGCACATGGTGGAGACGATTAACAAGCTCATCCGTGTCAACCGCCAACTGGTACAGGAATACGGGCGTGATCCGCGGCCGGACGAAATTGCCAAAGAGATGGGAATCTCCGAAGAAAAAGTTCGCGAGATCATCAAGATTGCGCAGGAACCGGTCTCGCTGGAAACACCGATTGGCGAGGAGGACGATTCTCACCTTGGCGACTTTATCCCGGATGACGACGCGCCTGCGCCCGCGGAGGCGGTCGCCGTCACACTGCTCAAGGAGCAGCTCATGGACGTGCTCAATTCGCTCACCCAGAGGGAAGCAAAGGTGCTTCGTCTGCGCTATGGCCTCGACGACGGCAAAGCGCGTACGTTGGAAGAGGTCGGCAAGGAGTTTAACGTCACCCGCGAGCGTATTCGGCAGATTGAAGCGAAGGCGCTCAGAAAGCTCCGCCACCCAAGCCGCAGCAAAAGACTAAAGGATTTTCTTGAATAAGCGCGCCGCACCTACGCCCGCTTGAGCAAAGCGGGCGATTTCCAATCGGCTCGACACGAACCCAAAATAATTAACCGGAAGTAGAGCGATATGTACCATTACCGAATCAGCGATCAGGTGCCGCTTAAGACCAAGCGGCTGATTATCACGCCGATGAACGAAAAACAGATTGAAGCGATGCTACAGCGGGAGACGGAGAACCTGCTCCGGGGCGCGCTAAACGAAATGCGGCGCAGCGTAAGCGAACACCCGAATCAAGCGCTCTGGTATACCACCTGGCAGATCAGCCTTCGCCAGTCTGGGGAGGCGGTCGGGCTCATCGGATTTCAAGGCATACCTGAGGATAAAACGGCTGAATTGGGCTATGATATATTCGCGGCCTATCGTGGCAACGGATATGCCCAGGAGGCGATTCAGTCACTCTGCGGCTGGGCGTTCGGGCGAGAGAATGTGTACTTTGTGCACGCTCTGGCGGACGAGCAGAACCAGGCCGCAAACCATATCCTTGAAAACCTAAAATTCTACCGTGTGGAAAGCCCGGTAGAGGGGCGCGTGCGCTGGGAACTGGAGCGTCCGGCAAGCGCGTGGATGGCTGTTTATATGAGTATTGGATTGGGTCTTGGGCTTGCGCTTGGCTCCGGCTTTTTCGGCAATATGATCTCCGGCATGGCAGTTGGGCTTAGCGCCGGGCTTGCGCTTGGCGTTGCGCTGGATTCGCAGGATCGCGCCGCAAGAAAGCGAGACAACGCACCGAAAAGACTGGACGAAGAAAAACAACCGGCAAAAAAAGGTGAAGTGTGACGATTCCAGCAAAAAGCATCGGCGGCCGAGGGCTGCCGATGCTTTTTGCTGTAGGCTAAAATGACGCGATTCGCGCCATTTTTTCATAAATTCGGCGAACGATTTGCCGCATTCGATACCAGATGGGGAATGATGTAAATCCTCCATGCCCCTAAATGGGGTTGCCGATACTGCTTGAACTGGGTGCAGTCATTGCCTGGGCTGCGGATAGTGATAGCGATCCCCTCGATAATTCTCCAGGATGACCTCCTGGTCATCCTTCCAAACCACATAGTCGTAGGCAAGCGGAATCTTTCCGCCGCCGCCAGGCGCGTCGATCACATACTTTGGCAGCGCATAGCCGGAGATATTGCCTGTGAGCTTGTGCATAATCTCGATTCCCACCTCCACACGCGTTCGAAAATGGCCGATGCCGCAGCTCAAATCGCACTGATAGAGATAATAGGGGCGGACGCGCATTTTGACAAGCCCAAGCAGGAGCCGTTTCATGGTCTCCGCGTCGTCATTAACGCCGCGCAGGAGCACGGTTTGATTACCCAGCGGAATGCCGGCATCCACGATGGCGGCGCAGGCACGCGCAGCCTCCGGCGTGAGCTCGTTCGGATGGTTAAAGTGCGTATTGATCCAAATCGGATGATACTTTTTCAGCATGTCGGTGAGCTCTTTGGTGATGCGCATTGGCATTACGACCGGCACCCGCGTGCCGATTCGGATGATTTCCACATGCTCGATAGCGCGGAGGGCGGAGATGATGCGCTCCAACTTTTCCGTGCTCATGGTCAGCGGATCACCGCCGGAGATGAGCACATCGCGAATCTCCGTGTGCGCGCGGATATAGGCCACCGCTTGCTGCAAAGCGGATTCCGTAATGGTGCAATCCTCCTCGCCGACGGCGCGACGGCGCGTACAGTGCCTGCAATACATGGAGCACTGCATGGTCACGAGCAGCAGAACGCGATCCGGATAGCGATGAACCACATGCGGCACGGGGCTATCCGCCTCCTCACCCAGCGGGTCGGCAAGATCGTTTGGATCCGGCAGGGTCTCCAGAATCGAGGGGACGGCCTGCATCCGAATGGGATCTTTCGGATTGTCCGTGTGGATCAGCGAGGCATAATAGGGCGTAATCGCCATGCGAAATGCGCTCAGGCAGGTTTGGATATCCTGCTGCTCCTGCTCCGTCAACGGGAGAATGGTATTGAGTTGTTCAGCGGTCGTGATACGGTTGGCATACTGCCATTTCCAGTCGTTCCAGCGGGGTTCCATTGCGCCTGCCACCGCCGTTCTAGAGCGACACGCCGGCACGCTCGGCGCCCGCGCGGAGGATTTGGTAAACGAGTTCGCCGTGCGGCACGCCGCAGAATTCTGCGAGCATGGGGTAATCGCTGTAATGCGGCGCGAGCCCGGGCAGGGGATTGATCTCGATAAAATAAATCTTACCGTTTTCACCCATCCGGAAATCCACACGCGCAAGATCCCTGCATCCCAACGCCAGAAAAATCTTCTTCGCCATCCGGACGATTTCGTGCTCCTGCGCAGGCAGAAGATCGGCAGGGCATGCATAGGAAACGTACTTCTCATACTCCTGCTTCACGGTGTAGTTATAGATGCGATATCCCTCAATCGGGGAGCTGTGGTAGAGAATCTCCATCGGCGGGAAGACCTTAACCGATTCGCCGTTACCGAGCAGGCCGACGGTGAATTCACGCCCCGCAATATACTCCTCTGCGAGGACGTCGCCGCCATAGAGTGAAAAATTTTTTTGAACGAGCGCACGCAGCTGAGCGTCGTCTTCGGCGATGCAGACATCGGGGATGCCCTTGCTGGAACCCTCGGCATTCGGCTTCACGATGACGGGATATGGTAAACCCGATGCGCGGACGGGCGCACCGGGAGAATAGACGCGATAACGCGGGGTAGGCACACGCCAGGTCGCGAGCAGCCGCTTGCAGAGCGCTTTATCGAGCGCGAGGCAGAGCGCTGTTTCGTCCGATCCCGTGAATGGTATTTGAAGGAAATTTAGCAATGCCGGCACTTGCGCCTCTCTGGCGCGCCCGCCGCTTCCTTCGGCAATGTTGAAGACAAAATCCGGTTTTTCCGAACGAAGTTTTTGCGGCAAATCCGGGTCTGCCTCCAGCAAAACCGTTTGAAGGCCGTGCTGTTCCATCGCCGATTGGATGGCGAGCACGGTTTCCATGCTGTCAAACTCCGCCTGTGCGTCAGGCGCCTGATCTTGCGTAAAGACAGCACGTTTAAGGTTGTATGTTATGCCGATCTTTACGCGCCCAAGAGGCACGTCCTCTGAAGGATTTTCCACATTGCATCACTTCTCTTCCCCATAAAAAATCGCGACAATAAAATGTCTGCACGCACGTTTTAACTCTAATCGATCCGTTTGTCAATATCGTAAATGTGACGTTTTTTTATCAATTCTCAAAAGTTAAAATGTGTTGCTTGCATGGTAGAACAATAAGTCTGTCAACAGTGAAAACAGAAAATAGAACAGTAAAAAAACGTCCGCCGTGCGGACGTTCAGCCCATCGACAAAGTCCTGCGGACTCTGCCGATGGGTTTTACTTTGGGTTAAAATGACGCGAATCGCGCCATTTTTTCACAAATTCGGCGAATGAATCGCCAAATTTGAAGGAACATGGGGGATTTTCGAAATCCC
>JAYFQU010000028.1:0-47735 GCA_034926785.1 Christensenella sp.
GGGATTTCGAAAATCCCCCATGTTCCTTCAAATTTGGCGATTCATTCGCCGAATTTGTGAAAAAATGGCGCGATTCGCGTCATTTTAACCCAAAGTAAAACCCATCGGCAGAGTCCGCAGGACTTTGTCGATGGGCTGAACCGCCGAGCAAACTCGGCGGTTCTTGTCTGTTGGCTAAACTTATTCTTTTTCTTCCGTTTCGTCCCCGGCTTCGGCTTTCGGCTCCTCCGGTTTTGTTTCGCTTTCGGGCGCGGTTTCCTGCGCTTCTTCGCCCTTCTTCGGTTTTTTCTCCGACTCTTCCTCCGCCGGAATCGGCAGATCGAGTACGGTCTTCTTCAGCACGCCCGTCTTGACCAGCAGAAGCAGCGCAGCGCCACCAAGGACGACAAAGATGCTGATAAACTGACTCGTAGAAAGCGCGCCGACAAACCCGCGCTCATCCCGGCGGAAAAATTCGATGGTAAACCGCCAGACACCATAGAGCACCATATACCAACCGGAGATCGTTCCAAACGGCTTTTTCTTCGTGAGCCGCCAGACCAGAAACGCGCAGAGCAGGAAGAGGAACGCGCTCTCCATCAGCTGCGTCGGCAGCAACGGAACGCCAGCGGGAGCTGCGCTGCCCGCGGGGAACACAATCGAAATCGGGGATACGCACTCCATGCCGTAGCAGCAGCCCGCAAACAGACAGCCGATTCGGCCGAATGCATGGCCGAGCACAAGCGCCGGAATGAAATAGTCCGTCAGGGAGAAGAACGGCAGCTTTTTGCGAAGGGCATAGATGGCAATGCCGCCCAATCCGCCGATGAGCGCCCCATAGAACACAAACCCTTCCCGAAGGGTATGCAGCAGGTAGCCCGGATCGGCAATAATCTGCTTGATCTCCACCAGCCAAAAGAGAATTTTCGATCCGAGGAACCCGAGTATGATGGCCCAGAGCGCGGCGGAGAGCGCCTGATCCTCCGAAAAGCGCGTTTGTTTTCTTGTGAATCCAAGCAGAACAAACGCCGCGAGCATGCCGAGCGCAGACATCACGCCATACATGGGGATGGTCAACCCGAAAGCAGGAAAGGAAGGTAACATATGACTCCTCAAACAATCAAATTTTGCGTCGCACTGCAGAGGCAAAGCAACATGGCCTCGCCCGCCCACAGCGTATTATCGTTACATGATCTCCGGCAGAACGACATACTGCCAGATGCCCGCCGCCGCCGCGATGCCTGCAACGACAACCACGGCGACCAGCACCAGCGTGATCACGCCGGATACGAGGCCGACGATGCTTGTAACATAGCCTGCGGTATTCATACTGTTTTCCTTAAACCCGTGCGCCTCGGCAAACTTACGGTTTGAGCGGCTCATGGTTAACCCCACGATGGCTAGCACGAGTCCGACGATTGGAAACCAGGTAACGACCAGGCTCACAATGCCGAGCACCATCGCTGTAACCGAGGATTTATTGTGGGACTGCATTTCAGGGGTAAGCGGTGTCGTATATTGTTCCATAACTACGCCTCCTTATTCCTATCATTGGTGCAGGGTGTTGTTGTCTTTGGCGTGAAAAAAATCGCCGCGCTATGAATCGGTTACGATTGTATCACGATTTCAGGGTGTCGTAAAGCGAGGGGGAGGCCGAAGTCAGCGCCGGGTCCGTCGATCCGGCCAAACCGCGCCGAATCGCAGGATATCCTTCATTGCCTCCCGCCTGTTGCCGAGCAGGTAGTCCAAATCCGACCGGTTGTCCAGCTTGATTTCAAACCGCTCAAGCATCGCGAGGGAATCCGGACAAAGCGGGATTTGAAAGATCCGGCCGGACTTCGTCCGCAGTGTGATTCGAAGTGACACCGCTGCATGCTTGCCGGACGTATCCATCTCCGCCTCTAGATTTTCCAGCCGGAAAAACGCTTCGTCCACGGTCATTCCTTCTCGATCAAAAAGAATCGTCTGACCGTTGAGATGGTATTCATAATGCTCCTTCGCATTTTCCGGCGCAACATCCAGTTGCAGGCGCTTTAGCTCCGAATCCAGCCGTCCGGCTCGCGTGAGCGGTCCAAGCGCAAGGAACGCCGCCGTCACGAAAACATAGATTCCGACCAGCAGGATAACAATGCCCTGATTGCGTATGGCGTCCGCCTCCAGAAGCGCCGCGGCGGCCGCCAGCACCGCCAGGAATAACCCCATATCAAGATAGGGCGCAATGTGGTTTAGAAAGAATCCGACCCAGGTCATGCGCCGTTGATCCTCAAATCGCCTTGAAACGATTCGCTTCCATTCGCCGTTTGCGCCGCTGATTTGATTGAAAAACGGAACCCGGTCCGCAAGAAACGCATAAAACGCGTCGTTGAATCGATCCGCATCCAGATCCCCTTGCACCGCGACGCAATAGTAGTTTTCCATAGTCCGCATAGAGTGCCAGGGTTCCACGGTCTCAAAGCCTGAATTCTCCGCCATGCAGCAAAGGGCGCTTACAACCTCGGACTGGTTCATCACCCCCTCGTTGAACAAACCCAACATCAGAAGGCGCAGCCTTTCGGCGACGAAATCATAATCGACCCGCTGGCCGGAAAGAAATTGCTTCAAGCAGGAGATCGCCTTCTCCGTGTCGTCATCCGCTTCGGAGAGTTCAAGCAGGATACCTTCCAAAATCGGTTCTCCGTCCAACATATCATCCAGCAAGCATAAATAGGCCTCTTTCAGGCCGCCATGCAACATAAGTTTGAGGTAAGCCGCTGTTTCGTATGTCATCTTGCATCTCAAGGATTCGTTGCCGCCACCAGTTCAAATCGGTATGCAGTGAAATCCGCCTCTTGAGACACGGGAATTGCAATCGTCTCACCATAGGTATCGGTCAGATACGCGAGCAGTTGATCCAGCATCTCTGGCGAGTTGTTGAGTAGCTGAATATGCTCGTCATAAAAATCCGATGAATACAGCCCTCCCCTGCCGTTCATCTTGAGCTGCTCATAGTAGAATGGCGAATGATAATACCAGCCGCCCCAGAAGAAGCGATTAAGCGGATGCACATTCTTGTTGGTTTGCCAAGGGCTACCGATGCTCTGGATGGAGCTATCCGTGATGATGATATCCTGCGAATGCTCCACAGCATACTCATCCACCTCATCAGAGAGCTTTTCCTGCCTCTGGCAGACCTCCGACCGCGAGAGCGCAAACACATGCTCGGCACTGTTAAACGAGAGCCCGAGCATCGCGGCCAGCGCGACAATCGTAATGGTCCAAACCAACACGCCCTCCCGCTTCAGACGAGACCACTCATAGAAGAGCAGCGCGCAAGCGGGTAGTATGCAGGTATAGAACGCATGCTGCGGAAATCTGCCACGGTAACAAAGATAAAAACTCGCCGCAAAGAAACAGGCAGCGGGGATGCAGCCACGTAAAGCACCAAGAAAATCACGCTTAATGAGGTGGATTAGCAACGTTGCCCCCGTGAGACCCACGAAGAGCAGGAACAGGTCACGCACGGGATTGGAGATTTGAAGCGTTGCCAAAAATGTCGGAATGATCTGTGGTAACCGCTCGGACAGCGCAGGCATCCTGCCTTCTGCGAGAATAGCGGAAAGCGAATCCGACGTGAAGCGCTCGTCCATGAAAAACCAGTCTTTGGTCATCTCATAAAAAGGCTCGCTCCAGCCAATGCGCCGATAGACGTCGCTCTCCTGATAGGTGGGATAATTCTGATAATCCATGTAACTGACTCTCAGGTAATTATATTGCATGAACTCCTTGAGTTTCGGAGTGTTCTCAACTCCTTCTTGCAGCATAATGCCACCCAAGCAGAGAACGGCCGTCAAGCAAACAGGCAGAAACGTGCGCTTGAAATTCATCTTGAACGTCCGAAGGAAGCCTTCGTCAGCCGATTTTTCAAAAAACGTGATCACCCATGCCGCAAAGAGCATGCTAATCGTAACCGCGCCAGTTTCCCGCCGAATCAGCACGCTAAGGCAGGCAAACAGCGCGATCTTGATGCTACCCCAAACACCCGGCTCTCGGTGAACCAGCAGGATGCAGGCTGCCGTACCAGAGATCGCCGCGACGATGGAGTATTGCAGAAAGATAAGGTTTGGCAGTATGCCGCTGACAAACAAAAACACAAACGAGAGGATCATGACAATCTTCCCCTGCTTCTCCTGCACGGCTTTTTGCATCGACCGCAGGATTGCAAGGCAGGACAACAGCAGAATTGCGATTTGGATGATCGGGTACCAAGGAATGTTCCCCCAAAGGCGATAGAGAAATGAGATTGGTGCCGAATACAGAACATTGTTATGGACATTGAACCACTCTGGCGTGCCACTGCGCCAGGAAGCAACAATCTGCATCAGCGCGTAATCATCGTTGAGCAGAAAGTGCACCGGACAAGTCAGCAGCGCTGCTGCAAACAAGGCAATGACGAATGCGAATGGAAATAATATGCTTTTCCTTTTCATCCCACAATTTCCTTTCAGACATCATGCATCTGGATCTGCATCCAGGATCGTATTTGAACGATTAAAGCGCTTAGCGGCAGCCCGTCCACCAGCGACACGCTTGCTACTGCGCAGTGTCGCTTCGCCATTTCCGCATACAAGGCAGGCGGAGCGCTTTGCCTGAATGTTCGGGCCTTTAATTTGACATTATAGCAGAAACCGCTTGGCTGTGATACTTCACCGCATAATCTGCGTATTTTGAACACCCCGCACGCATTACACCCCGCACGAATTGACAAACCACCTCAAAGAGGTTATTCTAAATATTTAGGAAAGTTTCGGAGGATAGTGTTTCATGCAGGAGCGTTACGATCCACAGGCAATCGAAGCCAAGTGGCAGAAAATCTGGGCGGACAACCATTGTTTCGAGGCGAAGACCGATCCCTCACAGGCGAAGTATTTTCCCATGATCGAGTTTCCCTACCCGTCCGGGCAGGGCTTGCACGTCGGCCACCCGCGCCCGTTCACCGCAATGGACGTCATCGCGCGCAAACGCCGCATGGAGGGCTATAACGTGCTCTACCCCATCGGCTACGACGCATTCGGCCTGCCGACGGAGAACTACGCCATCAAGACGGGCATTCACCCGTCCATCGTAACGCACGACAACATCAAGCGCTTCCGCAGCCAGCTGCAGCGGCTTGGCTATTCCTTTGATTATTCTCGCGAGGTGAACACCTCCGACCCGAACTATTATAAATGGACACAGTGGATCTTCCTCAAGCTCTACGAAAACGGGCTTGCCTATAAGGCGGAAATCCCGATCAACTTCTGCACGAGCTGCAAGGTCGGCCTTGCCAACGAAGAAGTTGTGGATGGCGTTTGCGAGCGCTGCGGCGGCGAGGTCGTCCGCATGGTTCGCTCCCAGTGGATGCTGAAGATCACGGCCTATGCCCAGCGGCTCATCGACGACCTGGACACCGTGGATTATCTTGACAAGATCAAGGCGCAGCAAATCAACTGGATCGGCCGCAGCGAGGGCGCGCTTGTCAACTTCCGCATCGCCGACACCGAGGATACCCTCGTCGTCTATACCACGCGGCCGGATACGCTCTTTGGTGCGACCTATATGGTTGTCTCGCCGGAGCATCCGATCATCGAACAATACGCCGCGAAAATTACGAACCTTGGCGATGTGCGCGCCTATCAAAAGGCGGCGGCGATCAAGAGTGATTTTGAGCGCAGTGAGCTGGTCAAGGATAAGACGGGCGTTCCGCTCGGCGGCATCTGCGCCATCAACCCCGTCAATGGAGCAAAGATCCCCGTCTGGACCTCGGACTATGTACTCATGGGCTATGGCACGGGCGCAATTATGGCGGTTCCCGCACATGACGAACGCGACTACGCCTTCGCCAAGGCCTTTCATCTGCCCATCGTTGAGGTGGTTGCCGGCGGAGACATCACGAACGAAGCCTATACCGAATGCGAACACGGCAAGCTGATCAACTCCGGCTTCCTCAACGGCAAGGAGGTCTCCGAGGCCATCCCCGCCGTCATCGATTTTCTTGTAAGCAAGGGCATCGGCGAGCGCAAGGTGAACTATAAGCTGCGCGACTGGGTCTTCTCCCGCCAGCGCTACTGGGGTGAACCCATTCCGCTGGTCTATTGCGAACACTGCGGTTGGGTGCCGATCCCCTACGATCAGCTCCCGCTCGAACTGCCGATGCTGGACGACTTTACGCCCACCGACGACGGCAGCAGCTGCCTCGCCCGCGCGAAGGACTGGCTGCACACCACCTGCCCCAAGTGCGGCGGCCCCGCGACCCGCGAGGCAGACACCATGCCGAACTGGGCCGGTTCGAGCTGGTATTTCCTGCGCTATACCGACGCGCATAACGACAAGGAGTTCGCCTCCCGCGAGGCGCTGGACTACTGGACGCCGGTAGATTGGTATAACGGTGGTATGGAGCACACCACGCTGCATCTGCTCTACTCCCGCTTCTGGCATAAGTTTCTCTACGACATTGGCGCGGTGCCAACCAGCGAGCCGTATATGAAACGCACAAGCCACGGCATGGTGCTCGGCAGCAACGGCGAGAAGATGAGCAAGTCCCGCGGAAACGTGGTCAATCCGGACGATTATATCCCCTTCTACGGCGCGGACAGCTTCCGTACCTATATCATGTTTATGGGCGCGTTTGACCAACCGATCCCCTGGAACGAGCAGGGCACGCGCGGCTGCCGCCGCTTCCTGGACCGCGTTTGGGCGCTGCAGGACATGGTCAATGGCACGGGCGATACCGACGCCGACATGAAAAAGAAGGTCCACGCCACCATCAAAAAGGTTGGCGAGGATTATGAGCGTATGAAGTTCAACACCGCTATCGCGGCGATGATGGCGCTGACGAACGACTTCTACGCAAAAGGCACGCTCACCAAAGACGAACTGCATACCCTTGTGCTGCTGCTGGCGCCCGTCGCGCCGCATATCTGCGAAGAGATCAGCGAGGCACTGGGCTTTGCCCCGGTTCATCACGCACCGTGGCCGCTCTACGACGAGAACGCGCTGGTGGAGGACGCGGTGGAATACGGCGTCCAGGTCAACGGCAAGGTGCGCGGACGCGTCACTCTACCCGTCTCGATGGATCAGCGGCAGGTGGAAGCCGCCGCGCTCGCCTGCGAAGAGGTTGCCCCCTATCTGGAGGGCAAGACCGTCCGCAAGGTCATCGTGGTCAAAAACATCGTCAACATCGTGGTTGGCTGATCAGGCGAAACAACGAAGCGGCGCGGGGAATCCCCGCGCCGCACAGAGCATCAACAAACCCAGTAGGGGGTTTGGGGGATTTCGAAAATCCCCCATGTTCCTTCAAATTTGGCGATTCATTCGCCGAATTTGTGAAAAAATGGCGCGTTTTGCGTCATTTTAACCCAAAGTAAAACCCATCGGCAGAGTCCGCAGGACTTTGTCGATGGGCTGAGCGGCGCGGGGAATCCCCGCGCCGCATTGATTTTTTTGGAGTCTGTCCTTATGATGCCTTGACGTTTTTTTGCCCAAACCCCGTCCTGCGGTTACAGGCCACAAAGGTCACATAGAGCAGCGCGAGGCAGACGAGCAGGAAGTATGGCATCCAGAAAAAACCGTGATCCTGGCCAATCCAGCCGACCAACGGCGGAATGAGTGTGCTGCCCAGGTAGGCGGAGGCCATCTGAAGCCCAATGATCGCCTGCGAATAGTTCTTGCCAAACCGCTGGGGTGTAATATGGATCAGATTGGGAAATACCGGCGCGCAACCGAACCCAAAGAGCAGCAATCCTGCGAGCGCAAACCCCTGCGGCAGAGGCAGAGCAAGCAACAAAACGCCAGCCACCGCGAGCGCCAGGCCGGTATTGATGAGCACCCGCTCCTTCACCCGCATCGCAAGCAGGCCGGAAACCATGCGCCCACCCATGATGCCGAAGAAGAACAGCGAACCCCAGCTCGCGGCGATGCTCGGATCCACCCCGCGCACATTTACGAAAAAGGTCGCCGCCCAGAGACCAACGGATGCCTCCCCCGCGCAATAGAAAAAGAACGATAGCACCGCAAAGATTGCACCGCGCTTTTGAATCGCCGCTCGGTTGTCGATCTCCGGCAGGTCGCCCAGCAGCTCGTCCGCCTTTGCATGTGATACCCTGTTCCAAAGCGGCAGGGTAACAACCATAATAAGCGCAAGCGAGAGCTGAATGATGGAAACGAACCGATATCCGCCGTGCCAATCTCCGTTCTGCTTTAAAAAGTGCGACATAATCAGCGGGCTGATGGTTGCGCCCACGCCCCAGAAGCTATGCAAAAAGCTCATGTGGCTCGCCTTGTAGTGCAGGGCGACATAGTTATTCAGCGCCGCGTCGATTGCGCCGCCGCCCAGACCAAGCGGGATGGCAAGCAGCAACAGCACAGCAAAGCTCTGCGCAAATGAGACGCAGAGCAACGCGCCGCCGGTGAGCACCACGCAAGCCGCAGTGACCCCGCCCGTTCCAAAGCGACGAATAACGCGCACGGATATAAGGCTTGATATCACCGTTCCAACGGTGATGCCAACCGAAACAAGCCCCGCATAGGAGAGGGGCGCGCCAAGTTGCGTGTAAGCCACCGGCCAGGCCGCGCCAAGCAGGGAGTCCGGCAAACCAAGGCTGATAAACGCAAGGTAGATCAGGATCAACAATATAGTAGCCATGCGCGTATTTTATCGGGTTTTGTTTCTCTTGAAAAGGGCAATTTTATAAGCATGGCATAATTGTGCGCGAATTGGGCAGAATCGTTTCAGCGCGCGTGCCACTCTGCGTTCGTCTCCGGCGCGTTCGCTTCTTTTCGCGCCGATTTTTCCGCCGGTGTTCCCCTAAACAGCGCTTATGCACGTTCACAAAAAAGTTCCCTTTCCTGCGTGGTCTTTCTCCGGCAGCTGGGCTATACTCTCTGTATGGAAGAAACACAGGTAAAATCCGGCGGGGCGAAGCCCTCCCGTGAGAAAAAAATAGCCACGATCGCGTCGGTTGTGGTTTTTCTTATTGTGCTCGTTCTGCTCACCGTCTTTGTTGGCGGACCAATCGTTAAGACCTTGGGCAATCCCGCGTCATTTCGCGCCTGGGTGGACGCGCGCGGGTTCTGGGGGCGCGTGCTCTTCGTTGGGGTGATGCTGCTTCAGGTTGTTATCGCGTTTATCCCCGCCGAGCCGCTGGAGTTGGCAGCCGGCTATGCGTTTGGCGCGCTCTGGGGCACGCTGCTGGTTTGGATCGGACTGGTGCTCGGCACCACCATCGTGTTTCTCTTCGTCCGAAAAATCGGGATCAAGGCAGTCGAAGTGTTTTTCACAAGAGAGCAGATCGATTCGGTAAAATATATCAATAACGAGCGTGCGCTCAATGCCACCGCGTTTATCCTGTTTTTGATACCCGGTACGCCTAAGGATCTGCTTACCTATCTGGCGGGCCTGACCAAAATTCGCCTGGTTCCCTGGATTGTGCTGACCAGCATCGCGCGGATTCCGTCTATCGTTACCTCAACAATCAGCGGCAATGCGCTCGAACTCGGGCAATACGGACTTGCCATCGCGGTATTTGCCGCGACGGGTCTTGTCTCCGGCATCGGGTTCTTGCTCTATCGACGCAAACAGAGAAAACACGCATTAAAGGAAGCGGCGGATGCGCTCGCGCTTCAGCCTCTGCCGGAATACGGCGGCGCGGCGGAGCAACCGGGCGGCGGAGGAGCGCAGCCCTCCGGGCAGACTGGCACGGAACAGTAAGTTTTCTTTTCTCAACCATCGGCTGACGAATCAATTGCGTGAATACTTGGAACGCCGCTTCTGCCGGCGTTCTTTTCACGTTGGAACTATTACATGCTAAGAAGACGAAAGAGCCGCGCGGGTAGAGCGGGCCCGAATCGAAGACCGAATCGCGGCCAAACCGCGCACGGTCACCCAGCCCGACGGGCGACTTGATTCCGCCGCATTTTGCAGCGAGCTCAATTTTTCCATGCAGCGAAGATCTTGATTCCCATATCGACACTTGTATAGATATTCCGAGCATTTTTGTGCATATACACCGATCTATCCACATCATCCACATAGTTATCCACAAAAATTGGCGTTATTTTACGCGGTTTTGACGAGTTTTCCACACTTTCACCCTTGAATAGATCGCATCGACGGTGGAAAAAACTTCTCGGAATTTACGCGTAATCAAACAAAGACTATGCAAATATGTCAAAATTATGATTTTTGTTTTTTGCAGGTTTTCATATCAAATCATGGGGAAAAGCGTTCTATTTTGAAAAAAATCCCCACTAAAATGCGCTCTGGTTTGCACGTTTTCCCCCACCAGTGGCGAAAGCAAAAGCGCGGATTTACCTCCACGCCGTTTCTTTGTTGTTACGTAGTCAATCCAAGCCGCGGGTTCCGTTAAAAAAAGGACTCGACCCGGCCAAGATACCCGCGCGTCCGTCAGCACTCGATTTTCCGCGAGCTTTTTCTATTCACCCGGCGTCGCCTCTTCAATGGAAAGATATGGCACGGCGTTGAGCGAGAGCGGATCCACCGCCCCGCGCAGGAGCTTGCCATAGGCCGCGCTGCCGACCATCGCCGCATTATCCGTGCAATAGATAAACTCCGGGCAATAGAATCGGATGCCCGCCCGATCCGCGCGCGCCTGCATCGCCGCGCGCAGGGCGCGGTTTGCCGAGACGCCGCCGGCGAGCGCGAGCCGCTCGCCCGCTTTTCCTTCCTGCGCTTTTGCGGCACGGACGGATTTTTCCGCAAGGATATCCACAATCGTCCTTTGAAACGAGGCGGCCAGATCCGCGCGATTGATCGCTTCGCCCGACTGCTCGGCATTGTGCAGGCGATTCACCACGGCCGTCTTGATTCCGGAGAAGCTGAAGTCGAGCCCTTCTCCCTCATTGAAGGCGGAGTGGAACCGATAGCGGTCCGGGTCGCCCGTAAGCGCGAGCTTCTCAAGATTCGGCCCCCCGGGATAAGGCAGGCCGAGCACGCGCGCAACCTTATCAAACGCCTCGCCCGCCGCGTCGTCCCGCGTGCGCCCCAGCAGACGGTAACGCTCGCCCTCCTCCACAACAATGATGTGGCTGTGCCCGCCGGAGGCCACAAGGCAGGTAAACGGCGGCTTCAGCTCAGGGTCGCTCAGATAGTTCGCCGCGATATGGGAGGCGATATGGTTTACGCCAAGAAACGGCAACCCTGCGGCATACGCCAGCCCCTTGGCATAGCTGACCCCGACCAGCAGCGCGCCGACGAGCCCCGGCCCATTGGTCACAGCGACGGCGTCCACCCCGGCAAGGGGCAGCCCCGCCTCCTCAAGCGCGCGGCGCACGACGGAGCCAATCTTCTGCACATGGCTGCGCGAGGCAATCTCCGGCACCACGCCGCCATAGGGCACGTGCAGCGGAATCTGCGTATGCACGACATTGGAAAGAACCCGCCGCCCGTCCTCTATGACGGCGGCGGCGGTTTCGTCGCACGAGGTTTCAATTGCGAGGATGCGCGCGTGCGGCTTGTTTTTCAGCGCTGCAAGCCTTTGTTCCACGGCGCGTTCATATTCTGTCATAACCAACCTGTTTCGTCCGGGTTCCCGTCTGGGAAACAGCGGGGATTAATCGTCAAGAAAGCCTGTGTCGTCATGCACAGTCTTCTTTTGCGGTTTTACGGCGGCCCTTTTCGGCGGTTCGGACTTTGCTGCGCGCTTCTGCGGCTGCTGTGCCGGCTGTTCCGCACGAGCCGGCCTGGGCGCGCTTGCCTGCGCCTGCGTTGCCTGCGCTGCCGCCGCCTCGGCCGCGGCGCGCTTCTTTGCGCGCTTTTCCTCGCGCAGCCTCGCCTGCTCCGCCTCCGCCTCGGCCGATTCCGCCTCCGCCTGCTTTTTCGCCTTAATTGCGGCAATGCGCGCGCGCTTCTCCGCAAGACGCTTTTCTTCCTCCGTCGCCTTTTTCAGATCGGCACGCGCTTTTTTACGCGTGGCAACGGCTGTTTCGCGCGCCTTTTTGCGCGCCTGCGCAACCGTGCGGCCACGCTTGTATCTCTCGGAAGAGAGCACGAGCGCCACAATGCTCAGCACGATGAGCACGACAATGACGATGCCCGAATACAGGCCGACGCGCGCAACGATATCCGCAAAGATCTGCTCGGGCAGCATGTTGATCATGCGACTCTGCGTCCCGTCAAAGAGCCAGAGGTCGTTCCAAAACAGCATCTCATGGAAAAATGTCCAGAAGTTAGTAAAGTCCAGCGCGGCCCATGTGCCGAGGAAACCAAAGATCAATAAAAACACAAACGAGCCGGAGAGATATCCTTGCGCGAGATATTGCGGCGCCATGCGGAAATGCACCACCGCCGCAAAGAGAAACAGAATGAGCATAACGAGCACACCGACATCGCGGTAGGAAGCGATGGTGGTGTAGATCTGACGCACGTCCGCCATGTGTTTGACCTCTTGCTCGTAGTCAAACATCTGCTTTTTTTCGCCGTTGATCGTCACCTCAATGTTGATGTCGTCCGCATTGCCTTCCATATATGCGACAAGCCGGTCGAATGAAGCGACCAAATCCGTGTTGGTCATGCCCATCTTCGAACTGATGGCCAATTTGGTAAACTCATTATTGATGAACGTCTCATCGTTAATAACGAACCCGATTGAGGTAAAGACCAGAATTAAAATCAGAAAAATGGAGGCGAGTGTCGCCATACCGACGGACAGAAACTTTCTCATGTTTGCTTGTCTCCCCGCTTATTTCTACGTATTATAGGAATCTCTGTTCATGAATAGTTCGCTAGCCGGCCGCTCCTGTTACGCAGCGATATTATAGCACAGCGAGATGAATTTCTCTCAGCAAACGCCACATTCTTTCGCAGAAAAGCCGCAGCGGCGGCAAAATTTCCACTCGCCGTGTGGATTATACCATAACTATTGCGGACGCAACAGCCCGCCGCGTACTGGTTGCGGTTTTATGGACACAGGCCGCGCGAAATGCTTGCCAATCTGCCGCTCGGCACGGTACAATAGAACCAGATAGTTCTGTATACCAGCAGGACAACTTTTCAGAACCACTATCGATTAGCATATCGTTTTGCGGTGTGCGGAAAAGAGGCGAACAACATGAGCTATCGCATATTTACCGATGCAACCAGCGACCTGCCGGCGGAATTTGCCGAACAGCTGCACGTCACCGTATTGCCCATGGGCTTTACCATGGAGGAGAAGGAATATTTCTATATTCCCGGCAGATCGGATATGCCGATCGAGCAGTTTTTTGCCAAGATGCGCGCGGGTGTAAACGTCACCACCGCGCAGGTCAATGCCTTCGCTTTTATCGAAGCGTTTGAACCCGTGCTGCAGGCAGGCGAGGACGTTCTCTATATCGGGTTTTCCTCCAAGCTTTCCGGGACGGTGCAGTCCGCCTTCCACGCGGCGGAGGAGCTCAAGGCAAAATATCCCGCGCGCAAGATCGCCGTTATCGACTCCTGCTCCGCCTCCCTGGGCGAGGGATTGCTGGTTTACTACGCCGCAAAACAGCAAAACCTGAGCATAGACGAGCTCGCCAAATGGGTGGAGGAGAACAAGCTGCGCTTCGCGCACTGGTTCACCGTGGACGACCTCGTCTACCTTAAGCGCGGCGGGCGCATCAGCGGAGCGACCGCGGCCATCGCCACCATCCTCAACATCAAGCCCGTCATGCACGTTGACAACGAGGGTTATCTCGTCGCCGTTGAAAAGGTACAGGGCAGAAAGAAATCCCTTCGCTCGCTGTTTGAGCACATGGAACATACGCTGGATCAGCAGGCGACGCACACCGTATTCATCGGCCATTGCGACGCGAAGGCGGACGCGGAATATGTCGCCTCCCTCGTGCACGAAGCATATCCGGATATCATGGTGCAGATCGGCGACATTGGCACCAGCGTCGGCGCGCACTCCGGCCCCGGGACCATCGCGCTCTTCTTCGTCGCAAGCGAACGGTAAAACCAAACAAAGCGCTCCCGCAGGGCGGAATATTCCGCCCTTTTTTGTTTTTATCCCTATTATTACGGTAAAAACCCCCGCCGTTTTCCGGGCTTCCATCGTGGTATGTTCTTGTAAACCCGCT
Source organism: Christensenella sp. (assembly GCA_034926785.1). Taxonomy (GTDB): domain Bacteria; phylum Bacillota; class Clostridia; order Christensenellales; family CAG-138; genus UBA7703. Next base: position 14,050 of record JAYFQU010000028.1, read on the forward strand.
GAACAAAGACTAAAATAGAACCACATATCATCCGCTGCCGCGCAAAAGCGCAAAGCTGCAACAGACAGCGGATCCTTGGAGGATGAATGGAACCCATTTATATTACGGGGCACCGAAATCCTGACACGGACTCGACCGTGGCCGCCATCTCCTATGCCATGCTTAAAAATGCGTTGGGCGAGCGCGCCTATGTTGCGTCACGCATTGGCGAGCTCAGTGACCAGACGGAAATGCTGCTCAAGAAGTTTGACTTTGCCGCACCTCAGCTGCTGCACACCGTTCGCACGCAGGTTTCCGACCTGGACTATGACAAACCGCCGATTCTCTCCGCAGCCGTAAGCGTCTACCATGCCTGGCAAACCATTGTCAGCGACACGACGGCGATTCCCACCCTGCCGGTAACCGACGAGGACGGGCGACTCTACGGCATGCTCACGCCAGAGGAGATTGCCGCTTACGACATGCGCTTTATCAAGAGCGCACGTCTGGACGGCATCCCGCTCTTTAATCTGCTCGCCTGTTTGGACGGGAGGCTCATCCATGCCGCGACGGAGCAGACGGAGCTCTCCGGTACGCTTGTGGTCGCCCTGCCGACGCACGCGGGACATCCGGAGATTGGGCCGGACAGCGTGGTGCTCTGCGGCAACCAGCCGGAGGTGATGCGCCTCGCGCTGGAGCGCCGGGCCGCCGCGTTGATTGTCTGCGAGAGCGAGGTGGATGCCGCGCTGGATGTCACCGCAAACGGCACCTGCGTGATCGCGACACCGTTTGATGCCTACGCCGCCTCGCGCCTCATGTTTCTCTCGATTCCCGCCTCGCGCATCTGCCGCCGTGATAACCTCGTCTCCTTTCATCTCTCGGACTTTCTGGACGAAGTAAAAGAGGAGACGCTCAAATCCCGTTTTCGCAGCTATCCGATTCTTGACGACGAAAATCGCGTGGTCGGCACGCTTTCGAGATTTCATCTGCTGCGTCCCAAGCGCAAACGCGTCGTGCTTGTGGATCATAATGAACTGCACCAGTCCGTCCCTGGACTGGAGCAGGCGGAGATTCTTGAGATCATCGATCACCACCGCCTCGCCGAGGTGCAAACTGACGCCCCGGTCTATGTTCGTAATGAGCCGGTCGGCAGCACCTGCACCATCATCACCAGCATGTTCTTCGAGCGCGGCGTCATGCCGAGCAAGAAGCTCGCCGGTCTGCTCGCAGCCGCAATCGTGACGGATACCATCGTGTTTAAGTCCCCAACCAGCACCCCTGTTGACCGGGCGATGGCGGAGCGCATGGCTAAGATTGCCGGACTTTCGCTGGATACGCTGGGTAGGGAGATCTTTTCCGTTTCGCCGACGGATGGCAACAGCCTGGAAGAGCTTTACTTTACGGACTTCAAGCAGTTCCAGATTGCCGGACATTCCCTCGGCATCTCACAGGTCACTTCGCTGGATACCGACGAACTGGTTAAGAAAAAGCCGGAATTCGTCGCGCTCATGGAGCGCGAGACTGCGCAGCACAGCTATGATATGATGCTGCTGATGCTCACCGATGTGCTCAAGGAGGGAACCCTGCTCATCGCCGTCGGCGATCTGGATGTATTGGAGCATGCATTCAATGTCTCATTTAAGCAAAATGCGGCGTTCCTGCCGGGCGTGATCTCGCGCAAAAAGCAAGTTGTGCCCGCGCTGTCTCTGCTCTGGGGTTAAATCGCCCGGGAACATCCCCCTGGAAGGAGGGCCAAACCATGAAACTCACCATAGACAACATCACGACCGAGGTCGCCTGCGGAGAAAGCCTGCTGGACATCGTCCGAAGGCTTGGTCTCGACAGCGCGGACCTTCGAATCCGTCCGCTCGCGGCCAACATCGCGGGCGAGACCTTTACGCTCAACTATATCCCCCTTCGTGAGGAAAACACCAAAAATGCGGCGCTGCGGGTGACCCTCCGCCGCGCCATGCGCGCGGCAAACGGAATCGTTTCGCTGCTGCGCTATGACTCCGCGCGCGGAAATCGCGTCTATGAGCGAACCATGCTGTTCGTCTTTCTGCTCGCCATGCGAAAGCTCTATCCCAACACGCGCGTACGGATCAACTATGCTGTCGGCGCGGGGCTCTTTGCCAGCGTTGGAGATGGAATTCAGCTCTCGGAAGCGGATATCCTGCGCATCAAAACCGCCATGCGGGAGATTGTGGAAGCCGATCTCACGCTGGAGCGCAAGCGCGTCGATATCGACGACGCGATCGACTTTTTCTCCGCCGACGGGCAGGAAGACAAAGTCCGGCTGCTGAAATACCGGCAGTTCTCCTATTTTGACGTCTACCGGCAGGAGGACTATGTCGATTACTTCTACGGCGAGATGGCTCCTTCCACCAGCTATGCCAGCGTATTTGATCTGCAGGCACAAAACGGCGGATTGCTGCTGCTGCGCCCCTCCGCCGCGGACCCCAATGTTCCGGCGGGCTATGTCTCGCTGCCGCGTCTCTCCGGTGTGTTTTCCGAGAGCGAGGAATGGGGTAATCTCATGCACTGCGCGGTGGTTGCGGACCTCAACGACATGGTGCTCAGCGGAGAGGTTCGCACGCTGATTCGCGTCAACGAAGCACTCCACGAAAAGCGCTTTGCGCAGCTAGCGGATGAGATTATCGCGCGCGGCGCACGGGCCATCCTGATCGCCGGCCCTTCCAGCAGCGGAAAGACCACGAGCGCGAACCGTCTCTGCACACAGCTGCGCGTGCACGGCAAAACCCCGATCCTCGTCTCGTTGGACGATTACTATCTCAACCGCGATCAACTCAAGCCCGGGCCGGACGGGACAATCGACCTCGAGGATATCGCTACCCTTGATATCGCGCAGTTTCAGGAGGATCTCACCCGCTTGCTGCGCGGCGAAGAGGTCGAACTCCCGCGTTTTGACTTTGTACGCCAGCATCGCTGTGACGAGGGGCACAAGCTTTGCATTGACGAGAGCACCCCGCTCGTCATCGAAGGCCTGCATGGCCTTAACCCCATGCTGCTGCCGGAGGCGGTAGACAGAAGCCTGATCTTCCGGCTCTATGTCTCCGCGCTGACCACGCTGAACCTGGACGACCACAACCGTGTGCCAACCACCTATTTGCGCTTGCTTCGCCGCATGGTGCGCGATCACGAGACGCGCGGCGCCTCGGTCGAGCGTACGCTCTCCATGTGGGACAGCGTTCGCGCGGGCGAGGAAAAATGGATCTTTCCGTTCCAGGAAGATGCGGACGCAATCTTCAACACCACGCTCATCTACGAACCCTCCGTGCTCAAGAAGCACATCTTCCCGCTGCTCGGCGCCGTTCAGCCGGAGAGCCCATATTACGACGAGGCGCGTTCGATCGTAAAATTCCTGAATTATTTTGTCGAGGCAAACGTTGAGGATGAAATTCCGCCAACCTCGATCCTACGCGAATTTGTCGGGGGAAACACATTCTACCGTTGACCCGGGGATTACCCGTTTTCACATTGCAGGCCAATCCTACCGCCCTGCTGCGGTACCATCCTTTCTTTTGAATGGTCTATACGGGTTTGGCAGTAAAAATCATTAAACTCGTAACAATTTAGTTACGAAACCGAAAACGATCATGCACATTTGTTGACTTTATTATGTTGTATTCGTATGATAGTACTAGTCCATGAAACTCCCGTTTCATCCGAAGCCATTGCTCCGACCCAAAGGAGGAACTAAACTATGAAAAAGACATCTATGATCAGAGTGGCAGCGGTGCTGTCCGTGCTTGCACTTGCGTTTGTGATCGCCGGCGTGCCGGGCATCGCGCTTGCAGCCGTGGATAGCGTAAGCATTACCCCGCCAGCGAGTTCCAACATTCCTGTTGGCGGTCAGGTGACGCTAACCGGCGCCGCTTCTCCGGGCGGCACCCCGGGTTTGACCTATGCTTGGACAGAAAGTGGATCTCATTCTTCGCTTTCTTCGCCTACAAACGGAACATCCATCACAGTAACCGGTCTTTCGGTTGGCGATAGCACCATTCGCTTAACAGCCTATGATACCGAGGAACCGGCAGGAAACGATTATGCCGAACAAATTATCCATGTCGTAGCGATGTCGCTTACAGAAAGCAGCACATACCTTATCCCTGGCGCTACTGCGCAAATTGCGCCGAATAACTATACCGGCACCATTGCATATTCAACCGGTAATTCCGCCGTCGCAACAGTAAGCTCCAGCGGCCTTGTAACTGCGGTAGGCAGCGGTACCACGAACATCACCGTTACAAACACCCCCTCACACGGCGGTGCTGTACAGACGCTTACCTATGGCGTTACGGTTCCAACCGTTACGCTGAACCCTTCTGATCAGACCGTGACCGCGGCCAGTACCGCTGTTACGCTGACGCTAACCGTTGCCAACGGAGGGACCGTGATTCCCGACGGAACGGTTGTTACCTGGCAAAACTCAAATACGAGCGTTGGAGCTTTGTCCACGAGTTCAACCACCGTTTCCGGCGGATCAAGTTCCGTAACCTTCACTTCAAGCGCGGCCGCCACAAATGGTACAGCAACCATTCGAGCAACAATTGGCACCATTCAGCGCGAAGCAAAGGTCACCGTCCGCACCACGCGATTTTTAGATATCGTTGGCCCGACGGATTTAAACAAGACAACCCGCACCGGCACCTACACGGTCTATCTCAAGAATGCGGACGGCACGGTAGTTGACAATGACTCTGCAACCGTCCATTGGAGCTGGAGCTCAAGCTACCTCTCGCTCACAAGCGACAGCATCAACGATCACCGCGCAAATATGCATGACGGCGAGGCGCACATTCAGCTTTACGCCCGCTATAACACCCCGACTGATGGCACGCGCCTTTATGCTTGGCTGGATAGCGACAGCGGCAACAAGGTTTACCATACGATCCGTATCACCGGGCTGAGCTCGCTTCCGCAAACCGGTCAGGATATGACGCTTGTTTACGTCTTTGGCGGCCTGGGCGCAGCGCTCTTAGCTGCAACGGGGGTATGGTATGGCATCCGTAAAAAACGCACCGTCGCATAAGCGCGCGGATACGAGCGGTTTGCCATCTGTCCATAGCCAGCATCACGAGCCCAACCGGAAGAGCAGAAATGAACTGCGCGCCATCCGCGCAATGGGCATCACTGCAATTTCACTTGGCCTCGTCGCGCTTGTTCTTCTCGGTGTAAAACTCTTTGAAGGCGAGCAGGCCGGCAAGAATGCCAACGCACTGTTGGCCGCGTATAAGGCGCAAGCTTCAACTTCGCCAAGCGCCACCGCAGGCATTGCATCAGCCTCGCCCGCTTTGGCGGATGACCCTCTCGGCACGCCGGAACCCACGGACGAGAACTATGAGCAAACCAGCGCGGCCGCGGATGAAAACGCCGCGGTGGATGCGAATGAGCATCGCGTTGATGACGGTTCCAATACGGAGGTTGACGAGAGCGGAGAGTATGTTCAGCCAGACGCGCCGGAAGTTTCCGAATTGGATCAGACGATTCAAAAGATCATTGACGCAACCGGCAAAGAAGGCGTCATCGGATTGATTGAAATCCCAAAGTATCAGGTTGAACTGCCCATTATCGGAAAGTGGTCCTATAAGCTGCTGAAGATTTCGATCTGCCGCTACAAGGGGCCGGATCCGCTGGAAGACGGGAATCTCGTCCTCATCGGGCACAACTATAAGAGCGGCGCTCACTTCGGCATCCTGAAAAAGCTCGAGGTCGGCGATGAGGTCTATCTGACCAATGCAGCAACGGGCGCGCGCGTCCGCTATGAGGTCTATCAGATCAAGAGCATCGCGGCCGACGCCTTCAGCGCACTCAAGTCCTATAAAGGCGACGCGGGCCTAACGCTTATGACCTGCAAGGACAATGGTACAAACCGCCTGCTCGTACGCTGCGAGCAAAAGGCAGCCGCTAGTTAAAGATCAAGCACCCGCCGAAAGGCGGGTGCTTCAGCTTGTCAAAAAAGCTCTGGGATTGTTAAGGGTCGTAGCCCTTAACCCATAAAATCCGGCTGTGTCGGCTTTGCCGGCGCAACGGATCGCCCCGTAGGGGCGAATTCTCTGCGCTCTTTGCCGTCCGATGCCCAAAGGGCAGCAGGCAAAGAGTGGTTATCCCGTCAAAAAACTAGTTTTTTGACGGGCTGAAGCACCCGCCGAAAGGCGGGTGCTTTGTTGTTTCACACAAGTTGTATTTAATAAATTCTCTTCGGCGTAAAATCAAGTTTATCCGCCGCAACGCAATAATAGTAAACCCCGTTCTTTTCACCCTCAAAGGCATAACGGTTGGCCTCGCCATGCAGATGGCCATAGACGGCAATCTTTACCCCGGCCGCCTCCAGCCGTTCTGTGAACCCACTCGCACGATCCCTATCCGAAAATGGCGGGAAATGCAGCATGGCAATCTTCGTCTCCACCTCCGGCAGAGAACGAATCGAAAGCGATAGCCGATCCAGTTCCCGCAGATAGATTTTTTCATCGTCCTGCGAAAAATTTGAGCTGCCCGGGCAGAGCCACCCGCGGCTGCCGCAGATTCCGATGCCCGCTTCCACAACCGAATCGTTCTGCAGCGCGCGCATGCCGGCAGGCAGAGACGCGCGCACGCGGCCGATGGCGCTCCACCAATAATCGTGGTTTCCCTTGAGCAGAATTTTCTTGCCCGGCAGGGCGCCAATAAACGAAAGATCGGGCAATGCAGCCGGAAGCTGCATTGCCCAACTGATATCGCCGGGAATCAGCACGAGATCCTCTTCCGTGACCGTATCGCGCCAGTTCCGTTCCAACCTTTCCGTATGCCCGCGCCAGGCCTCGCCAAAAACATCCATTGGCTTTTCAGCGGTAAGCGATAGATGCAAGTCCGCGATGGCGTAAATCTGCATCCGACCGCTCCTCTCCCCGCACGACCCGGGCTTTTCCTCGTTACTCCTCTGTCGCGTCGATCTCCTCGTCGCTCTCCAGGAGTTCCTCTTCGTCAAACTCATCATCCGTCGGCACGGTGGCTGCGTTCTCCAGCTCAACCTGCCGCTTTTTCTCCTTGAGACAGGAGATGCAAAGCTCGCCACCGCGCACCACCGGCGCTTCGCCGCACTCGGAGCACAGGATGATCTCATCATCCTCGTTCTCCTCTTCCGTCTGCCGTCCGTGCGCCTGCGCGCGCTTCATTTCCCGCTTACAGACCTCGCAATAATCTTCGCCGTCGCGAATGTAATTGAGTTCACATTTCGGGCACTTATGCAATGCCATAATTCTTTGTCCTGCCTTCGATTCCTAACGTTACGCTAGGTATTATGCTAAAGATTTTTATGCATGTCAAGGAAAAGTTCATTTTGTCAAAATCTGCCTGCTGCGCTGGTTTTTAGCAGATGGAGATCGTGGCGCCCCAATTCTATTCGTGTGGCGCCGCGCTTTCCTCCGCTGCGGCAAATAGTGCCTCCGCCTCGGCAAAGAGCGCCTGTGTTTTTGCCGCGCGCTCGGCCTGCTGCTCCGCGTCCTCAAAGATTTGGCCAATGCGCTCAAGCAGCGCATCTTTGCCGATCTTTTCCTCAGCGGAGAAGGGCACAGCAAACGGAGGGGCGCCCAATAGCTTTGCCGCTTTGTTCGCCGCAACCGCACGCTGGGATTTGCTGAGTTTATCCGCCTTGGTCGCTATGATGGTAAACGGAACGCCCGCATGCAGCGTCCACTGGAACATCTGCCGATCCTCCGGCGAGGGTTCGTGGCGAATATCCACCAGCAGCAGCAGGTGCTTGGGTCGTCCGCTTGCCAGGTAGCTCCCGATTAAATCGCCCCACTCTGTCTGCTCGTCCTTGCTCCGCTTGGCGAAGCCATAGCCGGGCAGGTCGACCAAATAGAACGCGTTGTTCATCAAAAAATAGTTAATCAAGCGTGTTTTGCCGGGGGTTTGAGAGGTTTTCGCAAGTTTGTTGTTGTTGGTCAGGCAATTGATCAGACTGCTTTTGCCAACATTGCTTCTCCCGACGACGGCGATTTCGCACGCAAGCGGGGCAGGGTATTTTTGACCCTGCCCAACGCTTGTGACAAATGACGCCTGATTAATGGCGAACTGCTTCATGTGTAATCTCCAGACCGGGCAGATTGAGCATCGGCTCCTTGCCGTGCGGATGCATGGTGAGTGCAACGCCCAGCACGTCGTCCACCGTCTCGGCATAGTCGATCTTCAGCGCGCCTTTGATATCCGCGGGAACATCGTAGAGATCCTCCCGGTTCGCCTTCGGCAGCACCACGCGATCCACCCCCGCGCGAACGGCCGCCAGCAGCTTTTCGCGCAGGCCGCCGATCGGCAGCACGCGCCCGCGCAGCGTGACCTCGCCCGTCATGGCGACCGAGCTCTTGACCGGGATGCCGGTGAGCGCGGAGACCAGCGCCGTCGCCATCGCGACGCCCGCGGAAGGTCCATCCTTCGGCACAGCGCCCTCCGGCACATGAATATGGACATCCAGCGTTTCGAGGAATGCGGGATCGATGCCAAAACGCGTGGTATTCGCGCGGACATAGGTCATCGCGGCCTTCGCGGATTCCTGCATCACGTCGCCAAGCTGGCCGGTAAGCTGCAGAATGCCCTTTCCGGGCACCGCCGCGCTCTCCACCTCCAGCGTTTCGCCGCCGACGCTCGTCCAGGCAAGGCCCGTCACCACGCCGACCGTATCGGGGCGCAGCGGCTCGCTCTTCTTGAACTTCTGCGGGCCGAGCCATTCAATGATCCGCGCTTCCGTGAGCGTAATCCGCGTCTTTCCCTCGGCAAGGTCGCAAGCGGCCTTGCGGCAGACGGCTGCAATCACACGCTCCAGTTCCCGCACACCCGCTTCGCGGGTATATCCGCCAATGAGGATGCCAAGCGCGGCATCGGGAATCCGAAGATTGGTCTTTTTCAGCCCGTGCTTCTCCATTTGCTTGGGCAGCAGGTGGCAGCGGGCGATCTCCACCTTTTCGTCAAAGAGATAGCTCGGCACCTCGATGAGCTCCATGCGATCCAGCAGCGGGCGCGGGATCGAGCTCGCGTCGTTCGCGGTGGTAATCATCATCGCCTTGCTCAAGTCATAGGGCAATTCGAGAAAATGATCCGTAAAGGAGAAGTTCTGCGCGCTATCCAGCACCTCCAGCATCGCGCTGGAAGGATCGCCGCGCATGTCCTTGCCGAGTTTATCAATCTCGTCGAAAAGCAGCACCGGATTGATGGACCCGGATTTGCGCATCGCCTCAATCACGCGGCCTGGCTGCGCGCCGATATAGGTGCGCCGGTGGCCTCGAATCTCCGCCTCGTCATGCACGCCGCCGAGGCTCATGCGGACAAATTTGCGTCCCATCGCCTCCGCAATACCGCGCACAATGGATGTTTTGCCGACGCCCGGAGGGCCGACAAGGCAGAGAATTTGCCCCTGCGGGTTGTTCGTCAGCCGCTGCACCGCAAGCGTCTCAATGATGCGGGTCTTGACCTTATCCATGCCGAAGTGGTCGCGATCCAGCACCAGGCGCGCATGCGCGAGGTCGAGGTTATCCACCGTCTCCTCCATCCAGGGCAAGTCGAGGATCAACTCGATATACGCCTGCGCCATCGGCGCTTCATGGGAACCATTCGGCAGGGATGCGTAGCGGTCCAGCTGCTTATTGAGCGCCTTTCGCACCTCCGGCGGCAGATTTTTCTCCTCCGCGCGCGTGCGGTAGGTATCCAGAATATCGTCTTCGCCTTCGCCCAACTCCTCTTGAACGGCTTTGAGCTGCTCTCTTAACACAAACTCCTTCTGGTTACGCTCTACGGCCGCCTTAATCTTGCCCGCGATACGACGATCCACCTGCATCACCATCAGCTCATTTTCGATGATGCCAAGCAAACTTGCCGCGCGGGAAACCAGGTCGGTCTGTTCAATGAGCTTCTGCTTGTCCTCAATCTTGCTCACCACATGCTGGGCGATTGCGTCCGTCAGCTCGGAGAGGGAAGCGGTTGCGAGCACCGTATCCTTTTGATCCTGTGTCAAGCGGTCCCTCTGGCCCGCGTGCTCGGTAAAAGCCTCGCTCAGACGACGGCGGAGCGCCTCCGTTGTGAATTCGTCCAGCTCGGAATCCTCCAGAACCTCTACCTGCGCGGTATAGTGGGGATTTTCCGAGATCACATGCGCAATCCTGGCGCGCGTAACGCCGGTCACCAAGAGGTGCACCGTGTCGTTCTGGATGCGGAACACCTGCCGGATGCGGCAGATAGTGCCGACGGGATAGAGATCCTCCGGCGTTACATCCACAACCTTGGCGTTCTTTTGCGCAACAAACAGCGCATAGCCTTCTTCTGAGAGTGCCTGCTCCATCGCGGAGAGCGTTTTCTTTCGCCCAATATCGCAATGCATCACCTCGTTTGGCAGCACCGCAATTCCGCGCAGCGGGATAACGGGCAGCGTGACGATTCCATGCAGATCCATTCTGTTTCACCTCCATCCGGGGGCGATCGAATGGTCTTCCCCCGAGATTGTCCTTTTTGTCTTGGGTACGGGATTTGCGCTTCTCATAGGGCTTATACATCATAAGCCCTATGATCGTAAATTCAGTATAGCGGCATTATTCTGTCAATGCAAACACGCAAGGCGGCATATTGTTACGAATAGTCCAACCCATTGTGAACTTTTAGCATCAGACGACCGAGAGTGCTAACAACGCATATTTTAATCGCTTTCGCTCTTCTTTTCCAGCCCTTTTTACCACATGCTTCCCACGCGGGGGACAAAGCGGCGGTTCGCAAAAACGCGAACCGCCGCCTCGTATCAATCAGCAAGTGAGTTTGCTTTATTGACCTCGCCGCAACATTTCTCCCCACGGCGCGGCCAATCTTTATAAAGGATTAGTAGTTGACCATGCGCAGTTCGAAGAATGCCTTCGGATGCGCGCAAACCGGGCAAATCTCGGGCGCTTTGGTTCCCTCATAGAGATAGCCGCAGTTACGGCACTGCCAGACAACCTTGCCGTCGCGCTCAAAGACCATGCTGTCCTTAATGTTCTTGGCGAGCTTGTTATAGCGGTCCTCATGGCTCTTCTCAATTTCGGCAACCGCCGCAAACTGGTAGGCAAGCTTATCAAACCCTTCGGCCTTGGCTTCCTCGGACATGCGCTTATACATATCGGTCCACTCGTAGTGTTCCCCCTCGGCGGCCATCTGCAGCGCTTCTTCTACATTGGGCAGCTCGCCGCCATGCAGCGCCTTGAACCAGAGCTTCGCGTGCTCTTTTTCATTCTCAGCCGTCTCGGCAAAGATTGCGGAAATCTGCTCATAGCCCGCTTTTTTTGCGACCGATGCAAAATAGGTATACTTGTTTCTGGCCTGTGATTCGCCTGCAAACGCGTCCTGAAGGTTCTTTTCAGTCTTGCTTCCTTTGAGTTCCATGATCTTCATCCTCCTATTAATTATCATCAGTGCTTTATCTGGGCGTATGCCCCGTGGATAAACGAAATTCAACTTGACAGGATGTTCCGCTTCAGCCGACTTCGCTTCCTGCATGCAAGCGGCAGTTTTCACAAACGCCGCGCAGCACAACATCGTAGGAGCGCAGTTCATATCCCGTCTCCGCAGCGATCGTCTGCTCAAACGCCTCGAACGACGGCAGAAAAACGTCCGCAACCGCACCGCACTCGTCGCAGACGATGTGGGAATGCGACTCCTTGGTTTTGTCGAACCGACAGCTGCCATCCGCCAGAGGGATCTTCTTGAGCCGGCCCGCGTCCGCCAGCTGGTTGAGGTTGCGATAGACCGTTCCGAGGCTTAATCTGGGCATCTCCAGCTTGAGCTGTTCATAGACCATGTTTGCCGTCGGGTGGTCACATCTCTCCGAAACCGCGCGAAAGATACGCTCCCGCTGGTGCGAATACCGCATGAATCAAAATCCTCCGTTTCAAGAGTTCAAACAACTTGTCAGAGCAATCTTGCGTTACTATATAGTAACAATTACTGTTATTATAGTAAATCAAAACATTCTTCTCGTCAAGTGCTATTCTATCATTTTACTTAAGAAATTGTATGCTATTCTTCTGTTTGTTCCAATTTTTGTTGAATCAAATTTTTCTCAAACAGCTTGGCGACGCGTTTATAGAGCAAAAACGTCAAAATGGAGTTTGCCACGGTTTTTATTGCATTAAACGGGATGATTGCCGTCGGCAAAAGCGCGATAACCGTCTCCTTTGGCACGCCGAAAAAATGCACCGTGAAGATCAGGTTCATGGGGATCATCATCAGCGTTTGCAGCAGCGCGCCTAGCGCCATGCCAAACAGCGCGGAGGATCGTGTTTTGTGATTGCTGTAGATGAGTCCGGCGGCGACGACATAGGATCCCGTCGCAAAAAAGTGCATCACCGCGCCGACCCAGAGGCTCTGCGGCGATACAAGCAGCCACTGCAGCAGGCTGACCACAGCCGTCAGCGCGAGCCCCCACCATGGGCCAAAGAGGAAGGTACCGATCAAAATTGGCACATCCGCCATGTCATATTCCAAAAAGCTGGCCGAGGGAAAAATTGGAAAATGGATGGCATAGACAAGGATGATGGAAAGCGCGGTGAGCATGCCAAGCTTCACCATGCGGTCGATATAGAATTTCTGTTTCATGATAATCCTGTTCCTCCTGATTCAAAAAAAGCCCCGCGATCCTAATCGCGGGGCATATACAAAGCCAAAACATGGCATTTGCTTCTCTCATCCGGACTTTTGCGGAAGTTCCCTTCCGCGTTTACCGTCGGCAACGGATTGATACCGTTTCGGCCGCCTGCGCGGCTCGCGGGCTCGTCGGCAATCATCTGCCGCTTCACCGCCGGTGGGGAATCGCACCCCGCCCCGAAGCTCTATTCATTTGTAGAAATGGCACTTCTTCTTCTCTGGTTATCGTAGCACGATGGGTTTGGAAAATCAAGCATGGCCGTCGCTTTTTCGTGAATCGGTCACAAAACGCGCACCGAAGCACAGTGGCTCAGCAGCACGACATATGCCTCCTTCACCCGTCTGCCCGTGATGGACTCCAGCGCGAGGGCGTATAAGCGCAGTTGTCCGGTGTGCCGCGCCGCCGCTTGCTCCGCGCCCTCTCCCGGACGGGCATGGTCGGTTTTGTAGTCTACAATAATCCAACCGCCGTCCTCCAGAAAACATGCGTCCAGGACGCCCTGCAGCAGAACCGTCTCCTCGGCGGCGATGCCGAATAGCTGCTCCGCGTCCATCGGATAGGAAAAAGGTATTTCGCGCTCCAGCCGCCCGGCGCCCGCCATCCGCTGAAACAGCGCCTCTTGCGTAAACCAACCGATCGCCTCCGCGTCCGCGGCGGCCGCCTGCTCCGGCGTGATCCGCCCGCTGGCGGACAGCCGCGTAAGATAGCCGCTAATCGCCTCCGCACTCTGCCCCGGCACGAGCGGCAGATATTGCATTGCCGCATGCGTCGCCGTTCCGGCGAAAACCGCGCCGGTCCCTCCGCCAAGAAACGCGGGCGTGCGAAACTCCGGCAGCTTCTCCTCGCCGCGCACCACGCGGCTCACCGCCGCTTTTGCCGCGACGCGCGCCGCCTCCGCATGCGCATACTGCCAGCTAAGTTTCGTTTCGATCGCCTCCAGCACCGCGGGATCAAACGGCGGAAGTTCCTGTGGCCGCTCCTCCCGATATCCGCCAAGATACGGTTCCCGCCCGCGCACGAAAACGGAAAGATGCCGGTGAACCCCCATCAGCAGCCACCTGACCGGGCTGGTACAACGGATCACCTGCCAGGCGGTCGGCTGTTTCGGCGCACTGATTAACTTTTCCTCCGGCTTTGCAACGCAGCCGGTTAAGATGAGTTTCCGTTTTGCGCGCGTCATTGCAACATAGAGCACACGCATTTCCTCAGCCAACTGCTCCCGCTTGACCCGCTGAGAGAGAATCACACGCGCGAGCGTATCCCGCTTGAGCCGCTGGGTTCCTTCCCGGTCGATGAACCGCAGCGCCATGCCGTGGGACGCGTGCAGCTGCAGGCTGTTATTCACATCCATGCGGTTAAACTGCTTGCCCATCCCCGCGACGAACACTACGGGAAATTCCAGGCCCTTGGATTTATGGATGGTTAAGATGCGCACCACATCCGCGGTGATGGTCTGCGCCGCGCCGACGCTCGCGTTGTTTTCCGCCAGCGAGAGATGACGTAAAAAATTCCAGATGCCGCGCGAGCCCGCGTTCTCAAACGCATGTGCCTTGTCCAGGAGCGCGTTCAGGTTCGCTTGTCGCTGTTCTCCATTGATCCCCGCGCCCATCTCCTCGTAAAACCCGGTCTCGTCGAGCAGTATCCCGATCAGCTCCTCTACCGAGACGAGCCGGCTCTCAATTCGATAGCGAGAAAGCTTATCGAAAAACGCGGAGATTCTGCCGCCCAGCGCGTCCTCGATTTCCCCGCGCGCAAAGAACGCCTCGTAAAACGCGCCGCCGGGATGCCACGCGCGAATCATGGCAAGCTCCTCATAGGTAAAGCCCCCGATGCTGGAGCAGAGCACGGAGATCAGCGGCACATCCTGCCGGCGGTTGTCGATGAGCGAGAGAAGATTTCGAAAGATCTGCACTTCGACCGCGTCAAAATACCCGCCGCTGGACTGCGCATAGGCGGGCACACCGCAGGAGGCGAGCGTTTGCGAAACCGCCTGCGCCTCGGTTCCTGCGCGGAGGAGCACCGCAAAATCACTGTAGCGATAGCTTCTCTCCTCACCCGTGCGCGCATCCAGATACGATTCGCTTGACAGGATCTCGTGGATCCGGGCTGCGATCAGCCGCGCCTCAACCTCGGCGTCCGCTGCATCCTCCAGCGCGTCGGCCTCGTCCTCGCTCTCCGCGCGCGTTTTCTCAATCAGATGCAGCTCCGCGCCGCCCGCCGGCTGCTCGGCTCCGCAGACGAGCCGCGCCCGGTCGTCATAGTCAATATCGCCCGATTCCTGCGATAAAATCGCCTCGAAGGTCTCGTTGACCGCGCTCAGCACCTCCGCCGAAGAGCGGAAATTGCTGTTAAGATCGATCCGCGCACCCTTTTGTCCGGAGAAGCTCGCTTGTTTTTCGAGGAAGAGACCCGGCTCCGCTTGTCGGAAACGGTAGATACTCTGCTTGACATCGCCGACAAAAAAGAGATTATCCCCGCGGGCGATACGATTTAATATCGCCTCCTGCACGCGGTTGCTATCCTGATATTCGTCCACGGCGATCCAGCGAAACTGCGCGCGGTATTCTTCCGCAATCGCATCCTGATTCAGCGCGAGCAGGGTATAGTGTTCCAGGTCGTCATAGTCCATGAGATTTTTCTCGCGCTTTGCCTCGGCATACGCCGCCTCAAACAAGCGCGTGACGGCGCAAAGAGCCGCGATTGCCACGCCGGAGCGGCGCAGAACGGCCTTCTCCTCGTCCTCCGAGCGCAAAAACCGCTTTTCCTGCTCCTTAACGAGCGCTTTACCCATCTCGCGCGCGGCCTTGACGGGCTCCTTCTCCTCGTCCGGCGTGCCGCGAGGAAAGCGCATTGTCGAATACTCCATACTCCGGATCATATCGCGATATTGCGCATATCGTTTTACCATCCGCATCGCGCGATAGCGGGAGAGATCCTCGTCCAACACGCTGATAACGTTCGCCCAGTCCGGCGGAAGTTGATCTCGCTCGCGCACGATGGTCTCAATCACGAGCGATAGCTCATCTCGGCAGAACCGCACCGCGTCGCTAAGGATATCGTCCAGCGCGGCATCGTCCCGATATCTTGCAGCGGCGGAGGAGAGCCAGGCCTCCGGCTCCGGCTCCGCGCGCGTGAAACGATAGGTGTTCATCACCGCGTCCCAGGCGGCCTGCTCGGAGCCGAACGCCGCGAGAATGGCCGGATAGTCCGTGTTTTCCCCTCCGGCAAGCTCCGTGAGCAGCTGGTCGCGAACCTGTTCGATCAACGCCGCGCTCTCCATTTCGTCCGCCGTCCGCGCGCGCGCGGGCAGGCCCACCGCGTGATAATGGCGCCGAAGCACACGCGCGCAGAACGCATGGATCGTCGAAATAAACGCCCCGTCCACGCCGCGCGCCTGGCGGCGCAGATAGCGCATCTCGTCATTGGTGGACGCCGCGTCCGCAAGCTCGTTGAGCCGCTTTGCAATGCGCCCCTTCATCTCCGCCGCCGCCGCGCGCGTAAAGGTCAGCACAAGCAGGCTCTCCACCGACGCGCCGGACTGAATTCGGGAGACGATGCGCTCCGTCAGCACGGCGGTTTTTCCCGCGCCTGCCGCCGCGGAGACGATCAGGTTTCCCTCACGCTCTATCGCGAGCAACTGCTCATTCGTCCAGCGCATCTCGTTCACCCCCGGCAATCAGCGTAAAAAACTCGTCCTGTTTAATGGTTTTGAGCATGCGAATCCGGCAGCCGGGCTTCTTCGGGTCAAAACGGCAGATGCTTTTATAGTCGCAATATTCGCAGGCCTCATGCCGCTTTTTTCGCGCGGCGGGGGAGGCGTTCATATCCCCCGAGAGCATCTGTTCCAGCGTTTGTTCCGATTTTTGGCGCGCAATCCGAATCAGCGCGTTCAGCTCCGTCTGCGTGCAGACGCTGCCGGAAAAATTCTCCTCGCCGGCCGCCTTTACATCATAGAGCACGGTGGATTTTCCCTCGAGCAGGTTGTCGCTTGCGCGGATAACCGCCGCATCCCCCAGCGTCAGCCCCTTCAAGCGGAAAGCGTCCGTCACCGCGCCCTCGATATCGTCCGCTGAATCGGAGACGACCGGCTGCGAGATCGGCATATAGTAAAGCCCCGCACGGGTCTCGGCCCGCTCCGCCGCCGCCATTAGATAGAGCGGCAACTGGAGCGTCAGCCCCTGCAGCACGCCCGCAAAGTCAAAGTCGCGCCCGCCGGTCTTATAGTCCACGACGCGGATCATCTCCCGCCCGCCGGAAACCGCACGATCCACGCGGTCGATCTTCCCGCCGACCAGCGCCTCTCGGCCATCCGGCAGCAGCAGGCGAATCGGCGGAAACGCCTCGCCAAAACCGAAGCGCAGCTCGGTTTGCATCGGGATGAAGCTTCCCGCGCGGATTTGGCCCACGATGGCGAGGGCGCTTGCACGCAGGGTTTCGATCAGCAGAAACAGGGTCGCCTTCATGCGCTCGTTTTCTGTCAGGATTCCGTCGTGATGCAGGGGGATCACCTCTGAAAGCACCTGGTCGAGAATGGCTAACGCCTCCGCATCCGTCAGATGCTTCCAGGCCACGGCTTGCCTGTTGACCGCGTTGACAAACGCCTCCAGCACGGCGTGGTAAAATTCGCCAAGATCCGCCGCGCGCTCGGTGAACTCCCGTGTGTCCTCGGCGCGAAGGCCGTAACGCACGAAATGCTGAAACGGGCAGCTGTTGAAACTCTCCAGCCGGCTCGCGCTCATGGGAACCGATTTGCCATAGAGCAATCCCGCCGTCTCCTGCGAGATGGTCAGCGGCAGATAGGCAGCCGCGCTCTCGGCAATCATCCGGAGGGTGAGCTGTCGCGTTTTGTCCCGGTTGGTCAGCCACTCAATCAGCGCGGGCAATCGAGAGGGGCAGAAGCCTTCCTCTCGGAACCGGCGTAGGTCGCCAGCCGTGAGCGTCAGCGCCTCGGGCACACAGTCCGGCAAAGCATCCGTGGATTCGATATCGCTCTTTTTAGAGCAGGTCGGGCATAGGGTCGTCAGCCGGTCGATCAGGGGGCTCGGCGAAAGCTCATTGCCGCCATCGCCGTAGGCATAGCTCACATAGAGATATTCGTCCGCCTTGCTCAAGGCGGTGTAGAGATCCAACCGATCCGCCGCGGTGAGCTCGGCGGCCGTCTTCTTAACCGGCGCGCCCAGATTTTGCAGCTCACGAATTTCCGTGTCGTCCAATAGGCCATCGTTTTGCTGCGGACGGGGAAAGAGCCCGTCGTTCGCGCCAACCACGAAGAGCGCGCGCACGCGGCGGTTCCTCGTGCGCACCGCGTCGCCAACCACACCCTGATCCGCCGTGCCCGGAACAACGCCGATGCTGCCGCCGCTTAGCCCCTCCTCCAGCAGGCGAAGGAATCCCGCGCGGCCAACCTTGAGCTCGCCCAAGATCTCGTCGAGCTGGTCCAGCAGGGAGATGAGCAGGTTCCAAACCTGCGCGTGCTCCTGCATCTCCGGCAGGCGACCTTCGAGCCTCAGCGCCTCCGCCTGTTGCTGCAGTGTTTCCTGCAGGTGCAGCTGCTCCAAAAAAGCATACAGCGCGCGTACCTGCTCCCGCACGCTTGCACGGGCAAGCCCCTTTGCCAGAGGCTCCAGCAGCGCCGCGCCTTCGGCGCGCGCCCGCTCTGCCCCGGTGGAAGGATTTGCGCGGGTGAAGGGCTTATTCAGCGCGCCGCCGCGAATACCGGTTCGCTTGAGGTAAAGGTCAAGCTCCTCAATCTCCTCCTCGGCGCAGGCACAGTAGCCGCTTTTTAAAAACCCAAGCAGTTCGGCGGCCGGATATTGACTTGAGACATACCGTACAGCGGAGAGCACCGCGTCTATGGCGGCATGCCCCGTCAACGGACGCTTGCGATCCAGAAAGATCGGGATGCCGCGCCGCTCGCAGGAGCGGCGGATCAGCCCGGCATATGCCTCCAGGTCGGAGACGATAACCGCCATCTCGCGATAGCGAACGCCCTTTTCCCGCGCGAAGGTGAGAATGGCCTCCGCAAGGGATTCCGCCTCCGCCCGACGCGAGCTCGCGCCAAAGATTGTCAACTTCTCCGCGTTGCCATGATAGACCTCGGCGGGATAGGCGAAAAGATTTCGCTCGATATGCCGCATCAGCGGATCGGCCCGGTTCGTCTGTTCGCAAAGCCGCTCCTCATCGACCGCGGCCCCCGCGCGCTCCGCGACGGCGCGCAGCTGCAGCAGCACCTCCCGCTCCGGCTCAAAGAGTTCGTCGTCCGCGCGCTGCAGGCAGTCGACGCGCAGGGTGAGGGTTAGATGGGGGCAGATATGCAGCATCTCCCCGATGAGTGCGAGTACCTGTTTGTTCGGTCGGTCGAGCCCGTCGATATACACCGGTGCGCCCGCGACGAACGACTCCGGCAAAAGCCGCATCGCTTCGTTTGCCGCGTCGTCCAGGCTTAAATACCGCTCGGCGAGATAGCGCTCCGTCTCACGAAAAAGAATGGAAAGATCACTGAGTTTTTCCGTCAGCGGCGCGCCTTCCGGCAGGCGGACGATCAGCGCGTCCAGCGCGTCCGGCGTAAGCCCCGCGCGCTTAAAGTCCCGGAAGATGCCCTGCGCCTCTTCGGCAAAGCCCGCACCCTCCGCCGCACGGGCAAAGAGCGTCAGGCTCTCCTTTTTGAGGCTGATGGCGCGGCGGATCACCATGCGGTATCCTTCGGCGGATAAAAAAGGACGCGCCTTTCCCGAGAGGGAAAGTACGCGCTCGCAAAGCCGGTCAAAACTGAACACCTGTACGCCGAGGAGACCCCCGAGCGCATCGGCGAGCAGCCGCTCCGCCTCATAGGTATATTGCTCCGGCACGAGCAGAATCGCCCGCTCGCCCGCGCTTTGGTGCGCCTTGAGCGCAGCGACCACACGGGCGGTTTTTCCCGTGTCCGCACGGCCCAGGATAAGATTTAACTTGCCGCTCATTGCAGCATCTCCCGGTGCAACACGCTATAAACCATCTGCCCTTTTACGCTGCGGCTCTCATAGAGCACAACCGTGTTCGCGGTGAAAGCCGCTTTCTGCGGCGGGAGCGTGAACCCCTCATCGCCCTCAATCTTTCTTCCTAGAGTGATGTGCGGCGTAAGCCTGCCGCGGTTGCGTGAAAACCCGCGCTCCCAGAGGGCGGACTCCAGCGATTCATAAAGGTTGTTGAGTTCTTCGCTATCGCAGGAAACGTCGATGAACCCCGTGTGGGAGCCATCGGTTTTAAACGAGCCATATTCCTTCAGACGGAGCACAAACGGACGAATATCACGAATCGCCTCGCGCATCGCATCCGTAATATCCTTGAGCGCATCGGTCTCGCCTAAAAAATGCAGGGTAATATGATAGTTCTCCTGCGGAACCAGCTTTCCGCTCGCGCCATGCGCCTCCAGCGCGGCGCGCGCGGCGGAGACGGCGCGCAGAATATCCGGCGGCAGGGGAATCGCGATAAACAGGCGCATTTGCTATGGATCCTTTCCGTTTTTTTTATATTGCTCCACGTTAACCCATTGGAGCGTTCCTTCCGATGGTGTGTGTTTTTCATGACCAGTATACTCAAAAATAAGCGTAAGCGCCAGCCTTTGCAGCAGCGGGCGATTGGAAGCCGGAGCAAGGCGCCGCTGTCTTCATCCTGCAGGCCGCGCTGCTTTCAAGAGCCTCGCATTCCTGCTCTTGAAGGGGATCCTGCAAAAAATCTGCAAAAACGAGCGGTTTACCATGTGTGAAAGGCACAAATGCATAGAGCGTATTCACGAAAACTGTATGAGTTATCCACAGGCATTTATCCACATTGTCCACCGTGTTATCCACACTTCTAGGATTTTTCACGTTTTGGTATGTGTATAAGTCAAAAAAGCATGTGCATTTTCATGAATACCTCCGTTAAACATACGGTTTACGGAAAATTATATACAAACAACCGTACCATATGGGGTGATTGTTTGCCGGCTAAATCCTGCAGGCGACTGATGAGAATAAAAAAAGCTTCCTGACAGGAAGCGAATCATTTCGATTGGGTACCAGATGAATATTGTTTGGGCCGGGCCTGGGTTCGTTTATTTTTCCTTTCGTGCGATGACCGCGCCAAGCGCGGCGAGCTTCTTTTCCAAATATTCGTACCCGCGATCGATAAAGTGGATGTTGTGCACATTGGTCGTTCCGCTCGCCGCAAGCCCTGCGACGATCAGCGAAGCACCCGCGCGCAGGTCGGTCGCGTAGATATCCGCACCGCGCAGGGCGGAAATGCCCTTGACCTTTGCGGTGTTGTTGTCCTTGAGGCTGATGGAGGCACCCATGCGGCGCAACTCCTTAACATGATTGAAGCGGTTTTCAAAAATGGTCTCGTTGATGGTCGAAATCCCCGCGCAGGAGCAGAGATACGCCATCATTGGCTGCTGCAAATCGGTCGGGAAACCGGGATAGGGCAGGGTCTTGACGTTGATGGGGCGGGGACGATCGTTCATGATGACGCGCAGATAAAAGTCCCGCCCGTCGTCTCCTTCAATCACGCGCGCGCCGCTCTCCATAAGCTTCGCCGAGACGGCCTCCATATGTGTCGGAATTACGTTCTTAATGATGACGTCGCCCTGGGTCGCCGCGGCGGCGATCATAAACGTGCCCGTTTCAATCTGATCCGGAATGATGGCATAGCCGCAGCCATGCAGGCGCGGACGGCCCATGACACGGATAACATCCGTGCCCGCGCCTTTGACCGAAGCACCCATCATGTTTAAAAAGTTGGCTACGTCTACCACATGCGGCTCTTTTGCCACATTGCTCAGCACCGTTTGCCCTTCCGCCATGCTGGCGGCGAGCATAACGTTGATGGTTGCGCCAACGCTGACCACGTCAAAAAAGATTTCCGCGCCAATGAGCCGCTCCGCCCGCGCACGGACGATGTTGTGCTCGCAGTCCAGCTCCACCTCGGCGCCGAGCGCGCGCATGCCCTTGAGGTGCTGGTCGATGGGGCGCGCGCCAATGACGCAGCCGCCGGGCAGCGCCAGCTCCACCTCGTGAAACCGCCCGAGCAGAGCGCCAAGCAGATAATAGGAGGCGCGCATACTGCTGACCGCTTCGCTGAGCGCTTTGGTGGTTGTGAGCGTGCGGGAGTCGATGCGCATGCAGTCCCCATCGGTATAATCGACACTAACGCCCAGCTCCTCCAAGATTTCCTTGAGGCTCTGGACGTCCTGAATATGCGGCAGGTTCTCTAACACGCAGGTTTCGCCTGCAAGAACCGCGGCTGGTATAATGGCGACGGCGGCGTTCTTCGCGCCGCTGATGGTCACGGTTCCTTCGAGCCGCTGACCGCCTTTTATCTCGTACCATTCCTTTTGCATACCTTAATTAGTCTATCGGAATCGCCCCGATAAGTCAAGCTATGCAACTCTTTGTGATTTTGAATGAAAGGCCAGTCGCCATTTTTCACTTTATACGAACATCGTCTTTTTATACAAAGACGCCCGGATGATTCCGCTGAGCGCCGTGCTAACATTCTCTGGTAGTTTACTGTTTGTATCACAAACTCTTGCAGGATTTACTTTCCTATTTTGCATAACGCTCTGTTGATTTTGATCAGGATCGCTTTTATTTCGCCGATTTTTCATTTTTCTCCAGATTGCTATCCCTCCAAACTGCAATATGCGCTTTTTTTTCATTCATTTCCAAATTATTTTTCGGAATATCGCTTGTATTATAAGGTTTGAATTGACAATTGCATACGCACATGCTAAAGTAATTTTAGTAAATCAACATTTTTTTGAGTTTCGGAGGATTTCATGGAAAAATTGGTCATCGCTCTGGGCGGAAACGCGCTGCAGGAAGGCAACGGCCCAGCAACCGCCGAAGCGCAGCTCGAGGTTGTTGAAAAAACTTCCGTCTATATTGCGGACATCATCGAAAAAGGATATCAGGTTATCCTTGCGCACGGCAACGGCCCGCAGGTCGGCCGCATTGTTCTGCAGAACGAGCACTCGGTCAGCGTTACCCCCGCTATGCCGTTTGACGTTTGCGGCGCAATGAGCCAGGGTATGATTGGCTACCACATGCAGCAGGGCCTCACCAAAGCGCTGCGCGCACGCGGCAACCACACCGGCGCCGCAACCGTGGTCACCCAGGTCGTGGTTGACAAGAACGACAAGGCATTCCTTGCGCCCAGCAAGCCTATCGGCCCCTTCTACAGCGAAGAAGAGGCGAAAAAGCTGCAGGCGGAGAAGGGTTATTCCGTTAAGGAAGACGCCGGTCGCGGCTGGCGCCGCGTCGTCGCCTCTCCGATGCCGGTTGAGATTGTGGAACTGCCGGAGGTCAAGTGCCTCATCGACGGCGGTTTTGTGGTCATCACCGTCGGCGGCGGCGGCATTCCCGTCATCCGTGAGAGCAACGGAGATCTCGTCGGCACCGCGGCCGTCATCGACAAAGACCTCGCCAGCGAGCGCCTCGCCGAGGATCTCGACGCGGACGCGCTGCTCGTGCTCACCGCCGTGGAGCAGGTTTGCCTCAACTATGGCAAGCCGAACGAAAAGCGTCTCTCAACCATCACCGTTGCGGAGGCGGAGCAGTATATCGCCGAGGGGCATTTTGCGCCCGGCTCCATGCTGCCGAAGATTCAGGCCGCCGTCACGTTTGCCAACAGCAAACCTGGCCGCCGTGCAATCATCACCTCGCTTGACAAGGCCGTTGACGCATTGACCGGAAAAGCTGGCACCGTGATTGTTAAATAAGTTTGTTTCTTTTAAAGAAAAAGCGAACAACCCTTCCAAACAAAGAGCTTCTCGCGCGTTTCGCGAGAAGCTCTTTTTGCTTCTTCTTCTACCGAGTAAAAACTTAGGGTGTCAGGCGGTTGGAGCCGCGGAAGGGGAACATCGCCTTTCCCCCTGCAGAAGCAGGTGCATCAAAGGGGAATTAAACCGTTTTCTTTCCGGCCGATGTGAAAAACACGCACCTGAACCGGAAGGCGTGATTCTTCAGCCGCTCAAGTACGGCCGATCGTTATTCTGCCATATCAGAACCGAACGCATGTTTGGTTCTCTTTGTAAAAGTTATGTTCAATAGAATGATTGCGGCCTCGTTCGTCAAATGACTTTGTTTGCGTTCGCTTCGGATTCTACGATACGAGCGGATGCTCCGGCGCCGGCTCCCTTTGCAAATCAAGTGTACGGTTGCTTTTTTTCACCCGCAAAAGGATGGCGACAACGGAAGCGGTGAGGAACAGTGGGCAAATCTGCACGTGCGTCCAAAGAACCACACCCCAGCAGGCGGCCGGTATTAGCCAAAGTGCGAATAGGAGGATCCATTCCCACCGTTCACAGCCAAATTCCAGATAGTCATAGGTCAACAAAACCAGAGGTATTACGAGTATCATTTGATCGTACAGGAGAAAATACGGCTGAACCAGAAGCGTCCCAAGAATCAGGATCGCACCCATCAGGGTCAGACGATTTGTGTTTTTCCAAACCCACCAGCCGGCTAAAAGCATCAAAACGCCGAGAACGCCGCTCAACACCAGCCCCATTGCTTTGCTCCCGCCCAGCAGGCGAACCGCCATCAGAAGCGATGGTTGAATATCTGCAAGGGCTTTCCAATTTGCATCGATCAGTGAGGAAGCCGAACCAAAGAAAGACTGGAAAAATCGAATCCAAACCTCTGTGCCAAGAAGCATGCAGGAAAGAATTATGGTTCCTATCGCTGTCAACCCGGCCCAAAGGAGCACGTTCCATCTTTTCGAAAATAGCAGCAGCACTAGCGGAAAGAACGCCATCTGCGGTTTATAGACCAGCAACCCAAACATCACACCGGAAAGTGGGGGGTTTTCGTTTAAGTAGGCTAGCCCAAGGGCGAGGAGAGCCGTATTTAAAAATGCGTTTTGACCCCAACGCAGATTGAGCCAGACGCCGGGAAACCCGCAGATCAAAACCGCCAGCAGCTTCTTTTGCGGCAGCAGCTTCCTAACAGCGAAGAATGCGAACGCAAACGATAGAATCAGCCAGAGGGAGAGGGAAACAGAGAAAGGCGTCAGCGACAGGGGAATCAGCGGTAGCAGAAACATTGGCGGATACATCCAGGCAAGAAAAAAAGGTAACTCCCGGTTCAGTGTTTTTTCTAACATGGCATGGTGCGCCGGAATATCGTAGATCTGGTCAATTTGACCAGATCGCGCCATGGTCGCAGCGGCATAGTATACCCCATAGTCTACGCCATACGGACTTTCTAAACGATGGATACCGGAACGCTCATCTTTTCTATAAAACGAAAAAAGACATAGATAGAGAAACAAAAAGACGAGAGAGTAAACCGCAAGTCTGGTCTCAATCCGTTTCCATCTGCCCACGCCAGATCCCTTTCTATTGCTCAAAAAAATCTGATAAAAAAGGAACTTTCGATTTGTAAAAGTTCCTTTTTCAACCGTTCCGCTTGTTTTCGCTTGTTATTCTTTTCCTACCATTTTTTCATACACCCGCTCCAAATCCTCACGGCTGAAATACTCAATTGTGATCTTGCCGCGGGTGTTGTTTCCCGCGAGGGAAACCTTGGTTCCGAGCGATTCGCGGAAGGATTCCTCCAGATTCGCGAGTTCTGCCGGCAGGGCGGGCTTTTCTTTTTTTGCCGCTGGAGCGGCTTTCTTCTTTTCGGAAAGTTGTTTTATTTTTTCTTCCAACGTTCGAACGGAGTATTCCCGCTCCACGCATTCTCTGGCAAGCTGCTCTGCCTGCGTACTATCGCCCAACCCCGCGAGGGTGCGCCCATGTCCGGCGGAAAGCGCGCCATTCTTGAGCAATTCTATCACCGGCTCCGGCAATTGCAGGAGGCGAAGTGCGTTTGCAATCGCCGGACGGCTCTTTCCCAGCCGGCTGGAGACCTCCTCCTGCGTCATATCGTGCTGCTTCATTAAAAAACGAATAGCCGCGGCTTCTTCAATTGGGTTCAAATTTTCGCGCTGGATGTTTTCAATCAGGGAAACCTCGTGGATTTGCGCTTCATCATAATCCGCCACGAGCACGGGAACTTCGGTCAATCCCGCCAGACGCGCGGCGCGGAACCGACGCTCACCGGCGATAATCATATAGCGGCTGCCTTTTTTCTTAACGATCAGCGGCTGAACAATGCCATGTACGCGGATGGATTCGGCAAGTTCGTTTAAGGAGGATTCGTCAAACTGTTTTCTTGGTTGCAGGGCGTTCGTATCGATTTCTCGAACATTGACGCTCAAAACGCCCGCGCCGGATTTTTCCTGTTCTTCTACCGTCGCGGAATAAGGGTCGAGCAGTGCGTCTAATCCGCGGCCAAGTCCCGTCTTCTGCGCTGCCATTATTTGCCCTCCTTTTGAATCATTTCGGTTGCGAGAGAGGTATATGCCGTCGCACCCGCGCTGTTTGGGGCGTACTGCGAAATCGGCAAGCCGAACGAAGGCGCTTCGCCAAGGCGTACGCTGCGAGGAATGATGGTATCGTATACCTTGTTTTTAAAGAATTTTTTCACTTCTTCGACCACCTGCATGGAGAGATTTGTGCGGGAATCAAACATGGTCAGAACAACACCCTCAACATCCAAATCAGGATTCAAGCTCTTTCGAACCAGTTTTACGGTATTCATCAGCAAACTCAACCCTTCCAGTGCATAAAATTCACACTGGATCGGAACCAACAGCGTATTCGCAGCGGTGAGGGCGTTGAGAGTCAAGAGCCCAAGGGATGGGGGACAATCGATAAAAACATAGTCGTATTCACCCTTGGTCGCATTCAGCGCACGCTTGAGCACCTGCTCCCGCGCGAGCATATTGACCAGTTCGACCTCCGCGCCGGCGAGGGATATATGAGCCGGAAGAAGCTTTAACGTTGGAATCATAGTGTCTCTGGTTGCTTCATCAACGGAAACATCATTAATCAGCACATCGTAGATGGATTTTCCGTCTCCCTCTTTCTTTACGCCAAGTCCGCTTGTGCTGTTTCCCTGCGGATCCGCATCCACGAGAAGAACTTTTTTTCCCTGCTCTGCAAGACATGCGCTCAAGTTCACAGCGGTTGTAGTTTTACCGACGCCGCCCTTTTGATTGGCAATCGCAACAATTTTCATAAACGGGTGACTCCTTCGTTTGATTGATCTATGTGAAAAGAGCGTTATTCTCTTTTCTGTCGCTATCGACATTCTATCAGAATACGCCGGTTGATTCAATGTTTCACGTGAAACAAAGTACCGCAGCCGCAGTCAAACTTATGGTTTATAAAAAAAGAAGTTCTCCTCACAATTTTATACGGAATATTGTTTCACGTGAAACATCGTTTTCTTATTTTTAATTGCCTTTTATAGAAAAAGAGGCGCTGTCGCGCCTCAGTTTATCAAAAACGTCTCGGAATTATTCAGTACCGCATTCCATAGCCCATCGGCCCCTCCTGCGGCGGCCTTTCCGCCGTGACGGAACACCCGGAACCGGGCGCTTTCTTTGTAGCCCCTTGCTTTTCGGAGTCCGGAGGATGAGAGAGAAAGAGCGGTTGCCCCGTCAAAAGCCTTATTGATTATCGGCCGTCCATAGCTCTTTCGCGCCTCTAAAACACATGAAAATCAGAAGTTGGAATAGATTCGAACCGGAACAATCAGATAATAGTAACCCTCTGTTTTAGCCGGACGAATCACGCAGGGGCTGATGCTTGTTGTAAAATCCATATAGATTTTCTCATCAGGAATGTTCTTTAACACATTGATGCAAAAACGGGGATTAAAGGCGATATCGATATCTTCACCGTTGATCTGAACATCGATTTCTTCATTGACTCTTCCTACGAAGCTGTTAGCGGAGATGGTGAGCTTATTATCATGAAACTTCATGACAATATTATTGTTTCCCTCTCGCGCCATCAACTGTGCGCGATCAATACTCTCCATCAATTCCGCTTTGTCGATCATCACGCGCGTGGTGTGATCCTTCGGCAAAATGTTTTTATATTTGATATAGTCTCCGTCGAGCAAGCGTGCCACGAGGCGGGAATGTTTAATATTGACGCAGACATGCGTTTTCGTAAATGTCAATTCCACATCCGCTTCAGTTTCATCCATCATGCGGGAAATTTCAACCATCGATTTACCCGGAATTACAACGTCTCTCTCCGGTACGGGATTTTTGAGCGGCATGGAACGCTTCGCAAACTGAAACGCATCGGTTGCGACAATCGTAATATCCTCACCGAGCTCCATCAAAACGCCGGTCAAGATTGGCTTGCTGTCATCCTGCGCGGTTGCAAACACGGTTGTGTTAATCATATCGCGGCAATCGGAATGATCCATCTTCACCGTAAAGGTATCTCCCGTAAACCTCATTTCAGGAAATTCCTCTGTCGCCTCTACGCACTGGATGCTGCTCTTGGCGCGACCGCAGCTGATCTCAAGAGATTTTCCATTGAGCGTCACCTCCGCAATCGACTCCGGCATCTTTCGCACAATCTCGGAAAAAAGCTTTCCTGGCACGATTGCAAAGCCTTCCTCCTCTATGGTTGCCGGAAGAAGGCATTCCTTTTGCAACATCAAATCCGAACACTTCAGTTTAACGCCTTCGTTCGTCGCCTCCAAATAGATTCCCTCCAGAATCGGCATTGTGGTACGCACGGGAAGCGCCTTAATCACGGAAAGGACACCTTCTGTGAGTTCTTTTGAATCGATGTAAAAATGCATAGCTAAACTTCCTTTCTCAGCGTTCGGCGAAAGTTTTTTAAGGGATTATCCGGATTGATCAAGATTTCCTCTTCTTAAAATAAAAAGTTTATAATATCTGGTTGCCTTTTATCAACCACAAAGCCACGGTTGGCGTTTTTTCGTGGCAGCTATCAAAAAAATACGGATAACAAGCGAGGGGGATTTTTTGTATTCGGGTTATCCACACGTTTTTTGTAAAAAGAGTGTTTATGATTGTTAGTAATACAGAAGCAGAAGCAGTAGTGTACTGTGGCTCGTGTGGATAATGCGATTTAGGCGCATCCTTCCGCGATTTTGGCTGTGGAGCGGTCTGTGGAGAACACGGCCGAATGATCCTCACTTTTCCACAGAGTCCATACACTCCACAATATACACATTGCATCCACAATGCGCATCCACAAAATGTGGAAAAATCGACTACATCATCCTCTTCTTTATATCTTCAATCACGGAGGCAAACGAGCTTTCCGATTCAATCATCTCTTCCACTCGTTTACAGGCGTTGATGGCGGTTGTGTGGTCGTTTTTATCGAACAACGAGCTGATGCGCTTATAAGGAATGCCCAGCATGTCATGGCAGAGATACATGGCGAGTTGGCGTGGGAGAACGATTTCGCGATCCCGCCGCTCGGAAAGAAGGCTTTCAACCGGAATGGAATAATATTCCGCAACGGTACTCTTGATCATCTGCGGCGTTACTTCCTTTTTTTTGACATCCGGCAGAAGATCGCGCAGCGCTTCAATCGTAAGCTCCAGCGTGAGCGGCCTGCGGCGCAGCTGAGAGTAGGCGACAACGCGGGTTAACGAGCCTTCCAGTTCACGGATATTGCTCACAACGTGTTCCGCGATAAACTGAATAATCTCGTCGTCCACGTCGAGATTGTCCAGCCTGGCGCGGTTGCGCAAAATGGCGATTCTGGTCTCAATATCCGGCGGCTGAATGTCCGCAATCAGACCCCACTCAAAACGGGAGCGCAGGCGCTCTTCCAAACTGGAGATTTCCTTAGGCGGACGGTCGGAACTGATGATGATCTGCTTATTGGCGTTGTGCAGCGTGTTAAAAGTGTTGAAAAACTCCTCCTGCACGGATTGCTTTTTTGCGATGAACTGAACGTCGTCGATCAGCAACACATCGACATTGCGATAGCGTTTTCGGAACTCTAGCCGCTTGTCCATCTGAATCGCGGTGATGAGTTCGTTTGTAAAGGTTTCGCTGGTGACATACATGACCCGGGCGCTGGGATCGTTGCCTTTGACCGCGTGGCCGATGGCGTGCATCAGGTGCGTTTTGCCCAGACCGACGCCTCCGTAGAGAAAGAGCGGGTTATAGGCGGCGGCGGGGTTCTGCGCAACGGCGAGAGCCGCCGCATGCGCGAAGTGATTGGAACCGCCGACGACAAAGGTTTCAAAGGTGTATTTCGGGTTTAGCGCAAAGACGTTGATCGGCTCCGCGCTGATCGGGTTGATATAGATATCCCGATCCTCCGGCAAAACAATCTTGATATCCGCAATGGTCTCATTGGCGGATTTTACCGCGTCCCGCAGATTTTCAAAATAGAAGTCGTCCAGCGTTTTTTGAATGTCCGGCGTCGGCACTTCGAGAACGAGAATATTCTTTTGAAGCGCCAGGGGCACGATCACGTCGATCCAGGCGTGAAACGATAGTCCCGTCATTTGAGGACGGATATTCTCTCTCGCGGCCGCCCAAATCGATTGCAGTTGATCCATAGTGACATACCCCCTATATTAAAGTACATCATAGCAAAAATCGAGCCGTTTTACAAGCCGACGTTCTCTTGCGTTTTATCTTCCCAAAAACTGTGCCGGGCTTTTCACACCTGCTGGAAAACCGGCTTCACCAACGTTAAAATCGGTATAGGATCATGCTTTATGCAAAAGAAAAAAGGCCCGAGGGACACGATTTAACACGCTGCTACAAGCCTCGTTTTTTTACTGATTTAAGGCGTAAAAACGCCGAATTAGAAATTTTCCAGCAAATAAAAAAATCAGATTTTGCGCGAATCACTATAATAATGCGTAAAAACTGCTGTTTTTCCCCACAAAACGGCAAAAAAGACCGAAAAACGATGTCAATGGGTTAACAATCTGTGACAAAGAGCCCGTTTGATTGCATTGCGACTTTTTAGGGTTTACAATAAAGAAAGAATATAGTAATCGGGGGAAATTTGCCCGTGGGAGAATCGCTGCGCAGTCAGTTATTCATAAACTCCGAAAAGGTGGGTGATTTCGTTGAAATTGCCCTTCCTGCGTCCGGAGAGGATGAGGAAGGGGAAATTGCGCGCATCCACTACCTGGAAGCCGGCGTTGGCGAACCGCTTCTGCTGATCCATTCACTCGGACAATCGCTCTATACCTGGAGAAATGTTTTTGCAGAGCTTTCGGATAACTACCGCGTGATCGCGATCGATCTGCCAGGACATGGATACTCATCCAGACCGGACACTTTCCGCTACACAGCAGATGATTTTGCTTTCATCTTCAATGCGTTTCTGGATGCGCTCAACATCAAGTCCGCCCATGTCGTCGGGTTCTCCATCGGGGCCATGTATATGATGCGATTCCTCTCGCTCTATCCAAAACGCGTTGCAAACTGCGTTGCCATCGCGCCGGGCGGGGTGACCGAACAGATGCCCGCGCTGATTCATAACCTTCAGAAGCCGTTGATTGCAACCTTCGCGCGAAACCTCTATACCGCGAGCAATGTGCGCAAACTCCTCGAGGAATGCGTCACCGATCCCGCGCTGATTGACGACTATGTGGTGCGGCAGTATTATGAACCGATTTCGGATGGGCTTGCCCGCGAAGCGCTCATGTATGCCCTGCGCAATTATGATCAGGAGCTCATCGCGGAAGGGCTGCTCCCAGTGGAGCACGAGGTGCTCATTCTATGGGGCAAAAACGACCGCTGGCATCCGCCGTCGGGCAGCGTTTATTTTCAGAGCATCCTGCGCGCGGGGCGATATTATCTCGTGCGAAACGCCGGGCACCTTTTGCAGGAAGAAGCGCCCGTGAAGCTCCTGGAGATTCTATACAGCTATATTCCGCCCGCCGTGCCAAGCTATGATGTCTATCGCTATACCCAGAACCTGGCGGAAGATACGGAATGATTGCGGAATTTGGGCTTGGCGACGTGGTGCTCATGAAAAAACCGCATGCCTGCGGCGCCAATGAATGGACCATCATCCGCGTAGGCGCGGATATCAAGATCAAGTGTGTCCAGTGCGGGCGCATCGTGATGCTGGACCGCGCGGACTTCGTGCGGATGGGCAAAAAAATTCTGGTAAGACGGGAACAACCCAGTGAAGCGTAGAACCTTTACGCAAAGCCAAATTCGATATCTGCGCGAGCACGCGGAAGATCAATATGAAAACATGAGAGGTTCCCGTTCTTTTCGGAACGGGGAATTTCTGTTGTACATTGTCGTCGTCGTGCTTGTTGCGCTCACCATACGCTCGTTTATCGCGGAGCCTATTCGCGTAGACGGGGACTCCATGGTACCAACGCTGGTGCATAACGAGGATATGTTCGTCGAGAAGATGAGCTATTGGTTTAACGATCCGCTCCGGGGCGATATTGTTATCTGCTTTTATCCGGGTTATACGGAAAGCTGCGTCAAGCGCATCATTGGCCTGCCGGGAGAGACCGTATCCATTCAGGGCGGCGCGATCTATATCAACGGCAAACAACTTGATGAAAGCGCCTATTGGACCGGCGAAATCATCGGGGATATGGATCCCGTAACCGTCGGCAAACGCGAGGTGTTTGTCGTCGGCGATAATCGAAACGGCAGCAAGGACAGCCGGAATCCATCGGTTGGCTGCATTCCGTATGCGAAGGTGGTTGGCCGCGTCATCGCCGTTGTCTATCCTTTTGACGAGTTTGAAACCTTTAGTCGGGTGACCTATCATTGAATGAAACGCGAAAGCGCCGCCGCAGCGATGGGCGCGCGCGAACCTATCGAAACGCAAGGCGCCTAGGATGGCTGTTTTCCGTGCTTGTCACGGTTGCCGTTTTGTGCCTTGTATTTTTTATTTGGATGTTTCCAACACGAATTGTAGATGAGAGCATGGCGCCCGCGCTTACGAGCGGCGAGGTGGTGCTCTGCGACCGATTCGCAAAATTTCTGCGCATGCCGGAACGGGGCGACCTCGTTCTATTTTCCACAAGCGACGGCCTTTTCATCAAGCGTATCGTCGGCATGCCGGGAGAAACGATAGAAATTGTGGAAGGGCGTGTGTTTATCAACAGCATTCCGCTGGATGAAAGCAGCTATGCGGTTCGTTACTTTGGCGATATGGCTCCTTTAGAGGTGCCCGCGGGCAGCGTCTTCGTACTCGGCGACAACCGGGAGGAGATGTATGACAGCCGAGTGGAGTCTGTCGGCTGCATTCCTTTTGGGCGGATCGAGGGCTTGCTGCGCCTCCGCGTTTCACCGCTTAGTCGCGTCACCTACTTTTCGTGAAGGAAAGCAGAGAACGCAATGCGCCGATTAAAAAGCTTCTCGGAAAAGAGAAGTTTTTTATTTGCAAAGAGGACGTGTTTCACTATAATGAAACAAATAACGAATGAGAACGAGAAGAGGCAAAACAGATGTTGATTCGTAAAGCGGAGCAAAAAGATTTGCCCGAATTGCTGAGGATCTATAACGACGAGGTGATCAACGGCGTTGCGACGCTGGATCTCAACCCCCGTACGCTGGAGGAATGGCAGATTTGGTTTGACCACCACAATGTGGAGAACCATCCGCTTTATGTTGCGCTGCTGGACGGGCGCATTGCGGGCTATAGCAGCCTCTCTTCCTATCGCGAAAAGGAAGCATATCGCTCCACTGTCGAACTCTCCATCTATGTTTCACCGGATTTTCGCAAGCGCGGCGTCGCCACCGAGCTCATGTCGTTCATTCTGGAAGAAGCCAAGCGCGATGAACGCACACACACCGTTGTTTCCGTCATCACCGCGGGCAACGAGGCCAGCTGCAAGCTGCACGAAAAATTCGGTTTCGAGTTCTGTGGAACGATCAGGGAGGTCGGCGTAAAGTTTGGCAAATATCAGGATATTGAAAACTATCGGCTGGGGGTGTAACGACTCCTTTGATGGGAACACAAAAAGGGTTACCTAAGGGATCAAGCAGAAAAAGGAATCCAAGCCGGATTCCTTGAGGCCGTCAAAAAACGAGTTTTTTGACGGGGCAACCGCTCTTTGCCTCTCGTCCTCCGGACTCCGAACGGCAAAGAGCTGCGAAGAAACCGCCCGATCCCGGGCGATCCGTCGCGGCGGCAAAGCCGCCGTGGCCGGAACCGACGGGTTAAGGGCGCGGCCCTTAACAATCC
>JAYFQU010000021.1:0-94249 GCA_034926785.1 Christensenella sp.
GGGATTTCGAAAATCCCCCATGTTCCTTCAAATTTGGCGATTCATTCGCCGAATTTGTGAAAAAATGGCGCGATTCGCGTCATTTTAACCCAAAGTAAAACCCATCGGCAGAGTCCGCAGGACTTTGTCGATGGGCTGAAGAGCTGGTTGCCCAGCTCTTTTTCGTTTATCACAGAAACCTTGGGATTGGTAAGGGCCGCGACTCTTAACCCATCGATTCCGGCCGCGGTGCCTTTGCCGCCTTGACCGATCACCCGGAAGCGGGCGATTTTATCGCAGCTTTTTTATGTTGCGTAACACGCGTTTAAACCCTTATTTCCCAACACAGAATCGTTCGAATATACGGTCGATTACCGCTGCGTCCACGTCCGTTCCCGTAATGGAGCCAAGATGATGCAGTGCGTTTTTTACATCCGTCGCCGCGCAGTCCAGTTCGGTCGCCGTTTCTGCCTCGCGCAACGCACGCAGCGCTTGCTCCAGCGCGCGAATGTGACGTTCGTTCGTAATGGTTGTTCCGTCTGCGCGCTCCGGCGCGGCAAGCGCAAGAATGCTTTCTTTCAGCATGCCCAGCCCTTCGCCCGACTTCGCGCTGATTCGAATCGCCGTATCGTTATAGTCACAAACCTGCGGCAGATCGCTTTTGTTCAGCAGAACGATTCGGCTTTCCCCCCGCGTTTCTGACAGCAGTGCCCGATCCTGTTCCGTGAGCTTTGCCGATGCATCCAGCACTAGGCAAACAACGTCCGCGCCCTGCATCGCATCGCGCGCGCGTGAGACGCCAATCCGCTCCGCCTCGTCCTTCGCCTCGCGGATGCCCGCTGTGTCAATCAGTCGCACCGGCACGCCTTCCATGTTCATCTTCTCGTCTATGATGTCGCGCGTGGTTCCGGCTGCGGCGGTGACAATCGCCCGTTCGTTGCCAAGCATCGCATTCATCAACGAGGATTTACCTACATTTGGCCGTCCGACGATTGCAACGCGCAGCCCGTCCCGGAGGACTCTCCCGCGTCGCGCAAGGGCAACCATTCCGTCAATGCGCCGTATCGCCGCAGTAAGCGACTCCGGCAGCGCCTCCAGCGTATCCGCTTCCGCCTCGTCGGGGTAATCGATCGCCGCATCGATGCCGGAGAGAGCATCCGTCAATAGCCGCTCGACTGATTCAATCTCCCGTTTTACGCCGCCCTGCAGCTGATGTAGCGCAGCCTTCAGGCTCTGCTCCGCATCCGCGTTGATGACGTCCATAACAGCTTCCGCTTCAGTCAAGTCCATCTTTCCGTTAAGAAACGCGCGTTTGGTGAATTCTCCGCATTCCGCCGGGCGAAAACCCAGCGAAGCGAGCGCGCCGAGCGTTCTCTGCACCGTCTGCATCCCGCCGTGGATGTTCAGCTCCATCATGTGTTCACCGGTGTAGCTCCTTGGAGCGGGAAAATAGACCGCCATGCAGTCGTCAATCAATTCTTCATTCTCCCTCAATTGTGCATGGATCATCTCACGAGGACGAATCGTCGGATCCCGATCCAGCAGCGTGCTCACTTTTGGCGCCATTTCGCCGGAGATGCGTATGATGGCGATCGCCCCTCCGATGGCGGAGGACGGCGCGTAGATTGTATCTTCTCTCATGGTTCCCCTTGTCTTGTTCTCCTCCAGTGTGACAGGTAATTGTTCCCGACCCAAAATAGAACAGGAGCCGCCGTGTTTTGTTCCGGCGGCTCGTCTGCGTTTGTTATTTGGCTGGGGTTATCACAACATGGCGGTTGGGTTCCTCACCCTCGCTGTGCGTCGTTACACCGGCAAACCCCTGCAGGGCGCTATGCAGAATACGCCGCTCATAAGGATTCATAGGCTCCATTGCAATGGCGCGTCCCGTCTGGCGCACCTGCGTCGCATTCTTCCGCGCGAGACGTTTGAGCGTCTCCTCCCGGCGGGAACGATACCCCTCCGTGTCCAGCGTGACACGGACGTATCCTTCTTCTTTGCGGTTCTTGTTGGCAACCAGCGATACTAGATATTGCATGGCGTCCAGCGTTTCTCCGCGCCGGCCGATGAGCAAGCCCATCGTTTCCGCGTCGATGCAGAGGCGCAGCCCGTTCTCCGTTTCCGCCGCGCGAACAGGCGCGGGGTTGTTCATCTTTTGCAGCAGTTCGCCGAGGAACTCCGCGCATGGGGTGTTCTTCGCGAGTTCTTCGCTGTATTCAAAGTACTCTTCCGCCACAGGCTCGGCAACGCGTTCCTGGCGTCTGTCGCTCTGGCCGCCGCGGTACGCTCCCTGCGGGGCGGGGCCGCGCTGAATCCTGTCCGCGGGTTCCCTGCGCGCGGGGCGGTCGCCCTCCCTGCGTTCGGGTCTTGCTTCACGATTCCTCGGCTGCTGGTCGCGGCGCTGCTGAAAGCTCGCTTCCTTTTCTTTGCGATAAACCTGCTCCATCTCCATGACGAGCGGCACCTCGCGCTCGGTCAGGCGAACAACCGCCTGTTTCGCGCCGATTCCAAAGAGGCCTTTGCTCTCGGATTGAATGGTTTCGATTTCAACTTCGTCGATGGTCACGCCCATTTCGGTCAGGCCATGAAAGATGGCCTCGTCCACACTGTGGCCCGAAAATTCCATGCTCCTCATTTTTCTACAACCTCCGTCAGCGCAGCATTTTGCTTAGCAAACGAACGGTTAATCAGCAGCGATGTCCCGAGTGAGAAAATGTTGCTGAATGTCCAGTAGACGGCGAAACTTGCGTTATATTGGAGACAGAATACGAATGACATAATTGGCATGAGCCAGTTCATCATCTTGTTGGTGCTCGCCGTTGCGTCGCTCTTAGGCTGGTTCTTTTGCATGATCCAAGTCGAGAGATAGGTGGTTGCGCCCGCCAGAATCGGGAATATGAACCATCCGTTATTCAGGCCATTATAAAGATCCGCACAGGGTGCCATCAGCGCCGTATAGCGCGCGGTTAAATCTTCCGACAGGGTTGCCAGAGCATAGGCGTTGCCGTTTTTCACGAAGAACCCGAGATCGACAAACCGTTGCAGCGCTTCCGGATGCTCCTGGAAATAGAGCAGTTGCGGAAGTTTCGCGTTCGCCGCGCCAAAGAATTCCTTTGCGGTGGCAATGACCGGAGAAAACCCGTTATCCGGCATCCAGAGGTTATTCACCCAGAAAAACTTAAAGCTCTGGAAAAGTTCAATGCCCTTGTCCTTATTGTCGTCCAGGGTGAGGATGAGGCGAACCATCATCTCGTTGCCCCATTGGCGGAACGCCGCAATAAAGATAAAGAACAGCGGCATGGTAATCAGCATCGGCAAACAACCGCCAAACATGCTGACGCCCTTTTCACGCATGAGCTTTTGCTGCTCGGTGTTCAGGCGCTGCGGATCTTTTTCATACTTTTTACGAAGCTTGTCGAGCTGCGGCTGAATAGCCGCCATCTTCATGGAAGACTTTCTCGAATTGATGTCGCCGAAAACAGTGAGGCTGCGGATGATCAGCGTCGCGATGATAATCGTCAAAACGATGCTCTGGTTGGTTAGGGCTTCGTAAAGCCAGCGCATTCCGAGGAATGCCCATTGTGTAATGAAGAAATCGCCTTGCAAGGGGGATGCCCTCCTCTTCTATATACAGTATTTTGTTTTCATTTTAGAATCGATTGGAGATCGTGTCTTAGCATTTACGGAACCGGATCATAGCCGCCTTTGCAGAATGGGTTGCAGCGGAGTATGCGCCATATGGCAAGAAGTCCGCCCTTCCATGCCCCGTGTTTCTGTATGGCCTCTATCGCATATTCGGAGCATGTTGGCGTAAAGCGGCAGCTCGGCGGCAACAACGGCGAGATATATTTCTTATATCCGCGAACAATCGCAATCATTGCCCGTTTCACTTGCCTTCCTCCGTTTTCCAGAGGCCTGCGCGGATCAGCTGCGCGGTCATGCCCTCGCGAATGCTCAAAAACGGAGCGTCAATCATCGGCTCTCGCGCGATGAATATCATGTTCATGCCGCCTTTGATTTGAGGAATCAGCGGGGTTACCGCCTCGCGCATGCGCCGCTTAACGCGATTTCTTACAACTGCATTGCCAATTTTCTTACTGACCGAAAAGCCAATTTTCACGTCACTGATGCGGTTTTTCGCATAGACCAGAGAGAGCAGCCTCCCCGAACAGGACTTTCCCGCGCGATAGGTATAGCGAAACTCTTTTTTCCGCCGCAGCGAATCACTATGCTTCACAACGCCGCATCCTTTTTAAACAACATACCGTGGGCTGCGCGTGCTCTCCCGCATACGATCTGCAAAACCATATGCCGAAATGCAACGCGTCAAACGAAAGCCTTATCCTTTTGAAAATACAAACATGCGGCAAGCATATGCCTGCCGCAGGCGCTTGTGCGTTCTGTTACGGTTCTGATAAAGCAATACCGTTACGCGCTGAGAACTTTGCGGCCTTTCGCGCGTCTACGCTTGATGACATTGCGGCCGTCTGCCGACTTCATGCGCTTACGGAACCCGTGAACCTTGCTCCGCTGACGCTTCTTGGGCTGGAAGGTACGTACCACCCGAATACACCTCGCTTCATTAGTAGAATCCCGCAGACACTCTGCCTGCGATAAAAATCGCACATACAGGCATTTACCCGCATGATATGAACCTTAAGTATTATAGTGGACGGCACAAACCCGTGTCAAGGAAATCTTGGTTGCGTTTTTTCGATATCCGATTGTCATTCGAGAAAAGCAAGCTTTCCCAACAAGGTCACGGGTTGGAGAGATTCGCCGCGCTTAGCGGATTTTAGCGAACACCAGTCTCCCTGCCGAGGTTTGCAGCGCGCTGGTCACCACGATGTCGAGCGTCTCGCCAATATGTTTTCTGCCGCTCTCGATGATCACCATCGTTCCATCCGGAAGATAGCCAACCCCCTGCCCGGCCTCCTTGCCCTCTTTTACGATGGCAATCGGCAGTTCTTCGCCCGGCAACAGAACCGAACGCACCGCGTTGGCAAGGTCGTTGATATTCAGAACAGCCATATTCTGAACCGCAGCAACCTTGTTGAGGTTATAGTCGTTGGTCACCAATATGCCGTTAAGATCCGCCGCCAACTTTAAGAGTTTGAGGTCAACCTCATCAATCTCGTCATAATCCCGCTCCTCCACGACGACGCGCTGCTCAAGCTCTCTCTGCATGGAGTGGAGTATGTCGAGTCCCCTGCGCCCGCGGGAGCGCTTCATCGCATCCGAGCTGTCCGCAATGTGCCTGAGCTCCTTCAGCACAAACGAAGGCACTACGATCTTTCCCTCTAGGAAGCCGGTCTTGCAAATGTCGTAGATGCGCCCGTCGATGATAACGCTCGTATCCAGAACCTTCGGTCTGGCGTTGGCGGAGGAAAGCCCTTTTCCAAGATGACCGCGCCGCGTGGTTCCGTCCATGAGCTCCGACCGCCTCGTAATGCCAACATAGCCGCCATAATAGCCAAAAATAACGAACAGCAGCAGTGTGATGACCTCCGGCAGCACCGGTACATCAATGGTACGCATAATGAGGCTGAGCAGGAATGCGAACAGCAAACCAAGCATAATGCCCAGCGCACCAAAAAGGATATCAAGCGCGGGCATCTCGGTGAGTTTACATTCCAGTTTCTGAAAAAAGCCGTGAATGCCGTCTATGATCTTTGGTGAGATAATATAAAATATGATTCCAAATGAAATGCCAACGATCACATAGAGGGCAACCATCACGGCGGGAATGGTGGTATAGCGCAGCACATAATCAAATCCGGGGCACTTAAATGAATAGAGCACCCATGCGACGATTCCACAGCCAATACCTATACCGACCAGTGCGAGGAGTATTCTTAGTACCTTCCGCATGCAGTGATTGGCGTTTTCCCGTTCTCTTTAACCCCCAACAAGGGGAAGGAATTCGCTTTCCTCCTTTCCACTCGACGCGGATAATTCAGCCAATAGCACCTGCCGCGCCGTTAGATACATTTTTCGCTCTCCTGCGGAGAGCCCTTTTTCCCGATCCCGATGGATCAGGCATTTTACCACATCGGCAACACCGAAGATATCGCCGACGCGCAGTTTATTCAGGTTGTCGCGGTAGCGCTGATTCCAGTTGTCACTCTCGTTCGAGCAGCCATCCTCCGTGAGGAACGCAATCACCTGCTCGCAGTCTGCCGGACAGACAAGCCGTCTCAGTCCCACCGCCTCTGCCGATGCAACGGGGACCATTGCCGTCATGCGGCCCATGACAAAGCGCAGCAGATAATACTGCGTCGTCTCGCCAAGCACGGTCTGATCCTGCACGGATTCAATCTGTCCAACGCCATGCATCGGGTAGCAAACCATATCACCTATCTGAAACACCGGCAACGCTCCTTTCTTCCGCTCTGCATCACATATTTGATACTATATCATTTTTCATTCGAAATTGTCAACAAAATCTCGTATAATATCACACCATACAGGCGCTGTCAACAAAATAATTTAGAAAAAGTATGCTTCTTCTTTTTTGCTTGCTCTGGTTTCTTATGATCGTTCATTTTGGGAGAAAATCGACCTGTCGTTTCTATGCGTCGTTCGATCAAGGAAGGGGCGAAGGCTCTTTTTCCGCCTTCGCCCCTGTGGAATTCCAAAGGTATGCTGATTACAGCAAAGTCTGCTGTTCCGCAAAGCTCATGTCCAGCAGCCGCTTGCTCACGCGCTGCTCGAACATGGTGCTCATCGGCGCCCGGTCGTGGATAATCTTAACCGCCTGCGCAAACATCGGCGCGGCGGAGATGAAGCGAATCTTGGGCGAGAGGCTCGCCGCGGGACATTCCAGCGTGTCGGTGGAGACGAGAAACTCAATTGGGCTCGCGTCGATCTTCTTCACGCCCTCTTCGCCGAGCACGTTGTGCGAGAGCGCGGCGTAGATCTTCTTTGCGCCCTTGTCGCGCAGGGCGTAACTCACGTCAACCAGCGTTCCGCCGGAGATGGAGAAGTCGTCGATCACCAGGCAGTTCTTGTCCTTCACATCGCCGATCACTTCGAGAACCTTTGCGTTCTCGTCGTGCCCAAAGCGCATTTTATCGCCGATGGCGACCGGGCAGTTCAGTTCAGTCGCATACTCGCGCGCACGCTTAGCGGAACCCGCATCCGGCGAGACAACGACGAGATCCTCGTTTACGATGCCCTGCCTGCGAATATACTCGCAGAGCAGCTCCTTTGCATAGAGATGATCGACCGGTTTTTTAAAGAATCCCTGTACCTGCGGTGCATGCAAGTCCATCGTGATGATGCGGTCAACACCCGCAGCCTCGATGCAGTCTGCGCAGACTCTCGCGCGTATGGAAACGCGCGGCTCGTCTTTTTTGTCGCCCTTGGCATAGGAAAAATACGGAATAATCGCGGTGACGGAGTTTGCGCTGGCGCGTTTAAAGGCATCAATCCAAAACAACAGTTCAACAAACTCGTCATTCGGCTGGCGGCCAATGGGCTGAACAATGTAAACGTCCTTGTCGCGGATGGATTCATTGACGCGCACGAAGATATTTCCTTCGCTGAACTTAATGGTCTCCGCGTCGCCAAGCTGCGTCCCTAGATAGGCGCACATCTTCTTGGCAAACGGCTTCCCCGTGCTTCCGGCAAATATCTTGATAATTCCAGAACCCGTGTACATCTGTTTTTCCTCTTTCCCCAAAACGTAATGTTCCGTCGTCCCCTTCGCTCTCTGTAACCACATTATATCAGAGGGAGCGAAGGTTCTCAACACAATATGGCCGGTGTGCGCGAATTTGTGCATTTCTAGCGAAAACTGCCGCGCTAAACACCGCATGCCAATTCTTTCCGTCCGCGGCAAGCTGTTGTTCAAGCTTTGCCGCAGCCGGTTCTTATGCTTCCTGACGGGTCGGCTTTCGTACCGGGCGTGCCTCAAAAAAAGCCCGGCACTCGTTCAGCACAGGTATCGCCTGCCAGGTCTGCCCCGGCTGTACTCCCGGCCTATGCGCGCCGTGATAATCGCTTCCGCAGGTGACGATCAGGTCAAGCTGCCGCGCGATGCTCACGAGCACCGTGCTGTCCCCCTCGCTTAGCGAGGGATGATATCCCTCCAGCCCCAGGAGTCCAAGCTCTCTGAGCTGCGGTGCCAGTTTATGTGGATCGGGGTGCCCATTCAGCGGATGCGCCCACACAGGGACTCCGCCGGCACCGCGAATCAATCGAATGATCTCCTCCGGCGAGAATCGCTCCACCTGATAGTAACCAGAACATCCCTTGCGCAGATACTTGGCAAAGGCCTCCTTCGTGTCCGCCGCAAATCCGCCCTTCACGAGCGCGAGGGCGATGTTCAGCCGCGTCGCGGTTTCTATTTCGCGCGGCAGATATGGGTCGATGTCGCAGCCGATGTTCTTCAGCCGCGCCGCAATCTCCGCGTTGCGCTTCCCCCGGCGGATCAGCGCCCTCTCCAACGCCTGCTTCATGCGCGTTTCTTCCGTGTCGATGTCGAGGCCGAGAATGTGCATTTCGTGCGGCCACTCGGCGTCCATCTCAATGGCTGGCAGCAGCCGAATGCCGATGCGCTCTGCCTCCTCCATCGCCTCAGGCACTCCGCTTACGTTGTCATGGTCGGTCAGCGCCAGCAGTGAAATTCCGCGTGCGGCCGCCGCGCGCATCACCTCGGCTGGCGCGTCCGAGCCATCCGAGCAGTTGCTATGCAGATGCAGGTCGAATGGGCTGTTGTTTTTCTCGCTTGTCTTCAACTTTTTGTTCCTGTTCTTCGCTTGCGCCTTGGCGTCTTCATAAAGATAGGGCGGACTGGCCGCCCCATCTTGGGATTGCTATAGTCGTTTTTACGGGTGTTCGGTTCTCTCTGCCGTCTGATTACGCGGGCTCGCCGCTTGGCTCTCCGGTCGCCGGCGGTTCGGTCTGCGCATCCGCCTTCTTCCTTCTGCGCTTGGGGGAAGCCTTTTTCAGGATTGACGCCGGATCCGATCCGTTGAACACTGCCTCGAACTCCTCACCGGTAACGCGCTCATATTCAATCAGCATTTCCGATACACGATCAAGCGCCTCCATATGCTCGCTGATAATCGAGCGGGCGCGGGCATACTGCGTGTCCAGAATCTTCCGAACCTCGTTATCTACGGTGGCTGCGAGGGACTCGGAGTAGTTGCGCTGGTGTCCCCAATCCTTGGCGATGAATACC
Source organism: Christensenella sp. (assembly GCA_034926785.1). Taxonomy (GTDB): domain Bacteria; phylum Bacillota; class Clostridia; order Christensenellales; family CAG-138; genus UBA7703. The sequence goes on from JAYFQU010000021.1 coordinate 9,164, forward strand.
TCTTCCTGTCCGCCGAGGAACATCGGGCCTACCGACTCGCTCATGCCGTATTCGGTCACCATCTTTTTCGCGATATCGCTTGCGCGCTGCAGGTCGCTGTAGGCGCCGGTCGAAACATCGTGAAATTTCAGTTGCTCCGCAACGCGTCCGCCAAGCGACATAGCGATATTATCCAGCAGTTTATTTTTCGTAATATGCATCATGTCCTCTTTGGGCAGGGACATGGTGTACCCCGCGGCCATACCGCGCGGCACAATGGAAACCTCGTGCACCGGATCACAGCCCGGCAGCATCATCGCGACGATCGCATGGCCAGCTTCATGGAAGGCGGTGATTTTTTTGTCCGCCTCGGTGATAACGCGGCTGCGCTTCTCCGGTCCCATCTGCACACGGGTAATCGCCTCTTCCAGCTCGTTCATGCCGATGGCTTTCAGGTTCGCGCGCGCGGCGAGGATCGCCGCCTCGTTGAGTACGTTCTCCAGATCCGCGCCTGTAAAGCCAGGGGTGCGTTTGGCCAGAGTCGCAAGGGAAACCTCTTTCCCAAGGGGCTTGTTGCGCGCGTGCACTTTCAAAATCTCTTCGCGCCCCTTGACGTCGGGATAGTTTACCGTGATCTGGCGGTCAAAGCGGCCAGGACGCAACAGCGCGGGATCCAGGATGTCCGGGCGGTTCGTCGCGGCAATCACGATGATGCCCTCGTTCGGCGCAAACCCGTCCATTTCGACGAGAAGCTGATTGAGCGTCTGCTCTCTTTCGTCATGTCCTCCGCCCATGCCGGCGCCACGGTGGCGACCGACGGCGTCGATTTCGTCGATGAATACAACCGCCGGGGTCGTGCGCTTTGCGGTCTGGAAAAGATCGCGCACACGGGACGCGCCAACGCCGACGAACATTTCAACGAAATCCGATCCCGAAATCGAGAAAAACGGCACCTTGGCCTCGCCTGCAACGGCTTTTGCCAGCAGTGTCTTGCCCGTGCCTGGAGGGCCTACAAGCAGCACTCCCTTTGGAATGCGCGCACCAATAGCGTTAAATCGCGCGGGCGCACGCATAAACTCGACGATCTCCTTTAGTTCTTCCTTTTCCTCGTCCGCTCCGGCGACGTCAGCGAAAGTAACGTTCATCTTGTCGCCTATGGTCATCCGCGCGCGGGATTTGCCGAAGTTTTGCATCTGCTTTCCGCCGCCCTGCGCGCGCATCATAAAGAAATAGAAAACGCCGAACGCGCCAAAGATGAGCAGATAGGGCAATACCAGCGACCAGAACGATTCTTCAACAATCTTGGATTCATACTTAAATCCATAGTCTGCGCTGGAAACCTGATCCACACTGGTGAATTTTTCAGGGTGCGCGCTGTATACAATCGCCGCCATGTCGGCGCGGAAGGTGCTTTCGCTCGGAATGACAACATAAAACTCCGCGCGCTTTGGCAAATCCTTACCCTCGCTTTTGCTGCCCGCGTAGAGTCCATATACCTCCCGCTGATCCACCTGGATGGCCTTGATTGTCTTTCCGGTTGTATCTCCGCTTTCGGTATTGCGAACAAGCTGCAGAAACTCGGTGTTATAGTCGAGTTTATCCAGTGTATCCTGCGTTGGATTCAGCCCCGAAACCATGTAGATAATTGCCGCAAAGAGCACCACCCAGATCACGGCGGTCATGACTTTTTTATTCAACTAGTTATCCTCCATCTGCGGTGGCGCTCTTTCCGCCGCCGCGCGATTCGGGCGGCGTCTTCGCCGTCCCGATCTGCCGTATCCAAAAGATACGGACGCGTTATTTCGTTATTCTCCCTCGCTGTAAACGGAGGGCTTCAGCACGCCAACATAGGGCAGGTTGCGCAAAAAGCCGTTATAATCCAGGCCATATCCAACGACGAATTCGTTGGGTATGATGAATCCGCAGTAATCCGGCGAAATATCCGTCTCCCTGCGCGAAGGCTTATCCAGCAAACAGCAAATCTTCAGCGACGCGGGATTGCGGCTGTCCAGCAGTTTTGCAAGATGCGATAGCGTCAGCCCGCTGTCCATGATGTCCTCGGCAATAATCACATGCTTGCCGGTAATCGAGGTGTCGATATCCTTAGTAATGCGCACAATGCCGCTGGTCTTCTGTTCGTTACCGTAGCTGGAGATGCCCATAAATTCCATCTGCAGGTTCAAATCCATTTCGCGCGCAAGGTCGGCAAAGAACATGACCGCTCCTTTAAGAATGCAGATGAGCACGATCTCGCCGTCGGCATCCGCATAATCGCGGCGCAATTCAGCGCCGAGTTCCGCAATGCGTTTTTTAATCTGCTCTTCTGAGACGAGTATATGCGCGATGTCGTCGTGATTGATGAGCCTGTTCAATCCCTGTCCCCCCTGTTAAATATAATATGGAGTATTTCACGCGTATTCGGGGTGATTCTCGCGCGTTCGGAAACGCCTAACCCCACCGCGTAGTAAACCTGATCTCCCGCGCAGAGCAGCGGTAACCACCGCTCCTCCTTCGGAATCTTCCTGTCGGTAAAAACATCGCTTAGCTTCCGTTCGCCCGGCGCGCCCAGCGGGAAAAACCGATCCGCATTCCGTCTGGATCGAACCACCAGATCCTTTGGCAGCGCGCCTGCGTCCAGATAGGCTTCGCTTCCATCCTTCGGCCTTTGCCAGCCGTCCGCTCGATTCGCCCGCAATACGCCATATGGCGTAACGGTCTCCCCGTCCTGCACAAAGGGGACTTCATACTCCTCCGGTTCGGGATAGAGGCCAATCTGAAGAAGTTCCGCGCTCGTCCACGCGAAGTATCCGCCGGAAAGCTCAATGCGCGTGCCTGTTTGAGCCGTTGAGAGCGCCATCACGCGCCGGATGTCGGATTCCTTGACGTTACCTGTTTGCGCCATCAGCCGTCTGCGGAGGATCCGTGTACCGATCGGCGCCGCAAGCGCGGCCAGCTTCGTTCTCTCCAGCCCGCCGTTACAGGAAATCTCCCGCTCCGCCTCCTCCGACAACTGCCGGAGAAATGCTTCATCCTCCGAAACCAGCTTGGCTGTCTTGGCAAGTGCGGAGGCGACGCCTGGGTTCAGGGTTTGCAGCAACGGCATCAGCTCGTTTCGGATGCGGTTCCTGGCGGCTCCATTCTCCGCGTTCGTTTCGTCCTCACAGAAGGGCTCGCCCCTCAGTTGGAGGGAAAGGAGGATCTCCTCCCGGCTCACATCAAGCAGCGGACGTATGATGCGACCGTTTCTCGGCTGCATACCGCAAAGACCGCCCGTTCCGCTGCCGCGGATGAGGTGCAGGAGCAGCGTCTCCGCCTGATCGTCCTTGTGATGCGCTGTGGCAATCACGTTCGCGTGAAATGCCTCCCTCGCACGCTCCAGAAACGCATAGCGCACTTCGCGCGCCGCTTGTTCGATGGACTGCCCATGCGCTTTTGCATAAGCGGGCACGCCAATCGTCTCTGTTGCCAGCGGGATTTCGAGCCTCGCGCAGAGCGCCTCGCAGAACCGCTGGTCGCGATTCGCGTTTTCTCCGCGGATGCCGTGGTTGAGATGCGCGGCAAATAACCCGCCGATTTCGCCCGCATCCCTGCATTCACACAAGGAGAGCAAAAGCGCGGTGGAATCCGCTCCGCCGGAGAGTGCGACCAGCACCGTATCTCCGGGATCACATCCGCAGGCGGTCAGCTCGGTTTCTCCGATCAGCCGCCGCTGCCCACAAAACACCGCATAGATCTCCAGAATGAAATATAGTGCTATTCTACCCGCATCAATTTCGTTTTACAAGAGCAAAGGGAAAAATACCGCCACATGTCGCAAACAATTCACGATACGGTATCTTTTGACATGATTTTCGTTATCCTCTATACTGGTAGAGCAAACAACGGGAGGCCGACATGCCGGATTCCATACACAGCGGGCATCGCGAGCGGATTCGCGAACAATATAAAGCACACGGCGCCGATGCGTTTCTGGATCACCAGTTCCTCGAGCTTTTGTTGACCTACGCCATTCCGCGAAAGGATACCAACGAGCTCGCGCATTTGCTCCTGGAGCGCTTCGGTTCGCTGGAGGGTGTAGTTACGGCGGAGATTGCCCAGCTCATGCTGGTAGATGGCGTCGGCGAGAGCGCGGCGGTCTTCCTGCGGATGCAGGGAGACCTGTTTCGCCGTCTTCGGCTGCATCGGCTGGCGGATGCTCGCGGAGCCGTTCGCCTGAGCTCTCCGGTAGAGGCCGCGCGGTATGCCGTTTCGCAGCTTTCGCTCAACACCTATGAAACCGTGCTCGTCGTCTGCCTCAACGCAAAGAAGATGGTGCAGAGTTGCGAGCGGATCCTTGGCGGTTCGTTGATCGAAGCGCAAATCTATCCGCGCAACATCGCGGAGATGGCGCTTCTGAGGCGGGCGCATGGCATCCTCCTGATTCATAACCACCCCTCCGGCGATCCCGCCCCATCCAAAGCGGATGCGGACACAACCGAATCCGTCCGCGCCGCGTTGGAGAGCATCGGGGTGCAGCTGTTCGACCATATCATCGTCGGCGGCGAACACGCCTACAGTTTTTCAACAGGCGCGATCATCGGCGTTTCGGGCGCCGAGGCGGAGGTGTTTTCGCTGACGGATTATCAAGCGCTTCAATCGCAGGCGGTTCGCTCCAGCTCGCTCCTTCGCGTCATGGAGCCATATTAAAAAGAAAGCGAAGATCCGCATCAACTCAAGCGCATAGCGTTTCACGCGCAAAAAAGCGACGGTTCCCCGCCGCTTTTGTGTTTATATGCGCGTCAGTTCTGCGGCTGCGCCGCCGATATTTGATAGGTAACGGTAACCGCCGCATCAACCGCAATCGAACTGCTCTTAAACGCAACCCCGGCCAGCTGGCTCTCGATCGGCGATTCTGAAACGGAGAGAATCCCGCCAAGAATTACGCCGCCCGCGGCGGCAATGGCCGCCGCCTTCTCCTGCGCGTCCGCCATCGCCGCCGCCAACGCACTGGAATAGGCCGCCGACGCGTCGAGCAGACTATAGGTCACCTCGTAGCTTTCCGTAATACGCGCGTCGATGATCGGCGAGAGTATGGCGTTCACGCGGTTGATATCGCTTTCGATAATGGTGATGGTGTCCCGCGCAACATATCCCGTAATCGCGCCGTCGCTCTCGCGCGTGCTGCTGCTGAGCGTAACCCCGGAAGTCGTCAGGTTTTTAGTGAGTACGCCCTGCGCCCCCGCAATTTCCTTTACCTGTTGCGTAACCGTTTCGCAGTTGGCGGCCGCCTCCTCGGAGGTCGCGCTGCTCCCCATTGCAACGATGTGAATGGTCGCAAAGTCCGGTGCAGCGATCACTTCGCCCATTCCGCTCACATGAATGGACCGCTCCGGAATCGCCGCTTCGTTGTTGACAATCACCGTTGGCTGCTCCGGCTTTGCAGTCGGGCCAGGGACGATGTCCCCCTCCTCCTTGCAGCCGGCCAGCGTAAACGCGAGCGCGAGGATAAGCATAGCACCCGTCACGAAGCGTATTGTTCGTCCGAATGCCGTATTTGTCTTCTCCAATGATTTATCCCTCCAGATCCACGCGGTTTTGCAGTGTTCCGTTGATGAATGCGTTCAGGTTGCTCGCCGCCGTGTCGACAAGGCGCTTTCGCGCGTCGCGCGGTATCCAGGCAACGTGCGGGGTAATCAGGCAATTCTTCGCCGCTAGCAGCGGATTGTCCGGCGAGATCGGTTCGCCGTCGACAACATCAAGTCCGGCCGCATAGAGCCGCCCCTCGTTGAGCGCGTGCGCCAGGTCGGCGGAGTTTACCAGCGTTCCCCGCGCGGTGTTGATTAAAATCGCGCTGCGCTTCATCAGCGCAAGCGTACCGCTGTTCACAACGCCGCGTGTCTCGCTCGTCGCTGCGCAGTGGAGCGAGAGCACATCGCTTTCGCGAAACAGTTCTTCCTGCGAGACATATTCCCCGCAGAATTCCGCCCGTCTGCTCCGGCTGTGGCCAATAACACGCATGCCCAGCGCGCTTGCAATGCGCGCCGTCGCGCAGCCGATGTCACCCGTGCCAAGCACGCCGAATGTTCTGCCGTTGAGCGAGAGAATCGGCGCGTCCCAGAGGCAGTCGCCCGGCAGTTGGGTCCAGCGGCCCTTCCGAAGCTCCGTGTCCAGCGCGCGTGTGCGGTTGGTCAATTCAAGCAGCAGCGCGATTGCATGCTGCGCCACCGCCTCTGTCGAATAACCCGGCACATTGCAGACGGCAATTTGATGCCGCCGTGCAGCGGCCAGATCAATCTTGTCATAGCCCGTCGCAAATATGCCGAGAAAGCGCAGGTTCGGCGCGGCGGCAAACTCAGCTTCGCCGAGTCTGCCCCTGTTGGTAAACGCGATATCGGCGTTTTTCAGCCGCTCGCCAATCCGCGCAGGCGGCGTGTAATCGTATACGGTCAGTTCGCCAAATTGCGCAATCGGCGCCCAGTCTATGTCTCCGGGGTTTACGGAATACGCGTCAAGAATTACAATGTTCATCCATTTCTCCAGGGTTTTCTGCTTCTTCCAAAGTATAGCGCATCTGTCGTTGGCTGACAAGCGAGCAACCCGGATTGATTCGACGCTCTGCCAAACCTTCCCGAATCGTGTCTTACATTGCAGGGCATCGCAATATGTTGTATAATAAATTGATAGATTGGCGTAATACACACTTTTAAGTCCATCGGCATCCATTCGCCAAATCCAGCTGAAAAACCGGAAGAACCGTTTTTTGATGAAAAGAAAGGATTGAAAACATCTTTGGCATCCAAAGCAGTCAACGAAACATCCAGCGGACGAAAAACAGCCGATAAGAGCGGCAGCCAAACGCGCGACAAGGCCGCATCCGAAGCAAGCGGCGTGTTGCTCATCGCCTGCGGTATTCTCGCGGCGGCATATCTCTTTTTTTCCGCGACCGGATACCTCGGCGAAATGCTCGGAAAAGCGCTGTTTGGCATGATCGGCGTCATTGCCTATGCGCTGCCGGTCATTCTTCTCGGCGTTGGCATTATCTATATTCGCGGGAGCACGAACGCGCGTCTGAATGGTTCGGGTTGGTACTTATTGTTGAGCATTCTTGCGCTGGTTACGCTGCTCAATACGGCGCGCGGCAAGTCCGTTGAAGTCGAAAAATATATGGATTATATCAACGAGGCGTTGTATGTCGGCCAAAATGCGCATCTTGGCGGCGGTTTCATCGGCGCTGTTTTGAGTTTTCCTCTGCTTAAGCTTGGCGGGCCGACGCTCGCCTATATCACCAGCATCGCGCTAATCCTCATCTGTCTCATCAAGATTACGGGCTTCTCTCTGCGGGATGCCTCCGATCTTCTCACAGAAAAAGTAGTAACCGCGATGGAGAACTCGCGCGAGCCGGCCATCGCGGGCGAAACACGCGAAAACCATAAGCTCTTTACCGTCACGCTGGAGGACGACGCACCGCAGCTGCCCGCAAAGGGTAGGCGCGGCGCTCTGACGGAGGCCGTTGTTGAGCCTTCGGCGAAGGCTAGAGGGAAGCGGTCGCCCGTCCTGGAAGAAGAACCGGTCATCGACCTCTTTGAAAAGACTCCAAAATCAAAAGCTCGGACGGTTGCGTCCGCAAAAACGGCGGAGTTAAAGCCGTTCTCCGCGCAAAAGGGCGAGTTTCAAACCAGCTCGGGCGCAAAGGCGACGGCAAAAAAGCCGCAAAAAATCAGCAGCGATCTCTGGGATGATATCGACTTTGAACCGGCGGATGACGTGCCCGCCGTGGTCAAGGCCGGCGCAGTGCAAATCCCCAAACCCGTGGTGCACCTGCCGGATCCATCGCCGCTTTTTGGTGCGAAAATTCCTGACCAGACTGCCAAGGCAACCGCGAAGGCAGCCGCAAAACCGGCAAGCCGGGAGGGTATGCCCGCTCGCCAGCCCGGGGTAAAGACGCCGCCGGCCGACAAACGAACGGGCGAAAAACCAAAAACGCCGCCGGAGGTCATCATCGGTGACGGGCAGTATCACGCACCCTCTCTGGAGCTGCTGAATCATCCCGGCGCGAAGGCGGACGATGAGAGCGACACGCCGGAGGAAAAGGCGCGCATTCTCATCGAAACGTTACAGAGTTTCCGCATCGGCGCAACGGTGACCAACATCGCCGTTGGCCCCGCGCTGACCCGAATTGAGATTCAGCCCGCACCCGGGACGCGCATTTCGCGCATTACCGCGCTGCAAAACGATATCACAATGGCGCTTGCCGCGCCGCGCCTGCGCATGGAGGCGCCGATTCCCGGTAAAAATGCCATCGGCGTAGAGATCCCGAATAAGGGCTCCACGCTCGTCGTATTGCGGGATATCATCGAGAGCAAGGAATTTAAAAACAGCGCCTCCCCCGTTACCATGGCCCTTGGCCGCGAAGCGAGCGGGAAGGTCATCGTTGCGGATCTTACGCGCATGCCGCATATGCTCATCGCCGGGGCAACGGGTTCGGGCAAGAGCGTCTGTATCAACGATATCATCGTTTCGATGATCTATAAGTCCTCCCCTGCGGATGTGCGCTTTATCCTGATCGACCCCAAGATGGTTGAGATGACCATGTATGGCTCGCTGCCGCATCTGCTCATCCCCGTGGTGACGGAGCCGAAGAAGGCGGCCGGCGCCATGCGCTGGGCGGTCAAAGAGATGACCGACCGCTATAAAACCTTCTCCTCGGCCAACGCGCGCAATTTGGATCGCTACAACGAGCATGTGGAAAATCCGGCGGATCGTCTGCCGCGCATCGTTGTCATCATCGACGAGCTGGCCGACCTCATGATGGTCGCGCCCGAAGAGGTCGAGGACAGTATCCGCCGCATCGCGCAGCTTGGCCGCGCGGCGGGCATCCATCTCATCCTCGCAACCCAGCGGCCGGACGCAACGGTCATCACCGGCCTGATCAAGGCAAACATCCCCTCGCGCGCCGCGTTTGCTGTCAGCTCCGCAACCAACAGCCGAATCATTCTCGATATGGGCGGTGCGGAAAAACTGCTTGGGCACGGTGATATGCTCTTCCATCCGGATGGATCCGCCAAACCGACCCGTCTGCAATGCGCCTATGTTTCAGACGAAGAGGTGGAGCGCATCGTGTCGCACTTTAGGGTGAGCACGAGCCGTCCGGTATTCAACGATCAGATTCTGGACGATGTCTCCGCGCTGGAGAAGAGCGGAGCCACCGGCGGCGTATTTGGCGAGGGCAAGCAGGAGGACGAGCTCCTCGGCGAGGCCGTTCGCGTCGTGTTTGAGCATGGTCAGGCCAGCACCAGCATGGTACAGCGAAGGCTCCGCGTGGGCTATGCCCGCGCATCCCGCCTCATCGACATCATGGAACAAAAGGGTTATGTCTCCGGCTTCAACGGCAGCAAGGCGCGCGAGGTATTGATCAAGCGTGCGCAGCTCGAGGAGCTCTTTGGTGATGGGACACCCGTTGCCGATCCGCCCGCGCATGAGCGCGAACCCAACCCCATGTCAAGTTTTTATCGGGACGACAACTGATTCGCTCGCCCCGCATCGAAAGTAAGGAGTATTCTGAACTATGGCAACCATCGGCGTGATCTCGCTCGGCTGCGCAAAAAACCAGGTGGATACCGAACGCATGCTCGGCTTGCTCACGGAATCCGGTCATATCATTACAAACGATCCCGCCGAAGCGGATGTACTCGTCGTGAACACCTGCGGCTTCATCGAGAGTGCAAAGCAGGAATCCATCAACGCAATCCTCGAAATGGCGCAATATAAGCGGGGCGGAAAATGCCGCCGTCTGGTCGTAACCGGCTGCCTTTCGGAGCGCTATCGCGGCGAATTGCAGGAGGCTATGCCCGAGATTGATTTGTTGCTTGGGGTCAGGGAATACGAATCCCTGCCACGCCTACTCGGCGGCAGGCAGGATGCGCCGCACTGCGGCCCCGCTACCGCGCGCGTGCTTACCACGCCGCGCTACAGCGCCTATCTGCGGATTGCGGACGGTTGCGACAACCGCTGCGCCTATTGCGCGATCCCGCTTATTCGGGGCAATCTCGTCAGCGAACCGCTGGAAGAGCTGGTGGAGGAAGCCGCTCGCCTCGCCGAAGGAGGCGTGACGGAGCTGACGCTTATCGCGCAGGATACCTCCGGCTATGGCATCGACCGCTACGGCAAGCCAATGCTGCCGGATCTGCTTTCACGTTTGGAGCAAATCGATTCCCTGCATTGGATTCGTGTGCTCTATACCTATCCCGATACGGTCACGCCGGAGCTCATCGATCGCTTCCGGGCCGGCGGAAAGGTGTTGCCCTATTTGGATATGCCCCTGCAGCACACTGAGGATGAGATACTCCGCCGCATGTATCGGCGCGGCGATCAGGCGCATATCAGGAACGTGCTGGATTATGTGGCCCGGCATGCACCGGAGTTCATGCTCCGCACCACGCTGATGGTTGGCTTCCCCGGCGAAACGGAGGAGCACTTTTCCCATATGCTTCGCTTTATTCAGGAGCATCCGTTCGATCGCGTCGGCGCATTTTCGTTTTCCCCGGAGGAAGGGACGGCTGCCGCATCCCTGCCGAATCAGGTGCCGGATGAAGTCAAGCAAGAACGCTTGTCAACGCTTATGGAGACCCAGCGAACCATCTCCCGTGCGCGCAACGAACGCCGGATCGGGCAGCGGGTCGAGGTGTTGATCGAGGGATTTGACGGCTCTCGCGCATACGGGCGCAGCTATGCCGAGGCGCCGGATGTCGACGGGAGAATCTATCTGGAGGGTACGGGCGCGCTGCCGGTCGGCAGTTATGTGTCCGCCCGTCTGACCCGCGCAGAGGAATATGATATGATCGGCGAACTCGCCGGAAACTAATCCGCAATCGCGCAGAAATTTCGCAGAACAGGAAACATAGCATGGAACAGATGACGCCTGACACGAAGCCAAAAAGAGAAAAAATGAACCTGCCCAACCGCCTGACCATCTTCCGCATGGTGCTCGTCCCCCTCATGGTTGCCGCGTTTTCGTTTGACGCATGGCTCAAGGGTTGGAACTATTATGCGTCGGCGATCTTTTTCATCGCCGACATGACGGATATTCTGGATGGTGCGATTGCCCGCAGGCGCAATCTGGTCACCAACTTTGGCAAGCTTATGGATCCCATCGCGGATAAGCTTCTGTTCTGTTCGGCGTTCATCATGATGACCTACAACGGCATGCTCAACCCCATCTTGGCCATCATTTTTGTCGGTCGGGAGATCATCGTCTCCGGGTTTCGGCTCGTTACCGCCAACAGTGGAAAAATCATCGCCGCAAACTGGCTCGGGAAACTTAAGAGCGGGCTTCAGGTTGTCGCAATTCTCGCAACGCTGCTCGGCAACCCGATCTTCTCCCGCTGGAATTTTCCGTTTGACTTCGGGGTGATGTGCACCGCCGCGGTGTTTACCATCTGGTCGGCGGTAGACTATATCGTTGCCAACCGGAAGGCTGTCAACTGGAATTAATCGCTGTTTATCATACAGGAATATCGCGGAAGTATCCGCATTGGAATAGGAAGTGAACCCAACATGATCGCAGAAATTGTCTCCGTTGGTACGGAATTACTCATGGGACAGGTCGTCAATACGGACGCGCAGTTTATTGCCCAGCGGCTTGCTCCGCTCGGTTTTCAGGTGTTTTATCATACGACCGTGGGCGACAATGTCAAGCGCCTTACGGCGGTTGTCCATCAGGCGGTGGAGCGCTCGGATGTGGTGGTCTTCACCGGCGGCCTTGGGCCGACCGACGACGACCTGACCAAAGAGACCGTCGCCGCCGCATTAGGGCTGACCGTGGAGCCCATCCCTGAAGAGGTCGAGCGCCTCAAAAAACATTTTGAAACGCGCGGCTACGATTTTACACCGAACAATCTCAAACAGGCGAGCTTTCCAAGGAGCGCCTTTATTCTCCCCAATGCCTTCGGCACCGCGCCGGGCTGCATCATGACCGCAGAGAACAAGACAGCGATTCTCCTGCCGGGGCCGCCGCGCGAACTCTTCCCCATGTTCCAGAATCATGTGATGCCCTATCTGGAGCGGTTGAGCGGAAACAAGCTCTATTCGCGCGAACTGCGCATCTTTGGCAAGGGGGAGTCCTCCGTAACCTATGAACTGCGCGATATTATCGAGAATCAAACAAACCCCACCGTCGCACCGTATGTCAAGACCGGCGAGGTCTCCCTACGCGTCACCGCCCTTTGTCAAAGCATGGATGAAGGCGAAGCGCTCGCGTGTCCGATGATTGACGAGATCGTCTCTCGCCTAGGGGACATCGTCTATTCTACGATCGGCGAATCCCTCCCGGAAACCTGCGCGCGGATGCTCGCGGATGAACACCAGACCCTCGCCGTTGCGGAGAGTTGCACAGGCGGGCTCATCGCGAGCGAGTTTGTCGCGATCCCCGGATGCTCCCGTTTTCTTTTAGAAGGCTGCGTTACCTATTCCGACGCGTCCAAAATCCGCCGCCTCGGCGTTAAAAAGGAAACACTGGACGCGTTCGGCGCGGTCAGCGAGCATTGTGCTGCGGAGATGGCGGAGGGCATGCGCCGGTCCTCCGGTGCGGACTATGCGCTTGCGTCAACCGGCTTCGCGGGTCCGGACGGCGGAAATGCGGAGAACCCCGTCGGAACCGTCTATGTTGCGCTGGCCAGTGAAAGCGGCACCATCGTCAAGCGCGTGCAGCTCTTCGGCGAGCGGGCGCGCGTTCGTGAAATCGCCTCGTTGCATGCCTTTGATCTTTTGCGCAGAAAACTCGCCCGGCTCTGAGTTTTTGTTCGGAATCCGTATCAATTTTCGACAAAAACGCTGTACGCACGCATCGAGTCATGCTATAATGGTCTGCGGGATGCGATCATTTGTTTCCATCCATAGTGCTGATCATGCGGTTGAAAGCAGTGGCCCTCTTGGACCGGTGCGATACGATTTGAAATCGATTACGTGGAGAAACATTTCGAATAGACGGTGCGAAAAGATTTGAAATCGATTACGCGAGAAACATTTCGAATAGACTGTTAGGAGTGAAAGGATTACGGCGATGGTTGAAAAAGAAAAAGCATTGGAGATTGCCCTGGGTCAAATCGAAAAGCAATTTGGCAAAGGCGCGATTATGAAACTCGGCGATGCGGCCGCCCGTACGCCGGTTGCAACCATCTCAACGGGTTGCCTGCCGCTGGACTATGCGCTTGGTGTCGGCGGCATCCCGCGCGGCAGAGTCGTTGAAATATTCGGGCCGGAATCCTCCGGTAAAACCACCATTGCGTTGCATATCATTGCCGAGGCGCAAAGGGTTGGCGGGACAGCGGCATTTATTGACGCGGAGCATGCGCTCGATCCCGTTTATGCCGAGGCGCTAGGTGTCAAGGTGGACGATCTCTACGTCTCCCAGCCGGATACCGGCGAACAGGCGCTGGAGATCACCGAAGCGCTCGTCCGCAGCGGCGCCATCGACGTCGTCGTTGTGGACTCCGTTGCGGCGCTTGTACCCAAGGCAGAAATCGAAGGCGACATGGGTGATTCCCACGTCGGCCTGCAGGCGCGCCTCATGAGCCAGGCGCTGCGCAAGCTCACCGGCGCCATCAACAAGTCCAACACCATCGTCATCTTCATCAACCAGCTGCGCGAAAAGGTCGGCGTCATGTTCGGCAATCCGGAGACGACCCCCGGCGGCAAGGCGCTTAAGTTTTATGCCAGCGTCCGTCTGGATGTCCGTCGCGTGGATGCGCTGAAGAACGGCACCGACATCATCGGCAACCGCACGCGCGTCAAAGTGGTTAAAAATAAGGTCGCCCCGCCGTTTAAGTCGGCGGAGTTCGATATGCTCTATGGCGAAGGTATTTCCAAGGAGGGCGCAATCCTCGATCTTGCAGTTGAAAAAAAGCTCGTGAGCAAGAGCGGCGCGTGGTATAACTACGGCGAAATGCGCATGGGGCAGGGACGCGATAACACTCGCATCTTCCTCAAGGACAACCCGGAGCTCACACAAAAACTAGAAAAGCAGCTCCGCGCCCTGTTTGAGGAGGAACGCAAGCAGGCGGCTGCCGAGCAGGAGGCCAAACGCAAGGCCAATCAAAGCGTCATGGCGGCCGCCACAGCGGCCCCCGCCGCTCCGGAAAAAAAGTAATCCCAAGCGGTCAAACAGCCTCAAGGTTCTCGCCTTGAGGCTGTTTTTTTCAATCTAAATCACCGTTTCAATCGAAATCATCGGTTGCGCAACTGTTTGGAATATAAGGACATATCCGTGCCTGCGTCACGCACCATAACATCGTTCTTCGCCCGCGCAATCAGTGTGCCGACATAAAAATCTCCAGCCGCACCGGAGAGATTGACAATCTGAATGATGTAAAGATACCAAAATGCCGTCTCGTAGAACGCAGCCGTGAGCACGGCAATCACAAACCCAAGAATCACCACCGGCGCAAACGCGATGACGATATAGTGCTTACGACAAAAAAGCGCGTCACTGCCCGCATAGGCATATAGTCCCGTGTAGCCATAGCGCGGCTTTACACCGGAGAATGCCTTCATAAATACACCGTGTATCACCTCGTGCAGCACCATATAGAGAAGGATGCCGGCTAGCATTATGATAATGCCAAACACGGTGTGAATGCCAAAGCGAAATTCCGAAAATGGCGGACAGATCACAAACCCCAGCGCGATCATAACGCCTGTAATCGTGAGCGCGATCAGATTGACGAGTACGGCCTCCTTGCGGTTTCGCATGAGATCGACCCGCCGCACCTCGCGGTATCCCTCGGGAAGTCTTGTCATTCCTCCTCCCCCTTCTTCTCCGGGTTTCTCCAATAACGGCTGCCATCCTTCGTCCGCAAGACCCAACCGCTCTCAACGAGCCCGCGCCGCAGGATAAAAAGATCGCCAAATGTGTGCCAGCTCGCGAGAATCGCGTTTACCTCATGCTCGCTGTAGTTGCGGTCAAATTCAAATTTCTGAGCAAGATAACAAAAAACCTCTTCCCGCGCCGCTTGTTTGGCGGGCCATAGTTTTAGCTTGCCCTCATCATCCAAAAAACGGTCGATTCCCTGCGCCATCAATTCGCTCTTTCTTCGCCTGTTCCGGCGGCTTCATTTCCATTTGCGCAGATGAAACCATCTGCCTGCGCAGATATATTCTCATAAATTCCATGCAAATACAACCGCTCCGGGTGTAAATGCTTCGTAAATTTCTCTACGTTTCGTCCACCCTGCCGGAATCCTCGGCATCATGGCATTCGCAATCTCACTAAACTTATGGTATGATGGCACTATCAAAGGATTGGAGCATGCTTATTTGCGAGTTTGTCCACATTGTTTCAACCTGTCCGGCGGAAGCGCGGCCTATTGCATTTTTTGCGGGCATCGCTTCTCAAAAAATGCGTCGGGCGTCGTGCGGTATGATCCGAACGCGCCGCGCACAAGGCGAACGTCCGCCGCAAAAGCGCAGCGGATTTTGAGCGTCTGTTCGCTCTTTCTCGCCGCCGTCGTCGCGGCGGCCATCCTCGGCGCTCCGCCAACCGAGCGGCAGATCCTCGCCGCGGGCGGTTCCGTTGCTTTCGCCGCGCCAGCCCCGGCCGAACCGCCCGTTTCAGTCAAACCGTTTGATTCTTTTAACGGGGACTACGACATCACGGTTACCCTCTCGGAGGTTTCCAGTAACGATGCGGATACCGAAGCCGCGGCCGAAGAATTGCGCGGCGAATCTTTCAGCGGGACGCTGACGCTCGCTTTAAATCCGGTCGGCAGCGGAATACTATCCGTCAATCAATTATTCTCTTCGCCGGAGAGCATCTCTGTCGCCCCGTTTGTCAACAGCGATGGCGTCTCCTCGCAAAACACGCTCTATGGAACCGTTTCACGCGCCAATAGGAAGCTCTCCGTGGTCTGCGTGTGCGAGCAAGGCGGCGTTTCCGGTTTTTTCTGGCTGGACAGTGAGAATACGCATATCGAGTTTCTTTATCATGATTGATCCCCCGCTCTCCACCGCGCAGCCCGCGCGGTTTTTTTGAGTGCGAATTCATATGCCCGTCTGTGTCCGGGTATGATATACTAATCTTGGAGATAGGCATACGCCGATGAACCAACAACAAGCAAACGGAGGAAAAACCGATGAAACTGCTGTTTGCCATCGTTCAAAACGATGATCAAAAGGCGCTGACCTATGCGCTGATCGAGCGCAACATCAGCGTAACGCGCATCGCGAGCACCGGTGGATTTTTACGCGGCGGCAACTCGACGCTGATGATTGGCGTGGAGCCGGATCGGATGGAGGAGACGCTCCAGATCATTCAGGAGCGCTCCCGCCGCCGTCAGGTAGTCACCGTTCCCGCCTCCGGCATTCCGCATAATATCGACAGCGCGGCGATGCCGATGTCCGTCACAGTCGGCGGTGCGACGGTATTCGTGTTGGATGTGCAGGCGACGTATAAGTATTAGTCCCTTTGCCGCGTCTGTTATCCGCGCAAGAACGATTGCCGCGCAATCATGATTTTTGATGAAACGAAAGTGACCTATGGAAATGCAAACGGCCTCACATAGGCCGATGTTCACAAATGCAGCCCTGCGACAGCTCATTATTCCCCTGATTCTGGAGCAGTTGCTGGCCATGACGGTCGGCTTGGCTGCGGTTGTCATGATTACGCGCGTTGGCGAGTCTGCTGTTTCCGGCGTGTCGCTGGTCGATTCTCTCAATGTTCTTATCATCAGCATCCTAAGTGCCCTTTGCACCGGCGGCGCCGTTGTCTGCGCGCAGTATATTGGCCGCCATGAGACGGAGAATGCGCGTATATCCGCACGCCAGCTGGTTTATATTGCGATGATCTTTGCGCTGATGATCGGCGCGATCCTGCTGATCGCCCCGGCGTTTTTTATTCGGTTGATATTCGGAGATGTAGATCCCGCCGTCGCGGAGAGCGCCAAAACCTATCTCATTTTTTCATCTATTTCATTTCCCTTTCTCGCGCTGTATAACGCCTGTGCCGCGCTCTTTCGCGCAATGGGTAATGCGCGCGTCTCCCTCTATGTTTCGCTCGTGATGAATGTGGTCAACGTCGCGGCAAACGCGCTGATGATCTATCTTCTGAATATGGGTGTGTTAGGCGCGAGCATCGCAACCGCGCTCTCACGCGCCGTTGCTGCCATCCTGATGCTGCTGTTAATCCGCAGCAGATCCAATGTGATCTATTTATCCCGGCTCTTTCCTGTTCGATTTGAGCGGCGCATGGTGCAAAGCATCCTCTCCATTGGCGTTCCAAACGGATTTGAAAACGGCCTGTTCAACTTTGGTAAACTGTTGGTGCAGACGCTGGTTGCCGGGCTTGGCACCTCCGCAATCGCCGCCAATGCCATCATCGGCAGCATCTTCAATATCATTATCGTCCCCGGAATGGGCATGAGCCTCGCTATCTTAACGGTCATTGGCCAATGCATCGGGGCGGGAGACTATCCGCAGGCAATCTCATACACAAAAAAACTCACGTTGATCACCTATCTGGCAATGATTGCAGTCAACCTCCCCGTCTTACTCTATTCACGCTGGGTGGTTGGCCTTTTCCCGCTGAGCGCGGAGGCCACGCGGATTGCCGAGCAGGTGATGCCCGTACTCGCCGCCTCATGCTGCGTCATTTGGCCGATCTCGTTCGCCTTCCCCAATGCGCTGCGCGCAGCCGGAGATGCACGATTTTCTATGATTCTCTCAACGGCGTCCATGTGGATTGTGCGATTTGGGCTTAGCTATCTGCTCGTCATGCGTTTCCATCTTGGCGTAGCGGGAGTGTGGTATGGCATGACGGCGGATTGGTTTGTGCGCTCTATCTTCTTTCTGTTGCGGTACCGCAGCGGGAAATGGAAAACGAAGGTTGTATTGCATTAATATTCTTTATCGGCCCGTGTCTTGGAAAGGATCGCATATTTGGTAGAACTCTTTGCCGCAAATATTCATCAAATCGCGCCGAAATCGCAAGAGCTCCTCGCCCTGCTGGACGAAGAGCGCCAGGCGCGTGTGCGCGCGCTCGGTTCCTCGCGCGATGCGTTGTTAAGCCTCGCGGCGGGGCTGCTGCTCTATGGCGTGTTTGGCGAAGCGGCGCAACACGCGCGATACGAGCGCGGAAAGCGGGGGAAACCGCATCTGCCGGACAAGACCCCCTTCAATATCACGCATGCAGGTGATTATGCGGTTCTTGCGCTCTCGACACAGGCGGTCGGGGTAGATTTGGAGCGCATCCGTCCGATCGACTGGCAGAAGATCGCCGCTCGTTTTTTTCATCCGGAGGAACGGGCCTATCTGGAGCGTTCGCCGGATCCCGCGGCAGAGTTTTTCCATATCTGGACGCTGAAGGAGAGCTACCTAAAAGCCGAGGGATTGGGGTTTTCCGTCTCGCCGATGAGCTTTGCCGTGTTGCCGGAAGGCGATCATTCGGCGCGCCTCGTCGGCGGCTCCTTCTACCGCTTCACCTGTTTTTGGCCGTTCCAGGGATATTGTCTCAGCGTCTGTTCGCTAGAGGAGGAGGTAACCCCAAACGTAACCCTGCGAGAATTTTAATGCGCCTGGCCATATGCAAACATGCCGCCCATTGGGGCGGCATGTTTGTTTGATTTCTCCCGTGCTATTCCGCAGCAGCCTGGTGCTTGATCCGCTCGATCCAGTTTTCGCCAGCGCCGAGGATCAGTCCTTCGATGTCCACGCTCGCGGCGGCGAGCAGCGAATACGCCGGAGCGGAGAGTTTCTCCGTCGTCTTATTCAGCAGTTTCTCGCGCAGCTGCGCAACCTCCTGCTGGGTGAGCTTACCGTCCTCGTTTGCCGCCTTCAGGTCGGTTACCAGTGTCTGCTGCAGTTCGCCGACGGTGATTTTCGCCGCACGGATGAGTTCTTTCTGTGCGTCATTGATGTTTTTAAGCTTCGCACTCTTGCTTAGCTGCAAGGTGAGATAGGTTCCCAATACGCCGATGAGTGTGATAAGCAGTGTCGTGGCAATCTGCATGCCATAGTCCATGAGTTGATCCATATGCTATCCCCTTTTGTTTCGATTTTTTAATGTGTTTCTTCGGTCAATTACGCCAGCTCTTCCTCCATCACGCGGATCCGTGTTTCGTGGTCTCCCAGCTTCGCGTCCTGCTCGCGAGAATAGTCCCAGATACGTTCGTGCGCGTTTCGGTTATTCGCGCTTAGCTGTTGCATCCCTTTTTCCATATCGTCCAGGCTGGTGGTTAGCTTTGTAATGGCATGGGTGAGCTTGACGATTGGTGTAACCACTGCGGTCATCAGCGCAATGAGTGCGATCATTACGCCAACAACGTCCCATTCCTGCATGTTCTTGCCTCCTAGTAATAGGTTGGGCGCAGGAATCCCGTCCAGCCGCCAAACCGATCTGTTGATTGTTTTACAAAGTTCCAGCCGCGCCGCGCGGTGAGCTTTGTGAGTTGGCACCCGTATGCCCCGCCCATCCACTCCACCGCGTAGCCGCCGCCGGCATACAGTCCGATATGCCCGCTCTTATGTAGCAAGTCAGCGGGCGACAGCGCGCCGCTCTCAATGCGCCTATATTTCGCGCTCGCCGCAAACCCGTCCGCTGCAAGATCAAACTGCGGGGATACTACGCCCGCATGCCTGAGGAGTCCCACTACCCCGCCGGAGCAGTCCGCGCCGGTGATCACAGGATTGTTTCGCACCGCACGCTCCATCATCTCCCGCCGCCCGCCGTCATAGTATTCCGGCTGCCGCCTGGCGCCCGACGCGATTCGGTCGAGCGTAATCACATTCGCCGTCAAATCGGTGTTGTAGAGGTTGCCGCCGCGGATGTAAAGGCTGACGGGATAGCCGCCCGGCAAATCCGCGTCATAGGCAAATTGCAACGCGTCGAGTACGATCTCCCGCCGCGTTTTACCGGCGCTCTCCAACGCGTCGAGAATCGCATGCGCCGCCGCCTCGCCAACCTGTTCAAAGATCTGTCCCCGGTTAAGCGCAGTTGCAGTGGGAGACGCCTCCGGCCACAATACGGCCCATGTCAGCGGGCCGACCACGCCATCCGCAAGCAGTCCATGCTCGGCTTGAAATGTGCGGACGGCACGCAGCGTATCCTCTCCAAAGACATTCGTCTTAATTTGAACAATGTTCGGCGAATAGCAGCCTTGCTGCAGCAGTCGCTGTTTCACCTCCCAAACATCTGCTCCCTCGCTGCCAAGGCGAAGTGTTCTTCGCTGTGTCATCGATTCCCCCTCTCTCGACTTTCGATCCCGTCGGCGTCAATACTGGGGAGTTCGCATGCTGCGCCGCAGCCGAACAACTGCGATTTTCGGGGTTTACAGGGTGTTCCAGACATTGATTTCCACTTCCGGGGTATCCGATATCAGTCTGGCACTTTTGGTGGTGGGTTTTTATCGGAAAGATAATTATAAGAGTGCAAAAAAAAGACGGATCGCTCCGCCTTTGACGACTCTTCGGATCATTCAGTTCAAATCAAATCGAAAGATGCAGTGCGGCCCGGTCTCGCCCAGTTGATAAAGCGAGCTGTATCGCGGCGCCACACGCGTCTCCAGGAGCGTTCCACCCAGGTGTTCGAGTGTCCTGCGGGAAGCCAGGTTTCCCTCCGC
Organism: Christensenella sp.; assembly: GCA_034926785.1. GTDB lineage: Bacteria > Bacillota > Clostridia > Christensenellales > CAG-138 > UBA7703. The sequence goes on from JAYFQU010000021.1 coordinate 29,725, forward strand.
GGAGCTGATGGTCAGGTAGGGCATACGGTGTGCCCGCGCAATTTCAAACACGAGCCTGCAGGCCTTCCGCGCGTAACCGTTTCCGCGATATTGCTCCTCTACGCTATAGCCGATATTTCCGCCAAAGTAGAGGTTCCGCACATACCCGAGCCGCAGATCGATCATCCCAACCGTCGCGCCGTCGCCGACCCGCACGATGTCGAAGCGATACATCGGCACAAACCCCTTCGTCTCGTCCGCGCCGGAGACAGAGGCAACGCGCAGTGTCAGCTCTCCATCGCTAGGCATGGCCATTTCCGCTCGCGGCCGGTCGTCGATCTTTGGATCGTCGCCCTCTTCCCAATCCTTGCAAACGTCAACCCAAGCCACGGCGTTGCTGAAGCGAAAGAGTTCGTCGTTGGTCAGTTCGATTGCGCTGTTGGTACTGCCGCAAGCGGGAAATACGGTTGCAAACCGCTTCAGCGAAATATCCGGATACACCGGCGTCGGCTTTGGCAGCGCAAAGGGGCAAACGCCGCCAACCTCGCTACCGGTTAGGCGCTCTACCTCGTCAAATGCGAGCATCTTTGCCTTCGTGCCGAACTGATCCTTAAATTTACGGTTGTCCACGCGCGCGTCGCCTGCTGCAACAACCAGCACGCAACCCTCGCCCAGTGCAAACGACAGTGTCTTTGCGATGCGCGCCGGGCGGACGCCAAGCGTCTCCGCCGCGAGTTCCACCGTCGCGGAGCTGGTCTCAAATTCCCAAACGCGCTGTTCCATCCCCAGCGTACGAAAATAGTCCTTAACCCGTTCAATTGCCATGTCTGCTTATCCCTTTTTGATTCGATTGATTTTATGCGGCTCTTGGCCGCAAAAAACAATCGGCGTTTCGTCTATCTTAAAGACATCCACGCCGATTTGCAAGTGTACTATTCGCCTTTTTCGACGATCAGCCTTTCAGCGTCCCCTGCCGCTTAAGCAGTTCATAAAAGGTAAAATACTTCCGCCCGCAATACGGCGTCTTCGCCGCGCGAAGTTCGTAGGACTGTCCATCGACCGAAAACATCATCTTATAGGTTCCCATCAACCCCATGCTGCTGATGCTCGCGAGCGGGAACCGATGTCCACCGACGGAGAGCGCTGTTTTTGTAATGGAGAGTTGTCCCGTCTCCAGCACACGGTCTTTGTGTTTTTGACCAACGCCGATGAGCTTTACGCCTTCGTCCGAATAGGCAATTTCATCATCGCCCAAAGAAGCGGCATATTCCACAATTCGCTTATCCTGCCAGAAGTCCCAGTCGCGCACGTTCTCAAACGGCGGCTCCGGGTCGTTTGGTTCCACCTTTTCGAAAAAACCGGTTTCGGTGAAGCGCACCCTAAGCCCGCAAGTGCAGGAGAACAGATTCTTGTCGCTCTTCAGCGTGCCGGTTTTACCGCACCTGGGGCAAAAATACAACGCGTTTTCGAGGCCTTTGGCGAGGTCCTTGCCCTTATATCGATAGGGCATTGTCCGCTGGCGGTCAAAAGCGTCCTCCATGATATCCTCGCGGATGCGGTCATTGACCTCCTCCGGCGTCATCTGTTTGAGCTGTTCGGGCGAGTAAACATTCACCACATATCCGCGCATGTGCCCTTTTCGCGTGCCGTGGCTCCAGCGGGGCGTGGTAAGATATCCGCCCTCCAACCGATAGGTCACGAGCGATGCGCCCGTCGCCTTGGCGAGCTTCCCCGTCGCGGGAAAGATTGGCCCCGTCACGCCATTGTAGGAGCGGTTGCCCTCCGCGAATAAGAACACATTGGCATTCCGCTTAATTGTACGGATGATGCTCAGCGCGGCGGTTGCGTCGGTCATCCCCTTCACACGTGCGATCGGCGCAAAAAGGTAGGTTAGCAGCCACGAAAGAAACCCTTTGCGGAAGATATGCTCGCTCGCGACAAAATACATATGCTCCGGAAAGCTCATCGCAACCAGCGCGGGATCCAGGTCTCCGTTGTGATTTGCGGTGATGAGAAACGGGCCTTTGCCCAGCTTCGCCTGTTCCGGGTGAAATCCGTAGATGTTCTGAATAATTCCGCCCAGTGTCGCCTTGCAGAAGCGATAAACCGCGCGGTGCCGCCGCATTGCCTGTTCCATGCCATCACCTGCTCTCTGTATGTATGCCTTTATTATACCGCAGGTGATTTTTTTCCCGCAAGTCAACAACAGCAAACACCAAATTTACCTTTGCTTTACAAATCCGAAAGAGGTTCTTCATCCTTGGAATCTTCTCCAGCCGTCATCGGCTTTGCGTCGGAGAGGATTGCGTTAATGGCCCTTACCCGTTCCGGGTCAAGCTTGACCACCTCGCGGTCATAGGTCACAAAGCCGTTCGTCTCCTGCTCTACATCGCTCAACTGGGTATATACCGCTGCGGAAAGGCCTTTCTGCTTAGCGGGAATTACTTCGCGCTGATAGAGCTTTTCGTAGCTGCACATCAGCGCTTCCGCCGTGCTGTACCGCTTATAGCCAAACTCCTTTTGCGAAAAGCTGTGCTCCGGGATGCGGTGACTGTATCCGCCGAACTCGCTGAGCACCACTGCACGGCCGAGGACATCCTTCACAAATCGGTAAGGTTTATAGTATACATGAAGGCTCTTGACATCCCCGCCCCTCTGATCGTGCCAGCCGCTTGCGTGGTCAATCGTCCGCGTTTCGTCTAGCGCGCGAATGGCGTCAACAGCCTTAATCGCGTCAAACTGGCCCCATCCTTCGTTAAAGGGAACCCACATTGCAACGCAGGGGCTATTATAGAGCAGCTGGACGGTCTCGTTCAGCTCGCGCAGATAGGCTTCCCTCCCGCGCACCTCTTCCCGGGAGAAATAGGCGTAATCGCTGTCCTGGTGTGAGTTGCCGAAGGCCAACGGCAGGGAAATCGCCGCTTTACCGTAGAGCCCGCCGCCGTTGACCATATCCTGCCAAACCAGCATTCCGAGCCTGTCGCAGTGATAATACCAGCGCATGGGTTCGATCTTGATGTGCTTTCTGAGCATGTTAAAGCCCATCGACTTCATCAGTTCAATATCATAGACCATCGCCTCGTCGCTCGGCGCGGTATAGAGCCCATCCGGCCAATATCCCTGGTCCAAGACGCCGTTATGAAAATAGGGCGCATTGTTTAGGAAGAGCCGCGGCACGCCCTGCGCGTCCTCCTGCAGGGAGAACTTTCGCATCGCAAAATAGCTCTCCACACGATCCCGTTCAAAGCTGAATGCAATATCGTACAGTTTAGGCTGTTCGGGGCTCCAGGGGATGAACTCCTGCAGAGGCAGGCGCTGCGGCGCGCCGCTGAGCAGCGCTGTCTCCACACCCAGTAATTCTGCCGTAATGGTCCCCCCGCAATTGGTCCAGACGGTAATCTCAATCTCCGCGCTGTCATAGCACGGGGTTAAGCGGATGTTCTCAATCCTCCGCTTTGGCGCGCGCTCCAGCCAAACCGTCTGCCAAATGCCGCTCTGCGGCGTATACCAAATACCGCCGGGCTGGCTGCTCTGCTTTCCACGGGACCAGCAGGCGGCGTCTGTTTCATCCCGCACTTTAATGATGAGCTCGTTCGGAATTCCAGTCACAAACGCATCGCTCAACACCGCGGAAAACGGCAGGTATCCGCCCGCGTGATGCAGCAGCGTCATGCCGTTGAGTCGCACCTCGGCGAACTGATCCGCCGCGCCAACATGCAAAATCAGGTCCTCCGTGTTCGGGTCGTATCCAAGAGGCGTCTCCATGATGCGCCGATACCAGATGCACTCGCTGGGCTTTAGCGTATATCCAACACCGGAGAGCTCACTTTCCGGCGAAAATGGCACCAGTATCGTGCCGTCAAAGCGTTCCGGCGGTATCTGTGCACTGGATGCCGTAATCGCGTAATCCCATGCGCCGTTGAGAATGGTGCAGTTGCTTCTGCGAAACTGCGGGCGCGGATACTCTGCCAGAATGTTGCTCCGATCCAGCGCTTTCCCCCATTTTGTCTGCATAATCAGCCCTCCAGATCTCTTGGTTTCCTTGTGTGTCGTCAGTGCGCGGCGGATTCCTCCGCACGCACGCTGGATTTGTCAATTTGAATCACCGCATAGCACTTGCCTTCCAGCGCATGGACGCGGTCGGAGATTGCTTTGCGGACGGCTTCGTCCGTCATGGAAAATTCAAACGGAACCACAATGTCAAACACCAGATTGGTGTGCGTCGGGCCTGCGACCACGCGAAAATCGTGCAGACTCAGCCGCTCGTCCAGCGCGTGGAGAATCGCCTTCGTTTCTTCCCGCAGCCGATTGGTCTCCGCGTTGTTGGTCTCCACGGGATCCATATGAATCACAGCCTCGCAGCCGCACTCGTCCCGCAGCAGTTTCTCCAAATTATCCACCGCGTCATGCAGGCGAATCATATCTCCGTCCGCCGGCACTTCCGCATGAAGGGACACCATCACGCGTCCAGGGCCATAGTCGTGTACGACGAGATCGTGCACCCCGATGATTCCGTCGTGATCCAGAACGATGCGCTCAATCTGCTCCACAAATTCCCGCGCGGGGGACTGCCCCAGCAGGGGGCTAATCGTCTCCTTTGCCGCGCGCACCCCGGTGTAGAGGATAAACAAAGCCACGGCAAGGCCCGCATAGCCGTCAATCCTCCATCCCGTCCATTTCGTGACGAACATGGAAAGCAGCACGACAGAGGTCGCCGTCACATCGGAAAAGCTGTCCATCGCGGTTGCGCGCATGGCCGCGGAATCAATCTTTTTCCCGATGCCCCGATTATAAAAAAACATATAGAGTTTGATCAGGATCGAACAAACCAAAACGCCGACCGCGAGATAGGAGAATAGCACAGGCTCCGGTGTGATGATTTTTTCCACAGAGGTTTTTGCCAGTTCAAATCCCATCAGCAGGATCGCCATGGAGACGAACAACCCCGCAATATACTCAAATCTGCCGTGGCCAAATGGATGCTCTTTATCCGCCTTTGCGTCCGAGAGACGAAAGCCGACCAGCGTGATGATGGAACTACCGGCATCCGAAAGGTTGTTAAACGCATCCGCAGTGATGCCGATGCTACCGGTCAGCGTTCCCGTCAATATCTTGCCGATGAAAAGCAAAATGTTAAATCCTATGCCAACCGCGCCGCAAAGCATGCCATAGCGAATTCTCACTGCGGGAGATGAAAAATTCGTATAATCTTTGATCCACAAACGGGAAAGGAGTGAGATCATGCGCGCCTCCACATGCGTTTACCGCCTTGATGCGACTCTGCCGGAATGAAACGTGCTGCAAAAGTTCAGAAATGCGACGGCATACTGTTTCATATGCCGTCGCATTGTCGGTAGTCTTCGCTAATCCGCAGGAGAAGTTCGTTGTTATTCGGCTACCATTTCAGAATCCGCGTTCTTCTTCACGCTCTCAATGCCGCCGATGGCCGACGCCTTTGCCGAATACCCTTCGGAGGCGAGGATCGGTTCGCCATTCTTTGCGCGCAGGCGAAAACGGAACTCCCCAGCCTTATCCTTATAGAGCTCAAACACCGGGTTTGTCATGTTCTTCCAGCCTTCCACGGTCTGGTCTTCAATCCCGGCGGAAGGGGCGTTCTTTTTTACACTCTCGATGCCGTTTTTTGCAGCGGCTTCAGAGGAATATACTTCCGACTTGCCAATCGGCTCACCGTTGGCTGCCTTGAGAACGAAAAACGGTCCAGTTTTGCCTTGTTTGATGACATATTTACCCATTGCTCTCAGCCTCCGTTTTCTTGTTACGATACCATTTTCGCGGGTAAAATGCAAGCGAACACAAGCGAATCGCCAATGATATGCAGATTGTTCACAATCCTGTTTGCCTGCTCCCAGGCGTGTCAAAGGCCCCCGCTTGCTGCGCCGCTCCGGCCCACGGCAGCCCACTCGCGCCTTCCGCAAAGCACATCGTTTCCAGCGGCAAACAACCGCAATTTTGAACAAATTTTGAACAAAATCAAGGAAAATGCTACGTTGTATGGTAGAAATCTCTTGCCTTTTCCCGTTTGATTCGCTATGATGGCGGTATGACGCACAGCCAAAGTACGTGCAGGCCCATGAGTCGCACCATTCTTGCGGGGTGAATAGTATGACGATGACCGAAAAACTCGACCAGCTCATGTCGGAACGGGGTATCAATAAATCCCAGCTATCACGGTTATCCGGAATTCCCTATATGACCATCGTCAATTTTTATGAAAAAGGCACAGAAAACATCAAACGGTCCACGTTGATCAAACTATCACGTTTTTTTGAGGTTACGGTGGACTATTTAATCATTGACGAAGAGACGCGCCGCGCCTACCCCAGCATTTCTCCGAAATCCGGCCAGGTGACCGCGCTGCCGACCTCCACGGTTAAGCCACGCATCTATCGCGTTGTGAAGGGGTATCCCCTGCTGGATGAGCAGAACATCGCCTGTTATGACGAGGTTCCCCAGAGCATCCGCTGCGACTTTACCATGCGCGTCGTTGGTGACAGCATGAAAAAGCTCAATATCAACGATGGGGATATCGTCTATGCCACCATGATGGAGGATGTGCGCAGCCACGAGGTCGCCGTCGTGGTTTTGGAGGGGGCGCTTGCCCTGCGCCGTGTGTATAAAAACGAAAACCAGATTGTTCTTATGGCGGAGAACCCCGCCTTTGCGCCGGTTGTGATGCGTGCGGGCTCCAACGTGCAGATTCTTGGCAAAGCGGTCGCATATCTCAATCCCAATGCGGCAGAGGGCGCGTTTTAGTCTTCCCACCCATATAATCCAACTAGAAAAGCTCGGATCATTCGGGCTATTTTTGTTGCAAACCGCCTTGTTCGGCGTTCATGGCTCCGTCGCCGTTGCGCCAGCCTTTCATCCGGAGAGGCGGAACCCCCGCAAATCAAGCCTACCCTCGCGGTGGTGTCAGGGGCTCGACAAATCCATTCGGGAGATGGAGAATTGAGGATGCGCCATGATAATCCAATTCGGCGATAGAATCGCCGAATTTGTGAAATAGTCGCGCGATTCGCGCCATTCTAACCCAAAGTAAAACCCATCGGCAAAGTCCGCAGGAACTTGCCGATGGGTTAGCGCCACCGCGATTGTGTTGCTTGTTCGATCAGTCAGCTGATTTTCAGGCAGACGATCTGCGGCCCCTTGCCGCTGCCGCCCTTGCCGCGGGTTCCGACGACAAGCATGTTGTTAAACACCGCGGGCGTAGAGTCGATGCGGCTGCCGATATCCATGCTGTTGAGCTGAATTCCGCTGGAAGCATCATAGAGCGTCACATAACCGCCCCTGTCGCATTGAATCAAATAGCCCTTCCCTTGGCCGTCATACACCACAACGGGACTGGCCCAGTAATCATTCGTCTGTTCAACCGACCATACGATATTTCCCGTAGATTTATCATAGGCAACGATGCGTCCGCCAATGCTGTATCCTCCGTCCGCATCCGGCTGTGGGAGGACTTCGCTCTGGCTCTGCGTCCCGGTCGCTCCTTCCGCCGCAGATTGCCCTGTCGCCTGTGCTTCCGGGTTCGGTGTCTCTGTCGCTTCCGTTGTCGCCGCGCCGTTGGACATTGCCGCAAGGCTGAAGGAATAGATCACGAGATCGCTGATTTGTCCCTTGCCAACCTGCGGCGTTGCGACGATACCGCCGCTTGCGCTTGCCTCTCCCGTAGAGCAGATCCAGCGCTTTTCCCAGACGATGGCCCCCGTCAGGCCGTTTATCTTTCTCTGATAGCTGTATCCAAATCCCTCCGGCAGATCGCTGCCCTTCGCGCGCACCTGGGATCCGGTGTAGAGATAGATGGTGTTATCGTCATAGCTTTCCTCCACCACAACGGAGGAATCGCTCTCGTCGGTCACGTCGACCACATACTTGATCGCCATGGTGTTGACGTCTACACAGATCAGCCTCCCGCCGTTGTCGGTAAAGAACGCATAGTTGCGAAACGCGGAAACCGAACTTTCTATTCCGTACCAGCGTGCGCCCGGCGTATCGCTCTTGGAATATCCCGCGCCCTCATAGCGGCTCTTGATCAGTCCGTCCGGTTTTATGGATACCGTACCCGCTGTCGCGTCGAACTGCGCGTTGAGTTTCACGGTATAGAATATTCCGTTTTCACCGCCGTAGACCAGCGTGTCGTCCGTTACCATCGGGCTGCCGTCATAAGCCTGCCAGATCCGTCTTGCGAACCAGTCAAATCCGCCAAATTGGCCGATCTGTTCGCCGCTGATGAGCGAGTAAACGCGCACATAGGCGGCGTTGTTCTTCTGTTCGTTTTCAACGGGTATCCCTTGCCCGACATACAGCAGAGGATATCCACGCGGGTCTAGGCACGAGGTACCCTTCTGGACAATGCCCGTGTTGATCGGATCTCTGGTTGCGGCGCCTGTCGCGAGGTCGAGAAAATAAATATTGCCATCCATCGCGGGATAGATCACCTCGGTGAGCGGAGCCGCCGCATCCTTATAGCTCTGTTTCACGTTCATAACCGCGACGGTCTCCACCGGCCACTCCACGATAAGCGGCTGCCCGGTCCAGCCCGTTCCGCTCCAGTTTCCGAGCGCGCCAATGGCCTTTGTCCAGCCCTCGCGCAGGCGCTTGTCCGTCAGCGTCACGCTGCCGTACGCAAATGAGTTGCGATAGTTGTTCCCGCCAAATGTGGTAATCCCCGGCAGCGTGCTGTATTCATTATCCCGCGGAAAGCTGATTGCCTCGCTGCGGGTAAAGCTGGATACGTCGTCCCCGGCAACTTTAATGGCGTTCGTGATCCCGTATTGGGAGGGATTGGCGCTGTCCGCGCGCGTAATGGTGATATCCTCCGGCAGGGCGGGCTTGGGCGTTGCCGTTGGCGCCGCCGACGCGGTCGGAACCGGTGTTGCCGTGAGCAGATCCTGTTTATCCTTCTTCACCTTCTGCACCAGCAGCAAGGCGATAATCACGGTGCCAAGCACCGCAACCATGATGAGAAAGAATCTCGGCTGCATGCGAATGCGTCTCTTTTTCTTTTTTCTTGCCATCGTTCTCCCTCCTTTTTTCCTTTGTGCCAATCGAACGTCAGTTGATCTTGACACCCCAGATCTTCATACCGCGCGTACCGAATACAATCATATTTCCATATACGGCGGGCGAGGCTTCAATATTCTTCTCCGCATCAAAGGTGCTTAGAAGCGTTCCCGTCTTACCGTCGAGCAGGAATACCTTCCCGCCCGTATCACTGCCCTCGCACAGGACAATGTAGGCGTTGCCGTTCTCATCGTAGACCGCAACGGGCGAACTCCATGTGTATTTTTCCATGACGTAGGTCCAGCGCACCGCGCCCGTCGCCTTGTCTAGCGCGAGTAAGACGCCGTCGTCTTTATTCGGCGTTCTGGAGAACGGTATGATCACAAGGTCGGATATGCTCTTCTGACCCAGCAATGCCGTTGCCTGCACACCGCCGGAAACGTGATCCTTTGTGTTTACATTTTCCCCGTGTTTCCAGACTACTTCTCCGGTTATCGCGTTGATTTTATAGAAGTTCACCGATCCTTTCATATCTGCGTCCGCCGTGAAGTGGAGCGACGCGCCGATGTAGATATACGCCGTCCGATTGGCAAAATCGGTTTCAAGCACGGGCGAACCGTTGGTATCGTCCTGGATATCCTGCGCCCAAACCATCGACATCGTGTTGAGGTTGATGCATTGCAGGAAGCCATCGTTCGTGCCAAGATAGCCGTATTCACCGAGTGTGGCGATGCTGGTCTCATAGCCGAGCCAGTATTTATTGTCCGGCGTGTTGTTGCTGTTCGGGTAGGTTGATCGCTCGCCAACATACCGCATTTTTACAACGTCGCTCGGGTTGACGGAGAGCTGCCCCGTCGTCTCGTCAAACGTGGTGTTGAGCTTAACCGTATAGAGAATGCCGTTTTCGCCGGGATAGATCAGCGTGTCGGTCTCCGCGTCCACGAGCGGCGCGCTGTCATAGGCGTGCCAATCGCGCAGAGCGAATTCATCGTTCTGCTTGCCAAACTCATACAGCCGCGTGAAATCGATCAGGGAATAGACCATCGCACGCGATTTCATCTCGTCGGAGGTATACATATCCCCCGAACCGAGATAGAGGATCGGATATCCGCGCGGGTCGAGCGATCCAGCGCCCTTAAACGGCATTCCGATGTGCAGTTTATCACGCGTCGGTTCGCCGGTATCCAGATCGAGGAAGTAAACGTTGCCATCCATGGTTGCGAGGATGACCTCGACCAAGTCGGTTTTTTGCTTGGCCCAGTCATACATGTTCATCAATTGCTTGATGTTATCCGGCCACTTTACAATCAGCGGCTGGCCAACCCATCCGCTGCCCGTCCATGTATTGGTCGGTTCCCCGCCGATATCGCTGCGCGGCAATTCGCCGGAATCAATCGACCATGCCTTGGAGAGTTTCTTGCTGCTGACCGCCGCGGTTCCAAACGCAGCATTGTCGCGGTGGTTGTTACCGCGGAACGTGACGATGCCCGTCGCGTTGGAATAGGGCACGTCGGGCAAAAACTCAATCGGATCGATCCGCTGATAGCTGTCGACCTTGGTTCCGTTGACCTCGACTGCCGTGGTCAATCCATAGACGCTCGGCTGCGTGCTGTCTACCGCATGCGGAATATCATATGGCGGCGTAGGAGACGGCGTCGGCGTCGGGGAGGGCGACGGCGTGGGAGACGGCGTCGGCGTTTTAAAGATCTCGGCAAACAAACCTGGCTTTTGGCTTGTTTCGGCACTTTGCGGCGCGCTGTTTGAAGCGCTCAGCGCCTTGATGCCGACGATAACGAGCGCGATGGTAACCAGCGTAATGGTCGCGATGAAAAACAGCCTTGGCTGAACGCGAATACGGCGTTTCTTTTTCCTCTTTTTCTTCGGGGCCGGGCCATATCCGCCGCCGGAGGAGCCATAGCCGCGGCTGCCGCCGGAGCCGGACGACCCGGAACCGGAATATCCGCTGCGCGAAGAGCCGCCGCTCGCGGAAGATGTTGTTCTGCCCGCGCCGTAAGAGCTCCCACCGGAGGGGGTGCGGCTGCTGTAGGAACTTCCGCTGGAGGATGTTCGGCCGCCGTATTCACTCGCGCCGGAAGAGGTGCGGTTGCCGTAGGAGCTGCCGCTGGCAGGCGCGCGATTGCCGGAGGATACGGTTCGGCCGCGGCCATATTCGTCAGCATCCCCATAACCGCGGCCGGCTGCGCCGCGTTCGCCGGTGGAAGGCCGGCTCTGTCCTGGGCGATTGGAGGAGGCGTCCCCCTGCTCCGCGCCATAAGAAGAGCCGGAGGAGCCATAGCCGCTCCTTGGCTGATTCTGCCGGCCGGATTCTGGGGTATATCGGTTTTTATCGTAGTCCATGTCTGCTGCCTCCTAATAAACAAGGGCGATCCAACGCCCTCGGGAGCGCTGATATCGGAACCATTATAGCACCCCTATATGGGTATTTTGTTGTTATATTGTAAACAGTTCACCCTTTTGACACAAAATACAGCGATATCCGATACCGCCAAAACCACTTTTTTTGATGTCTTTCGAAGGACTTTTTGCCACAGCCCATCTGGTTGGGAGCGAAAAAAAGGATACCGCAGGGCACGGTATCCTCCCTCTTGCGCCACTTCGGCGCAATAACACCTTACTCGGTTTGGGATCCAAACACGCCGGAGAAAAAGCTGCCAACGGAGGAAAAGAATCCTTTCACATCGTTGAACACCTTGCTCGTCACCTCGCCGACCTTGTTCGCCGTCTGCGCGGCTTTTGCGATGCCGACGAGCTGATCCTGCAACTGACCCGCATCCAGCCCTTCCAGTTTGCGAACCAGCGAGAGAACCTGCTCAATCTGCGCATTGGTCAGGGCAACGTTATACATCTGCGCGAGATTCTTGATCTCCGCGCGGACCTCGTCGTCCGTCATCCCCTGCGTTTTGTCAAGCATGCTCTTAAGTTCGTTGATCATCTGCGTCGCGTCGTCGCTGCCGATGTACTCCGCGAGTTCGCCGGTAACGACGAGCTCTTCCGCGCCCGCCGCCTTGGCGAGACTGGAGAGCGAGTTGCCCGTGATGTCTTCGTATGCTTTATAGGCCCCTGTCAGCGCGCCCGTGCCGGAAACGGGGAACGGAGCGCTCACAATCACCTGCGCGTCCGCAATGCCAGCGGTTGCGAGGGCGTTTTTATACATATCCTCCGTGCAGTAGTTGATGTTATGAATCTCAATGCTGAGTCCCGAACCTTCGGGAAGCGTCTTGATATAGATGCAGGAGAGCGCAACGCTGCCGATCTTCCCGTCCGGCACAAGCCCTTCCAGATAGCTGCGTTCCTCATCGTTCGTAACGGAGAGTTCGGTCACGCTGCCCTCTTCGATACCAAAATCCGAATAGACCGCCTCACGCTGCCGGTCGGTCAAGTCCGCGCCCATTGTGACGCGCTCCTGTCCATCTTCGTCTGCAAGCGCTGCCGGTATAAAAAGCGAAAAGCTCACCGCAAGGGCAAGCGCTGCCGCAACAAGTTTTTTCATGGGTATCCCTCCTTATGTAACGCGCAAAGTATAGCACACCCATTTGTGTGCGTCGATGGATTCTCGGCAATCTTTTCGCGTTCGTCATGTTTTTTTCTATTTTTTTCACAAATGGACGTGCTGCGTTATTGATTAACAATCATTTCTAGTTTTGTTGTCTATCTTACTGTCGCACCTTGCAATCCCGGCTCATAAGAAAAATATATTGTACAAATTTCAAATATGCTCTTGTGCTTCACCGTGCTAAAGTGTTATAGTGCTAAATGTTGAATGAATTCGACCAAATATTCGATCCGGCTCGGATCGCAGGAGGATGAACCCATGAAAAGAACCTTTGCCCTAATCGTGATGGTCATGATGCTTGTGTTGAGCACTGCCTGCGCGGCTCCCGCCGCCCCCGCCGCATCCGGCAATGATGACTGGAGCTATATCCAGTCCAAGGGAACGCTGGTCATCGGATATACCGAGTATGCGCCGATGAACTATACCGAGAATGGAACGCTTGTCGGCTTTGATACCGAGTTTGCCGAAGCGGTCTGCGCAAAGCTCAATCTCAAGCCGGAGTTTGTCGAGATCGACTGGGACACCAAAGAGCTTGAACTCGCCGGCAAAAAGATTGACTGCATCTGGAACGGCTTAACGGTTACAGAGGAACGCAAAGCGAATATGGATTTCACCGTTTCTTATCTGAAAAATCAGCAGGTGGTCGTCATCCGTACAGCGGACGCTGAGAAGTATCCCGACGCCGCGAGCTTAGCGGGCGCGGTAGTCGTCGCCGAGGCGGGCAGCGCGGGTGCCGCCGCCATCGCGGCCAATCTGCCCGACTCCGAGTTCATCGAGGTTCAGGCGCAGAGCGACGCCCTGCTGGAGGTGAAAACCGGCAAGGCCGCGGCAGCCGTCATCGACCTGACCATGGCAAAGGCAATGACCGGCGAAAGCACGGATTACAGCGACCTTTCCATAGCGCCCATCGACATGATGGATGAGGAATATGCCATTGGGTTCCGCGTTGGCAGCAGCGCGAAAGCGAAGGTGGATGAAGCGATCGCCGCTTTGACGGCGGACGGAACCATCGCCGCGATCGCGAAAAAATATGACCTGACCGATCTTCTGATTCAATAATCGGCTTTGGAACACTTTCGTTGATATAGATTTCCTGTTTCACAGCGAATACTCTTTCCATCATAGCGCGAAATGCGATAGAATGATTGCGGGAGGGATCCCTTCCCGCAATCATTCTATTCTTCTGCAGAATCTACGATCCGAATTGTTTGTTTATCTTTTTTTAAGGGGATTCCCGCCGCATGACGACATTTGTAACAGTCTCGCTCAAGCTCCTGGAGGGCTTCGGCACAACGTTTTTCATCTTCGCGATCACGCTGCTTCTGGCAATCCCGCTAGGACTGCCGATTGCGCTGTGCTCCATGAGTCGTTTTCAGCCTCTGCGCCTGCTCTCGCGCGGATTTGTCTGGATCATTCGCGGCACGCCGCTGATGCTGCAGGTCATCATCGTGTTCTACGGGCCGGATCTCATTGGCATGTCCGCGTCCCTGCCGCGCATGAGCGCGGTGGTCGTCGCGTTTGTCATCAACTATGCCGCTTATTTTTCGGAGATCTATCGCGGCGGCATCGAAGGCGTTCCGCGCGGCCAATTTGAGGCGGGCCAAGTGCTTGGTCTAAAAAAGGGCCAGATTTTTTATCGCATCGCCCTGCCGCAGGTGATCAAGCGAATTTTAGCCCCCATGAGCAACGAGGTCATCACGTTGGTCAAGGATACCTCCCTTGCCCGCATCATCGCGGTTCGCGAACTGATCATGGAAGCCTCCGCCTTCATCAAAACACAGGCGCTGCTCTGGCCGCTGTTTTATTCCGGCGCGTTTTATCTCATCTTCTGCGGCGCATTGACGCTTCTGTTCCATGCGCTGGAAAAAAAGCTCGACTATATTAAGGTGTAAGAACATGCAGCATATTTTAGATGTACAGCATTTGGCAAAACGATTCGGCAGCGCGGAAGTTCTGAGCGACATCAATTTTTCATTGGCGCCGGGCGAGGTGGTCTCCATCATCGGTTCCTCCGGCAGTGGGAAAACGACCTTGCTTCGCTGCCTCAATTTTTTAGAACAGCCGGACGCCGGACGGATTCTTGTCAATGGCGAAACGCTGTTTGACGCGGACGACCCGGCAACCAAGCAGGAGAAAAACCTCCGCCATAAGCGGTTGCACTTCGGCCTCGTGTTTCAATCGTTCCATCTTTTCCCGCAGTATACGGCAAAACGAAATATCACGCTCGCCATGGAACTGCATGCACGGGAACGGAAGGACTATCGCGCCAATAAACGCGAAATATTGCGGGAGATCAGCAAGCGTGCGGAAGAATTGCTTTTCGAAGTAAACCTGAGCGACAAGGCGAATCATTATCCCTATCAGCTTTCCGGCGGACAGCAGCAGCGCATCGCCATCGCGCGGGCGCTTGCGCTCAACCCTGAAATCCTCTGTTTCGATGAGCCGACCAGCGCGCTGGATCCGGAGCTCTCCGCCGAGGTGCTCGCAACCATTCGCCGCCTCGCGGAGCTTGGGCGCACCATGATCCTCGTCACGCATGAGATGAGCTTTGCGCGGCAGGTTTCCAGTCGCGTTCTTTTTATGGCGGACGGAAATATCCTGGAGGAAGGTACGCCGGAGGAGCTCTTTGGCAACCCGGGGACCGCAAGACTGCAGAGCTTTTTGGCGAATTCTTAATTTCCTGCCCGGAAAGGGGTACTTCTATGTCAGCTGATTGGCCCGCCGCCGGTTCTGGCCAACCGGAAAGCGTGTTGGATGCAGGCCCGTTTTATCATGGCACCAAGGCCGATTTGACTCCGGGTGATCTTCTGGAGGTGGGCTTTGTCTCCAACTACAGCGATAAAAAGGCTGCCTTCCTCTACATGACTGCAACCGTGGATGCTGCGATTTGGGGCGCGGAGCTGGCGAAAGGCAGCGGGCGAGGCCGCATCTATATCGTAGAACCCACAGGAGCATTTGAAAACGACCCCAATTTGACCGATCAACGGTTCCCCGGCAACCCCACCCGGTCCTATCGCACCAGAGATCCGCTTCACGTTGTCGGAGAACTGGCCGGCTGGTCGGGACATGCGCCGGAGGCGCTGCAAGCAATGCTGGATCAATTGGCGGAGTTAAAGCGCCTTGGCATCGAAGCCATCAATGAGTGAAGGTTTGCTCTTGCCGCCCGTTGATCGCATCACGAGGTGATTCATGGATCAGCCAATTTCAATTGAGACCCGGAGGCTGCTGTTAAGGCCGCTCTTCTTGGCGGATGCGGAGGAATTTTTTGCCTATCGTTCCCTGCCGGAGGTCGGCCTGTTTCAGTCCTGGCAGCCGGAAACGATAGAAGAAGTGCAGGCGTTCCTCACCAAGAGCGAGTCCGCCGCGCCCGATACGCCGGATTCATGGTATCAACTCGCGATCTGCCTGCCGGATGGGCGGCTGATTGGCGACATCGGCATCCATACGCTGGATCATGATCAGCTGGAGCTTGGATATACCCTCTCCCCCTCGTTCCAGGGGATGGGATATGCGACAGAGGCCGTCCACGCCATCATCCGGGAGGCGTTTACGGTTTGGAACACGCATCGGATCGCCGCGTCTGTCGACCCGGACAATCGCGCGTCCATTCGTCTGCTGGAACGTCTCGGCTTTCGCAGGGAAGCGCATCTGATCAAAAGTTATTGGACGGGAGATCGATGGGCGGACGACTGCATCTATGCCATGTTGCGGGAGGAATACCGCAATCTTGACAGGTAGCGCACTGTGGACATTTCGGATTCGCGAGGAAATCGCATGCGGGTTGAATTGATCGAAGCGTATCAGCATATTTTGGATGTGTCGGCATTGTTTGAGGAATATGCCGCCTCGATTGACGTCGATCTGAACTATCAAAACTTTTCCGGGGAGTTGTCCGGCCTGCCTGGAAAATATGCTAAGCCGGATGGCGGGCTTTATCTTGCGCTTGTGGACGACTTTCCTGCCGGGTGTGCGGCCATGCGCCGGCTGGATTCCACGCGTGCGGAGATGAAGCGATTGTTCGTACGCCCGGATTATCGAAACCTCCATCTTGGCCGCATGCTTGCGGAGCGAATCATTCAGGACGCTGCCGCCGCAGAATATCGCTTTCTTGTCCTCGATACGCTTTCTACGATGGATCGTGCAAAGTCGCTCTATCGCGCGCTGGGATTTGTAGAAATTGCGCCGTATTATAGCAGCCCGGTCGCGGAAACCACGTTTCTATCCCTTTCGCTCGATCCCTGTAGAATGATCCGCGCGTCTGGCGCTAACGGTGCTTGACCCGGCCATTTTTGCTTTGGGTCGCGATCGTCTGTTTGGCGGCACAGGCATGCGGCAGCTATCCCACGCTACGCAAATTCTATCCACTCAAAAACAACCAAGGAGGATTTCATCATGCAGCAGATCATCCCGCATCTATGGTACGATACCGGAGCGGCGGAAGCCGCGAACCTCTACGTTTCGTTGTTTGAAAACTCCCGCATTCTGCAGGTAACAACCCTGCATGGCACGCCGTCGGGCGATGTGGACACCGTCGATTTTGAACTGGCCGGCGTACGCTTTGCCGCCATCAGCGCAGGGCCATACTTCGCGCTCAACTCCGCCATCTCGCTGATGGTCACCTGCCGCAGCGTAGAGGAGGTTGACCGGCTCTATGCCGCATTGTCTGAAGGAGCTACGGAACTCATGCCGCTTGGAGAATACCCCTTCAGCAAACGTTATGCCTGGCTGGCGGATCGCTTTGGCCTAAACTGGCAGTTCACCTATTTTGAGACCGACGAAATTGCGCAAAAAATCCGTCCGAATCTGCTCTTTGCAAACGAAGTTTGCGGCAAGGCGGGCGAAGCGTTTACGTTTTATGCGTCGGTCTTTCCCGGGTCGGTGCCCGGCTATGTCAATCACTATCTGCCAGGCGAAGCAAGAAATGACTGCGCAAAGATCAACTATTCGGAGCTAACCCTGCTCGGGCATCAGTTCGTTGCGATGGATCACGGCTTGGGCGAGGGCGACCCTTTTAACGAGGCGTTCTCCTTTATGGTGCTCTGCAAGAATCAGCAGGAGATTGACTATTACTGGGAAAAGCTCTCTTTCGTGCCGGAAGCGGAGCAATGCGGCTGGCTCAAAGATCCGTTTGGCCTCTCTTGGCAGATTGTCCCGGAGAACATGGGGAATCAGCTCGCCGCCGCAACGCCGGAACAGCGAGCGCGTATGACCGAAGCCTTCCTCTCCATGAAAAAGCTCGATATCGCTGCGCTGGAACAGGCGCGCTTGGGATGATCCTAGGCGAGTCGCAAAAGAAGCGCGGAGGATAAAGCTGTTTCTCATCAACGGCAGCGCGCGGGCGGCAATACCGCCCATGTCAGGACACCCTTTGAAGAGTCCCTTGCCGTGGAGGCAAAAAAAGAGCGGAACGCGCTCGAGTTGGTCCGCGTAAACCTTGCGCGGCATTGCCCCTTGCCCTGCCTTGCGATAAATGCAGAAACTCGCAAAGATAGGGCCTGCGCCGGCGCGCATCCGTCAGTTGCACGCAAAGCGCGTAGTCTGTTACCACGTCGGAGAATGCCACGCGGTGCGATCAAACATCTGGCGCTGCAAAGGAGCACGCATGCAATCGATACAGGTCATTTGTCAGCCTGAGTTGGAAACCATACGGCAGGTACGCGCGCTGGAGACCGTTTGCCGCGCGCACGACCATCGGGAGGGTTCGCTTTCTCTCAATCCCTCGCTCAATGCCTCGCCTCAGATGCCGTGTCTGATCACGCTGCGCGAGGATGACGCGCTCGTAGGCGCAATGACGTTTTTCGCGCCATCGCCGGAGGAAGCGGAGATCGTTGGCCTGACGCATCCCGATCATCGCAGAGCAGGCATCTTTCGCGCTCTGGCAAGCGAGGCGGCGCGCCAGGCGGCAGCGTTTGGTATCCCAAGCATGCTCTTTATCTGCGAGCCGCAGTCCACATCCGGCGTTGCGGCGGTTGCCGCCCTGGGAGCCACGCCCGCGCACACGGAATACAGCCTTTGCTATCAGCGCGACGGCGGTGACCGTCGCCTGGCCATTCCGCAAGGACTCACTTTGATCCGCGCGACGGAGGCGGATCTAGGCGCCATGTCGCGCATCAGCGCGGAGAGCTTTGCAGAATCCGCGGAGCAAGCATATCGGTTTCTGCTCAAGGCAATTGCTTCCGATCACCGTACGCAATATATCGCGCGTCTCAACGGGGAGCCGGTTGGCATCGGCTGCATCGGGTATGAGGGCGGCGAGGCAACCATCTATGGCCTTGGTGTTTCCCCCGATCAGCAAGGCAATGGGATCGGGCGCGGCATCATTTCTCTGATGCTCGAAAAACTGCTGGCGAGCGGTATCGAGCGCATCCTCATTGAGGTAGACAATACCAACGCGAATGCGCTGCATCTCTATCTCTCCTGCGGGTTTATGCAGGAGTCGGTCTTCGACTATTATCGCGCGTCTGTCAAGTCGCTTTTGCGCTGATTCGCTCTATCGCTTCTCCGATTCTGCGCTCCTGTTCGGGGCGCTTTTTCGCGTTGTCTCTGTCAGGAACGACAGCACCTCCGCGTTCGCGCGCTCCGGCTGCTCCAGCGGCAAGATGTGCCCCGCGTTTGGAATCACGATCAGTTCTGCCGTTGCGCCCTGGCTGCGCGCCAACCGCACCGCACGCTCCATCTCGTGTTGTTTGACAAGTCTGCTCTCCGCCCCGCGTAACCAGAGAGTCGGGCACGAAATTTCTCCTGCCTCGCGCAGCAGGTTCCAGCTGAGAGAAAACGGACGAATCGCGCCAATCTGCCAGTCGTCCAGATCCCGCTCGCCGCAGGTGTATTTTCCGTGGATCTCATCCCTTAGGATGCGGGAGAGCCTGTCCGAATTGCTTGGCCTCGTACCCTTGGTGAATATGGAATTCATCAGCTTTTGCACCTTTGCAAGGTCATATTTGGCGTATTGCCGGCTCAGCAGGCGCAGCATTCCCGGGGTCTTCAGATAAAGCCAGGTAAGAAGCTGCCAATCCACACGATCGCCCAGACCGCCCGGCTCAAAGAGCGCCATCGCGCCGATCTGCTCCGGATGCTTTGCGGCATATGCAATCGCAAGTCCGCCGCCCATTGAAAGACCGACGATGCAGAAAAAGCGCAATCCCAGCTGTGCAAACGCATCCTCCAGAATCTCCATCAACCGCGTACGATCCAACTCGCCCTCCCAGGGACGGGAGCCGCCGTGGCGCGGCGTATCCAACGCAAACACATGAAAGCGCTCGCTCAGCGCCGGAAACATACTGTCCCAGATAAATCTGGATTCGTCATACATTGCCCCGTGCAGCAGCACGACAGCCGGGCGATCCCGCTCCCCAGCCTCATATACGCGAACCGGCCCGCCCAAAACCGTGAGTTGCCGTTTCCGAACGCCCGGCGTCCCTTCGATACCGCCACAGAGTGCATTCTTTTTTGGTTCTCGTTCAGCTTCATCTACGCTCCCGTACACACCCATATTCCTAGACTCCTTTCCCCGTTAAAAGCAGTTCCATTCGATCGATCCATACGGAAAATCCGCGCTTTAACATCTCCGGCTCCGTCGTCCCGGCGTTGCGCATCTCCTCCAAAAATCCCTGCGACACCCAGAGGATCAGCTTTTGCGCATCCTGTGCCGA
This sequence comes from Christensenella sp., assembly GCA_034926785.1. Classification (GTDB taxonomy): domain Bacteria; phylum Bacillota; class Clostridia; order Christensenellales; family CAG-138; genus UBA7703. Next base: position 49,954 of record JAYFQU010000021.1, read on the forward strand.
AATGTCGCCGCGTATTTTTGCATATGCCTCCTCCCGCACGGTTCCTACCCCGCGCCGCGCATACTCCGCCTGAACCAGCGCGTGCACAAACGGGTCGGCGTCAAACGCCGCAGCATACGAAAAGGCGTAGACCCAGGGCGAGCGGGAGAAGAGGCGCATCCGCGCGTCTACCGTTCGCCGCATGGCGTCAAACACGTCCTCCTTCGCAAAGCTCCCCGCGCGCGCCTCGCTGTCCGCAGCGTATATTCCGTCCGCCGCCATGTGAAACGCCTCTCGATAGAGCCGCTCCTTTGTGCCAAAGTATTTAAATAGCACGCTCTTGGAAACCCCGGCTGCCTTCGCAATATCCTGCATGGAGGCCTTCTGATAACCAAATTTAGCAAACGCCTCGCAAGCGGCGTTGATGGCCGCCCCCCGCCGCCGCTCAACTTGATTGTCCTTTGGCATATCGTTACCCTCCCCGTCCTATCGTGACCGTTTCGGTCACGATAGAATGATAGCACCATCGCCCCTCTTTGCATAGTGGGAGCGTTCAGGCCCGTGAAAAATAAATCGGCATCCTTCTGGTCAGAATACAATCGCATCGTGTTTTCTCTCGACCAATGGTATAATAGGGACAGCATACTCTGATTTTGAGGGTCGGAAAGGAACGCGCATGGCATACGATATCAAGCCGCTGGCCGCGCCGTTTACAAATCCATCGAATTACGCGAAAATGAAACAAGAGTGAACCTCCATCTTGATCAAAAAGGATCGTCTGAATGAAACAATACGTCATCCAACACGGCGGCTATGCCGTCTTCTATCACGACCTTCCCGGTGAGACCCCGCCGCTGGTCTTCTTGCACGGGCTTGGCTGCACCAGTTCCTTTGAATACCCCGCCGTCATGTCCGACCCTGCGTTGCGTGGGCGCAGAGCGCTGTTAATCGACCTGCTCGGTGCGGGATACAGCGAGCGGCCGCTGGAATTTAGCTACACCGTCGAGGATCATGCCGCGTATCTTTACGAGATGCTTGTCCGGCTTGATCTGGCAGGTATCATCCTCTTTGGGCATAGCCTCGGCGGCGCGGTCGCCATCTGCCTCGCCGGGCTGCTGAAAGATCGCCTCCGGCAGCTCATCTTGACGGAGTCGAATCTGGATCCTAGTCCGGCCGGCGCGACGAGCCGAATGATCGGTTCGCAGCCGTATGATGCGTTTCTCGCGCATGGATATGCGGAAATGCTCGCCCACGCAAGCCGTCTATATCCGCTCTGGGCCGCGACGCTTGGGCACTGGCTGCCGGAGGCAGCCTGGCGTATCTCCCGCTCCGCCATACGGGGCGGAACGCCGTCCTGGCGGCAGCAGCTCTACGATCTAAAGCAGCCAAAGGCGTTTTTCTTCGGCGAACGCAGCTTGCCAGACCCGGATGTTGACCTGCTGCGACAGGCGGGCGTTCGCGTGGAAGTCATTCCAAACGCGGGGCACTCCATGGCGCTGGAACAGCCGTCCGCGCTGGCGCAAGTCATCGCCCGCGTGATAGCGGACGTGGAGGAAACGATATGACCCGCATGATCGCGCTGCTGCGCGGCATAAACGTTGGCACGGGAAACCGCATCCGCATGGATGCGCTCCGCAAACTCTTTCAAGAGGCGGGGTTTTCCGGTGTGGAAACCTATATCCAGAGTGGAAATGTACTGTTTTCAACCGATGCGCCGGAGGTCGCCGTGCGGGATACGATCGTGCGTGTTCTGTTGGAAGGCGCGCAGATTAAAACCACCGTAGCTTTGCGCAGTGCGGAGGAGCTCGCCGCCATCGTATTGAATTGTCCGTTTTCAAACGAGGAGATTGCGTCGGCACAGCATGATAATGTTGAGGGTGAAAGTTTTTATGTTTACCTTTTGCCGCAAGCGCCCACGCCGGAGACGCTCCCGACGCTTGCGTCGCTTCCTCAGGGGCCGGATCGGTTTGTAATCATCGGGCGGGACGTTTATTTGTTACTGCGCCAAAGCGTCCGCAACTCCAAACTGGCGATCAAACTCCAAAAAACGTTTCCCGAAGCAACGGCTCGAAACTGGAACACAATCACTCAGTTGTATCAACATTCTAACCAGTAGTCCGGAGGGTTCGCATGGATTCTGGCAAGCTTTCGCTGGGCAATTGCATCACGGCATATTGCCGCGCTGTTCGGGCGGATGATCTTCCCCGCGCATACCGCGGCATACTGTCCGCGCTTCTGTCATTCAAGACAGGATGGGAAGCGGCGCACCCGGAGGATAGCGTCGGTTCGCTCTATCAAGGCTATCTGGATATGAGCTTTGTCGCCGTTGCCCCCGCTGCTTTTCGCGCGCGGCGTCTGAAGATTTCGCTCGTGTTTCTTCATGCCGAGGGGACGTTTTCGCTCTGGCTCACGGCGGGCAACCGCATCATTCAGGCGCAGACCGCGGAAGAACTGGCGCAAAAGCCGCTCGGCACATATTCGCTTTCCAGTTTAAAGCCCGGCGTGGACGCCATCCTCTCGCAGGAGGTTCCCCCGCCCTACGCTTTTGATGAACCGGAGCGGCTCACCGCGCGCCTGATCGATGCGGCGGAGCGTTTCTTTTTTGACATGAAATCCCTTCTGGAGGCATAGCAGAGAATGGAACTGGAGATTCGCGCGATTCGGGAGGAAGAATTGCCGCAGGCGCTAGCGCTCGTAAAGCGCGTGTTTTTGCAATACGAGGCCCCGGATTATTCCAACCAGGGCGTCGATACCTTCCTCGCCTTTTTGCAGGATCGGGCGAAGGTCTCCGAGTTGAAACCGCTTGGCGCGTTTGCAGCGGGGCAAATCGTCGGCGTGTTGGCCATGCGCGGCGCGAGCCATATCTCGCTGTTTTTTGTTGAGAGCGCCATGCAGGGAAAAGGTGTAGGCCGCGCATTGTTTTCCGCCGCGCGCGCAGCCTGCCCCCGCGATATGATGACCGTCAATTCCTCTCCATATGCCGTGGAAATCTACAAGCGCCTTGGCTTCTCGCCGCTGAGCACGGAGCAGGAGGCGGATGGAATCCGTTTTACCCCGATGAAGTGCATCCTGATTTCGGGAGGCGATGCGCAATGAACGATACGATCCTCTCTTCGATCACGCCTGACAACGCTGCCGTTTTTGCGGAGGCGCTCACTGCGGCGGATATCGCGCCGCTGGTTGAGCGGCTCGCCAGCCAGGAGGACAAGATTCGCTACCCTGCGTTTTTGCTCCTTCGCGCCCGCTCCGCCATCGCAAACGATCTATCCCCTTATTGGGATCTGCTCGCGGAGAAGCTAACAAGCGCCAACTCCTATCAGCGCAGCATCGGTGCTATGCTGCTTGCCGCCAACGCGCGGTGGGGCGACACGGAGCGCATACGCGCCGTGCTGCCCGCCTACTTTGCCCTGCTGAATGACGAAAAGCCCATCACCGTTCGTCAGAGCGTCCAGGCTTTGCCGCAGGTGCTCTCTGCGCATCCGCTGTTGGCGGACGATATCTCAAAGGCTTTGATGCGGATCGACCTGATGCAGGTTAAGGAAACCATGCGAAAGCTTATACTGGCGGATGTGATCGAGGCGCTGCTCGCAGCGCGGGAGATTTCGCCAAACGCCTCGATTGAGGAATATCTCTTCTCCGCGCTCAACGGCGGGATTCTTGACGAAAAGACTAAAAAGCAGTTACAAAAGCGCATTTAGCGCAATTTTTCATCAAAGGAGCGTGCGTTTTGTGAACCAAAAAGCGAATTTTTATATCGTCCGCGTGCTGTCGCAGCGGGTCATTGGTTTTCTATTATTCTTCTTCTTTGCCCGCTGGGTGCCCAGCGTACGATCCATGGTCTATTTTTCGCTTTATTTCGTCTTTGCCATCGTCTCGCTTGCCATGGTGCGCAGCGTCAGTCCGGCAACGCTCGCGGCGCGCGGCAGACTGGGGGATAACACGCCCGTATGGGATAGAATCCTGCTCGCGTTCTATTGGCTGCTGACATATTTTGTTATCTACATCCTTGCGGGATTGGAGGCAAGCCGCGCGCCCGCGCTTGGTTGGGTGTTCGGCGTTGGCGTCCTGTTGCAGGTTGCCGCCTCGCTGCTAACGCTCTGGGCGGTTCGTGTCAATCCTTTTTTGGAGTCCAGCGCGCGAATTCAAAGGGATCGCTGCCAGTCGGTATGCAATTGCGGCCCATACAGCGCGATTCGCCACCCTACCTATGCCGCCATTCTTCTTTGGTGCGTCGGCGTTTCTCTTGTATTTGAAACATTGTTTACCGCCGTATGCGCAGGCGTAATCGCAATTCTCGTCATCCTGCGCACCGTGCTGGAAGACCGCATGCTGCGCGCCGAGCTTGCCGGATATCAGGCATATGCCGCTCAGGTCAAGCATCGCCTGATTCCGTATATCTGGTAGTCGTGCAACGATGCAAAGCAGCGGCCATCGTCAGATGGCCGCTGCATGCCTGTCAAAAAAAAGTCCCGGGATTGTTAAGGGCCGCCGCCCTTAACCCATTGGTTCCGGCTGCGGTGGCTTTGCCACCGCGACGGATCGCCCGTGATCGGGCGGTTTCTTCGCAGTTCTTTGCCGTTCGGAGTCCGGAGGACGAGAGGCAAAGAGCGGCTGCCCCGGCAAAAAACTTGTTTTTTGCCGGCCTCCAGCGGCCATCGTCAGATGGCCGCTGATGTTTTTTATACGGAATCCATTACCCTTTTTTCTTGGTGGTCTTCTTCGCCGTGCTCTTCTTGGCAGTGCTTGATTTGGCGCCGGAGCTCTTTCTCGTGGAGGAGGACTTCTTCGGGCTGCTCTTTTGCGAATCATCGCCAAAAAGGCTTCCAAGCAGCGCGCCGCCAAGGCTTGCAGCGCTGTTGTTACTGCCGCCACCGCCACCTAAGAGCGAACCAAGCAATTCACCGCCGAGCGAGGAGCCGGAGTTATGATTGCTGTTACCGCCGCCCAACAGCGAACCGAGCAGATCGCCGCCGTTATCGTTGTTGTCATCATCACCGGCATCCGAAAGCAGCGAGCCCAGCAAAGATCCCATGCCTGAGCCGCCGTTGCCGCCAGAAGAGGAGCCGTTTGAGCCAAGCAGGGAGCCAAGCAGCGCGCCGCCAAGCGAGGAGCCGGACTGATGATTGCTTCCGCCGCCAAGCAGATTCCCCAGCAGAGAACCCGCCGCGTCGCTTGTTCCGCTGCCAAGTAGGCTGCCAATCAGCGAACCGGAACCGGAACCCCCGCCAAGCAGAGAGCCAAGGATGGAGCCGATGCCGCCAGCGTTTCCCTGGTTCTGCTGACCCAGCAAAGAGAGAAGAAGCGGAGCTAGCTGCAGCAGGATCGACGTGGTCTGTCCCTTTTCCAATCCCGCTTTTTTGGAGAGCGCAGAGACGGTCTTGTTTGTGTTGTCGCCAAACAGATGTTGGAGGATCTTTGCGCTGTCGGTTTGATCCACGCCGGAGAGAAAAGATTTCACATCCGTGGAGTCGTTCGCCGCATGGTCATTGAGCGCCTGGGTCAGCGCCTGTTCGCCCTTATGGGTGCTCGCGTTTTGCTGCATGCCTTCGAGCATCAGCGGAAGCGCCGCGCCAATGACGGACTCCACTTGGGATTTTTTCGCGCCGCTGCTTTTGCTCAGCGTGCCAACGGCATCGTTACCCAGAATGGTTTCGAGCAAGGTGTCTGTGTAGTTCATAGGTTTCTCCCTTTCCTGTACAATTCAATCTTCATAAAGTCGTTCCTGCGTGGCTATTATAGTCAGTCCGCGTCACACATTCCGTGACAATGTATGATAATCACTTTAAAATGTGATGAAACGCAAAGAAAACAATCCTAGTCTGCTTCGTCCTTGAGATAGATGGTTATAAATTGAAATTGTTTCGGTTGCAAATGATAGTTTCGCACAAATTCCGTCGCGCCAAAGTGCGCATTACCATTGAACACCAAATCGGTAGAGAGCTGCACAAGCATATCCGGCGTCCGCCCCGGGTTTGCCGCATAGTAGGCGGCAAGCCATTTGGAATCCAGCCGCATGTTGAAGGCGGAGGGCGTCGCCGCCTTAAGATCGGTCAGAAGATATCCCTCCGGGAAAAGATAGGAGACCAGCAGCGAGCCTGTTTCAGGCGCATTCTCGCGAATGGCAGAAACCATATCATGGTGTTGCTGCGCGCTCTCCGGCGTGGTGCGGATTCCCTTTCCCGCGCCGGAGTCCATCGTTGCGGTGAGCTTCGTGATCGGTTCGTCACGATACACCCCCATGATTCGATGCGCGCAGATGGAAACCACAAACAGCGCGACGAGCGCATATGCCGAAAAAACGAGCAGCCGTTCGAGGCGGAGCGCGGGCTGCATGCGGGTGTGCCGCGTGTGTTCCGCGTGGACGCTGAAGATCGCAATTTGATTGTCAAACAGATATAACGCCGTTGCCATCGACGCGGGCAAGAGCATACCGGAGGAGGCAAGAATGCGCGTATTGCTGCCAATCTGCGCCGCAACCGAAATTGAGCATCCAACGGCATAAAGCAGCAGCGCGCGGTTCTCCGCGCCGTCCGCAACCAAATAGATCCCCGGCGCAATCAGCGCCAGCCCCATCGCCACCATGTTCATTCGATAGTACAACGGCCAGTCATAGGTTGAGGCATGAATCGTGATGCCAGCAATCAGCACGATCGTAAACACCGCGCAAATCAAATGCAGCCACTCCCGTACGCGTGTCTGCCTCGCGAGCCGGTACGCCCCTCCCAGCAGTACGAGCGCCGCCGCGCCATAGCTATACGGCGCATACATCACACGGATGGCGTTGAGATATTGCGCTAGGATTCGGAGTACGTTCACGCTCTGATGATCCGGGTCGGAGAACATACCCCTGGCGCCAAGCAACAATTCGGAGATCGTCGCGCGGGACAGCATAAATGCGATCATAGCGCCCGCAATGAGAGCCGCACCCGCGAAAAACCAGCCCAATCCAGCTAAATATCGTTTCTCCGGCCTTGTTTTTCGCGCACGCAAAATCCAATAGACGAGATAGACGGGCAGAGCAAGCATAACATAGGGAAACGCCAACACCGAAAGCGCGAAGCACGCACCGGATAGCGCGGCTAACCCGCCGCCATACCGCGTCCGCTCTTCAAAGAGGAATAAAAGCAGTACGGCTAACACGCTGTAGAGCGTCGCCATGGAATCATAGAAGTAACTGTTGATCGCATAATGCGAATAGCCCAGCAGCATCAATGCCGCAAGCAGGGCGGGAACATTCCCGCTCTTGTTTCGAAGCGCGAAGAACGCCGCCAAGCTGACGCCAAACTGGAACGACACATAAAAATAGCGCAAGAAAAGCACGGAGCCATCCATGCTTCCGCCGTTCAGCAGGCGGTAGGCGCCGAGCACCGGCGCCGCCAGCATGCCGGAGAATTGATGCACCTCCCAGGTATCAACCAGCGGGCGATCCCCCTGTAACAAGCGATATCCTACCACGCTGTAGTATTCCTCATCTGTCCAGTCGTAACCAAAGGGCACGCGCCATAGCAGCAGCAAAAAGAAAACAGCTAACAGTAAAACGCATAAAATCGTCTTCCTGTCAGCCGTTCGGTTGTGTACGATATTCTGTTCCATTCGTCCATGATACCATTCATCATGATCCGCTTCAAGTTCGATTTCCTCCCCGCGCTCAGCGGCTCGGCTTGTTCTCGTTTAAAATCAGCATCAGCACCTCCGCCTCCGCTGAACCAAAATTTCTCAGCGCATGGCTCTCGCCGCCGGCGCAAAGGTGCGTATCACCCGCATGCAGAGCGACCCAGCTTCCGCCGTCCTGCGCCTCCACCACACCGGAGAGGACATAGTATATTTCAAACTCGCCCTCATGGCGATGCTCGCCGACGGATGCCCCTACGGGAATCACTGTGCGCGAAAAAAGCTTTCCGGCACCAAAGGATTCCTCCGCCAACAAAAAATCATGAAACACCAGTGTCCCTTCGCCGCCGCGTACATTCTCGCGCACGCGAACCGACTGCTCACCCGCTAGTTTAATCATTTTCCTGCTCCTTTAACAACGATATTGATCACGTTATGCGGCATAGGCCAGCCCCATGCTATAGATTCCCGATATAGACATACTCCAGCTTCTCTCGTGCGATATCCGCCATGCGGCGCAGGGTCTCCGGCGGCGTTGGCGCTGTCGCCAACATGCGATGTCGAGGGAAAAAGCGGGAGAGATGCAGCGGAATCGCAGGATCAAGCGCGGCAATCCACTCCACCTCGTCGCGCATCTGCTCCGCGCTGTCATTGAATCCCGGTATCACAAGCGTGGTCAGTTCGAGGTGAATCCGCCCCGCCGCGCTGGATATCGCCTGTTTGACCGTGCCAAAATCCCCGCCGAGCGAGCGATAGCCTTCGTTGGTAAAGGCTTTCAAGTCAATGTTCGCAGCATCGATCAAGGGCAGCAACCGCCCCCATGGCCCCGGCAGAATCATGCCGTTGGTCACGAGCACCGTTTTTAATTCTTTTTCCTTGGCAAGCCGCGCGGTATCCAATACGAACTCATATCCGATCAGTGGCTCGTTGTAGGTGAACGCCAGGCCGATGTTCCCCTGCGCCCGTGTCTGCTCCGCAAGCGCCACCAGCGCCTCCGGCAAAATCTCCTCCCAATCGGCGGTCGCGTCCGCCCGCGCAATCGAACTGTTCTGGCAATAGGCGCAGTCCATATTGCAGCCATAGCTGCCAACCGAGAGGATCTTTGTCCCCGGAAAAAAACGTCGCAGCGGCTTTTTCTCGATGGGGTCGAGCGCGAGACTCGTCACCCGGCCATAGTTTTCCGGGACGACAACCCCGCCGCGGTTCACCCGCGCGCGGCAAAATCCCCGCTGGCCTTCCTCCAATGCGCATTGCTTCGGGCAGATCGGGCAGACCGTCTTCATGTGTGGCGCACCACCTCAAAGCGCTCCATGCGGCAGCGTTCCTCCACTGGAATCCCCGCCTTGCGCTTAGCGATTTGAATCTGATCTTCCACCGTATCCACCCCCTCCAGATTGGGCAGCAACAGACCTTTTCGAAAGCCGGAGATGACGATCACCCCATAGCGCTTTACATCCAGCTGTTCGGCGGATTCAATGCGTTCCGTAGCGCCAAGAACATCCACACTGTAGACCATCCGCGCCAGTTCCCCCGCCGAAACGGGCGGAAAACGCGGATCCTCGCTGCAGGCGGAGATGGCGTTGTTGAGGATTTCCTCGGCAATGCAGCCCTTTGTCTCCGCGGTAGTGCCGATGCACCCGCGCAACTTTCCGTTGAGCTTCAACGAAACAAAAACGCCCGCGCGACGGTTTGTCATCTCCTCCGGCAGATCATCCGGCAAGGCGGGTTCTTCGCCTCCGCGCACAAATGCTTCCACCGTCTGCCGCGCGAGGCGCACAAACGCATCCTCTTTCGCGCGAATTGCTCCGATCCTCGCGCGCTCCGCCTTCTGCATCATCACGTCGAACGCGCGGCTCTCGTCCGCGCCCTCCGGCGTGAACGCGGCAACCGCATATCCCACGCCAAACGGGCCTTCATAACTGATGAGCTCGCTTTTCACCGCCATCCGGTCGAGCGTACCCGCGAGGATCCAGAAGGTGCCAAGGCCGCACTCCGCCGCCTCTTCGCAGAGCGTCGCGTCCAGCGTCAGCAGCGAAAAAAAGTCTCCGCCTGCCATCGCCGCCGTCGCCTGCCGGTCAAACTCCGGCCCGCTCGCGGTGTAGCCATATGGCCCGCTTTCCAGCAATTTATGGGAAAGATCGCCGCTTGCGACGACCACGACATCGCGCTTGAGCTCCTCGGCGGTCTTCTTGATGCATTTGCCGAGCAGGTAGTGCGCCGCCGCATCCAACCCCGAAAGTCCGATTCGAACGACCTCGCAGTGCAATTCCTTCTCCGCGAAAAAAGTCAGAGGAATCAGCGTACCGTGATCCAGCGTCTTCTCGCGCTCTCCCTTTGTCCCGGCGGGCAGCCCCGCGCGCTTTGCGTTCTGCTCCAGCGCGCACACGAACTCCTCGTCATAGACGCAGTTTACCTGCACCTGGCTTGCGCCAAAGCGCTTTAGGTCGCCGCGCGCTCTGCCGCCGGGCGAAATATGAAAATAGTCCGCATAACTTGTCGCATGCGAAGAGAGAATGACCATGGTATCGGGGTTCAGTTGTCGAATACGCCGCGCCAGCTCGCGGTAAGCCGCGCCGGTTGCGCGGATTTCGCGTTCCTGGCCCTGTCCAATCTCGGGCAGGATAATCGGCGGATGCGGCACGACCGCAGCCAATCGAATAGGCATATCAATTCCTCTTTGTCTGATGTTCTTGGATTGGACGACCTTATTGTATAGCATATTTTAACACTTCGGCAACGGGGTGTCAAAAACGCGCATGCAAGAGCGCCATTTACTGTGTTTTGTCAGAGCCCCTATTCTATGGTAATATAATACCATTGGGTGTGAAACGGAGGCTGCTCTATGACGGAACAAACGAAACAGCCGAAACATAAAATTGAGATGCGGATGGCGGCGATCATCGCCCTCATCGGTGTTATTGCGCTTTGCATCTTGTTTTTACTGGTCGCGCTGCCATTGCGTGCACTGATTGCGCCTGCCAAAACACCCGTTGCCGAAACGGCCCTCTCGCCCGCGCCAACCCCGTCCCTCTCGCCTTCGCCAACCCCGCGCGTTCCATCCGTTCTCACCTTTGACGAGAGCGAAGATGCACCCATGCCGGTCAAGAGCAGCCGACTTGTCTATGGCCAAGGGTATAAACTGCGCGGTACGGTCCAGTCCAACTACCCTCTGCTCACCGTTTCGGTCGAAATCAACTGCGCTTATAGCGAGGATCCGCGCTACCCCTATGTGCAGACGGTCACGTTTGATCCGGCTAAGCAGGTGTATTCCTATCCGCTGGATGACACGCTGACAAAAGAGGGCGCATCGCTCGATTCGCTCGTACAGTTTTCCGCGCTGGATGTCGGCATCCATACCATCACGCTCTACGCAACCAGCGAGGGGCAGCCCGTTGCGGAGCAAATCTTCCAAACAACGTTCTATATCCTGTCGAATGACTGGAAGACGATCAACCGATCCAACTTCAGCAACAACAGTTACGAGACCGCGCTAAACTTCTTCAAGGACAAGGCTGCATTCCTCTATCGCTATCAATGGGTGGATGCGCGCTATGTCGTCGCCGATCCCGACTGGGAGAATACCTACATCGTTTCCTACGATTGTCTGCCCGGCCGCGAGCCTTGGCGCATCCATATCTCTGCGCTGCCCTATTATCAAACCGTGTCGTATTATCTCAACAATGTGCATGTCCGCGTTTCCGGTACCAACGGCGACTCCGGTATCCTTCTGCTGCGTGATTTGATCGATACCTACAACGGCAGCTATTGTTCGCGCTTTACCTCCAGCGAGAAGTCGATCAGCCATCATGCGTTCGGCACCGCAACCGATCTCAACGGCGGCATGGGGGCCAACGACAATCTCAAGGAGAATATCGCGCTCATCAACGACGAGGTCAAGAACAAACTTGTTTATAACGGCATCAAGAGCGAGAACAATGTGCTCTACTATGATTACACCTATTCCGGCGATTCACTGCTCTGGGTCTATCAAACCATCCCGGAAACCGTGATCAACTATATTCTCTATGAGCTGGCGTTCTATCGGGCCGGATTCCAATGGGGACATTACTATGTTTCCACGAGCGACGGCATGCACTTTACCCTAACAGACAACATCCGCATCAGTCATGACGGAAACGATGGGCTGCGCAAGGTATATGAATATATCGAAGCATATACGCCGCAGTCCTGATTCGAAGGCGAATCATGTTTACGCACAAAAGTCCATCCCCGCAAGGGGATGGACTTTTTGCTGCGTTGGTTTTATTTCTTCTCCGATATCTTCGCCTGGGCTGCGGCCAGTCTCGCAATCGGTACACGGAAGGGCGAGCAGGAAACGTAGTTCAGGCCAACCTTGTGGCAGAATTCGATGCTCGAAGGATCTCCGCCGTGTTCGCCGCAGATGCCAAGCTTGATGTCCGGGCGGACGCTCTTGCCGAGTTCAACCGCCATCTTCACGAGCTTGCCGACGCCCTCCTGATCGAGGCGCGCGAACGGATCGGACTCGAATATCTTCTTCTTGTAGTAGTCGTCGAGGAATTTGCCAGCGTCGTCACGGCTGAAACCGAACGTCATCTGACTCAGGTCATTGGTGCCGAAACTGAAGAACTGCGCATGTTCGGCAATCTTATCCGCGGTCAGAGCGGCACGCGGGACCTCGATCATCGTACCAACCAGATACGGAATCTCGACGCCGCGCTCCGCCATGACGGCCTTAGCGGTTTCGTCAACCGTGTTCTTCACATATTCGAGCTCTTTGACCTCGCCGACAAGCGGAATCATGATCTCCGGCACAACTTCGATGCCCGTCTCCTGGCGGGTTTCGATGGCCGCTTCAATCACCGCGCGGGTCTGCATTTCGGCAATCTCCGGATAGGTAACCGCAAGACGGCAACCGCGGTGGCCAAGCATGGGGTTAAACTCATGCAGGCTCTCGACCGTGTGCAGCAGGTCTTCGTAGGTCAGGTTCATCTCCTCCGCGAGGGCGCGGATATCCGCTTCTTCGGTCGGGAGGAACTCATGCAGCGGCGGATCCAGGAAACGAATGGTGACCGGACGGCCGCCCATCGCCTTATAGATGCCCTTGAAGTCGCCGCGCTGCATCGGCAGGAGCTTGTTCAGCGCACGGCGGCGGGATTCCTCGTCCTTGCTGACGATCATCTCGCGCATCGCGGGAATGCGGCTCTCGTCAAAGAACATATGCTCGGTACGGCACAGGCCAATGCCCTCCGCGCCAAACTTCACGGCAACCTCCGCGTCATGCGGGGTGTCTGCGTTTGTGCGGACATGGAGCGTACGGCACTCGTCCGCCCACTGCATGATGGCGGCAAAGTTGCCGGAAACCTGCGCGTCGATGGTCGGCAGCGCCTCGCCGTAGATATTGCCCGTGGAACCGTCAAGGGAGAGCCAGTCACCTTCCTGGAAGGTCTTGCTGCCGATGACCAGCGTCTTTTTCTTCTCAGAGATATTCGCTTCAGAGCAACCGGCGACACAGCAGGTGCCCATGCCGCGGGCGACAACCGCCGCGTGGGAGGTCATACCGCCGCGCGCTGTTAGGATGCCTTTGGAGGCATACATGCCCTCAATATCCTCCGGCGAGGTCTCCTGGCGAACCAGGACGATATCCTCGCCACGCTTGGCCGCCTCCATAGCGTCCATCGCGGTGAAGTAAATGCGTCCGCAGGCGGCGCCGGGCGAGGCGGGCAGGCCGGCCGCGATCGGCTTCGCGCTCTTGAGCGCCTTTGGCTCAAAGGTCGGGTGCAGCAGGGCATCCAGCGAGCGGGGTTCAATCTTCATGAGGGCTTCCTCTTTGGTGAGCATGCCTTCGCTGACGAGATCGACCGCAATCTGCAATGCCGCCGCCGCGGTGCGCTTGCCGTTACGGGTCTGGAGCATGAACAGGCGGCCGCGCTCGATGGTGAATTCCATGTCCTGCATGTCGCGATAGTGTTTTTCCAGCTTATCCGCGGTTTCGGCGAACTGTTTATAGACCTCCGGCTGCGTGTTCTGCAGTTCGGCAATCGGAGAAGGCGTGCGAATACCGGCAACGACGTCCTCGCCCTGCGCGTTCATGAGGAACTCGCCGTAGAGCTTCTTTTCACCGGTGCTGGGATTGCGGGTGAACGCGACGCCGGTGCCGCAGTCATCGCCCATGTTGCCAAAGACCATGCTCTGCACGTTGACGGCGGTACCCCAGTCATAGGGGATGTCGTTCTTTCTTCTATATACGATGGCGCGGGGATTGTCCCAGCTGCGGAAAACGGCCTTGATGGCCTCCATGAGCTGTACGCGCGGATCCTGCGGGAAGTCCGTCCCCTTTTCCTTCCGATACAGCTCCTTATAACGCTTTACAATTTCCTTGAGGTTCTCGGCGTTCAGGTCGGTGTCCTTCGCGCAATTGTTTTTATGCTTGACGTCATCGAAAATCTCGTCGAACAGCGCCTTTTCAACCTCCATCACGACATCCGAAAACATCTGGATGAAGCGGCGATAGCTGTCAAATGCAAAGCGTTCGTTGTTGGTCAGCTTCGCGAGACCGACCACGGTTTCATCGTTGAGGCCAAGGTTGAGGATGGTATCCATCATGCCCGGCATGGAGGCTCGCGCGCCGGAGCGAACGGACACCAAAAACGGATTGGACGGATCGCCAAACTTTTTACCCGCATTTTTTTCGGTAAAAGCAAGTGCGGCTTCAATCTGCTCAACGATCTCGGATGCAATCGTTTTTTTATCCTGATAGTAGCGGGTGCAGGCTTCCGTAGATACCGTAAACCCGAACGGTACCGGCAAACCGAGCGTGGTCATCTCGGCAAGATTCGCGCCCTTACCACCGAGAAGTGCGCGCATTTCGGCGCTGCCTTCGCTGAAAAGATAGACATATTTATGTGACAAGACCTGTTCCTCCTTGAAATGATATGACAAGATTATATTATAGCGATCGGGGGTATCTTATGCAAGAAAAATCGCAAATCTACATTTGATATGGGAGCTATTCTATTTCGCGGGCGTAACAAAAAATTCGTCCTGCATCCCAAAAAACCTTTTGATCTCTGCCTTTTTCGTATTTTATCTACAGATATGTCAGCAGAAGTGCGCAGGAAATCCTGCAGTTTTCTCGTCAATAAATGCGTTTTTTCATTGCAAACAACCTAGCTGCACACGTAAAGATCCGCCTGCTCCAGCAGAATAATCAAATAGGACGGTATGCCGTTTTGAATGTCGAGCTTCACCCCGTATAGATGAATGCTATGCGCTTCCTTCCCGAGGAATCCGCGCGATCGATAGAGATAATCTATCATTCGGTTTTCGACGGTTGCGGCGGCGACCTCCGCGCGAAAACGCTCCAGATTTCCCCCGCGGAAAAATGCGGAAGCATCCCGCGCAAACAGACGCATCTGCTCGTACGTAAACCCCGTAATCTCCAGTACGCCGTCGTTAAAGAAGGTTACTTCCAGCCGCTCGCCCATGCGCATGATAAAAACGCCCACCTTTGACGATTCCGTGAGCGCGTAAAGATGTTCGCTCGCATTGTGCAGTTCCGTAATATCCGAAACCACCGCCAGAACGGTGGGTGCTTTCCCGCTGATGCTAGGCACGCGCACGCCGTTTAAATGACGCCAGCCATACCCGCCGCCGGAAAGCACGCTTCGATAGCTCACCTGGAATGAGGCACCCTCCGCCGCGCATGCGCGCACCGCAGCCTCCACCTGCGGGTAATCATGCGGATGAATGACCGATTCCGGAAATGTATTGTTCAGCGTTGCCTCGCGTAAAACGCCCTGCAGCATAAAGTATCCGTCGCTGATGAAAAGTGGGGTCATCCGCTCGCCAACCTCAAGCAGAATCACGCCTCCGTCGAGCTGTTTCATGAGCGCGTTAATCTGCTGCGCCGCGCTCGAAGCTGTTGCGCTGCCGGATTTTGAGGCGCCCGTTCCGTCGGCATATCGAATGTGATACCGGTTTTTCCCTGCATTTTTCGCCTCATAAAGTACCCGGTCCACCTCGGCATACAGCCCTTCATAATCGCAAGACCCGCGTTTTGCAATCACTACGCCAATGCTCGCCGTCAGCGTGATGGATCCGCGCTCTTCCATCGCATAGGTGAGTTGAAGATTCTTGCAGAGCGCCGCGGCCTTTTCCTCCGCAAAATGTTCGGCCGGCACCTCGGAAAGAAAAACAAAAAACTCGTCCCCGCCAATGCGGGCCACAATATCGCCGGAACGGAACGCTCCGCGAATAATATCGCTCATCTGCCGAAGCGCCATATCCCCGTGCTGATGTCCCAGCAGATCATTAATCTGCTTAAAATTATCCGCGTCAATCATAAAGAGCGCGACGATATCCCCTCCGCCAAAGCGCAGCGCCTCCTCAATTGCGCTGCGGGCGGCGGTTCGGTTGAGTAATCCGCTCAAGCCATCCCGCATGGCAAGATCGTTCAGTCGATCAACCTCGCGCGTGATATCGTCAAAGTCCCGCAGCATCAGAAACGCCTTGATTTCGTCGGTCTTCGGGGCGTAGGCGAGCTGCGCGGCCAGCGTGCAGAGCCTGATCGTTCCATCCGCGTGCAGCAGGTGCAGTTCCGTCTCCTCCGCCTGGATGCCGCGCTGATATACGCTCAGAAGCCGGCGGCTCGAAACAAAGGTGGAAAATGCCGCCCGATCCTCCGGCGACACATAGGTTTGGCAATATCGCGCGAGGATGTTCTCCGCACATGGCTGCGCTTCCGAGTCTTGCTGAAACGGGGCAAACTCGCCCTCCGCGCGTTCGCATACGCCGTTTGATACATTGACCGCCATCAGCGCCGCGCTGGCGCCGACCGAATCTGCCAGCATGCTCTGCCAACGCCGATAGGCGACAATCCGCTCCCGCTGCGTGGTGATATCCCGAATGGTGACGATCGCCTGTGTGCTCTTTCCGCCGCCATCGCCGATGGTGGCAAACTCAAATTCAAACCAGCGCGAAACGCCCTCCGCATTACGCATGCTGATCTCAGCCCCGCTGGAAGGCTTGCCCTGAAGCATATTTTGGCGGAAGGTTTCCAGTTCCTCGCGGCTCTCTTCCTCCACCAGGTCTTCAAACGCATGACAAAACAGAACATCCGGCTCCGCACTTGGAAGCTGAAAGTGTTCAATTGCGCCTTGGCTGGAGATTATCGCCCCGCTCTCGGTGTTAATCCGAATGATGACGACTCCGCTTTGTTTCGCCGATATGCGGTACTCCTCCTCAACTGTTAGGAGGCGTTCCCGCTCTCTGCGCGAATTGCGAATTGTGCGATTGAACAGCGAAATGATAAAAATCGCGGCGGCAAGCGCGCTCGCCATCGTAATTCCAACGACCTGGTATCCCGGCACTTTCTCCTGGGCAATCGCATTTTCAACAATGCTCGCCGGAATTGTCCGTACGACCATCCATCCATTGTAATCCGATGG
This sequence comes from Christensenella sp., assembly GCA_034926785.1. Classification (GTDB taxonomy): domain Bacteria; phylum Bacillota; class Clostridia; order Christensenellales; family CAG-138; genus UBA7703. The sequence goes on from JAYFQU010000021.1 coordinate 66,972, forward strand.
CACATAGGCGATATACCAGTTCTCATTTTCCGTTTCGATCTTGTAAAAGCCCGTACTGCCAGACTGAATATCTTGTATGATTCGCCGGACACCGTCTGTTTGCGCTGTTTGCGGCGCGCGCAATATCGAAAAAAAGTTGTCGCTGTCGTTTAATTGCATCAGCCGGCCGGCGCTTACGATGATGGTTCCTTCCGTGTTGCAGACGAATGTCTCGCTCTGGCGATACGCGTTTTCGCGAAACATCTCGCGCAACGCTTCCTCTTTTATGACTCCGACCACGGCCCCTATGATACGGTCTTCCGAATAGATTGGAACTGCGAGTGCAATTGCGGCTTCGTCATCCGCCAATCGGGTCTTTGCGAGGTATTCGATCGCGCGCTCTCCGCGCAGCGCCTTCTTCAGATAGGCCCGATCCTGCAGCTGCACCCGCTGCCCGCCGTCCGACACGCCTTGCCCCGCCGTGTCTGTCACAATGATATTTCGAAAGTCCGAGGTTTCGGCGGCCGCCGCCATGGTCTTGGTCAATTGATCCGATTGCTTGAGTTCATTTGCGTCCAGCGACGCAGCAAACACCTTCAGCAGCGAAACTTCACCCTCCATCTTGATTGTGAAAAGGTCGTTTTGCTCGGTTGCTTCGGCCAGCAGCAGTTCGCCCGTCAAGCGCTTGTAGTGCTTTTCCGACTGTCCGGTATAGAGAAGCAGAGCAAAGATGGTCATGCAAATAAAAAACAGGGGTATCACAAACGTAAGAAGTATGCGCCCGCTCTTCTTCATTTTGCTACCCCCGGTTTATTGTTCGCTTTCAGCTTTCAGCCACTCATACGAAAATACAGCGAAACCTTTTTTGCCCGCCGCGCAGCACAGCGCGCAATCGGAGCCACCGTCTTGGCAATGATGATATATATTTTATTATAGCCCTTTGTTTGCAAACTGGCAATTATGCGTTCCGCAGGATGAAACGGATCCTGCTGCAACCGGTATCGGCGCTGCACGAAAAAGCGGAGCCGAACAATCGGCTCCGCCTATGCAACAGGCTGTTTAGATGATCGCAAAAATAATGGACGCGACCGTACCCAGAACCATCATGATCGCAACGATCAAGCTGAAGATTCTCAGTCCCTTGCTCATGAAATCACTTCCTTATTTACCAACCGCAGCATAGTTATCCGGATAGCGGGTCACAAGCGAGGTATCCGCAACCCATTTGTTCACGATATCCGTGTAATACTGCTGCTGATAGGCATTTTGCTCATAGACGTCAAACGCGTCCTTAATGTCCGCATAGGGAATCTCATGCGCGGGTTCGGTGGAAACGCGCTTGATGATATGCCAGCCGTAGTCGGACTGCACGGGCGCGGAGACATCTCCGTCCTTCGTCAGCGCCAGCGCGGCGTTTAGGAATGATTCAACAAAGCTCGCGCCCTCGCCTACCAGGTAACCGGCGGCGTTGGCCTCACTCTGCATGCCGGGATCGGTGTTGTATTCCTTCAGCAGCGCTTCAAAGTCTTCACCGGCGTCAATCTTGTCCTTAATCAGCTTCGCGGTTGCTTCATCCGCAACGAGAATCTGGCGCACACGGAAAAATCCGTTCGGCACATAGACCGGCGGCGCGTTGTAGCCATACTGCGCATAGCTTTCATAGGTAAAATAGCTCGAGGGGGTCGCGTCGAAAAGCGACTTCTGGCTCGCAAGCTCTTCGGTATACTTCGCCTTGAGGTCGTCCTCGCTCATGGTGATGCCCTCCAACAGCGCGGTGCGGTGCTTGCTCACCATCGTGCTGTTGATTGCATCCTCCAGCATGTCCGCCTGAAGTTTTTTCACCGTGGTCTTGTTCTGAACCAGCGCCTTGGTGAGCAGCGTTTTGGCATATGCGTTAACATTGGTCGCGCCCGCCTTTTTCGCTTGTTCAACAAATGACTGCACGGTGTCGTCATAGTTTTTTTTCGCGGTGTCCTTCGCGGCGGCCATCTCCTCGTCGGTCAGCGTGATCCCGGCCTGTTTCGCCTGATAGATCTTCATCGCGGAGGCAACGAGGTTACCGAGCAGATAATCGCGGAACTTTGCAATCCCGTCATCGGTTGTCGTGTCAAAGCCGTATGCGGAGGCATAGCTGAGGCTGTTTTTATAGTTGATTTCCAGTTGCTGAACGGTGACTTCCCGATCGCCGACCGTCGCGGCCAAAACCGGCTTACTTGCGCCGCAGCCAAGCAGAGCGCCCATCGCCAGCAGAATCACCGAAACCAGCGCAATTGTCCTGTTGAGTTTCATGAATGTTGTTCTCCCTTTTTGTTGGTCGAGATTCTCCGATACCATTGCGTTTTTTTGCATAGAAACGAGTGAATTATACTCTTGGCCGCGCAGAATGTCAATCGACGCTTCCGCCGCCGCTCTACAATTCATCCGGTGTTCAAACCGCCGGAACGCCGGCTGCCGCACGTAACCGCCGGCGGTTAAACCCCGTCGGGAAGGATTCGCAGATACGCTGCCATTCCGCCCGTATTCCCTTTGTCCCGCCGGTGTGAATAGAGCCGCGGCGTAGCCATCGTGCAGACATTGGAGAGCGAGAATTGCCGTGCCGGAACACCCGCCTCCCAGAATTGCCGGAACGCTATCATCCAGAGATCCACATGCGGCCGTTCCTCGCCGCGCGAAAGCACGCAGGGAATGCCGGGAAATTCCCGCGCGAATTCTTCGGCAACGTTGCGGCCGACCTCAAAACAGTCCGGGCAGATGGAAGGGCCGACGGCGGCAAACACATCCGCGGGGTTGGTGCCGTAGCATTCCGTCATTCTCTCTACCAGTCGCGCGCCGATTCTGCCCAGCGCACCCCGCCATCCGGCGTGCGCAAGCCCGATACAGCGTCTGACCGGATCAACGCAGTAAAACGCCATGCAGTCCGCGTGCCCTGTAATGAGCGTAACGAGCGGATCGTTGGTTACCAGTCCGTCGCAGGCGGGCAGCGGGTCGGCCAGATATCCTTTCCCCGCGTCGCGGCGATCCACCCGCAGCACCGTTGTGCCGTGCTCATAGTTGTCCATCACCATGCTCGCGTACGGTATCTTCGCCGCGCGGCAGAAGATGCGGTAGTTTTCCATGACGTTATCGCGGTTTTCCGGCCGCGTAAAACTCAGGTTCAGCGACGAGAAATATCCCTCGCTCACGCCGCCGCCGCGCGCGCTGAACCCGTGGTCAAAGCCCGCGAGCCGATCCAGCAAGGGAAACGAATAGATGCCGACTCCGCTGACAAACCGGAGCTTTGCCTCGCGGGCCAATCCTTGATATTGATCCAGAAACGCGGTGTCCATCATTGTTGCCATATCCGTCACTCCGATACCCTCTTCGTTGTCAAAAGAAAAAGCGGCGCAAGGCCGCCGGTTCCGCTGTGCGGACCTATTGGGTTTTGCGCCCCATGCGCGCTTGGATCACCGCACAGGTTCTCGTTTAATTTTTCTCGTCAAGCAGGTGCTGCAGTTCCTTCATAAACGTCTGCGTGTCCTTGAACTCACGATAGACCGAGGCAAAGCGCACATAGGCCACCTCATCCACATCCTTGAGTTTCCGCATGACGATTTCGCCAATATCGCGCGTCGTGACCTCCGATGCGAGCGTGTTAAACACTTCGCGGCTTACGTCTTCGACCAATTTGTCCTGCACATCCGCCGCAACCGGGCGCTTCTCGCAGGCCTTGCGCACGCCCATGCGAATTTTTTCAGAATCAAACGGCTCCCGTCTGCCATCCCGCTTGACAACCATGATCGGTATCTCCTCGATCTTCTCGTAGGTCGTAAAGCGTTTCCCGCAGTTGATGCATTCGCGCCTGCGGCGGATGGCGCTCCCGTCCTCCGTTGGGCGCGAGTCAATCACCTTGCTCTCGATGCTGGCGCAATATCTGCATTTCATAGCGGTTTGCTCCTTATATGGTGCATTATTACCTATAATAATACCATATGTATGGACGCATTACCAGAGCGGAAGCATAGTTTCTTCCGGCAATGCGCCGATATCTTTCCAAAACGCATTCCCTCAGCCAAGTCCGCCCGCCGGCGGGTCGCCAATTCTGTATTAAATGGAGCATTATACAAAAGACGAACCGGCTGACCGATTCGTCTTTATACGTTTTAAAATTTGTCGAAAAATACCCTGCCGATTAATATTTACGCTTTCTTGCGGCCTCGGCCTTCTTCTTGCGCTTCACACTGGGCTTTTCATAGTGCTCGCGACGACGGACCTCTGCTAAGACGCCGCTGCGTGCGCACTTGCGTTTGAATCGTTTCAGAGCGCTTTCCAGGGACTCGTTTTCACCTACGCGAATTTCCATTTTCTTCCCTCCCCTCTTATACGACTCTTCCTTCGGCGGAAGACGCTAAAAGTCATTATACGCGAGGTGTTTGACGAAGTCAACAGGTTTTTACCTGCATGAAAACTACTGAAAATATTGCGGTATGCAGGGGCTAACCCGTGTTGTGTATGCAAAAATGCTGTGATATACTGTGTCTAGATTCTGCGCACATAAGCGTAAAACAATAGGGAGGAAAACTCATGAAGAAATTTCTCGCAATTCTCTTGACGCTGGCTATCGTGCTTTCGTTCGCGGCCTGCGCGCCAAAAGAAACCTATGAAGTCGCATTGGTTACGGACGTCGGCAACATCGACGACCAGTCCTTCAACCAGGGTGCCTGGGAAGGCGTGAAGCAGTTTGCGGAAGCAGCTGGCAAGACCTACAGCTATTACCGTCCGACCGAGGACTCCGACGCGGCCCGCGTCGAAGCCATGAAGACTGCCGTTGAAAAAGGCGCAAAGGTTATTGTCTGCCCGGGTTACATGTTTGGCCCGTCCATTACCGAAGCGCAGGCTCTGTATCCCAACGTCATGTTCCTCGGCATCGACCTGACCACCAATGACATGACCCCGGCCGCCAACACCACGATCTGCTCCTATCAGGAAGAGATTGCCGGTTATTGTGCTGGCTACGCGGTTGTCAAAGACGGCCTCACGAAGCTCGGCTTCTGCGGCGGCATGGCGGTTCCGGCCGTCGTCCGTTATGGCTACGGCTTTGTGCAGGGCGCGAATGACGCCGCCAAGGAACTCGGCAAGGTTGCCGACATTTCGGTCAAGTACTGGTATGCCCAGTCCTTCGCACCGAGCGATGAAATCAAGGTCAAGATGGATGGCTGGTACTCCGATGGCACGCAGGTAGTGTTCGCATGCGGCGGCGGCCTGTTCAACTCTGTCGTTGCGGCGGCCGACGAAGCCTCCCCCAAGGGTTGGGTTGTCGGCGTTGACTCCGACCAGGGCCACCTCTCCGAGCGTTTCCTCACCTCCGCTTACAAAGAGCTGCCGAACACCACGGCCGGCTACCTGAAGAAGCTCTATGACAACAACGGCACCTGGCCCGCGGATCTGGCCGGCAAGCAGGTTGTTCTCGGCGCTTCCACCAAGTCGGTTGGTATCCCGACGGCAGAAGCATCCTGGAGATTCACCACGTTCACCACTGCCGATTACGATGCGCTGTATGCCAAGATTCTGGATGGCTCGCTCGTCATTGACGGCAGCTTCGATCCCGCAGTTACGCCCAAGGTTGACATCGCCGTCGACTACATGAGCTAAACTTCGAGAAAGCCACTTACGGGGTCGGGTTCTACGCCCGGCCCCGTTTCCACTCTTATCACACCATTTTCTGCCGCGCTGCATGAATGCAAAACTACACATAAGCCATTTGATTCAGAATTGCATATGTACTTTTCGCGGCAAAGCAGCAGAAAAAGCGGCATCTGTTTTTTGTTTTGTTTTTTTCTGGTTTCCATATCCAAAATTACTCTGTTTTGATATGATGTTTCGTAAGATATATTTTTGATGAATCTGACGGGAAGGGATTTGATCCAATGGGCGACTATGTCATCGAGATGCTGAATATCACAAAGGATTTCCCTGGTATCCGCGCTAACGACGACGTCACGCTCCGTTTAAAGCGCGGTGAGATCCACGCCCTGCTGGGCGAAAACGGCGCGGGAAAATCCACGCTGATGAGCGTTCTCTTCGGCCTGTATCAGCCGGAGGGCGGCACAATTAAAAAGGACGGGAAAATCGTCCGAATCAAGGACCCAAACGACGCGAATGCGCTGAATATCGGCATGGTGCATCAGCATTTCAAGCTGGTGGAAGTTTTTTCCGTGCTGGATAACATTATCCTTGGCGTCGAGCCAAGCCGGCTTGGTTTTCTGCAGAAGAAAGAAGCGCGCAAAAAAATCGTGGAGTTGAGCCAGCGATATAAGCTCCGCGTAGACCCCGATGCGCTCATCGAGGACATCTCGGTGGGCATGCAACAGCGCGTAGAAATATTAAAGATGCTCTATCGCGACAACGATATCCTGATCTTTGACGAACCGACCGCGGTGCTCACGCCGCAGGAGATCGACGAGCTCATGGAGATCATGCGCTCTTTCGCCAAAGAAGGAAAATCCATTCTCTTTATTACGCATAAGCTCAACGAAATTATGGCGGTCGCCGATCGCTGCACCGTTTTGCGAAAGGGCAAATGCATCGGCACCGTAAATATTGACGAAACCTCCAAGCAGGAGCTCAGCCATATGATGGTCGGCCGCAATGTTGACTTCGCCGTTTCAAAAGACGCCACGACGCCTGGTGATAAGGTGCTGGAGGTCAGTCATCTTACCGTCCCGAGCAAGCTGCACAAAAACAACGCCGTCAAGGATGTTTCCCTGTCCGTGCGCGCAGGCGAGATCGTCTGCATCGCGGGTATCGAGGGCAATGGCCAGTCGGAATTCGTCTATGCGCTCACGGGGCTGGAAAAGCCGTCCGCAGGCGCTATCTCGCTCAAGGGCGAGCAGATCGTACGCGTCGGCCGTCAGCGCGCGGCGCAGCCCGCCGAATCGCTCGGCAGAGCGAAGTCCGTTTTGATGCCCATTCGCATCCGCAGCAAGCTCGGCATGAGTCATATCCCGGAAGATCGGCAGAAATTTGGCCTTGTTCTGGACTATACGCTCGAAGAGAATCTGGTACTCCAACGGTATTGGGACTCCAACTTTCAAAGAAACGGCTTTATCCGCAAGGCGAATGTACGCCAGTATGCGGAAAAGCTCATCCGGCAGTATGACATCCGCAGCGGGCAGGGCCCCGTCACCAGCGCGAGGAGCATGTCCGGCGGAAACCAGCAAAAAGCGATTGTTGCGCGTGAAATCGATAAAAATCCGGATTTGCTTGTGGCCGTTCAGCCGACGCGCGGTTTGGATGTCGGCGCCATCGAATACATCCATAAGCAGCTCGTCGCGCAGCGGGACGAGGGAAAAGCAGTCCTGCTCGTCTCACTTGAGCTCGACGAGGTGATGAACGTTTCCGACCGAATCCTGGTTATGTACGAGGGCGAAATCGTCGGCGAGTTCGATCCGAAAAACATCACCGTTCAGGAACTCGGCCTCTATATGGCCGGTGCCAAACGGCAAGTTACCGAAAGCGAGGCACACAGCGCATGAATCAAAAACGTTTTTTTCAGAGCAGCGGGTTTGTCAGTCTGCTTGCCAGCGTCGCCTCCATCTGTTTCGGGCTTTTCTTTGGGCTTATCCTGCTCTTTTGTTTCAATGCGCCCGCAGCAGGACAAGGGTTTCAGTCTCTGATCTCGGCGGGGTTCCGCTCCAGCGATAAGTTCGCCAAGGTGCTCTATCAGGCCGCCCCGCTGATCATGACGGGTCTCTCCGTCGGATTCGCGTTCAAAACCGGCCTGTTCAACATCGGCGCAACCGGACAATATACGGTCGGCGCAGCGTTTGCGCTCATCGGCGCAATCGAGTTTCAGCTTCCCTGGTATGTCTGTATGCTTCTAGCCATGATCGGCGGGGCGATTTGGGGCATCTTTCCCGGGCTATTCAAGGCGCTTTTCAACGTTCACGAGGTCATCACCTCCATCATGTTCAACTGGATCGGTCTGTTTGCGGTCAACCTGGTCATCGTAAATCTGACGCAGATGCTCGCGCGGGACTGGGGTTTGGCGCAGATGGATCGCACCGCGCCGCTCGCAACGGCGAATCCCTCCGCCATGCTGCCCAAACTGGGGCTTGATCAGCTGTTTGCTTCCAACTATATGAATATCGGCATCTTTATCGCGATATTGATCGCGGTTTTGATGTATGTTGTTCTCAATAAAACCACGTTTGGTTATGAGCTGAAGGCCTGCGGGTTTAACCGCAATGCCAGCGAATATGCCGGTATCAACGCAAAGCGCAGCATCGTGTTGTCCATGGTGATCGCGGGTGCTCTCTCCGGCATTGGCGGCGGGCTGTATTACCTCGCGGGAACCGGCCAATATTCCCTGCTGAAGTCTCTGGTTTCCATGGGCTTTAACGGCATCCCCGTTGCGCTGCTCGCCTCCTCCAACCCGGCCGGAACCATCTTTTCCGCGCTGTTTATCTCCTATATTCAAGTCGGCGGAGATGCGATGCAGCCCGAGTTTGTCCGCGAGATTATTGATATCATCGTTTCGGTGATCATCTATCTTTCCGCGTTTGCGCTGTTGATGCGCACCGTCATCGGCAAATGGATTCATCCCAAGGAGCCGGTTCTACTGGAAAGCCCGGCGGCACAGGACGCCGCAGTCCCCGAGAATTCCGCCGAAAGCGAGGCAAAACAAGCATGAAAATCCTATCCGATATCCTCAGCGCAACCGTTCTATTCTCGGTTCCGTTGCTGCTCGTTGCGCTCGGCGGCATGTTTTCCGAGCGCAGCGGCATCGTCAATATTGCTTTGGAAGGCATCATGGTCGTCGGTGCGCTGTTTGCCTGCCTTGCGCTCCGCGCGATGAGCATGAACACGCAGCTCGGCGAGACCGCGCCGCAGCTCGCAATGCTGATTGCCATCCTTGTCGCCGCGTTCTCCGGCGCAATCTTCTCCCTGTTGCTCGCGTTTGCTTCGGTGAGTTTAAAGGCGGATCAAACCATCGGCGGCACGGCGCTGAACATGATGGCGCCCGCGGTTGCCATCGCGGTCACCTGGGCGGTGCAGGGGCAGGGTCAGACGAACATCATCATCCCGACCTGGGCGCGCATCACGCAGGATTCTATCGGCATCGCCACAAAAAACACCTTCTTCCAGAATTTTCTGTTCAAGAGTTTTTATCTGACCACGCCTGTGGCAATCCTGCTGTTCATCATCGCCGTGGTGCTCCTCTATAAAACGCGCTTCGGGCTTCGTCTCCGCGCCTGCGGCGAGCATCCCCAGGCGGCGGATTCCGTCGGCGTCAATGTCTATCGCATGCGGTATTCCGGCGTGTTCATCTCCGGCATGCTCGGCGGTATCGGCGGCCTTGCCTATACCCTCGCGGCGGGCTCCACATTCCAGTCCTCCGTTGCCGGGTATGGCTTCCTCGCCTTGGCCGTTATGATCTTCGGCAACTGGAAACCCTGGAACATTCTTGGCGCGTCGCTCTTCTTCGCGCTATTCAAAATCATCGGTTCCTATTCCAGCAGCATCCCGTTTCTGCCGAGTTTCAGCAACCTGAACCAAAGCGAATACCTCTATCTGATGGTACCCTATGTCGTCACGATGATCCTGCTCATCCTCACGAGCAAAAAATCCCGCGCGCCGAAGGCCGAGGGCGTCCCCTACGACAAAGGCCGCAGATAATCGCCTGATTTGATTCGTTTCCAGGGCGCCGCGTCGATGCGCATTCGCCGCGGCGCCTCTTATTTGTATCTTCTACATCCCCTGCGACGAAACATTCTTTTCGGAGGTACTATGGCTAAACTCTATTTTCGATATGGCGCAATGGGCTCCAGCAAGACAGCCAACGCCATCATGGTCTGGTATAATTATCAGGAGCGCTGCAAAAAAGCGCTCCTGGTGAAACCCGGCGTGGACACACGGGACGGGGTCTACACCGTCCGCTCGCGCAGCGGGCTCGTTGCGAACTGCATCCTGTTCGACCAAATCGACTGGGATGCCGTACGCGCGCATGAATACGACTGCGTCATCATAGATGAGGCGCAGTTTCTCTCCACAGAACAGGTGGATATGCTCCTGCCAATCGTGGACGATTATGATATCCCTGTGATTTGCTATGGGCTCAAAACCGATTTTCGCGGTGAATTCTTCCCCGGCAGCGCGCGCCTGCTCGCCCGCGCGGACACGATAGAAGAGGTAAAAACCATCTGCTGGTGCGGCAAGAAGGCGACGAACAACGCCCGTCTCGACGGCAAAGGCGGCATCACCAAGGTCGGCGAGCAGGTTGTGCTAGGCGCGAGCGATAAATACATCGGCCTTTGCCGCAAACACTGGCTCATCGGTGATCCCGGCCCCGGGCTCCGCGCGGAGGATCTCGCCAGGGGCGCCGTTCCCGGCGCCTGCAGCATGAATCCAGACGAGGATGAAGACGAGGTACCGTAAGAGACTATGAAGTTTTATGTGGCAAGCGGCGTATCCAACGCCGGCAAAGTGAATCTCGCCGCCGCTGCGCTCGCCGCCGCGGGACACGAGCGCACCTATGACTGGACTACGCATGGCGATGTCTCCAAAGAGACGGCGGAGCGCAAGCGCGAGGTGGCGGCAAAGGAATTCCGCGGCGTTGCCGAGGCGGAGCTGGTCGTCCTCCTGCTGCCGGGTCGCTTTGGCACACATGCCGAACTCGGCATCGCCCTTGCGACCAGCGCAAACAAACGAATCCTGCTCTGGTCGGAAACAAGCGCGCCGTTTGACGGAGCGGAGGGTTTTTGCGTGTTTTACCATCATCCCGCTGTGGAACGCGTCGTCTGCCCGTTTGAATCACTGCTCGACCTGCTGAAAACGCTTTGATGCCAGTAAAAGGAGAATGCTATTGCCAGAGAACAGCAGTCATTTTACCGTTCTGCACCTAACCGACTACGGCGCGCCGTATGAGGGCAACTTTGTTGCGTCGCTTCGCGCGCTGGAGATGCGCTTAGGTCAAGACGGCAACGACATATTCTATGTCTTTCCCCGCCGCTCCGGCGGCGTTGCCTGGACGCAGACGATGATGCGGGAGAAATCCAACGTAGCGCTGATTCAGCGCGACGTTTTTTTTGCCTACGCCCGCCAGATTCGCGGACTGCTGCGCGAAAGCGGCGCCGCGGTGCTGCACGAACACTTCATCCACTACAAACAAAAGCTTGCCGCGCTCCTCGCGGCAAAAACCTGCGGGCATCGGGTGAAGACTGTTCTGCATCTGCATAACCACATTGAATTGCCGTGCTCTCCCGTGCGTCGTCTGCCGCATCTTCTCCAGTTTTCGTCCGTTTCCCGCTTCGTCTGCTGCAGCGAGTCCGTCGCCGAGCATTTGATTCGGGACGGCATCCCACAAGCGCGTGTCCGCGTTGCCGAAAATGCGATCGCATTTGAACGGCTGGACTCCTTCGATCCGCACATGCAAAAATCGCTCGCGCTGCCGGATCATGCGAAGGTTGCGCTGATGTTCGGCTATCACTATGAGGGAAAGGGCGTGGATCTCGCCGTCGAGGCCGTCCGGCTCCTGCGGGAACGTCAAGCCGTCCCCCTCTATCTCGCCATCGTGCTCTCCTCCCGCCGTGAGGAGGTTCAGGCCCGCATCTGCTCGCAGCTCGGTCTGCCCGCACTGCCGGATTGGGTTCGCCTGCTCCCCCCGCGCGAGGACGTCGCCACCTATTATCATATGGCGGATGTGTTCCTTTCCCCCAGCCGGCAGGAAGGGTTCTGTTATGCGCTCGTAGAGGCGGCCTATTGTATGACGCCCGTGCTTGCCAGCGCCATCGACGCGCAAAAGGACCTCGCCCTGCCGCAGGGAGCCTTCTTCCCGCCGCAGGACGCGGAGGCGCTTTCCCGCGCGATCGGGCGCACACTGGACATCCCGTGCTCGCCGGAGCGGGCAGAAGCGCTCGCCGACGCAAGGAAACGCGTGGTCGAATCCTATTCGCTCGCCCGTTGGGCAGAGCGGGTTGCGGCCGTGTATGACGAGATTCTGCCGCGCGACTGAACAAAAGCGTCCAAAGGTTTCTGAAAAAACGCCCTGTTTTCTTGGATTTCGGGGTTGACACCACCCGGAGTGTTTGTTAAACTATTCGGTGTGCCATTGGGTTACAACTGCCACAGCCCCGGCAATGTGCGCTCAAGAACACAGCAGAATTGAAAATGATATGATGGAGGAATCGCCATGAAATCCTATATGGCAAAGGGCGAAACCGTCGAGCGCAGCTGGTACGTTGTGGATGCACAAGATATGGTCCTTGGCCGTCTTTCTTCCCAGGTAGCAGCCATTCTCAGAGGGAAGCATAAGCCCATATACACCCCGCACGTCGATACCGGTGATCATGTGATCATCGTAAACGCGAGCAAGGTCCGCCTCACCGGCAAAAAGCTCGATCAGAAAAAGTATATTCACCACACCGGTTATCCGGGCGGCATCCGCGAGATCAACTATCGCACGTTGCTCGCCACGAAGCCGGAGTTCGCAGTTTACGAGGCGATTCGCCGCATGATGCCGAAAGGCCCGCTCGGCGACAAGATGCTCACCAAGGTTCGCATTTATGCTGGCCCGGAGCACAAGAACGCCGCGCAGATGCCCCAGCCGCTGACGCTGAAATAACGAGAGGAGAGACAGGAACATGGCAATTACCCAATATCTTGGCACTGGCAGACGCAAAAAGTCGATTGCCCGCGTTCGTTTGCTCCCCGGCAGCGGAAGCATCACGATCAACAAGCGCGAGTTAGATAACTATTTCGGCATGGAAACGCTGAAAATGATCGTCCGCGCACCCCTCACCCTTACCGATACGCTTTCGAAGTTTGACGTTTTCGTCAACGTCTACGGCGGCGGTTACACGGGTCAGGCTGGCGCAATCCGTCACGGCATCGCCCGCGCGCTGCTTGTGGCAGAACCCGCCCTGCGCCCCGCTCTCAAAAAGGCCGGCTACCTCACGCGCGACCCGCGCATGAAGGAACGTAAAAAATACGGTCTGCACGCGGCCCGCAGAGCGCCCCAGTTCAGCAAGAGATAATCTCTCTACCGCCGGACGAACCAAGGCGACAAATCAGTATCCCGTCATTCTATGGCGGGATACTTTTTTAGGCTTATCCCCCTGTTTCGCCCGGCATGGTTGCGCGATCCCGTGCGGCGGGTTATAATGCGCGCATGGATTTGTCAAATGAACGACTGAAAAAGCTTGGAAAAAAGGCGGCGGCGGCAGCCATCGGCTTTTTCGCCGCAGCGGCAATCGCGCTAGGCGCGCTTGCCGATTCGCCGGATGAACTCTTCTGCGATACGCCACAGGCCGCACAGGCGGTGATCGCCGCCACGGAGGAAGACGAGCGCATTCAGGCGCGATCGGCACTCACACAGCCCGCAAAAAAAGAAGGCCAGCGCGCCAGGCTCCGCAGGCTGTTTCTCGGTCAGCCGTCCGTCGTGCGCGGCGCTGTGCTCCTGCCCGTCTGGGTTGTCGGCAAGGCGTTGCTTTCGGTTCTCTCGCTGGTGTTTACCGCGCTAGGCCCCATACTGCAACTCATTCTTCAGATATTGCTCCATGCTCTGCTGCTTTTGGGGCTGTTTGCGCTCTTGCTCAAGCTGCTCTTCCCCAATCTTCGCCTGCGGGATCTCCTAACCGGGCGTATTATCTTGTTGCTTTTTGCGGCATCCATTCTGTTCTCCGTTACGGACGCCGTGCTGCGCAGATTCTGGGTGGATTATCGTCCCGTCAGCATCGCTGTAAAACTCGCCGTTGCCCTTCTTGTGCTCACGCTGCTGTGCTGGCGCATTTTTGGAAAACGCCGAAAGCAGGCAGAACATCCAGCGCAATCAACTGCGTTCCGCTAAAAAATGGAGGCCATGCGGCCTCCACTCCATTGATTCACTTTTTTCGAATGCCGTCCAGCAGGGCGGTCACCATCTCCGGCGGCGTCGCCCAGGAGGTGCAGAAGCGCACAACGTCGTTTTGCTCGTCATACGCCTGCCAGAAAGCATAGCCAAACTCCTGAGAAAGAGCCTTGAGCAGTTCTTTGGGAAGAATGGCGAACACCTGATTCGTCGGGGACTGAGCGAAGAGCTGATAGCCGCGCGCCTGGATTCCTTCCGCAATCCGCTGCGCCTGCTTTACTGCATGTCTGCCAATCTCGTCATACAGTCCATCCTCAAACAGCGTTTCAAACTGAATACCAAGCAGTCGTCCCTTTGCGAGCATACCGCCGCGCTGTTTGATCATGTAGCGGAAATCCTTCTTCAGCGCGGAGTCGTTGATCACCAGCGCCTCGCCAAAGAGCGCGCCAAGCTTTGTCCCGCCGATAGAAAATGCGCTGGTCATCCTCGCCAGATCCGGGAGAAACACGTTCGCCCCCTCGGCCGCAAAAGAGTTGCCCAGCCGGGCGCCGTCAACATAGAGCTTCAGCTCAAATGCCTGGCAAACCTGCCAAATCGCCGACAGTTCGCCCTTATCATAAATCGTTCCAACCTCGGTCGGCTGCGAAAGATAGACCATGCCGGGCTGAACGATGTGCTCGGCATTGCCGTCCGCAAAATGCGCCGCCGTATACTGCCGAATCTGTTCCGCCGTGATTTTGCCGTCTGCGCTGGGAAGTGGGAGCACCTTATGCCCCGTTGCTTCGATGGCTCCGGTCTCGTGCCCGTTGATGTGCCCGCTCTCGGCGCAGATCACGCCCTGATAAGGCTTGATGCTGGCGGCGATGATGGTCAGGTTCGTCTGCGTTCCGCCAACGAGAAAATGGACGTCGCTCTCGGCTTCGCCGAGCCGCGCGAGAATCAATTCGCGCGCCCGTTCGCAACGGGCATCCAACCCATAGGAGTTGTCCTGTTGCCGGTTTGCGGCAGCAATGGCGGACAAAATGCGCTCGTGTGCGCATTCGTTATAGTCGTTCATAAAATTATATCGCATCCAATGCCTCCCATGTTGGCGGCCTGTTTCTGTGCCGCCCGCATTGCACGAGTATAGCACACTTTTCCGCTTTGGTGCGTGCCGATTTGTAATTTTCGCAAGAGAACGCTCCATTTTTTCACAACCGTTTTGCATTGCCGCCATGTGTATATCGTTCCTGCGTTTGCATCCGCACCGCGCCATCCTCTATAATCAAACCATGAAACAGATATTTTTCAAGATTTCCCTCTCCTTATCGCTGGCCTTTCTGCTGGCCGGATGTTCCGTCTCCCCCGACGCAGGGACGGAGGACGTGAGCCCGGCCTCCGGCGAGGTTCTAACGGCCGAAGGCGAAGATTCCTCCTCGGAGGCGGAGCCAAGCGGCGCGCAGGCCGCCACGCCCGACCCAGCTGCTTCGCCCGCGGAGCAGCCGCTCCCAGCGCTTTTGCCGGCGGATAACGCTTTCGCGATCCTGTTTGTCAATGTTGGAAAGGCGGACGCGGCGATTTTGCGCTTTGGCACGCATACGGTTCTCATCGACACCGGCTCAAAGGATTCCGCCCCGCAACTTCTGGCGGGGCTCAACGCGCTTCGCGTGACTCAAATCGACGCGGTGTTCATCACCCACAGCCACAGCGATCATCTGGGCGGACTGGACGCGCTCGCATCGAATTATGACATCCCGATGGTGTATTCCCCGTTTTTTTCCGAGACGGATAAAAACGGCACGGGAAAGATCGTCAAGCGCGCGGAAAAGCTCCGGCTCGCGCACAAGGAGCTCAAGGCGGGAGACAGGGTTCCCGTTGCGGACGGAGTCTCATTCTCCGTGCTTGGCCCGCTCGAATTAAACGAACAGGACGACAACGATAATTCCCTCGTCTTGCAGTTCTCCTACGGCAACAGAACATATCTGTTCACGGGGGATATGCAGTTCGCCGAGGAACAGACCCTCATCGACTCCGGCGTGCGTCTGCAGAGCGATGTGCTCAAGGTTGGCAACCATGGTAATCCGGATGCAACAGGCGAGGATTTTGCCGCGCTGGTCTCCCCCTCGATTGCAATCATCTCAACCAACACCGGAGAGGATACGGACAGCGCAAATCCGCGCGTCTATTCCGCGCTCTCCATGGCGAATCTCTCGGTGACGCAGAACTTTCCCCTCGGTATCCTGCTCACGCCGGACGGTGCGGGCGGCATCGCCCTCTCCAATCCCGCGCGAGAGGCCGCGCCCGTTTCCGTCAGCGTTGCACAGATCGATGTCGACCGGCAAAGCGTCTCCCTCTCCAACAGCGGAACCGGCGCTGCCGATCTCTCCGGCTGTATCCTCTTCTCTGCGCGCTCCGGCGCGGCGCTTCGCTTCCCGCAGGGCACCATTCTCCATGCGGGGGAGTCGCTCACCATCGGCGCGGGAGAAGCCCTTTCCTTTGTAAACGAGGAGAAGCCGCTCAACAAAAAGAAATCGAATACCATCCGGTTATTCTCCCCGTTGGGCATACTCATCAGCGAGCTGGAACGCTAAAACGAAAAAACGGCAGACGCTTTTGCGTCTGCCGGGGGCCGTCAAAAAACGAGTTTTTTGACGGGGCAACCGCTCTTTGCCTCTCGTCCTCCGGACTCCGAACGGCAAAGAGCTGCAAAGAAACCGCCCGATCCCGGGCGATCCGTCGCGGCGGCAAAGCCGCCGTGGCCGGAACCGACGGGTTAAGGGCGCGGCCCTTAACAATCCCAGGGCTTTTTTGACAGGCTGCGGCAGACGCTTTTGCGTCTGCCGTCGTGTTGTAGACGATTACCGGTTTGTTTCGGCGGTTTCTTCCAGACCGTCCTTTTTCTTTTTTCCTGTGCCGAGTCTCCGGCCGCCAACATAAAATCCCGCGCTGAGCGCACGTGTCGGGCAAACCTTTACGCAGTCCCCGCATCGGATACACTCCATGTCATCCGGCGTTCTGGCCGGATCGACACCCATATTGCAAGCACGCTTGCATGCGCCGCAATGGGTGCACGCACCCTCCTCCAGCTTCAGCCGATAGAACGAGGCTTTATTAAAGAGCGCATAGGCCGCCCCAAGCGGACAGAGATATTTGCAGAACGGGCGGTAAAGAAACACGGAAAGTCCCAGAATCAGAATCAGAATCGCCATCTTCCAACTGAAGATGAAACCAACGACCCCACGAAGTGTTGGATTGGCCAACAGCAGCGGAATACCCGCAAACAATGTTCCGGAAGGGCAGACCCACTTGCAAAACCACGGTGTGCCGACGCCCGCCGCGTTTTTAATCAGCGCCGGCAGAAGGACCACCAGCACCGCCAGCACGACATATTTCAGATAGCGCAGCAACCGGTCGTGCTTGAAGGTGCCGATCTTCGGGGAAGGAATCTTGTAAAGCAAATCCTGCACCCAACCAAACGGGCAAAGAAACCCGCAGACAAGGCGGCCGAACAACGCGCCGAACGCGAGCAGAAAACCAGTCACATAAAACGGAAAACGAACCTCCCGCGCCGCCAGTTCCGCCTGCAAAGACCCAATCGGGCAGGCGCCGAGCGCGCCCGGGCAGGAATAGCAGTTGAGCCCCGGCATGCAGACGGACTTCGAATCTCCCTGCCAGATCCGCCCTTTGACGAAACCGACCAGATATCCGTTGGTGACGACGGTCCACGCCGCCTGGATTGTTTGCCGGACGGTATTTCTCTTTTGTTTGATTCTGTTATCCAATGCCGATACACTCCAGACAGATATTGATCGCGCGGGAGAGCACAACGGCAACTTCGCCGCCCCAGATGCCAAGAACGATTAAGCCCGCACCCAACGCGAGGATGAGGTATGGCAAAGCGCGCTTCGCGGCCTGCATCAGGAAACCTGCTTCAAAAGCGCGTCAATCAATTTGGACCAGTCTTCATAGCTATTGGCGCCAACGACCGCCTGGCCAACCTGTTTTCCGGTGGAATCATAGAAAAGTGTCGTGGGAATGTATTGATATCCCTGAATTTCGTCCAGGAAAAAGCCTTCGTTCTTAACCACGGGATAGGGGATCCCTTGGTCGGCGATAAACTGTTTCGCATTCTCAACGTCGCTGTTATCCGCCGCAACGCCAACCAATTGAAATCCTTTGTTGGCGTAATCATCGCTGATTTTGATCAGGTCGGGGATCTCGCCGACGCACGGCCCGCACCAGGTTGCCCAATAGTTAACCATAACCAGCTTATGGTCGGAAAACACCGATTCATCAAGCGTATCCCCCGTCAGGGTGGTAAACGAAAGGGAGGCGGCGGCATCAGCCGATTCCGTTGCTGCCGGCGCTTGCGTAGCTTCCGGCGCGTCCGCGGGAGCGGGCGCCGCGGCACACGCAGTAAACAACAGGCTCAAAAGCAATACGCTCATGAGAATCACAACCATCTTTTTCATGTCAGGGTTCATCCTTTCCATCACTGCCACAAGAGATTTGCCACATTTTTACGTCTGAAACGCGGGTAGATATGGTGGCCGGCCGGCAGGTTATCATTTTTATCGTATGGTATCTTTGCGTGTGCTTCCGTGATTATATCACATGACGGAGTGTTCGGCCGAACATCGCGCCCCGGGATACGCCTCTGCTTTTTGGCCGCGACACACCGACGCATTGCGCGGACTTTTGATCGCAGGCGGACAAGCCTCCGTCGCCAAGTTGGCTTCTTCTCCTGAGAATTTGTTGATCTTTACGGTGCGAATGCCAACTCCGGTTGCGCCCCTGTTGCATAATCATGCGGTGCTATTGCCATCGATACCATGCCGCGCGCGACGCCCGCCCGGCCTCCTCCCCCCTCGCGCGTATTCGCTTTCTTCGGATGGCACGGCTTTGCGCCTCCCAGCCATGACGACAACACCCAACTGAACCGTATCTTGGCGAAGCGACGCAGAACCGGGGGGGAGCCATCGTCGTATTTGATCAATTATAAAACGAATTTCCGAAGAAGAATGCCTCTTTTTTCGAACGGATGTGTGAAATATCCGTAACATCTTGGGCAGGTATGTTTACATATATATACCGCTCATGTATAATTTCCACGACGGAATGTCTTTCATGCAAGAAAGGATGTGTACCGAATGAAACGCACCATCGCACTGGTACTGAGCTTACTTTTCCTGCTCGTGCTGGTGCCCAGCACCGCACTCGCGGAGAACGATGTAGAAGCACGCCTCGAGGTTACAATCCCCGTCGCGACGCAAACCCTGTTCCAGTATGGGATTGATCCATTCAACTGGAATAGCTCTTCTCTGGTCGTCACGCTGTATGATAAGCTCACGAACAGCGGTGGAACGGTGATCCCAAACATGGGAACCACGCCGGCGGCCGACACCTATCTGCTCCAGATCAACGGCACCACCTATAATCCCGCTACGCCGTATACTTTTGTTGCAGGCGATATCGGCAAAAAAACCCTGACCCTGAAGTATACCTATACCCCCAGCGGTCATACGGGCGCCGTTACCATCACCAAGGATGTCACGATTTCGGTACAGAAGAACGTTTTAAGCGCTCTGACCGCGTCTGGCAGCGTTCAGGATGCGTATTATGCGGGTGAAACGCTGAACATCTCCGGTCTGATTGTTTCAGCCAATTATACCAACACCGTGGATCCGGTCACGCTCACGAGCGCGGACTATACGGTCACTGCGGCTTCCGACTTGATCGGCTCCAATGAAATCGCAATTTCCGAGCCGCTCACAGCGCTTCAGACCCAGCTGGTTGTTTCCCGCACGGAGAAGTATGACGGTTCCAGCACCGAGGTCACCCAGAAGGGCAGCCTCCCCATCACCGTCAATCCTGCGGCGACCGGCCTCAGCCTGAGCGCCTCCACGCTGAATCCGACCATCGGCGACGCTGCGACCACCGTTACGGCAAACGTAACCGGTTCGGGCAATGCATGTCTGGTTGCGAGCGTGGATAAACCCGCTGTTGCGGCAATCGATACCTCCACCCTGACCTCTGGCGGCACATTTACTATTACGCCGCTCTCCGTCGGCACTGCGGTCGTCACCGTCCGCACCCGCGGCAACAACATCAGCAAGACCGTCGTCGTCACCGTCGCGAAGGCGCCCGTTCCGGTTAATGCGCTTGTGTTGGATAAATCCTCGCTTTCGCTGCCTGTGAACGGCACCTATTCCTTCTCGGCAACCGTCGGTCCCGATGACGCGACCAACAAGACGCTGACCTGGATCAGTTCCAGCCCAAGCGATGTCTCTGTTGACGCCACCGGCACGATCAAGGTTCTGCGCGATTTTTCTGCTCCGGTCACCATCACGGCAACCACCGTATCGCTGCCGGCGGTTACCGCAACCTGTACGGTCACGGTTAACACGGTGGCGGTGGATGGCATCTCCATCAGCGATACCGGTATCACGCTCTATAAGGGCAGCTGGAAGAAGCTCACCGCAGTCATTACCCCCTCCGGCGCGGCGGATCCCGCCGTCACCTGGTCCAGCAACGATGAAGCCGTCGCGAAGGTTGACTCCACCGGCAAAATCACCGCGATCGGCGTTCCGGCAGGCAAGGAGTATGGGGAAGCGACCATCACCGCGCAATCCTCCAATCCTTCTGTAAAAGCAACCTGCACGGTTAAGGTGCTTCCGGCCGTGCTCATTACGAGCCTGACGCTCAATAAGTCTGATCTGGCGCTCAACGTTGGCGATGAGGAGACCCTTACCGTCAACGGAGCACCCACCAATGCCACCAACAAGACGATCAACTGGACAAGCAGCAATACCGCCGTCGCCTCCGTCAGTTCCGTCAGCAGTTCCGCCGGTAAGGTGATCGCCGCCGGCAAGGGTACCGCGGTCATCAAGGCCGAATCCACAGATGGCAGCGGCAAATACGTCTCCTGTGTGGTTACCGTCAATAATATCCAGATTCTGAACGTCTATCTGGACAAGTCCTCGTTTGACCTGAGCGAAGGCGACACCGCTACCGTGAAGGCGACGATTTATCCGACCAACGCCACAACGCAGACCCTTAAGTGGACCAGCTCCAATACGTCTGTGGCAACCGTTGACTCCAAGGGCAACATCACCGCTGGCGCGACGAAGGGCTATGCCATCATCACCGCCGCGGCAACCGACGGCAGCGGCAAATATGCCGAGTGCGTCGTGCTCTCTAAGCCAAAGGTCTATGTAACGGGCGTAACCATCAACTATGGCACCACGCTCGACCTGTTGCTCAACGACTCCACCTTCCTCAAGGCCACGATCCTTCCGACCAACGCCACGACGCAGGCGGTCACTTGGACCAGCTCGAACGCCAGCGTTGCAAGCATCGACTCCAATGGCTTGCTCAAGGGTCTGACGCTTGGTGAGGCAACCATCACCGCAACGGCGGATACCAAGACGGTTAGCATCAAGATCACCGTGACCAACACCGAGTATAACTACGGCGTCGCCGGAAACTTCAACCGCAGAGTCAACGTCCGCGCCTCTGCAAGCGGCCTGAGCAAGAACGTCGGCTACGCATATCGCGGAGACACGTTCAAAATCCTTGGTAAAACCGGCAACTGGTATTACATCCAGTACAACAACACCACCAAGGCATACATCTGGGCGAGCTATCTGAAGGCCACGAAGACCTCCGCCGCCTATACCTCTGCAAACGGCAGCGTTACGCCGGCGCCCGGCACAACCGCAACACCGTCCACAACGGGAACGCCGACCAAGGTTACCATCGCGAACTGCCTCTATGCGGTCAATGTTCGCGCCAGCGCGAGCACATCCAGCACGCGCATCGGCAAGGCCTCCCTTGGCGCAACCTACACCTACCTTGCGAAGGAAGGCGACTGGTACAAGATCCAGTACAACACCACGACGATCGGCTATGTCTATGGCACTTTCGTCTCCCTGAGCTAATCGGACACATCCTGTCACATACGGCGAGCCGCCCTTTTCGGGCGGCTCGTCTTTTTCATACTCTGGCAAAAAGGTTAACGCCGTGGGAACGATTGCGTCATTTTCGTAGCATTCGCGCCTCCTGGCTGGCAGGCAATGGTGATATTTGCTATACTTTTTCTCATGAATTCAACGCCCGACAATAGGATAAATCGCGTGTCCGCGGCGCCACGTGCACCGAAACGATGGAGCCTGCTGAGTAAAATACTCCTTGTTCTGGCTATCCTGTATCTATTTCTCAATCTAGGCGGAAAGGCGAGACTTGTGACCCGAACCTATGAAATAGCAGACCCCCGCATCGCATCCAATCTGCGCATTGCTATCGTAAGCGATCTGCACGGCGCGCTCTATGGGAACGAACAGAGCCGCATCCTAACAGCCCTTGAGCAGGCAAATCCGGACGCGGTCATTCTCCTTGGCGATATCTTTGATGAGCACGGGCGTAATGAGCAGTCCTATGTCCTGCTCGATGCGCTTTACGGCCGGTTCAACTGTTTCTTCATCTTTGGCAACCACGAGTATAAATCCGGCGAGATCACGCGGATTCGCACGGCGCTCCGGTCCGCGGACATCCCCGCCCTGTCCGGGGATTCCGTCCTCCTTGAGGCAAACAGCGCAAAGGTGCGGCTATTTGGAATAGACGACGGCCTCGGCGGAAAGGCAAAGCAAAAAAAGCAACTTCTGGCAGCGGCGGCGGAACGGCGCGACGACGAGTTCTCCATATTAGCCATTCATGTGCCCAACGACGTGGAATCCTATCTGCCATATGGGTTTGATCTGATGCTCTCCGGACACACGCACGGCGGACAGATCATCCTCCCCCGCGTCCTGAACGGCCTCTACGCGCCCGGTCAGGGACTCCTGCCCAAATACGGCGGGGGCAGATACGATTTCGAGGGTCAAACGCTCATCATCAGCCGTGGACTCGCGCGAAAGCCCATCTGGCTGCCGCGCGTGTTTAATCCGCCGGAGCTTGTTTTGGTCGATCTTAAGCCCGCGGAATCACTCCCGTAATACGCAAACAGCGCGCCTTCCGGCGCGCCGTTTGCGGCCGTCAAAAAACGAGTTTTTTGACGGGGAACCGCCCTTTGCCTCTCGTCCTCCGGACTCCGAACGGCAAAACGCTGCGAAGAAATCGCCCGATTCCGGGCGATCCGTCCCGGTGACAAAGTCACCGTAGCCGGAACCAATGGGTTAAGGGCTACGGCCCTTAACAATCCCGGGACTTTTTTTGACAGACTGAAGCGGCGCGCCTTCCGGCGCGCCGCTTGCCTGTTTCACTCGTAATATTTGACGACATCATCAATCGGCTTCCGGGATTTGACGCGCAGTTGCTCCGTCGCCGCATAACCCACGGCGAGAATTAACCGCACGCGCGTGCTCTTGGGCAGCTCGAACAAATCCCGAATCTTTTGCTCGTTATGCCAGCCGATGATGCAGGTCGAGAGCCCCAGTTCCGTCGCCGCATAGCAAAATTGCGAGGCGGAAAACGCAACATCGATCGGCGCAAAATCCTGATCTTTGAACTTTTGTGAGAGGGATACACGCGCCACCGTCGCCTCTTGCAGTACCACTGCGAAGGCAGGGCAGTTCTTCAAAAACTGATTCATGCCAAACTCCATCATCAAAGGGCGCAGCTTTTCGGCAAGCTCGGCATTGGTCACGATTAAGTATTTCCAGGGCTGTCCGTTGCAGGCGGACGGCGCGAGCCAAGCCGCCTCTGCGCAGCGCGTCAGCTTTTCCTTTTCCACCGGGCGGTTCGGATCAAAATTCCGGCAGCTTTCCCGCCGCCGAACCAGGTCAAAATAGTCGCTCATTTTGTTTCCTCCTTGGCTTTGTCTATCTTATCCAGCGTATCCTGCAGCATCAGCGCGCGCAGTTCCTTAAGATACGGAAACTCCGCCGCGTTTTCCACCGCATAGGTCTGCTGCAGCTCATATTCGAGCGGCAGCCAGGTGGAGATATCGCTCTCATTGTGCTGGATGACGGCCTCCATCTTATCCAGCGCTTTATACAACCGCGCTTCCGGCGTTTCGTATGCATCCATCTCGCAAAACAACGCGGTCAGTTCTTCGCACTGCGACCCCGGCAGGCTGGACAGCAGTGTCGCCACCGCGCTCTCTTCCGTTGCCTCATGTTCCTTGGTTTTTAAGAAGGACGGGATATCTCCCGTAATCGCCTCGCCGAAGTCATGGATCAGGCACATGCGGATGAGCTTGTTTCCGTCTATCTCCGGAAATTCCGGCGCAACCAACAGCGCAAGCACCGCAAGCCGCCAGGAATGTGCAGCAACCGTCTCGGTGATGCCGCCCCTCGTGGTGCTGTGTCTTCCATTCGTTTTCAGGCACTCCAGCCTGCTTAAAAAATTCAACAGTTCCCGTTGCTGCATACGTTCTCCTCTACCGATGCGCACGTTTTTTCTGCGATTCGGTTATCCCCTCGATCATAACACAAACACCCACGCCTGCGCGCACGGGAATTAAAATCTCAACTATTTTTTTATCACCCCCTTGACTCTAACGTTACGTCATGGTTTATCATCTGTTCAGGAGGTGAGGTTTGACATGCGGCTTACCATAGGAGCGCTCAGCAGGCTTTCCGGCGTTTCCGTCCGCGCTTTGCATCACTACGACCAGATCGGGCTTCTGCACCCGAGCGAGGTCGCGAATACCGGCTATCGATATTATGATGATGCGGCTATCGAGCGGCTCTGGCAAATTCTGTTCTTTCGGGAACTGGATTTTCCGCTGAGCGACATTGCCGATATCCTATCCTCGCCGGGTTTTGACAGGATGCGCGCGCTGGAGGAACACCGATCCCTGCTTTTGCAGAAGCGCGAACGGCTGGATGCATTGATAACGCTCGTTTCCAATGCCATGAAGGGAGAAACAACCATGGAATTTAAACCATTTGACACCAGTAAGCTAGATGAAATGCGCGCGCAATATGCCGAGGAGGCAAAGGCTCGTTGGGGCAGCACGGAAGCCTATCGCGAGAGCGAACGCCGAACAGCCGCCTATTCAAAGGCGGACTATGCGCGGCTTCAGGATGAGGCGGGCGAAATCTTTGCGGCATTTGCCGCGTTGGTCGGAACCGACCCGGCGGATCATCGCGTGCAGGCGCTGGTCAAGCGCTGGCAGACGCATATCAGCGAGAGCTACTACGCCTGCACAAACGAGGTCCTCGCGGGCCTTGGGCAGATGTATGTTGCTGATGAGCGGTTTACGAAGAATATCGATCATTATGGCGCGGGTGCCGCCCGGTTGATGTCCGATGCAATTGCCGTCTATTGCGGTGCCAGTCCATCGCCGACGTAATCGACAACCCCATTCGGGAGCATGGGGATTCGCAAAATCCTCGACCTAACATCCAATTCGGCGATTCATTCGCCGAAACAGTAGAACCCCATCGACAAAGTTCGAAGGACTTTGGCGGTGGACGAAACAGGCGGCGCGGAATCCTTCCGCGCCGCCTGTTCGCTTGCGTAACCCGTTATTCCCCGTCCTGTCTCATTTTTTTACGAAATGCGAAAACCGCAATCAGGAGCAAGACCAACGCATAGCCGATCACCCACCACAGGTGTGGCATGATATCTGCGTAATTCGCCGTGACCGCCGCACGCCCGGCATCCACCGCGTGGGCGAACGGCAGCAGATAAGCAATCTTTTTGAATACACCGCCGACCAGGTTCAAGTCAAACCACGTTCCGCTGAGCCATGCGGAGAGGTTCGTCAACAGGGCGCCGCAGATGCCGCCAACCTGTTTGTCGTTGAACACGCTGCCGCAAAGCAGACCGATGCCGATGAAGAGCAGCGCGGCAGGCAGTGACACAGCGATGGCAAGCAGCGCGTTTAGTGTGAGTTTCATGCCAAGCGCGCCCGCGACCAGGAAACTGAGGAAGGACTGCGCCAGTGCCATCGGAATGAGCGGCAGCGTATAGCCGAGGATGTAATCCGAAGCGCGCATGGGCGAGGCGAAGAGCCGCATCAGAAAGGACGTCGTACGGTCTTTGCTGATCAACGTTGCGGAAAACAGGGAGATAAACGACAGCCCAAACACCGCAATCCCCGGTGTAAGCTGTTCCAGGCGGAAGAGATCCACGGGAATATTGCTTTGGATTGCGGTGAGCAGCAAGAGCAGGATCACCGGAAAGCCGAGCCCGAAGGCGAGGTTGAGCGCATCACGCAAAATCTCCTTTGTGTTTCGCCCTGAAAAAGCCATCATTGCGTTCATCATACCGCCTCCGCTTCCGTTGCCAACGCGATAAACGCGTCCTCAAAATTCTTGGCGCCCGTTTGCTGTAAGAGTTCGGCGACGGTGCCCACAGCTGCGAGCTTTCCTTTGGAGAGGATCCCAACGCGGTCGCTCAGCGCCTCCACCTCCTCCAGATAATGAGTGGTAAGAATGATGGTAACCTGCCCGTGGAGCTTTTGCAGGACGCTCCAGAGTTCGCGCCGGGCAATGACGTCCAGCCCAAGCGTCGGTTCGTCCAAAAAGAGAATCTTTGGTTCACTGATCAGCGCCATACCGATGCTGAGCCTGCGCTGCATGCCACCGGAGAGCGTTTTAGCCAGTTGCTTATAAACCTCGCTGAGACCAAGTCGCCGCGCAATCTCCTCTGCCTTCTCGCGCGCAGACTTCCCGTCCAGGCCATAGATACGCGCCATGAGCATCAAGTTCTCGCCAACGCTCAAATTGCGCGCAATCGCCGTCTCCTGCGGCGAGACGCCGTTGTGCGCCTTAGCCCGCTGTGGATCGGCCGTGATGCTGTCTCCCAGCAGCAAGGCCTCCCCCTCCGTCGGTGTTGTCAGCCCGGAGAGCATCTTGATCGTGGTTGTTTTTCCCGCGCCGTTTATGCCAAGCAGAGCGAATAGTTCTCCCGTTCGAACGCTCAGGTCTACGTGATCTACGGCCGTCTTTGTTCCATATTGCTTCGTTAAGCCCTTTGCCTGAATTGCGTATTCCATATCTGTTACTCCGCGTCCGCCTTCTTCTCGGCCAATTGCCGGATTTCCTCATAGGTCATTTCAGCCGCTTCTTCCTCCGGCTTTTTATGGTGAAAGATCGCGTCCGCAACCTGACTCAGAAACACATCATTTTTCATGATCGCAAGTCCGGTTGTCTCGTCACCCAGAACCACCAGGCTGTCGCCCGGTTGAATGTCAAATATTTCCCGCGCGTTTTTTGGAATCACGATCTGCCCCTTTTCCCCAACCTTCACCGTTCCAAACAGATGCTTTCCTTTTGGTGCTGCCATGGCTTTTCCCTTCCGTATAACTAGTATTACTTTTCATACTTTTCATTTCGTCATTGTTATACATCGCTTTTGTGGTGGTGTCAAGAGGTGCGGCACAAAAAAAGCCCCGCTGTTGCGGGGCACAGCCCATCGACAAAGTCCTGCGGACTCTGCCGATGGGTTTTACTTTGGGTTAAAATGACGCGAATCGCGCCATTTTTTCACAAATTCGGCGAATGAATCGCCAAATTTGAAGGAACATGGGGGATTTTCGAAATCCCCC
>JAYFQU010000039.1:0-10675 GCA_034926785.1 Christensenella sp.
GTGGACGAAGCGACGGGCAAAACCAGCCGCGAGCACGTCTACGCGGGCGGCGACACCGTCACCGGCGCTGCGACGGTCATCCTCGCGATGGGCGCGGGCAAGACGGCCGCCCAGGCCATCCATGAGGAATTGAGCAAGTAAAACGATTATTTGATATCGGCGAAGGGTATAGCAGTTGAACTGAACCCGGTAGATTAGACGCGAAAAAAAGCTCCTATTGGATGTGGTAAGATAATCTGGACACCAAGATAAGAGTAAATGAAAAGGTGGTCAGATTAAAATGAAGAGAGCAATCTACGACAAGCAATTCAAAATGGCAGTAGTGAAACACGCCCAAAATGTTGCTCAGTCTGTCAAAGACGCGGCACGAGGACTGGGCATCAGTGGGACAAATTTCGAAAAAGCGTTATTCCGAATCTACAAAGAGAACTCCAGCGGCTTTTTCTCACTGAAATGTTTTTATAAGGGAAGACAACCATGCGGAATTGTTGAGTGGGTGCAAAAGGCTCGGAGGCTATCGGCGAGCCAACTATAAAATGGAATGTGAAGATAACTGGCGCATGCAGACTGATTCAGTTGAAAAAAATAATGTCGCCTGACTCGCGGCCGCCCTTATATGGCTGATTGATCACGTTGCCTTGGAACATCATCACGGCTGTTGCCCCGCCGTCAAAGTTATACGCCTGCTTACAACCGAGGTTTTCAAACAAAGCGGATAGTTCTGTCAGGTTCATGCCAATGGAATAACCCTTTTGCCTGCCGTCAACAATCACAAAACAATAATGGCCGGGGGCATAGTAGCCGATAGCGCTTCTTGGGTGGCGATCGGTCAAAGTCGAGTTGAATTCCGATAGCTTGCCGCCGTTCTCGTCCAGCAATGGCGGCCCAAATGACCATGCTTGCCAGATGCCGCGCGCCATAGCATCGGACAGGTTGAAGTTGGCTGAATCATATGTTTTTAGTTCGCCGTCATTATACAATACGCAAACATCGGTGTTGGGTACGTCACGATAGAGCGTGCCGTTACGAACGACGATGCCCTGACTTCGAGCGCTGTAATAATCGCCGGTGACAGCGAACACCGCGCTGTTTTCCGTAGCTGTCGTAAGAGGAAAATCGTAGATGTTCTTTCCATACTTGCCTTTTGCAAACGCTGTTTTCAGCGCGTCAATATTTTTCAGATAAATATCGGCAACAAAATAGGTCACGCTGTTTTCCTGTACGCGATTGATTGCGATCCTGACAGCATCCGTTTGATAGCTGTAGAGGGCGTTCGTTCCGGTATCGGCAGTGGGAAACGCGGCTGAAAAGTCGCCCGGGGCTGATGCTGCGACAGGCTCCGGTGTTGCGGCCAAGGGGTCTGGAGAATTGACTGGCGTACTGAGCGCGGTCGGACCTGGCGTTGGGGTAGCATAAATGGATGCATCAACCGGCTGCATTTTACGCGGTAACACATGATGGAATAACGCGAAAACATTGAGAGCGATACCAAAGAGAATGATATCGCGTATGATGATTCTGAGCGCACTGTGCTTTGCCTTGGTCTTCCTGTATGCTTTACGCTTGTACTGCTGCATGCCATCCTCCATAAAAACCTTTAGAGAGGATAGCACTGCAAAATGAGAATCCGCGTGGAGTAAAATGATAACTGGATTAGAAATGGCGAGCGGACTCAGAAAAAGAGAGGCTTTGGGCTGGCTGAAAGCGCCATGTTTCTCTATGCGATATCCTGCTTTTGAAATACCACCGAGATGGTCGTGCCGATCTCCGGCTCACTATCGACATACGCATAACCGCCATGCGCTTGAGCGATTGCCGATACAATGGATAAGCCAAGCCCCATACCGCCTGTTGCGCGCGTACGGGCGGCATCAACCCGATAGAAACGGTCAAAGATATGATAACAGTGCTCTGCGTCCATCCCGATGCCATCATCCGATACCGAGAGAATGAAGGCTGTCTCATCGGCTGCAAAGCCGAGCTGAATGGTTCCGCCTTTGGGGGTGTATTTCACGCTGTTATCGATTAAGGCGCGAAGCATTTGTTTTATCATTGTTTTGTCGGCGGAGATCGTATCATCCGCGGCAGGAACCGAGATTTCATAATGATGACCGGAATCGATCAATGCCTGCTCTTCC
The DNA here is from genome assembly GCA_034926785.1 of Christensenella sp. Taxonomy (GTDB): domain Bacteria; phylum Bacillota; class Clostridia; order Christensenellales; family CAG-138; genus UBA7703. The sequence continues at coordinate 2,139 of JAYFQU010000039.1, forward strand.
AGCAATTCGGCAAACAGTTCGCTCGCGGCAAATTTAGATATTTGCAACTGCGACTGCATATTGTCAAAACGCGCGAGGAACAGCAGATTTTCAACGAGCTGATTCATATAGGCGGTTTGCTTTTGGAGCGCTTGGATGCTGTCTTTTAAGACGGTTTTATCTTCGCTTCCCCATCGGGAGAGCAGATCGACATTACCCTGCATAACCGCCAGAGGCGTACGGAGTTCGTGGGATACGTCCGCGACGAATCGCCCTTGCTGTTGGTAAGCGGAGGATACCCGCTCCAACATACTGTTGATGGTAAGCGCGAGACTTTTCAGTTCATCGTCAGGCTCCGGTATATCAAGCCGCATATCAAGATTACTTCCGCCAATCTGCTTCGTGGCGTCGATCATTTGACTGATCGGCGAAAGCATCTTCCGACTTGTATAATTGCCAACCCAAAGGGCGGCCAACGCGCCAATCAGGTTCGCGCCGATGAGCAGAATTCCGAGCAGCTTTAGGAAAGCTGTTTCACTTTGGAGCTTTTGCACGATATAGAGAGTTCCTCTGCTCGCGCCATGATAAAGAATCTGCTGAGAGGAACAGAGCATGAGATGACCGGAATTATAAACCATGACCGGCGAAGAGGCCGCGTCGGGAAGGCTATTCTCATCCAGGGGAAAGTTTAACATTCGGTTGATCATGTTACCGGACGCGTCGTATAGGAAAACCGAAAGATAAGGGTCGTTATTCTGCTCTTCCAAGATTCCCGAATGAGCAAACGACTCGTTTTCTTCAATTTCTTCAATTAGGTGATCGCTCATCAACTCCGTAGTGATGGCAAGATTCGTCAGCTGCTTTTGAAGAAGAAATTGAAACGCGGCAAAGAAAACGCCGATGGAAAGGATAAACAGTATTACGGTGAACAGGAGCGTATAAATTCCTGTCAGCCTGTCGGACAGCCTATTCTTTACGTGTTTTGTCCCGTAGAACATATCCAATCCCTCGCACTGTTTCGATGATTTTGGTTTCCTCTGAGTCGTGGATACGATTTCGCAAATAGCGAACATATACGTCGACTACGTTGCTGTTGCCTGTGTAATCATATCCCCATACGTGGCTTAAAATCTGATCACGCGTGACAACGATATCCCGATTGCGGAGCAGGTACTCCAAAAGGTCATACTGCGTTTTTGTCAGCTCAATGATTTCGTCGGCACGAATCACCTGCCTGGACGAATGGGTTAATACGAGGTCGCCGATAGAAAACGTTTCTTCCGCAGGCGATTGCGGAACCGGATCCGATGTCCTTAAAACCATACGGATCCGCGCCAAGAGCTCCTCGATATGAAAAGGCTTTGTGACGTAGTCGTTGGCGCCCATGTCAAGGCCGTTGACTTTGTCCATAACCGCGTCCCGCGCGGTGACCAGGATTACGGGGACGGCGCGTTCCTTCCGCAAACGGCGGAGGACCTCCATTCCGTTCAGTTCGGGTAACATCACGTCGAGCAGAATCAAGTCGTATTCTTCAGATAAGGCTTTTTCCAGACCGGTTCGCCCGTCCGTACAGCTGGAAACCAGGTAGCCCTCGTGCTGGAGTTCGAGTGTAAGAAAGCGGATAATTTCCTCTTCATCTTCTATGATTAGAATTTTCATCGGCGGCGCCTCCCTGGCGGATGGATTCATCGCGCTTCGCTTTTTATAAATTCGAATCGCTTCGAGAATGATTATACAGATCGGCGAAAGCCCTGGCATGAATATTTCATGAGAATTTCTTAAGAATTTATATGGGTGTCAATTTCATCGAATTCTAATCTTTGCTTCGCGGGATTCTCATATCCGGCATTTATGATTTCCTCGAGGATTAGATATGGAGCATATGCATTTGAAAAAGAGAAGTTCACAGTGGTCGGGCCCTCATTTGATCGTGAGGGATCTGCTGGTTTTTACGTTGAGCCTTTTGGCGATTGTGCTTGTGCAGCTGCTCTCGCATCAAGCGCCCGCTGCCGTTGTGCAAAATGACCGTTCAACATCGGCGAGTGCGGCCAATACGCCTCAAACGGACACAGGTTCGGCCGCGGCCGTTTCGCAATCGCCGCAGTCGGGTTCCGAGGCGCAAAGCGCTGTGCAGCAAGCGCAGGCGGAACCCTCCTCAACCCCGGAGCCGACCCCGTCACCGACGCCGGATACCCCGGCTGCGCACGGTGATTTTTCCGCGACGTTTCCGACGACCGATACAGGCGCAGGCGCTTTATATAGCCATCAGAGCGATACCGCGAGAATCTCGATCAACAGGGTCCAGGAAAACGGCGTGACCTATTTTGTTGCTGATGTTTGGGTAAAGACGATAGATGCATTTCATACCGCGCTGGCGAAAGGATCATACGGGCGCAGCATACATGAAATGCCGCTCAAAATCGCAAATGATAATCAGGCGGTGTTTGCCGTATCGGGAGATTATTACGGCGCGCGCGAACAGGGCGTTGTGGTGCGTAACGGCGCGTTATACCGCGATGTGATGGGGGAAGACGTCTGCATTTTAAAAAAGGATGGAACGTTAAGCGTATATAAAAAGAGCGAATTCAATGCGCTTGGCATGCTGAATGACTCGGTTTGGCAGGCATGGGCGTTCGGGCCCGCGCTGGTGAATAACGGCACGGCATGCGATACGTCGGACAGCAAAATTAAAGTGAAAAATCCTCGTTGTGCGATCGGTTATTACGCGCCCGGCCACTACTGCTTTATCGTTGTTGACGGGCGGCAGAGCGGATATTCCGATGGAATGACGCTCGATGAATTGGCCCAAACATTTGTGTCGCTAGGGTGTGTAACCGCCTATAACCTCGACGGCGGAGCAACCGCTATGATGGTGTTTCAAGGCGCGGTCATCAGCCAGCCGACGAGCGGCGGGCGTTCCTCAAGCGACATCATTTACTTCTGAGCGTTCGAGACAGGGAGGCTATGAAACATATGCAGGACAGGCAACGTATCTGGGGGTTTTTCGCACACGCAAACATAATTGCCGGGATGATGTTTGTTGTTTTCTTCGTCATTGATCGCTTCAATCCAGCGATGGAATTTCTCACAAGCAGTCTAAGCAAATGGCTGATCCTGTTTCTTGCGATCAGTACCATTACAAACGGCTTATTTGCAGCCATATTTTTGTTTCAAAGGCAGAAACGCCGTGATGAGAAGCGCAGCAGCGCTCAGGCAAAACCGCTCTATCCGCAGGAGTATATGACACAGCAGCGCTTAGCGCAACCATACTATCATTCGAACGCGAATTCGTCTCAGCAGCGGCAACCGAATGGATCCGTTCCGCAGCAAGGATATCAGGCAAACCAGCAGCGGCCCATGAACGGGCAATCGTACGGACAGCCCAAATATTCGGGCGAACAGCCCAGAGCGGGATACGGACGCGAGGATTCCTATCGCGGATAATCAGGCAATATGCGCTTCATCGATTGAGTCCTCAATCGCCCAGATGCAGTAAAGGGGGGTAAGGGCCGGCCCGACGGGACAAACAGGGTTCGCGAAGCTGGAAAATCCGACGATAAGATGGCATCGTGCCTCCGTCGTTGAAACCCTGGCGACTCTTAAAGCGCCGTACAGATAGAATGCGCCGCCGTCTATCTTTCGGCGCTTTCCGTTTGCCCGGCCGCGATTCCGTGTCGGGAGTGCGTTTTAAAAAGGGTACGCTACAGTGTAGTTCTTCAGCCTGGTGAATTTTCTTTGCGCGATTGGGACTGCTCCTTATCGCGCGGCGGTATATCGGCGCATATAGGTCCCCACACGGAAAGGGGACTCTTTTTTACGCTTTTTGCGTATCGATATCATGCGTTGCGGCGAAACGCGCACGGCCTTTATGCCGATTGACCGGGCCACGCGGGATCAATGACCGCGCGGCTCGGCACAACGGACGCGAAATCAGACTGTTTTGAAACATATTTTGATTCGTTTATTACGTCAAATACCCGATGGTGATACAAAATGTTAGGATTGCCTTATTCGATGAAAGGATCGTTAGCCTCGCGGAGGAAGCGACAGACTTGGCATTCTGATCAAAAACTGTGCAATGGTCAGCGGCAGATGCAGGGGGACGCCTTCATCTGGATGCCATAGGAGGGTAGGGCGGCCATGCGTTCATCCATCATGCGCGAGTATCAAAAACGCAAGAAGAAGCAACTGTTCATAACGGCTACCTGTATACCGATTGTATTGCTGTACCTGTTTAAATCGTCTATTCAGCGTTTAAGTTTTATAAATAACACCGTGTTTTCGATTGTGTTGTTCTTTTTTCTTGCATGTGTTATCGCGTTTACCGCTTTGAATTGGAGATGCCCGGGCTGCAATTCATTTTTAGGGGCGAACCCAACGATCCGGCGCTGCTCCAGGTGCGGCACCCGGCTGCAGAAAAGCGATTCTGCCGCCAGCCGAAAGGAACGGTAAGTACGGATCCGTCCGCTTTTACGAAGATGGAGTAAGCAACCGCCCGTTTCGCATTGCCAGGCACAAATGTCCATTGGAGACATTTGCGCTTGGCATTTTTTATCATACGGCGGCCGCAGAACGCGGAAAGCACGGAGCTTGCCGTGCCTTCCGCGTTCAATCTCGCATAGGCCGGATGGATGCTGTTGATTGGGTTGCTCCGGCAAACGGCGTCCTGGCGACCGATGACAGAAACTTACAAATAAAGGGTTCGATTCTACCTTTCATAACATTGAAAATACATTTAATGACATGGAGTCTCATGTGAGAATCATTCTTATATAAAATAAGCTTCGAAACAATATCCCCGCCTGGCCGGATTGATGCGACATCCGGGAGGGTGGCATATAACAAAAAACAATCGGGCGGTATTGGTAAATTTGCAACATATACAAAGCGATCATCCGTAGCGAGAGCACAATTTGAGGAATGTTCGTCTATAACAGTCAGGAGGTTTTGAAATGAAACGATTGAATAGGAAACGTGGGCTGAGCTTGATACTCTGTCTGGCTGTTGTATGCTCCATTCTGCCGGTGCGCTCACTGGCGGACGCGGAGAGCACCCCCGCACCGGCCGCGACTGCTGCCGTGGGGACGAGCGACCCGACATCGGGTGAAACTCCGGCGCCGTCAAGTGACGCTGCAAACACGGCAGACGCGGGCGCGACCAAGTCGCCCGCTCAGAACGCGGCGCCAACACCCGCGCCTGATACGGCGGATAATGGTGAAGCAACGCCTGCGCCGCAGATTTCGGCAATGCCTTCATCGACCGCGGACACGGCCGGCAGAGGCGACGAAACGCCGACGCCGGAACCCTCCGCGACGGCAAGTGCGACGCCGAATACTTATACGGTGAGCTTCGTTGTCAACGGGGAAACGATCTCCGGCATGGAGCAGAAGGTTGCGGAGGGTGACAAGGCAGCCATGCCGGCAGACCCCGCTGTGCCGCCGGAGGAGTCCTTTGCCGGGCAGCAATTCTTATATTGGTATGCGCGCGCAAACGAAGCATATTTCTTTGGCACACCCGTCACTGCAAACCTGACGCTCTATGCTCAATTCGGCGTGCCCGACGATGCTGCCGCGCCGGCAGAGACCCCGGCCCCGGAGGAGGGGGAATTGCTTCCCGCGCTGTTTTCTGTCGCCGGCGGTATCCTGCCGGATAGCACGCCCCTTTGGACCTATACCTTTACGGTAGATGGCGGCGTGGTGGACACGAAGATTGTTGCCAATGGCGATGCGCTGGATGCGCCGCAGGTGCCCTCTGCGCCTGCCGGAATGAAGTTCTCCGGCTGGTATACCGATGCGGGCGCGCAGTTTGATGGATTTGGAACGCAGAGCGTGACGGCAAGCGGCGCAACCACGCTCACCGCCCGCTTTGAGCCGGCCTACTATGTCTTCTTCTATAATCAGAGCGGCGCGGTCATCGAAACCCGCACGCCAAACGCCTCCGGCGTCGTCTCAACAGAGGACGTCGCCTCTCTGGAACTGGGCGGCAACGAAGCCCTGCTGGGGTGGTCTGCCACGCCGGGCGGCACGACTTCCGTTGGCGCAAGCGTTACCGTCAGCAACGCGAATATCAGACTCTATCCTATCATCGGCAACGTTATATGGATCACCTTTGATTCCGTCGGTGGCAGCTATGTTGCGCCGATGCATATTACGCCCGGCACGGCCCTGACGCAGAGCGCGGTCAACGCACATGTGCTTGCCACTACCGGTCAGAGCGCAATCACCAAGGCGGGATATACATTTACGAGCTGGGGTGGCTTCCCGCTTGGCAGCGTGCCGGGCGGGAACATAACCCTAAGTGCAAACTGGAAGGCGAACGCAAACACGCCCTATAAATTGGTCTACTGGATCGAAAATGCAGACGACACGGACTATACGTTTGAAAAGTACGTGAATAAAACGGGAATTTCGGGCGGGACGATCGTGCTCTCTGGTACAGAGGTTGCAACCTCCAACCTCAGCGCAAGCTATGCCGCGTATTTTAACGCCGGAACCTATACCGCAGGTCAAACCGTCAGCGGCGATGGTTCGACGATTGTAAACGTTTATTTTTCACGAAAGACCTTTACGCTCTCGTTTGTTAGCGGCGGGGCGACCATCTATACGCACACCTATCAATACGACCAGAATGTTGCGGATGTCTGGAATGTTCCGGCAATTTCAACGCTGTCCTCTGCCGGCAATGTCTGGAGGTCAAGCGTTACGGGGTCTTACTATACCTTCCTGGAAAAAATGCCGGGGTATGACCTCACCCTGACTGCAACCTCCTGGAATGGCAGCACATATACCTGGTACTATTGCCTGGAGACGCTCGACGGCACGGCGGCGACCGCGCCGGCGGGAACCGTGACGATGACGAGCGGCGGGGTCACCTATTACGTGACAAAGACGGTTTCGATAAAAGCAAACGGTATTTCCCTGACGTATGCCGAGGACTATTTTCCGATCACGGGGTTTTATCAGCGGGATAACACGGTGCCGTCCTTTACCAATGTTGGCGGCGCCTATTTTGCCTCGCTGTATTATCGTCGCTCCAGCTATAACCTCACATTGATCAACGGCTCCACTTCGCAGACGGTCAGCGGTATTCGCTATGGCGCTGCGATAGAGGGGCAATACTATGTGCCGTCTTGGCCCGCTGGCATGAGTTCGCTCTTTACGTTTGCCGGATGGTATACGACGGTGGCGGGATTTCAAGGCTCTGAATTCGATTGGGTCGGAAAGACCATGCCGGCAAAGAATGTCGTTCTCTATGCAAAATGGAATGCGCCTACATTTACTACCGTGGCGAGCTATCATGCGTATGGCGAAACCGGCAGTGGATCGTATGACCTTGGCACAATTCCTTATGGCGGAACCATCAGCGCGAGCGCGTTGGCGGCGGCGCAGGCTGCGGCGGTTACGAACAAACCGCACCCGACCGATAACTTTGGCGGCTGGATGGTGATGAAGAACGGCATTTTGACCGTCTTTAGCCCGAGCATGCAGATATTTGAAAATGTCGTGCTCTATCCAATCTGGATCAGCGGCTTGACCTATCACGTCTTCTATGCGCTGGGCGAGGCGAGCGGAACGGCGCCGACCGATACGGAAGCATACGCCAACGGAAGCCAGGCGCAGGTGAAGGCGTATGATTCGTCTGCGATGATACCGCCAACCGGTAAGGTGTTTATCGGCTGGCGTTCCAGCGTGAACAATAAAATTTACTATCCGGATAGTGCAATCACAATGGCACAGGATACAACCCTGACCGCAGTATGGGCATATCCGGCTGTTCATGTAACGATTACTTATCACGGTAACGGCGGTACCATCGCGGGCGGCGGAAACTCTTTTACCGGCGGTGCGGTGAACAACACCTATCATACCGTGCAGGGCAACTCGTTTACCGATACCGGCAAGGTGTTTATCGGCTGGAACACGTCTGCCAACGGCAGCGGAACAACCTATTACCCCGGTGACAGCGTCTTGCTTGGCACGAGCGTTGCAACCGCGCCGGGGGATCTTTACGCAATTTGGGAAGACCAGACCTTCGGCGTGACCGTGACGGCAAGTCCAGCCGCGGGCATCAGCGCAAGCTCGGGCGCGGGAATCTATGTCTACAACACGGATGCAACCGTGGGCTGGACGGTTGCCGCTGGATATGAGCTCACGGGTGTCACGGATAACGGAGTTGCTGTGCCTGCAAACACGGATACGGATGGACATTATGTTATCCGGAATATTCTCGAAGACCATGCTGTCGTCATACAGACAAAGCTCAAAGACCTGACTCTGACCTACAACGGCAACGGGGGAACGGCGGGCGGAAGCGGGAGCTACGGCACGACGAAGACGATGGGCGCGAGCTTCAACGTGGATGCAAACACGTTCACGCGTTCGGGCTATTATTTTCTGGGCTGGAGCACGAATGCCGGCGCGACGGCGGCCGATTCGGCATATGCGCCGGGTGCGAGCGTGGTTATGCCGGGTTCCAACCTGACGCTGTATGCGGTTTGGGCGGCGAAAACGGCGGTTACCTTAACCGCAAACAGCGCGTCGCTAAACTATGACGGCTCG
>JAYFQU010000017.1:0-115775 GCA_034926785.1 Christensenella sp.
CCCGCTGCTTGTAGTTCCAGGACCTTACTGATGATTCTCGCGCCATATTGTTTTCCCATACAAAAACCTCCCGCCGTAGTGATTTTATCCTACGACAGGAGGTGCTTTTTCTCAATGTCCGTTTTCCGGGGTTCAGTTCAAAATGTCCGCACGGTGTTTTTTCCCGAATCGTCGTATTTTGTTAACGATAAAAGATGTTCATGGTGCCAAAGGATACGTCTCCATCCACCACCAGCGTTTCCGTGGCGTCCGCGTTCGGCTCGCCGTTCATCTGGATGGAGCCGAAGGACTTGTCGGACTTTAGATAGATGCGAATCGAACGCGGAACAATCAGGTCAAATGTTCCAAAGGACACATCCACAGCAAGTTTGGCATTCGGGCTGACGCGCTTGACGTTTGTCAGATCGAGCTCGCTCTTGCCAAACGAAAGATCGATGTCGCCGCCTGAGAAGTCCTCCACGGCAACCCTGCGGCTCTCTTCGCAGAAGGAGCAGTCATAGCGGACAAATCCGTTGTCCTCGGCATAGTCGCTTCTTGTGTGTTTGTCGCCCTTAAAATTCACGCCGCACCACTTGTGCTTATGCGGAACCAAGGCTTCATACAGGATGGTAAGGCCCAGCAAAACCAGCAAGCTTGGCCAAATGACGCTCCAAGTGAGCACATAGGTCACCGCTCCGAGATTGAAGAGCAGAAAGTAGAGGCCGACTCCCGCAACCGCGAGGCTGAAAAAAGAGAACCGCTTGAGCATCCAACTGATCCCAAGGCCTATCAGAACCGCCGGCCAAACGATGCCCCAGATGCCAAACGATAGATTGCCAACCCGTTGAATCAGGAAGGCCGCGCCGAGCACAATCACCAGCACCGCAAACCAGATGCCGTCCTTCTTAGCCTCCTTGCTCCCATCCCAAGTGACGGAGAACTGTCCCTCGCCTTCTTTTTTATTCTTCTGCGCGTCCACAATGACTACCTTTGGTTCAATCGGCTTGACGCCGAGCAGTTCATCGGTCGACACGCCCAGCTTTTCCGCCAGTTGCGGCAAAATGGAGATATCTGGGCAAGAGACGTCGTTCTCCCATTTGCTCACCGCCTGCGCCGAAACTCCCATCATCTCGGCCAGCTGTTCCTGCGTATAGCCCTTCTCTTTGCGAAGCTGCATGATGCGCTTCCCCATGCTCTGTTGTTCCATATTGCTTTCCTCTCTTTCATGCGTTTATTATGACAGAAACCGTAAAACTTGAACATAGACTGTTTTGCGAGTTTTTAAATTCGAATCAACCAATGGTAGAATCGCGCTCAACCGTCGCTTTTCTTTACAGCATTATTAATTTCGAGTACAATACCATTGGTTGAATAAGGAGGTTTTTCCCAAATGGCACTACGTACGATTCGCACGGACGACGATCCGTGCCTCTATAAAGTTTGCAAGCCGGTCGAGAAATTTGACGCGCGTTTGACACAGCTTATCGACGATCTCTATGAAACCATGGACGCCGCGGACGGCGCCGGCCTTGCCGCACCGCAGGTCGGCATTCTGCGGCGCGTGGTCGTTGTTGATGCGGGCGAGGGCAGAATTGAACTCGTAAACCCGCGCATTACGCTTTCCGACGGCTGTCAGGGTGGCTACGAAGGCTGCCTCTCCTTTCCCGGGCAAAGCGGTTATGTTGAGCGCGCGGATCATATCGTCGTTGAAGGTTACGACCGCAACGGCGAACTGCACACCTATGACACCACCGGATTCTATGCCCGCGCGGTTCAGCACGAGCTGGATCACCTCGACGGCGTGGTTTATCTCAGCAAGAAAACCGAACCGCCGGAAGGCTTTGATTCAGAAGAGCACGAAGAGGAGAACATGGGATGAAAATCGCCTTCCTTGGCACACCGGAATTTGCGCTGCCTTCGCTCAACATGCTCTATGAATCCGGGCATGCGCTCGCGGTTTTTACGCAGCCGGATCGTCCCGTAGGGCGGCATGCAGCGCTGACCCCGCCGCCGACCAAGGCCTACGCGCTGGAGCGCGGCATCCCCGTGTATCAGTTTGAAAAGATTCGCCTGCCGGAGGGCGTCGCCGCGCTCCGGGCATTCGCGCCGGATCTGATGGTCACCGCCGCGTTCGGGCAGATTCTCTCCGCCGAGAACCTTTCGATCCCTAAATATGGCTGTATCAATGTGCACGGCTCGCTCCTGCCAAAATATCGCGGCGCGGCGCCGATCCAGTGGGCGATCATCAACGGCGAGACGGAGACGGGCATCACCACTATGATGACAGACGTCGGCATGGACACAGGCGACATTCTTCTCCTGGACAAAACCGCAATTTTACCGGATGAAACCGCGGGCGAGCTGTTTGAGCGGCTCTCCGTCCTCGGCGCGGAAACCCTGCGGCGAACCATCATTGCCCTGGAGTCGGGTGATCTGCCGCGCACTCCGCAGGACGAGGCGCAGGCAACGAAATGCCCCATGCTGAAGAAAGAGCACGGCAAACTCGATTTCTCCGAGTCCATACGGCAGGTTCATAACCGCGTGCGCGGAACAAATCCTTGGCCGGGCGCCTATGGCATGCTAGGTGAGGATGTGCTCAAGATTCACAAGACACGGCTGACCGATCGCCAACCGGCACATGAACCGGCAGGTCTATTAATAGGAAACGCGAAATCAGGGCTGTTTGTCCGCTGCGCGGATGGATGGCTGGAGATATTGGAGTTGCAGGCGACGGGCGGCAAGCGCCTGAGCGCAAGGGATTATCTGGCCGGTAAAGATTTGGAAGGAAAGATACTGATTTGAACGCTAGAAGGCAGGCGCTTGACGCGCTCTGCGACATCACGGACCGCAGCGCCTATGCAAACCTGCGGGTCAAACAACTGACGGCGTCCCTGCCGGAGCGCGAGGCCAAGATGGCCGCCGCGCTCGTTTACCATACGCTGGATCATCTGCTCACGATCGATTACTATTTGTCGCATTTCGTCAAAGGGACGCAAAAGCCCATCATCCGCGGAATCCTGCGCCTCGGGGTCTGCGAGCTGCTGTTTCTCTCCACCCCCGCACATGCGGCGGTTTCCGAAAGCGTCGCCCTCACGCGGGAGGTTGGAAAAAGCGGCCTGAGCGGCTTTGTCAACGCGGTTTTGCGTGCTATCGACCGCAGCAGAAACGCGCTCCCCCCTCTTCCTGCCGAAGCCGTGCCCCGCCTTTCCATCCAATACAGCTATCCGGAATGGATTGTTTCGGAGTGGATTTCCCGCTTTGGCGAGGAGCAGGCGGAGGCGCTTCTTTCTCGACCCGCGTCCGCGATTCAGGTGCGCGCGCAATATCCCTTCACGCGGGAGGAACTGCAGCGCTCTCTCCCCGTCAAAAGCACGGCGAATCGATGGGACGAGAACTCCATCACACTCCAAAGCGGTTTTGATCTCGCATCGAATCCTTTGTTTTCAGAGGGCAAGTTTACCGTGATGGGCGAAAGCGCGATGCTCGCCTGCCGTGCGTTGGGCGATCCTGCGGGAAAGCGCGTGCTCGACGCCTGCGCCGCACCCGGCGGAAAAAGCGCCTATCTTGCGAGCCTCGCAAAAAATGAAATCGATCTGACCTGTTTTGAGCTCCACCCGCATCGCAAGGAACTGCTGGAAAAGACGCTCTCCCGGCTCCATGTCTCCGCAAGGATTTATGAAAAAGACGCTTCGTCCTATGATCCCGCGTTTCGTGAGGCGTTCGATTGCGTGTTGATCGACGCGCCCTGCAGCGGACTCGGACTGCTCGGGGACAAACCGGATATCCGCTATAGCAAGTCTGACGCGGATATCACCGCGCTTGCCGAGATTCAGCGAAACATTCTCGACGTCTGCGCGCGCTATGTCGCACCGGGCGGCGTCCTCGTCTATGCAACCTGTACCATTTCGCTTCGGGAAAACGAAACGCAAATAGAAGCTTTTCTACGCTCTCATGAACCGTTTTCACCGGAGCATATGCCGCTCCCAATTCCGAACGACGGCCAGATTCAACTCCTGCCGCATTTACACAATACCGACGGATTCTTTATCGCGAGGATGAAACGATGCAGTTAGCCGATCTCACCAAACCGGAGCTGGAGCAGCTTCTGATCGAATGGAATGAACCGAAGTATCGGTCAAATCAAGTCTGGACATGGCTCAACAGGGGCGCGCGTCCGGAGGAAATGACCAACCTGCCCGCCGTGCTGCGCGAAAAGCTCTCCTCCATCCCCTACGGCGGAGTGACCATCGAGCGCAAACTGCTCTCACAAAAGGATGGCACGGTCAAGTATCTCTTCCGCCTCGAGGATGAAAACCTTGTCGAAGGCGTATTGATGCGCTATCATTATGGTAATACCCTGTGCCTTTCGACGCAGGTTGGCTGCAATATGGGCTGCAAATTCTGCGCCTCCACGCTCGACGGATGTATTCGAAATCTCACCGCAGGCGAAATGATCGGCCAAATTCTCGCCGTGGAGCGGGACGAGCCGCCGAAGGAGGCGGATCACCGCACGGTGACCAACCTCGTGCTCATGGGCAGCGGCGAACCGCTGGATAACTATGACAACGTGGTCGCCTTCCTAAACCGAACAACCGCGCAGGACGGGTTGCGGATCAGCCCGCGCAATATCTCTCTCTCCACCTGCGGCATCGTGCCAAAGATCGACCGGTTTTTAGTCGATGCACCGCATGTGACGCTCTCGATCTCCCTGCATGCGCATAACGATGAGATTCGCTCCTCCCTGATGCCGATCAACAAGGTATATCCCATCGACAGCGTCATAGCCGCTGCAAAACGGTATGCCGGGGTTACCGGCAGGCGTGTAGTGTTTGAATATGCGCTCATCGGCGGAGTCAACGCCTCCATGGAGGATGCGGACGCGCTGAGCAAGAAGCTGCACGGCATCCTCTGTCATGTCAACCTGATTCCACTCAACCCTGTTCCGGAGCGTGGGCTCGAGGGCGTTTCCCGCGCGGAGGCGGAGCGCTTCTGCGAGCGGCTCACCCAACGAAATATCTCCGCAACCGTCCGACGTGAAATGGGCACGGATATAGACGGCGCTTGCGGACAGCTGCGCAGGAGGATTCTGCATGAAGTACGCGGTCAAAACTGATATCGGCAAGCGCGTCCATAACGAGGACAGCTATTTGGTGCCCCAAAAAGAAAATCTCCCGCTCCTGTTCGCCGTTGCCGACGGCATGGGTGGGCATGCTGCGGGCGCGGTTGCCAGCAGTCTGTTAGTTGAGCAGCTGCGCGGATTCGACCAGGGCGTTGAGGAAGGCCGGGAACTGGCGCAGTTTCGTCAATCCGTTGAGAAAGCCAACCTCAGCGTTTATCAGGAGTCCGAAAAGGACCGCTCGCTGCACGGCATGGGGACAACGCTCGTCGCCGCGCTTTTGCTCGGTGAAAAGTTTATCGCCGCTAACGTTGGAGACAGCAGAATGTATCGCTTTCACGATGCGTCCCTGGAGACCATCACCACCGATCATTCTTTGGTTGAGCAGCTCGTACTCGCCGGAGCGATCACAAAAGAGGAAGCGCGCGTCCACCCGCAGCGCAATATTATCACCCGTGCGGTCGGCGTTTCCCCGGTTGTGGATGTCGATCTATTTGAGCAGGAATGGGCTGCGGGAGATATTCTCGTACTCTGTTCGGACGGGCTTCACGGCGCTGTGAATGAAGAGGACATCATCAGCGTTCTGTCGACCAGCCGTTCCCTGGAAAACATGTGTGAGATTCTGGTTCAGCTTGCGCTGGACAATGGCGGAACGGACAATATCACCGTCCTTCTCATTTCTTTGGAAGAGGAGGATGACAAATGATTGCGCAGGGAACCATCGTCGGCCATCGTTATCGCATTATCGAGCTCATCGGCACTGGCGGCATGGCGCATGTCTACCGCGCAATGAACCTCAGTTCACGCAAGATCGTTGCAATCAAGGTGCTCAAGGACGAGTTTCGAAACGACGCGGAGTTTCTCCGCCGCTTTGAGCGCGAGGCAAGAGCCGTGCTTCACCTCTCGCATGAAAATATCGTGCGAGCCTTTGACGTTGGCGAAACGGACGGTTTGCCCTATATCGTTTTGGAGTTTGTAGACGGGCGCACCCTCAAGGATATCATTGACGAAAACGGCCCGATGCCCTCGCGCATCGCCGTTGCGCTCGTCGTGCAGGTTCTCGATGCGCTCGGCGCCGCGCATGCGGCCGGCATCATCCACAGGGATGTCAAGCCACAGAATGTCATCGTGATGCAGAGCGGCAAAGTCAAACTCATGGATTTTGGCATCGCGCGCGAGGTTGACGCAAACACCGTCACCTTTACGGGCTCTACGGTTTTAGGCTCGGTGCACTATCTCTCGCCGGAGCAGGCGAAGGGACTGCCCGTCACCGAGGGGAGCGACCTGTATTCCGCCGGCATCATGCTGTATGAAATGCTCACCGGACGTGTGCCGTTTGATGGGGAAAATTCTGTCGCCATCGCACTCAAACATATTAGCGATGCCCCTGTGCCGCCCATCGAACTCTCCAACAAGGTTTCGCCCGCGCTCAACGATGTGATCCTGCGCGCGCTCAGCAAGGACACCGGCCGGCGGTATTCAACGGCCAGTGAGATGAGCGCACACCTCCGACGGGCGCTCAAGGAACCAATGGGTGACTTTGCACGGCATATCCCAACCGCTAAGCCGCAACCCGTCAAAAAAACGTCGCAGAAAAAGCGCGCGCATGGTGCGCTGAAAATTGGCATCACCGTCGGGGCGCTGGTTCTCGCGCTCATCGGCATTTTTGTTGTGCTGCGGGATGTCTATCAAACCGAGTCGGATCATTTCGAAGTTGTGCCTACCATTGTGGACCGCTCCGTCGAGGAAGCGAAGCTAAAAGCGGAGAACTTTGGCTTTGCCTTTGATATCCAGGATTATGAAAACAACGACACGGTTGCCAGTGGGGACATCATTCTACAATCTCCCGAAGGCGGAACAAAGGCAAGGCTCGGTACCACCATCTACGGCATTGTCAGCCTTGGCCCCGCAGCACCGCTCGTGCCGGACCTGCTCGGTCTCTCGCCGGACGAGGCGCGGCACGCACTCGAGGAAAGCGGGCTTGTGCTCGGCAGCGTGAGCTATCGCGTGTCCGAGGTGGCAATCGGCTATGTCTGCGCGCAATCCATTCCGCCGGATACCGAAACCACAAACGGGCAGACCATCGATATCGTCATCAGCGCCTCCTCCGAAACGACGTTTGACATGCCGCATGCAATGGATCTGCCGTTGAATCTTATCCTTGATCAACTGCGCATTGCTTCGTTTAACAACATCTATGTGCGCTATGCCGAGTCCGACATTGTGGAGGACGGGGTTGTCTATCTCCAGGATCCTTTGCCCGGCACGCAGGTGCTCCCGGAGACGCCGGTGATGCTCACCGTCTGCGGGAAACCCGTTTACCCATATCAGGCTGACATCGCTTTTAATATCAGCATTGACAGCAGCGGAACCAAGGTGATGATTGTGTTGCCGGAAACCTATAATGGCCTTTCCTATAACCGCATCCTGTTTGAAGGCGCATTGGAAAAAGGGGAAAAGGTGCCAATTTCGTTTACGGCTACATCCGATGTGGAGGGGACGCGTGAAGTGATTCTTTATAGCGACGGCGCGGAGGTCAAGCGGCAGGATTTTACCTTCATCGCCAAGGAGTCCTGAATGGGTATGCGCGGACGGATCATCAAAGGAATCGGCGGCTTTTACAGCGTGTTGCGGGAAAGCGGAGAGACCGTCGTCTGCAAAGCGCGTGGTCGCTTTCGCAACGAGGGCATGACGCCAATGGTTGGCGATCTGGTTGAAATCTCTCTTCCCGAAACAGGATATGCGTCTCTGGATGATATCCTGCCGCGAAAAAACGCGCTGCTGCGCCCGCAGGTTTCCAACATCGATCTGTTGATCATCGTGCTTTCCGCGAGTGTCCCAAAGCCGGACTGGCTGCTGGCGGATAAACTGCTGATTCAGGCGCATACGCTCGGCATTCAACCGCTGATGGTGCTCAATAAGATCGATACCGCAAAGGACGAGATCACAAACCAGTTCGCCGCGGACTATGCCGCTTATGATACGTTGCTGGTTTCCTCGCACAGCATGGAGGGTATGGATGCTTTAAAGGCCGCAATTACCGGCCGAATCTGCTGTTTTGCGGGGCAATCCGCCGTCGGAAAATCTTCCCTGCTCAATTCGCTCTTTCCCGAACTGTCATTGGAAACCGGCGAATTGGCAAAAAAGACGGATCGCGGCAAGCATACGACGAGGCAAGCGGAGCTTTGGCCTTTTCTCGGCGGGGCGGTACTCGACACGCCGGGGTTTTCGCTCTTTGAGCTCAGCGAACTCACGCAGGACGCCTTAAATAAATGTTGGCCGGAGTTTGAAGGCGCCTATGAGCGCTGCCGTTTCACGGGTTGCCGGCACGTTGCGGAGCCTGACTGTGCGGTTAAGGCGCTGCTGCCGGAGGGCAAGCTCACAAGGGCGCGCTATGATCGCTATCTGGAAATTCAGATGGAAGTCGAAACGCTGAAGAAACATAAATATGATTGATTTACACAATTCAAGTGATAAAAGTCCATTGTTTAAAGGAGTAGTTAAATCATGATCAAGATTGCGCCATCCATCCTCTCCGCCGATTTTTCCAGCCTCGGCCGTGATATCGCCTCCCTTTCCGATTGGAATGCGGATTGGGTGCATTTCGACGTGATGGACGGCCATTTCGTGCCAAATATGTCCTTTGGCCCACCGATTTTAGCCGCCATCCGCCCGCTGACCCGGCTGCCGATCGACGTGCATCTCATGGTAGAGGAGCCTTCGCGCTTTGTTCCTTGGTTTCAAAAGGCGGGAGCCGATATCATCACCATCCATGCGGAGGCGGAAAAGCATCTGCACCGCGCCCTGCAGCAGATCCACGAAGGCGGCTGCAAGGCCGGCGTTGTACTCAATCCCGGAACTCCCGCGGTCGCGGTCAAGGAACTCCTGCCGTATTGCGATCTTATTCTCGTCATGTCGGTCAATCCCGGTTATGGCGGACAAAAATTTATCCCGGAGTCGTTGGAGAAAATTTCCGAGCTGCGCCGGATGATTGACGAACGTGGCCTGAAAACAGAGATTGAGGTGGACGGCGGCATCAATCCCGAAACGGCAAAGCAATGCATCGACGCCGGCGCAACGGTTCTGGTTGCCGGCAGCGCAGTGTTTCTAGCGGAGGATCCTAAGGATATGATCCGTCGGCTCCGGCATAACGCATAATGCGCCCCGATAGCCAAAAGAGCCTCACGGCTCTGAGGCCGTCAAAAAACGAGTTTTTTGACGGGGCAACCGCTCTTTGCCTCTCGTCCTCAGGACTCCGAACGGCAAAGAGCTGCGAAGAAATCGCCCGATCCCGGGCGATCCGTCGCGGCGGCAAAGCCACCGCGGCCGGAATCGATGGGTTAAGGGCTACGGCCCTTAACAATCCCGGAACTTTTTTGACAGACTGAGAGCCTCACGGCTCTTTTTTCTTTGCGTAGATTCCGATTATTTCGTTTACTCTTCGCTCTTGAGCAGCGTGGTCAGCAACTGCGCATACAGCGGTTCCGAGGCCTTCTCCCAGTTCATGCGCATACGCTGCGCCATATCCCGCGTTGCGACGCGCAGGGTAACCTCCATGACCGCCGCATTTTCCTCCAGCGCGCGCAGATGCACGAGGTATCCGCCGGAGGGCAGCTCCTCCATTTCGGAAACAATCTGTGTTTCCAGCAGCATCTCTTCTCTGTGCTCGCGCGCATATCGCTCCAGCCGCTCCCGAAGAGAGACCGGCAGGCTCTCTACAAACTGCTCTAAAACATCCGACCCACGAACGCTCAGACGATAGGCTTGCCCAAACGCCTTTGGCACAGCGGCAATAAACGCGTCCTCCTCCAGTTCATGCATGCAGCTTTGATAATCGAAAAAGCTCATCACGTTATTATCCACCATCACGCGATAGAGCTGTTCGCGCGTAATGCCAACCTTGGAAGCGCTCAGATAGTAGAGTATGGTAAGTTTATTTTTTGTTACGCCCTGCGCAAAAATCGGCATGACGTTACCTCCTGTTGTCTTAGGTCTTGTTTCCCGCGTTATATGCCGGCGAACGACTCGGCAATGATCCACGCGGCGTCCCCCACATAGCAGCCGCAGGGGCGCCGTTCATAATAGTCCTTGGTCCGTTCCTCCGGGATAGCGCCGGGCGCCGTCTGCGTGTCCTGCAGCAGTTCGCGGCAGATGATGGAGTGGTCGCGCTCCTTAAAACGCGCCGCGAGCGCCTGCACGCGCGCGTATAGGTCCGTTTTCTCCTCTTTCGCCTTAGGGTCGTCATAACCGCGGAGCAAACCCTCAATCATAAACATTGCGCTCACCGCGCCGCAAACCTCCCTGAGCCGGCCCATTCCCCCGCCAAAGGCGGAGGCAAGCTTTGCCGCCTGTTCCGGAGCTAATCCTGTCTCTTCACAAAACGCAAGGAGCACCGCCTGCGCGCAATTGTATCCCTGCTCAAAATAGCTTTTTGCCAAAGAACTCTTTTCTTCCGGGTTCATCATTGCAACTTTTTCCTTCGTCTGCCGTTAGAAGGATCATATCATATCTTCTCGTCTCCTGTCCAACTGCCTGCAAGAATCCGCAGAAAAAATTGCCGCAGGGGTTTCCCCGCGGCAATCGAGCAGCTAAGTCGGGTTAGAGAATCTGAAACGAGAGTACCATCTGTTGCACATAGGGATAGAGCGTGTTGAAATCTTCCTTTGTTCCGGTAAAGGTGACCAAATACAGGTTGTCCCCCTGTAACATCAAAAAGTCAATCGTGTTCAAATCATACCCCGCGTCCGTCCAGCTATAGGCGTAGATTGCAATGTCATTCCCGTTCGCCGTATCCAGTCCAGACTGAACCAACTGGTAATTTTTAAGCCCGTCATCCTCGGTCGAGGTAATCCAGCTTTGCAGTGCGGAATCGAGCGTATAGCCCTTTGCGCTGCCGGGCAGCGCAACGACCACCACGGTATTCGCATCGCCATACCCCTCAACCATATACTCAGTTGGATAAAACGACGCGGCATTGCTCGCCTTCATCTCCGATACATTCCAATCACTTGGATATGCGATCGAGAATCCCCCCTCCTTCTGAGAATACTGCGTGTAGTCAATGTTCGCTGCGTCAGAGGCCGCAGCCGCATTTCCAACGGCAAACGTAACCGTCTTTGCGGGAGTCGCAGCGTCATCCACGTAGATTTCCACGCGATATTGCCCGTCCGGCGCAGTGCTGGTCAATTCGAGTGTGCCGGAGATATAGATATCCGTTTTCCCTTGAGGATCAAAGTCATATGACGCGATGGTGGCTCCGGTGGCGTCATACCAGATAAAGCGAATCATGGTATTCGCCTGTGTGTTGCGCAGCACGGCTGAAACATACCAGGTGCCTGTCGGCGCCACCGTCGTAATGGTGTCTGCCGGATACCCATTCTCGTCGATATAGGACGTCATATGCGCATCTTCCACATATGCGCCGTCTGTATTAGCCGCTGTTTTCTCGCCTGCCGCCACAACAACAAACTTCACTGTAGCATCGGGTTCTGTTCGGTCCTCAATATAGTATTCAACCTGATAGTCACCATTCGGAAGTAATGCCGTGGGTTCAAACGACGAGTAAATATACCGATCCGATATTGTTCCGCTATCAAGGGTGATTTCATCCATCTTCTGATTGCCGGTAACATACGTCCAGACAATCCGAATTTTTGTGTTGTCCGGCGCGTTGCGCACCTTTGCAGAGGTATAGAGAATGGCGGAGTCCGCCGGAAAAGACACGACCTCTTCACCGGGGATGCCGTTTTCGTCGATACTGTTCGTCATGATCGCGTCTTCAATCTTTGCAGTCGTGAAGTTAAAACTACACCCCAGCAGGAATACGGAAAGCGCGGCGACAATGGTATAGCGTAAAATTTGCTTTGCGGTTTTCATAATGGCTCCTTTCAAGGCCCCTTGAAAACACAGCCCCACACCCCTTTTTTTCTAACGTGCTGCGCTGTCAAATGGAGTTCCGACAGCGTTTGTTTCCCTTGCGGTCATTGGCTGTGAAACGATCCGCAGGTTCATCTTACTATACAGCAGTATTTATTTCTGTGACATTATCATATCATTGTGTTGATTATTTTAAAAGCACATTGTTGCTTTGTGTTTTTGACAAAAAAAGAGCACCCGTCGATCGACGCATGCTCTGCAAGGTATCATTTCATATTATTTTTATGCAATTCAGTTCTCGTTTTCCAGAGCATTAACCCATTTTCAAAGCAAACATCCACCCGACCGCCATCCTTCAGCCAGGCAAGATAAGAACGAACCGAACTGCCAACGAGCGCATATTGCTCAAAGCTCATACGAAGTCCATAATGAAGAAACAATTTTTGCAATATCTGTTCAAAGAGCATCGGTTCCGTGCAAAGTTCCAGAATTTTTTGTGCGATTTCGTGCACCTTGTCGATGTTCATCTGCGCAAGCGGAGCAATCTCCCCGCTCACCTCCGTATGCGCGGGAACAAACACCTTCGCCCGCATTGCCTTCACCATCTCCAGAGTATCCAAGTAAGCGGCAACATCATAGACAAATGTGATTTGATATTTCTCCAGCGTCTCCTTGCTTGCGAGACAATCTGCAAGAAAAACGACGCCGTCGCTGCTCTCATATCCCACCATATCGAAAAAGTGGCCGTGCAGCGGAATGATCTTAATTTCTCTTGGCAGCGCCTCCTGCGTCAGTTCATCCGCCTCGCTCTCCTGCGCCAGCAAAAATTTATGCCGCAGGCACTCCGGTGGAAACCCGCCATAGAGAAACGAAGGTTCCAGGATCGGGTGCTCCGTAAAAGCCCGCTCAATTCCCGGCGCAAATATGTCGCACCCGGTCTGCGATTGCAGGTAGTGATTGCCGCCGATATGATCCGCATTGGAATGCGTATTATAGATTGCCTTGAGCCGCCAGTTGTTGGCATCCAATATCTGGCGCACTTTTCGTCCCGTTTCCTTGTCGTTTCCACTGTCGATGAGGCAAACGTCGTTTCCGCCAATCTTGATGAGCCCGATCTTTGTCGGACTTTGGATATAGTAACAGTTCTCGCTGATCTGCTGCAGTTCGTACATGTTTTCGCTCCCGTCTGTTTTTCTGTTGAATCCCGCTCACTCGTGTGTGCTTCTAACACGCGGCGAGCACAAACCAAGTGGATTTTTCACCGTTTTAAGGAACAAAGCCACCAAAATCGCATCGCTCTTTCAAGTTCGCAGTGACAAAAAAAGATCAAAAAGGCACCGGATGCATGCCGTCACACTTTTGGAAACACACTTTCGATTGCGATTGATCCTCGCATCGAGACAACCGCGCTTCCGCCGATCCATATTACGCCGTTATTCGCAATTTTACTGTAGATGCTAGACGGCTTACCCAGCGCCTGACCTTGCACAATGGCGTTGACGCTGTTTTTCGCGATGAGCCCCTGCGTGTAGAGATAATACGACAATGCCGCATTGGAGGTTCCCGTTGCCGCCTCTTCGTCAATGCCAAACAGAGGGGCGAAATTCCTGCAAAAAGCTGTTACCGCACCAACCGCCGGGCAGAAAAACATGTGCACGCCGATCAGGCCCAGTTCTCTTGAGAGTTGAATCACCGCTTCACGATTTTGAATTGCGTGATCCAGCGCCTCTTTACAATCCACTGGAAGCAGAATATCCGCAAGGCCAACTTTGGCGACAGCGGGTTGCAGATTGGCCGGCTGAACTGTGGGATCCAGATTATATGCCGCGTATAATCGCGCTGCTTCATCAGCTGAAAGAGTCTTCACGATCTCGCCCGCCGGCATTTCCAGCCAGACCTTTTCCGCCTCTAAAACCACGCTTAATTCACCCGTAGCTGTCCGCGCAAGAACGTTGCCGCAAGCAATGATCTTTTGGTCCCTAAGCACGCTAAATGCGGAAATGGTCGCGTGCCCGCAGAGGGGAACTTCACCCCTCGGCGTGAAATATCTGAGGTCGAATGTGGTTCGGTCATGCCGACGCACAAACGTGGTCTCCGAGTGCCTGAGTTCAGCTGCGATTTTCTGCATCAGCGCATCTTCTGGAAACGCCGCATCGTCCAGAAGAACAACGCCCGCTTGATTTCCGCCAAATATTCTATTTGTGAACGCATCGACGATGAAAATTTCCAAAACAAACCTCGGCAGGAATTGATGAGATCCATTTGCGTAAAATGGACTAATAGTTTAGGTGATTATACCAGATGAATAGAAAAATAGAAACGTTGTTTGCGCGCTTTAAAAAGAAAATGGAACCGGCGAACCGCGACTTCAAGCGCCCCTTGAATGACAGGCCAAGAAAAAACAACCACCCATTTAGGTGGTTGTTTTTTCTTGGTGCGGCAGATGGGACTTGAACCCATACGCTCGCGCACACGCCCCTCAAACGTGCCTGTCTGCCAATTCCAGCACTGCCGCGCACCATGTCATTATAGCCGCAGGGAGATGCATTGTCAATTCCTTTTCATCAAATTTTTGAGGTCGTTTTTAACTCTTTTTCGTCATACTCTCCCCGGCCCATCCGGTCCGTTCCATGCGCTCTCTTCACGTTTTTTCCGTTTCGACACAGTTCTTTCAAAAAACACGCCGCCCTATCCTTTTTTATCCACGCAATCCGCGTTATAATGAGGGAAAGTATTTCCCAATTGTTTCTCCAGGGCGCGAATATCGCAATCCTACAGGCCCTGATTTTAGTTTTGGAGGTATACGTTCCCATGCGCAATTTAACCATGTTGACCGACCTGTATCAGCTCACCATGATGTATGGCTACTTCAAAGAAGGCATGCAGAAAAACGAAGGCATCTTCGACCTGTTCTTCCGCCCAAAGGAAGATGTCGTCTACGCTGTTATGGCGGGTACGGAGAGCGTCGTCGAATATATCAATAACATCCACTTTGCCGAAGAGGACATCGCCTATCTTCGCTCGCTCAAGCTTTTTGACGAGTCGTTCCTCACCTACTTAAAAACATTTCGCTTCACCGGCGATCTTTACGCAATGCCGGAGGGTACGGTCGTTTTTCCGCATGAACCGCTCGTGCGCGTCCGCGCGCCGATCATGGAAGCGCAGCTCATCGAGACTGCAATGCTCACATTTGTCAACCACCAAACGCTCATTGCCACCAAAGCAAGCCAGATCTGCTATTCCGCCCAGGGTGACTCCGTACTGGAGTTTGGCCTGCGCCGCGCGCAGGGTGCGGATGCGGCCATCTACGGCGCCCGCGCAGCCATTATCGGCGGCTGTAACGCAACGAGCAACGTCCTCACCGGGCAGATGTTTGACATCAAAGTCTCCGGCACGCATGCGCATAGCTGGGTGCAGAGTTTCCCGGACGAGGTCAGTGCATTTCGCGCCTATGCGCGAACCTTTCCAGATAGCTGCTTGCTGCTTGTAGACACCTACGATACGCTCCGCAGCGGCGTTCCAAACGCCATCACGGTGTTCAAGGAACTCCGCGAGCGCGGCTATGAGCCCGTCGGCATCCGTCTGGACAGCGGAGACCTTGCCTATCTGAGCAAAAAGGCTCGTCTCATGCTGGATGAAGCCGGATTCCCGAACGCCATCATTGCCGCGAGCAGCGATCTGGACGAGTATGTCATCCGCGACCTGAAAACGCAGGGCGCGCGCATCAACGTTTGGGGCGTTGGCACGCGTTTGATTACAAGCGAGAATAATCCCGCGCTTGGCGGCGTCTACAAGATGAGCGGCGAGGTGGTCAACGGCGAACTGATTTCGAAAATCAAGATTTCCGACAATCCCGCCAAGGTGACAAACCCCGGTTATAAAAAGGTATTCCGACTCTATGATAAGGATGGCATGGCCATTGCCGACCTGATTGCCATGGAGGATGAAAGCATCGATACGACAAAGCCATTGCGAATCTTTGACCCGATTCAGACCTACAAGCGCATGACGCTCACCAACTTCACCGCACGGGAACTGCTGGTTCCAATCTTTATTGGTGGAAAGCAGGTCTACACTTGCCCGGATATTCATGAGATCGCCGCTTATGCCAGGCGCGAGATGGCCTCTATGTGGGATGAATACAAGCGTCTCCTCATGCCGCATACCTATAAGGTAGACCTTTCGGACAAGCTCTATGATCTCAAACAGCGGCTGCTAAGGGAGCTGGTTGGAGACCACGCATGACGCGCAAGCCGCTCATCCTCCTTCTCATTCTTCTTTTACCGCTGGCGCTTACCCTCACGGGCTGTGAGGATGCGACGCCCGTGCTCGCGGGTACGCCAACCCCCGCCGCAACGGCGACCCCGCTGCCCGATCCCTTCAGCGCGGAGATTACCGCCGCGCCGGAACCGACCGATGCGCTGGGTAGCGTCGTCGGGGGTGAGGATCATTATTGGCAATATCTCTCCTTTGGCGAGTTGCGCATCTATGAGTATGAGGACGGCACCTTTCTGGACGGCATCTGCGTCAACGCGTATCCCCTGCCGCTCAATGGCCAGGTGAATATTGTCTATCGTACCGATACGGGCAAAATCTGCGGGATCGGAACCATCCACAATGCCCTCGGCACCACTCAGTTTGAAACAGGAACCAATGCGATCTATGCGGAAATCAGCACGGATATCGACGTTACGCAGATGGATTTTCAGCTGGAAATCCAAACGCCGTATCAACCCGTAGTTCCTGAAGCGACTCCCGAACCCTGATAAAACCAAGATTGCATAAACAGAGCCCCGCCGTACGGCGGGGCTCTTGCTGTGTGTTGTTACGAATGCTTACAGCTTCTTCAGCAGACCGGTTGCATCGTTGAATTCGTCGATGAGCGCGTCGATCTCGGTAACCTGCGCATGCATGTCGGTCCAATAATGCTCGTCATACCACTGCGCATTGATCTCTTCCACGGTCTTGCCCTGCTGTTCAACCCAAGTATAGTACTTAAGGTTGTGAACACGCTTGCGCGCCTCGTAGGTGAGCTCTTCCATAACGTCCGTACGGACGCCGTGCAGGTGCTCCGCATAGTCTGCGGCGGCCTTAACCGTGCTGTAAGCGCCGTCGGCTTCTTCAAGCTCCTGAATGCGGCTGGTGTACATGACGGAGGAGTCCGTGCCGACCGTTGCGAGAACGTCATGCTCGGTCAGCTCATAGTACTTCGCCATCTTGATGCAGCAGAGCATGTTCGCAATGCCGGAGATGCCGAGGAGCGAGAGCTTCTCGATGAAGTCCGCCGGAACGCCAACTTCGTCGACCAGATATTTTCTGCCGGCCGGATCGTTAAAGAGGCGCAGCAGCTTCTGGCTGTCTTCGTCGTCAATATCGATTACCATGTCGGTGTTTTTCACATTGTGAATCCACGGGACATGCTTGTCGCCAATGCCTTCGATGCGGTGTCCGCCGAAGCCGTTGTTGAGCAGCGTCGGGCACTGGAGCGCTTCGCCGACGGCGAGCTTGCTGGTTGGATACACTTCTTTGAGATAGTCGCCCGCAGACATGGTGCCGGCGCTGCCGCTCGTGAAAGCCGCGCCCGCAAAGCGGTCGCCTTCACGCTTGATGGACTCAAACGCATCCGCAATGGCCTTGCCGGTTACCTGATAGTGCCAGACGCAGTTGCCCATCTCTTCAAACTGGTTGAAGATCATGACGTCCTTACGGGTGGTCTTGAGCTCCCAGGTTTTGTCAAAGATTTCCTTAACGTTGCTCTCGCAGCCGGGGGTTGCGATGATCTCGCCGGCAACGGTCTTGAGCCACTCAAAGCGCTCTTTGCTCATCTCGGCGGGGAGAATCGCGATGGAATCGCAAGAGAGCAGTGCGGAGTTGTATGCGCCGCCGCGGCAATAGTTGCCTGTGCTCGGCCAGACAGCCTTGTGATAGGTCGGGTCAAACTGGCCGGTGACGAGACGCGGCACGAGGCAACCGAACGATGCGCCAACCTTGTGGCAGCCCGTCGGGAACCATTTGCCGGTGAGGATGATGATGCGCGCCTTGACGCCGGAGAGTGCGGACGGAACCTCGATGAAGTTCACATCGCCAAACTTGCCGCCCTTCTCCTTCGGTTCATTACGCCAGCTGATACGGAAGAGGTTCAGGGGATTGATGTCCCAAAGACCCACGTTGGTCAGCTTGTCCTTAATCTTGTCGGGGATCAGGTCGGGATTGCGCATCTGCGAAATCTTCGGGATGATAATGCCCTTCTCACGCGCTCTGTCGATGCTGTGCTGAAGGCCTTCGCGGTTTTTCGTCAGGTCGATCATGTATTTCACTCCTAAAAAAATATTAGATAGAATTGCCTTTTTCCGCTATCAGCATACAACATCGCATCCGTTTTGTAAACCCAAAACGAATAAAATTATGAAATATATTTATGCTTTCTAACTTTTTGTTTGGAAGTTAGTAGCTCTAATGCGCCGCTTCGGTTATCGAACCAATTCCCTATGATTTTTAGCCGTATTTTTCTGCGTAAGCCAGCAGCAAATCCACTGATTCGCCATAGCTCAAGATGCCGCTCGCCTGGGAATTGTGCTTTAAATACGCGTCATTTCTGCGATCTGCACTTTGCTTCACCGCTCCGTCAAACGAATCCCAATACGCGTTATAGGCCAAAAAATCGCGCCAGATCGCAGCTCCATAGGTTTTCGTTGCCGCAAGATATCGTTCGCTGTCCGCATCAAACAGCGCGTTGCCGGAGACGATGAGCGCATAGACGAGACCGGAATAACGAACGTTTGGATCGTTCGAATGCAGGCAGGCAAGATATGCCGTAAACTCGGCCTCGTTCTCGCTTGCAATGCCCGTTTGATGCGCCATCTCGTGCGCTGCAGCCTGATACAGCAGCAGCGGCGGCTGATCCGCGTTGACATTTGGCTCTGCGGTGAGGCCGATATAGATACCGGAAATCCCCTGCCACGAGAGCCCTTGCGACCAGAAAATTTGTTTGGCGCGGGTTGGGTCGGATGGAAAAACAGGAAACCGTTTTGCCAGCGTTGCATAGGCTTCCGGCAGTTGAGAAAAGATAGCGCCGTTGCTTTCATCCGGCAAAAACACACCGTTTACGCCTTCCTGTAAGGTCGCGCGAAGCGCCTTTGCCTCCGAAGCGGTCTTTTTTACAAACGCCTCCAGCTCATCCACCGAGCGCAGCCGAATGGAAAGCCCCATCCGCTCGCTGAGCGGTTCACGGAAATAATTGAACCCCCATGTCGCATAAAAAAGATTCAGGACAACCCCCGTGGCGAAAAGGATCGACACAATCGCAGCTGCCATTTTTTGAAGCATGATCTTTTTGAGCAGCAACTGAATCAGCCGGACAATCAGAAGCAACGGGATGCCTATCATCAGCGTATAGAAGATCCACTCCGCAATGGAAAATGGAACCATGCTCGTCACCGCCGAGATTGCACGGCGGATCGCCTGATAAACCGATTCGCTGTAATGCTGTTCAATCCACGCGCTTTGCCCGCCAAGAATGCGCGGCCAACTAAGCCCCAGCAGGATCAGCGCCACCCCAACGCCAAGCCGTCGCAGCACCGTCGCCCAGCCGGCAGGCTTTCTCCTATGTTGTTTCAAACTCACCATGCGCCGATTATACCATTGGATTGTGGCGGAATCTACCGGCCCGCAGGAATGACAGATGACGTTTTTCTGGTGTATTCGCCGCCGTCATGATAAAATAGAAAATGAGGTTTTAATATGGAAATCGGTATTTCGACGGCCAGCTATTTCAACAAAATGCAGATTGAGGATGCGGTTCTTGATATTGGCGCGCATGACGTGCACCTCTGCGAACTATTTCTCAACACGTTTTCAGAATACGAACCGGATTTTATTGATCTGTTAACCGAGCGGCTCCTACGAGCGGGTGTACAGGTTTTTAGCGTGCATCCCATGAGCATGCAGTATGAACCGCAGCTTTTCTCGATCCATCCCCGTCAGCGGGCGGATGCGATTGCCCTCTTTGAACGTGTACTTTCGGCAGGCCGGCGCGCAGGTGCGAGCCATTATGTCATGCATGGCCCGGCGCGTCTCTTCGGCGGGGTGAAAAACATAGAGCTTGTCCGCATCGCGCCGATTCTGCTCGACCTGGACGCGCTGGCGGCGGATTATGGCATCCAACTCACGCTCGAAAACGTCAGCTGGTGCATCTTCAACGAACCGGAATTCGGCGTCCGTTTGCGTGACATCACCGGCGGCCAAATCAAACATACGCTGGATGTGAAGCAGGCTGTTCGAAGTGGCCATGACCCGATCGATTATATCCGTGCCGTCGGAGAACAGATTGTCAATGTGCATCTTTGTGATGCGACCTCCCCGCCAGGCCGATCAACACAGTATGACATGCCCGGCTTCGGCGAATATGATTTTTTCGCCATGTTCAATCTGCTCGCCGAAAAGGGCTATACCGGACCTGCGTTTATCGAGGTTTACAGCGATATGTATACCGAGATCCCCGTGCTCTATGAAAGCCGTCGTCTCATGCGGGAGGTGGCCGTGCGATCCAAGTTGGGTTAGCGCAGCGTCTCCGGGCGGGTCACCTGCTGCGTATTCGCAAAACCCACTTTTCCATGCGAATAAAATATGATACTATCACTTGATACAAATTACTCCGGCGCGTTGAATGATGATCAATCTCAATACCAATGGGAGGCAACGACTATGATGGAACGATATACAGACGAAACCTGGCGCCAGTCCATGCGCATTCAGCTGGACTTTAACAACATGATGTCCGATCAGCTCGGCAACCGCGGGCTTTATCGTCGTGAGTTGGAGGTCATGCAGACGCAGATGGACAGCGCGGTCGCCAGCATGCGCGCAAAGCGCCCGATCATGCGCTGGCGTGAACTGCCTTATAATCAAGATGAGATCGTGAAGTCTATCTTGGCGGACGCGGCGGAGATCCGCGAAAAGTTTGACGACTTCGTGGTGCTCGGCATCGGCGGCAGCGCGCTCGGCCCAACCGCCGTACAGCAGGCGCTCAACCACCTGCACTACAATGATCTGCCGCGTGAAAAGCGCAATGGCCCCCGCCTCTTTGTGGAAGACAACATCGACCCGGAACGCATGTCCGCGCTGCTGGATGTCATCGACGTGGAGAAGACCTGCTTTAACGTCATCAGCAAGTCCGGCGGCACCTCCGAGACCATGAGCCAGCTGCTCATCATCTCCTCTCTGCTGCATGAGAAGCTCGGCGCAGATATCAGCACGCATCTTATCGCTACGACGGATGAAAGCAAGGGCAACCTGATCAAGATTGCACGGGCGGAAAACCTGAAAACCTACTTTATTCCGGAAGGGGTTGGCGGCCGCTTCTCCGAGCTCTGCCCCGTTGGACTCCTCGCAGCGGCGGTCTGCGGTATCGATATCCGCGAATTGCTTGCCGGCGCGGCCTATATGGACGCGATCTGCGACAGCCAGCGGGACGTTTGGAAAAACCCCGCCTATATGCTCGCGAGCCTGCAGGTTGCCAGCATGAAGCGAGGCTGCAACATCAGCGTCATGATGCCGTATGCCGATTCTCTTCGCTATATGGCGGACTGGTATGCCCAGCTCTGGGCCGAGTCCCTCGGCAAACGTATGGATTGGGACGGCAACGTGGTTAACGCGGGTCAAACGCCGGTCAAAAGCCTCGGCGTGACCGACCAGCACTCACAGGTGCAGCTCTATACGGAAGGCCCGTTTGACAAGGTTCTCACCTTCCTCGCCGTAGGTCGTTACCGCTGCGAAACCATGATCAGTGACGGCTATTTTGACGTGCCGGATGTCTCCTTTCTCTGCGGACACACGCAGAATGAACTCATCAGCGCGGAACTCAAGGCGACCGAATATGCCGTCAGTAAGAGCGGGCACCTCAATCACACCATCCTTCTGCCGGAAGTGAACGCCTTTACCGTCGGCCAGCTTCTGTTCCTCTTTGAGATGGCGACGGCATTTGCGGGCGAGTTGCTCAACATCAACGCCTTTGACCAGCCCGGCGTGGAAGAGGGGAAGAAAGCAACCTATGCGCTGCTCGGCAAAAACGGATATGACGAAAAGCGCGCGGAGCTCGCCGGTATTCCCGAAAAAAGCGAAAAATACATCATCTGATTATATGCTGCACATTCGGCCGCTCACCACGGCAGATAAACAACAGGCGAGGGAGCTTTGGGAGTTGCGTTTCCACGACTCCCTTTCCTTTGTTGATTGGTTTTTTGCCGAGCGCTTTGCTCCGGAAACATCCTTTTGCGCGGAGGAGGGCGGACGCATCGTCAGCATTGCGCACGGAAGCGTCATGCAGCTTCGCGTGCGCGGAATCGTGTTGCCGGGGTTGATGATCTCCGGTGTTGCAACCCTGCCCGAATTCGAAGGTCGCGGCATTATGAAACAGGTTCTGCTCGCGCTTTTTACGGAATGTAAGCGGCGTGGCATTCCGTTAGCGTTCCATAAACCGTCGCATTTTTCCATCTATCGCGCCGTCGGTGAGTTCCCCTGCTACGACGCGCTGTTTCACACGTGTGAGATCGAACCGAAAACGCCCGTCATCTGGGATCCGCTGCCGGATCCTCGCGAGCTTCTGCGCGTTTACTCCGCCGCAACCGCGCATTACAGCGGCTGCGTTATCCGCTCGTTAAACGATATGGAGAGGCGCATGCACGATTTAACCGTGGATGGGCCGCGTTTTCTCCTGCATCGAACCGACGGCGGCCTGCCGGACGGCTATCTTTTTGCCGGCGAAGAGGACGACGGTTCGCTTTATTGCGAAGAAGCGCTCGCAATCTCGCAGGCAGCGTATGCGTCGCTCATTGCCCGCCTCCCGCTCAACACAGTGGTCAAACTGCCGCCGGACTGCGCCCTTCCCGGCAAGCGCGTGCCCTGGGGGGTCATGATTCCCGTCGATGTCCCCCGCCTCCTTTCTGCGCTCTGCGCAGATTGCTCCGCACTCCGCGTGGAAGTGATGGATTTCATGATGCCGTGGAATAATGGCGTATTTGACGGCGCGGGAAACAGAAGCGATTGCCCACCGGCGCACACGCTCTCCGTGGGTCGGCTCATGCAGTTTTTATGCGGTTATCTGCCGTTTACTGATGCTTTTGCGCAAGAAATCTGCTATTGCGCAGATGAATACTAGAGAGGGTGTAATATGTACGATATCGTTTCTCTTGGCGAATTGCTGATTGATTTCACTCAGAGCGGCGTTTCCGCCGGCGGCATGCGGCTCTTTGAACAGAATGCCGGCGGAGCGGTGACCAATTTGCTCTGTGCAGCGTCCCGCTGCGGTGCGAGAACCGGCTTCATCGGCAAGGTCGGCTGCGATATGCACGGCTCTTTTCTCAAGCAGGCGATGCTGGATGCCGGAGTGGATATGCATGCGTTGATCGAAACCGAGGAGTTTTTTACAACGCTTGCGTTTGTCTCGCTCCAACCAAACGGTGAGCGCGCCTTCTCCTTTGCGCGAAAGCCGGGCGCAGACACGCAAATTCGCCCAGATGAGCTGGATCGGGACATGCTCCGGCACACGCGCGTGTTCCATACCGGGTCGCTCTCGCTGACGCAGGAACCCGCTCGCTCGGCGACCTACGAAGCGATTGATATCGCCAAGGCTGCCGGCGCGATCATCTCCTACGACCCGAATTACCGCGCTTCACTTTGGAATGACCGGAGGGAAGCGATTCAGTTCATGCGCTCTTTGATTATCACGGCGGATATCATGAAGATTTCCGATGAAGAGCTGCCTCTGCTGACGGGCGAACACGAACCCGCTAAAGCGGCGGATCTCCTGCTGGATCAGGGTGTCCGCATAGTCGCCGTCACGCTCGGCGCAGATGGAACCTATGTGCGCGTTGGAAAAGAAGAACGCGTTATACCGGGTTTTCAAACGATTGCGGTTGATACCACCGGCGCGGGAGACTCCTTCTTCGGCGCATTCCTCTATCGGTTCCTCTCCTCCGGCCGCCCACTCAAAGAGGTGACCGCCGATGATGCGGCGGACTACGCGCGCTTCGGCAACGCGGCGGCTTCTCTTTGCGTCGAGCGGCGCGGCGGGATACCGGCCATGCCCTCGCTTGAGGAAGTTAACAACCGGTTGTTACAATAGATATTTTCGTCCCCATTTGCCGTCCTGCCGGACGGCTTTTCTGTTATATTTTCGTTTATCAGTAAAACTGTACTTGTTCAAACTTAACATTTGTGTTATAGTCGTGTTATATGGAGGGTGCGCACATGATTAACGAACGGATTGCGAAGGTTCGCGATTATATCCAATCCCGCGGTGAAGTGAGCGTTTCAGAACTGCAGTCCCTCTACGAGGGTTATTCTTCCATGACCATTTGGCGTGATCTAAAACAGCTGGAGGAGCAGGGGCATATCCGCCGTGTACATGGCGGCGTCATCTCCATGCAAACCGCCGCGCTTCAGATCGAGGGTGTATACAGTAAACGTGCGCGGGAAAACACGCGCCAGAAGATTGCAATTGCAAAAGCCGCGCTCTCGCTGATCCGTCCCGGGCACGCGGTCTATTTGGATGCAGGCAGTACGCTCATGACCGTTGCCAATCACATCAATAATGACCGCTATACCATCGTGACCAGCGGTGCAAATATCGCAATTGAGCTTTCGCAGCGGCATACCTGTGATGTACTGCTCACCGGCGGGCAGATCAGCGAGAATACGCTCTCCTGTTCCGGCACGCAGGCGGAAGCGTTTATCTCCAGTATCAACATCGACCTCGCGCTGATGTCCCCTTCCGGTTTTTCGCTCCGCAACGGCTTCACGAGCGGCTCGCAAAGCGAGAGCATGCTCAAACGCGCGGTAATTGCAAAAGCAGCTAAGGTGGTCATGCTCATGGATGCCTCCAAGCTTGGGCGCTCTCTGCCGTTTACGTTTGCCACGCTTGCCGATATCGACACGCTTATCTGCGACGCTCCGCTGCCGCCGGATGTTGCGCAGGAGATCAAATCCCAGGGCGTTGAATGCGTCATTGCGGATACATAACACATTGATAGCACACAGAAAGTCTCCGCTTCTGCGGAGGCTCAGCCCATCGACAAAGTCCTGCGGACTCTGCCGATGGGCTTTACTTTGGGTTAAAATGACGCGAATCGTGCCATTTTTTCAAAAATTCGGCGAATGAATCGCCAAATTTGAAGGAACATGGGGGATTTTCGAAATCCCCCACCCCCCTACTGGGTTTGTTGATACTCTGAGCCTCCGCCTCTGCGGAGGCTCAGCCTGTCAAAAAAGCTCTGGGATTGTTAAGGGCCGCGCCCTTAACCCGTCGGGTCCGGCCCCGGCGGCTTTGCCGCCGCGACGGATCGCCCGGGATCAGGCGGTTTCTTCGCAGCTCTTTGCCGTTCGGAGTCCGGAGGACGAGAAGCAAAGAGCGGTTATCCGTCAAAAAACTCGTTTTTTGACGGCCTCGAGCCTTCGCTTCTGCGGAGGCTGTTGTTTTATTTCATGAAAATCGTTTATCAACCGCGTTCCTGCGCTAAAACCAGATCCGCAATTTCGTCTCCGATAAACACCTGGCCCTCCTCCGTGAGGTGCAGGCCGTCGTCGCAGATCATATCCTTACAAAACCCTTTTCGTTCCAGGCAGCGGGAGCGAAGGTCGATCAGCCGGATGGAAAGCTCTCGCGCAACCCGTGCGACCAGCATCGAATACATCTCCTGATAACGATAAATCTGCTGGACATCCCCCAGCCAATGGAGAATATTCTTCGCGTTGAGCTTATCCCCCACCAGGAAGCGAAAGTAACGTTCCGCATCGATTGGCGGCAACGTCAGCAGCACCGGCTCAATCCCCCGCTGCCGCAGCCAGCCCGTCATGGTTCTCATGGAGGAGACATATTGTTCCGGCGGCGTCGCCGGCAGATGCTGCCGCTCCGGATACTCGGAAACCTCCGCCCAATTGAAGTTGCAGTCATTTCCGCCGAACTCGATCACTGCCGCGTTGCAGGTCAGCCCCTCGGCAATATCCCGCTCCATCATCTCAAGCCCCTGCGGCGCGGTATAGCCAAACTTTGCACGGTTGACAATCTCAATGCCGAGGCGTTCGGCAGCCACATCCACCGCAGTCGTTTTGGAATAGCCGAGTCGCTTTCGCGCATTGTTATAGACGACGCCCTTCGCGAGCGAGTCTCCCCAAACCACAACCGTTTCCCTTGCAGACTGTTCCATGATCGTTTCCTTCTCTTTTGATGAATGATGTTATATTTTACCAGAAGAATTTCAAGCCTCAGTCAAATACCTGTGACGAAAGTTTGTATTTACCCTCAAGTTATCTTCAACTGTTTCTCCGAATGGGTTGTCTATACCGGCGGATGGTTGTTGCGAACCGTAAAAAGCGAGAACCGCGGTTCCCCGCGGTTCTCGTTGTATCGCTGTTTGTCTGTCGATTACTCCATGCTGTTGAGTTTCTTGTAGTACTCAATCTTCTGCATGGCTTCCTGTTCCGCGCGGTCAAAGAGCTGATCCGCCACATCCGGGAAGGTCTTCTTCAGCGAGGCATAGCGTACTTCGCTGGTGATGAAGTCCTTGAACGTGCCATTGGCATCCTTGCTGTCGAGGATGAAGGGGTTCTTGCCCTGCTGCGCAAGATCGGGGTTATACCGATACAGCGGCCAATAGCCGGACTCAACCGCTTTCTTCGCCTCCAACTGGGAATGGCCCATGTTGATGCCGTGATTGATGCAGGGCGAATATGCGATAATGAGGCTCGGTCCCTTATAGGCTTCCGCCTCGGTGACGGCCTTCATGAGCTGATTGGGATTCGCACCCATGCTGACCTTTGCCACGTAGACATAGCCGTAGCTCATCGCCATCAGGCCGAGATCCTTCTTCTTGGTGCGTTTGCCCGCGGCCGCGAACTTTGCGATGGAGCCGGTCGGCGTCGCCTTGCTGGACTGTCCACCCGTATTGGAATACAGCTCGGTGTCGAGCACGAGAACGTTGATATCCTCATCCATGGCGAGCACGTGATCGAGTCCGCCGTAGCCGATATCATAGGCCCATCCGTCGCCGCCGAACACCCAGATGGATTGCTTGGCGAGCAGATCCTTGCTCTCAAGCAACTCGCAGGTGAGTTTGCAGGCTTCACAGTCGCAGACCTTGCCGTTCTTGATCCATTCGGCTTCCCATTCGGTGCCGGTCATATCAAGGCCATCCTCAGCCGCCGCAACGAGTCGATCTGCCGCCGCAAGGGAGACTTGACCATTATCCTTGTTGTCCAGCCAGTTCTGGGCGGCAGCGCGAAGCTCGTCGGTGGTGTATTCCGCCGCGAGAAGCTTCTCCACAATCTCGGTGAGACGGTTGCGACGCTGCGTGTTGGCAAGCACCATGCCGAAGCCAAACTCGGCGTTGTCTTCAAACAGGGAGTTGGCCCATGCGGGTCCACGGCCCTTGTCGTTTGTGGTATAGGGGCAGGTCGGAGCGCTGCCGCCATAGATGGAGGAGCAACCCGTCGCGTTTGCGATGACCATGCGATCGCCAAACAGCTGTGTAACGAGCTTGACATACGGGGTCTCGCCACAGCCTGCGCATGCGCCGCTGAACTCGAAGAGCGGCTTTTTGAACTGGCTGCCCTTTACCGTCGCGGTGTTCAGGTCGAGATCCTTCTCCGGCAGAGCCGCGAAGTAGTTCCAGTTGTCCTCTTCCTTTTCCACGGCGTCCGCCAGCGGGCGGAACTCCAGCGCCTTAACCTTTGCCGGGCAAACATCGATGCAGTTGCCGCAACCGGTGCAGTCCCAAGGGCTGATCTGAATGCGGAACTCGTAGTTTTCGAACCCCTTGCCCTGTGCTTTTTTGGTCTCAAAGCCAGCGGGAGCGGCGGCTTTCTCTTCTGCCGTGACCAGCGCCGGGCGGATGACCGCGTGCGGGCAGGCAAGCGAGCACTGGTTGCACTGGATGCAATTCTCAGCGATCCAGCGGGGTACATCAACGGCGATGCCGCGTTTTTCATACTTGGTCGTTCCTGTGGGAACCGTGCCGTCCGCGCTGAGCTTGGAGACGGGCAGCTTGTCACCTTCCTGCGCGAGAACCGGCCCGATGAACTCCGCAAAGTACGGATCGTCGGTGGTCTTCACCGCAACAGCGCCGTCGGTCGCCGTCGCCCAGGACTCGGGATACTTGACCTCTTCAAAGCCGGTTGCGCCAAGATCGATCGCATCCCAGTTCTGCTTGACGACTTCGTCGCCCTTCTTGCCGTAGGATTTCTTGGCGGCGGCCTTCATATATTCGATGGCCTCCTCCGCGGGAATCACGTTGGCAAGCTTGAAGAACGCACTCTGCATAATCGTGTTGATACGACCGCCCATGCCAACCTCGCGAGCGAGCTTGATGGCGTCGATGTTGTAGAACTTTAGCTTTTTCTTTGCGATTGCCTGCTTCAAGGACGCGGGCAGTTCGCATTCCATCTCGGCGAGCGTCCAGGAACTGTTGAGCAGGAACACGCCGCCTTCACGGATTCCATCCGCGACGGCATAGCGCGTCACATAGGACGGATTATGGCAGGCGACGAAGTCCGCGTGGTCGATCAGATAGGGGCTCTGAATCGGCTTTTTCCCAAAGCGCAGGTGCGAGACGGTCAACCCGCCGGACTTCTTCGAATCATAAGCAAAGTAGCCCTGCGCATAAAGCGAGGTATGGTCGCCGATGATCTTGATGGAGTTTTTGTTCGCGCCGACCGTTCCATCGGAGCCAAGTCCGAAGAACTTGCATGCGATGGTGCCCTCCGGCGAAGCATTGACCTGCCGGCGAATCGTGAGGGACGTGTTCGTCACGTCGTCCACAATGCCGACGGTGAAGTGATTCTTGGGCTGTTTTTCCTCCAGGTTTGCATACACGGCATCTACCATAGACGGCGTGAATTCCTTGCTGCCGAGGCCATAACGGCCGCCGACCACCTCGATGTTTTTGCGGCCGGTTTCCACCAGCGCATTGAGCACATCCTGATAGAGCGGTTCGCCGAGGGAGCCGGGCTCCTTGGTGCGGTCCAGCACCGCAATGCGCTTGACGCTCTTGGGCAGGGCATCCACAAATTTGGAGGCGACAAACGGGCGATAGAGGCGAACCTTGAGCAGGCCGAGTTTTGCGCCCTGCTTGTTGAGATATTCGATGGTCTCCTCGGAGACATCCGCGCCGCTGCCCATCAAAACGAGGACATTCTCCGCGTCGGGCGCACCAACATAGTCAAAGAGGTTATATTTGCGGCCGGTAATCTTGCCGACCTCTTCCATATAATGCTCGACAATGCCGGGTACCGCGTCGTAATATTTGTTGGCTGCTTCGCGTCCCTGGAAATAGATATCCGGGTTCTGCGCCGTGCCGCCCTGATGCGGGTGCTCCGGGTTCAGCGCGCGTGCGCGGAAGGCCTTGACCGCTTCGTAATCGAGCAGTTTGCCCATGTCTTCATAGTCGATGGTTTCAATTTTTTGCACTTCGTGGGAGGTGCGGAAGCCATCGAAGAAATGGAGGAACGGAACGCTGCCCTTGATCGCGGAAAGATGCGCAACCAACGCAAGATCCATCACTTCCTGAACGGAGGCGGAGGCCAGCATGGCAAACCCGGTCTGTCGGCAACTCATGACATCCGAATGATCTCCAAAGATCGAAAGCGAATGCGCGGCCAGTGCGCGCGCGCTGACATGAAACACGCCGGGCAGCAATTCGCCGGAGATTTTGTACATATTCGGGATCATCAGCAACAGACCCTGCGAAGCGGTAAACGTCGTGGTGAGTGCGCCCGCCTTCAGAGAGCCGTGTACGGCGCCCGCGGCGCCGCCTTCGCTCTGCATTTCAGCGATGCGAACCTGCTGTCCGAAAATATTCGTTCTTCCGTTTGCCGACCAATCGTCCGCTACTTCCGCCATGGGGGAAGACGGCGTGATCGGATAAATCGCCGCAACGTCTGAAAATGCATACGCTACGTGCGACGCGGCGGTATTACCGTCGATTGTCATGGTTTTTGCCATTTGGTGGATGCCTCCTAATGATATGTATGGAATCGGGTTTCGCCCAATGATTACCACCCAATATTATACCTTTAACAAATTATACTGTCAATGAAACCAGTATGCCGCATCCGTACAAAATGCAGGAATTTCATTCATTTCACAATTGATATTTCGGTTTTTTGCGATTTAATTGCAGGATTCCCTGCAATTTGGTTTTCTCCCCGAATAAACCTGCGGATATTATATACGTTCGCGCAAAAAGCGGGGTACTCTCCCCCCGCATAGTCTGTCAAGAAAGTCCCGGGATTGTTTAAGGCCGCGGCCCTTAACCCATCGATTTCGGCTGCGGCGGCTTTGCCACCGTGACAAATCGCCCGAAATCGGGTGATTTTTGAGCGGCTCTTTGGCGTCCGGAGTCCGAAGGACGAGAGAAAAAGAGCGGTTATCCTGTTAAAAAATCGTTTTTTAACGCCCTCAACTAGGGACTCCATCCCCCACGGTTGCTATTGCCGCACCTTCTACCGGGCTCCTTCATCAAAGAGCTTTTTGCGGTAGGTGTTCAGCAGGGACATCAGCGGCAGGCCCAGCGCGAAACACGCGATCGCCTGCCCGATTGCAACATAGGCTGCAGCGGCCCAGTAGCCAACGCCAATATCGTAAACATAGGTCAGCAGCGCGCCGACCACCAACGCGTTGACCACTACAGAGGGAAGCGGCGCAAGCCACCGCGGCGCACGCCTGCGCAGCAGATAGGTGAGATACGCCGCAGCAAGCGTCGCCAGACTGCCGAAGATCACGTCATAAAACGGCGCGCCGGTCAGCAGGTTTGCAATCAGGCACCCGACGAAGAGCCCCGGCACCGCTGCAACTGTGAAGTAAGGCAGCACGCTCATCGCCTCCGACACGCGGCACTGAATCAGCCCGGAGGAGATCGGCGCGAGCGCAATGGTCAGCAGCGCATATACGGCCGCAATGATTGCGCCACGCACGAGTTCACGCACAGTCAAGTTTTTTGCTCGTTCCAATGATTTCAAGTCCTCTCTACGCGTCACATACCCGCCTTGAGCAGACGGTCTACCTCCGCCCTGCTATCGGAAGCGGTCTTTGATTCATCAATGGTCAGAAGCGCGCCGTCTGCCACCGTGCGCTTGCCTTGCACCCAAACGGCATCCACGGGGCGGCTGTATCCAACCGTGCCGAAGAGGTTTGCCTCGTCCAGTTCGGCGCAGGTCATCTCCAGACGGTCATATCGAATCGCGAAGAGGTCCGCCGCGCTGCCTTCGGCAATCTGCCCCAGCTTGTCGCGCCCGAGCAGCTTTGCGCTGCCGCGCGTCGCCATCTTAAGCAGATCATACCCGCTCGGCGCCTCCGCGCCGCTGTTCAGACGATGCAGCAGGTATGCCACGCGAATTTCCTCCAGCAGGTTGGAGTTATCATTGCTTGCGCTTCCGTCCACGGCGAGGCCGACCGGAACGCCAAGCCGAAGCATTTCCGGTATGCGCGCAATGCCGGAGCTGAGCTTCATATTCGAGCAGGGGCAGTGTGCAACGCCCGTCCCCGTCTCCGCAAGAAAGCTCAGTTCCTCGGTGTTAAAGTGAATCCCATGCGCATAAAATACGTCGCCGCCGACAAAATCCAGGCTCTTCATATAGTCGAGTGGACGCATGCCGCGCGTGCTTTGCATATAACGTTCCTCATCTTTGGTTTCGCAGAGGTGCGTATGCAGCTTCACCCCGTAGCTCCGCGCCAGCACCGCGCTCTCGCGCATAAGATCGGCTGTGACGGAAAACGGCGAGCAGGGCGCGAGCACCACCTGCCGCATGGAAAAATCCGAGGCATCGTGATATCGCTCAATGGCCTCTCTGCTGTCGCGCAAAATCTCATCAGTGGTCTGCACGACCGAGTCCGGTGGGAGTCCCCCGTCCTTTCGCGAAAGGCTCATGCTCCCGCGCGAACTCACCATCCGCATGCCGAGTTGTTCTGCAGCGGCGAACTGAGCGCCAAGCAAGTCCCCCGCATCCTTGGGGAACACATAGTGATGATCAAAGCAGGTGGTACAACCGTATTTCATCAGCTCGCCCATGCCGCAGAGAGAGCTGAAGCGGACCGTGTCCTCGTTCAGGTGCGCCCAGATGTCATACAGCGCGGTGAGCCAGTCAAAGAGCTCCAGATTCTGCACATGCTTGAGATTGCGGGTAAAATATTGGTAGAGATGATGATGCGTGTTAATCAGCCCCGGATAAAGGATCCAGCCGGTCGCGTCGAGTACCTCGTCCGCCCTCGCATGGTCGAGTTGGCCGATCTTCGCGATTGCGCCGTCTTCGATGAGGACATCCGCCCCGCGCAGGATGGAGTCTTTATCGTCGCAGGTGACGATGCAGCGTACTTGTTTTAAGATGGTTTTCATATTATCCGCTCCTTGTCGCGCTGTGACGGCGCGATGATACATATTTAGGAAACCTTGTAAGATGCGACGCTATTTGTTATACTAAATTGCCCTTTGCGCTGGAACGCGCAAAAAAAAGCATGTTTCAAGAAAATATTTTATCATATTGCGCATGCGCTCCACAAGCCGCGGTAAAAAGCGGAATAATTTCGGGCGCATGGGATACGAGAACGAAGGAGCGCAAGACATGACCCCGAATGCCATCATCGAACTCGTCAACGTCGGGTTTCAATATTCCGGCTCGGAGAAGACGGCGCTGAAGAATATCAGCCTTTCCATTCATCAGGGAGAGGTTGTCGCAATCGTCGGACACAACGGTTCCGGCAAGAGCACGCTTTGCAAGCTGTTCAACGCGCTGCTTCTGCCGGCCGAGGGAAAGGTAACCGTCGCTGGGATGGACACCTCGCGCGAGGAGAATCTTCTGGAGATTCGCCGCCGCGTCGGCATGGTGTTTCAAAACCCGGATAACCAGCTCGTCACCACCATTGTGGAGGAGGACGTCGGTTTTGGCCCGGAGAATCTCGGTGTCGCGCCGGCAGAAATCCGCGCCCGCGTGGACGCGGCGCTGGCCGAGGTGGAGATGAGCGCATACGCCGAAAAGGCGAGTCATGCGCTCTCCGGCGGGCAGAAGCAGCGCGTCGCCATCGCTGGCTTGCTCGCGATGCAGCCGGAGGTTCTCGTATTGGACGAAGCAACCGCCATGCTGGATCCCAGAGGTCGCGAAGAGGTGCTCTCCACGGTGCTTAAGCTCAACCGCGAGCGTGGCATGACCGTCATCATGATCACGCAGTTTATGGAGGAGGCGCTCGGCGCGCACCGCGTATTTGTGCTCTCCGAAGGCCGCCTCGTGATGGAGGGTACGCCGAAGGAAGTGTTCAACGAGCGAGCGCTGCTGGAGCAAAGCCGGCTTGACGCCCCCGCCTATGTCAAACTCCGTGACGACCTGCTCTCCGCCGGGCTGCCGATTGCGCAGGAGGCAATGACCTGCGACGACCTGGCGGATGAATTGAGCCGCATTTTTATCGCACAACCAAGATAGGAACTGCACCATATGCCGATTCAAATACAACAACTCAGCCACACCTATTTGCCGGGCAGCGCGCTTGCGTATCCGGCATTGTCGAATATCACCCTGAACATAGCCGAGGGAGAGTTTCTAGGCATTATCGGCCATACCGGAAGTGGAAAAAGCACGCTGATTCAGCATCTCAACGGGCTATTGCTGCCGAGCGAAGGCAGCGTCCTCGTGGACGGGCTGGATACGCGGGAGAAAAAACTGCGCAAACAGATTCGCTCTCTGGTTGGTATGGTGTTTCAATATCCCGAATACCAGCTCTTTGACGAAACGGTCGCGCGGGATATCGCCTTCGGTCCAAAGAATATGGGGTTGGAAGAAGCGGAGATCTCCTCGCGCGTAACCGAAGCGCTCAACCTGGTCGGGCTTGATCCGGAGTCGTTTTCCGAAAAATCGCCCTTCGAGCTCTCCGGCGGAGAGAAGCGCCGCGCGGCGCTCGCCGGTATTCTTGCCATGCGCCCGAAGTATCTCGTGCTGGATGAGCCGATGGCCGGTCTCGACCCACGCGGGCGCAGGGAGATTCTCTCGCTGGTCGAATCCCTCCGGCGCGACTTTGGCACGGGCATCGTCATGGTGTCGCATTCCATGGACGACGTTGCTCTGTACGCCGACCGCATCGCCGTATTAGAAAAAGGCTCGCTCTTTATGGTCGGCACCCCGGAAGATGTGTTTTCCCATAGCGCGGAGCTGCTGGAGATGGGCTTAAATCTCCCGCAGGCGACCCAGCTTGTCCGCGCGCTGCGCGCACGCGGCATCGACATTCAGGAGGATTATTATCGGATGGACGAACTCGCGCGCGAGCTGATCGGGAGGTGGCGCCATGAACGCTAATATCACGCTCGGTCAATTTTTGCCCGGCAACAGTTCCGTCCATCGGCTCGACCCGCGCACCAAAATATTGCTTATGGTGGTGTATATCGCCATCGTATTTGTTGTGAAAACGCTCCCGGTATTTCTGTTGCCGGCGGTATTACTGGTTGTCATGTTCGTCTTTGCGCGCGTTCCGGCGAGTTACTTTTTCTCCTCGCTCAAGCCGATGAAGTGGCTCTTGGTGTTCATGTTCATCCTGAATCTCTTTGCCACCGCCGGGGACACCGTGCTGTTTCAATGGAAATGGATCAGGCTCACGCAAGAGGCGCTGGAACAGGCGTTGTTTATCACGCTCCGGCTGATTCTGCTCGTCGCGGGAACCTCGATCCTCACGCTGACCACCTCTCCCATCGCGCTGACAGACGGACTGGAAAAGCTCATGGCGCCGCTGCGCAAACTCCGTTTCCCCGCGCATGAACTCGCGATGATGATGACGATTGCACTGCGATTTATCCCGACGCTGATGGAGGAGACCGACCGCATCCAAAAGGCGCAGATGGCGCGCGGCGCGGACTTTGAGAGCGGAAACATCTTTCAGCGGGCTAAGAGCATGATCCCCGTACTGGTTCCGCTGTTTGTCTCCGCGTTTCGCCGGGCGGACGAGCTTGCCATGGCGATGGAGAGCCGCTGTTATCACGGCGGAGAAGGCAGAACACGCATGCGCGAACTGCATTTCCACGCGCGGGATCTGGTCGCCTCCCTTCTGCTGCTGCTTGTGCTGGCGGCGATCATCCTCCTGGAGAAACTCCCGCTATGAGCCGCCGCATCCGCCTGATCATTCAATATGACGGGACAAACTACGTCGGCTGGCAGCTTCAGGAGAACGGCATCTCCATTCAGCGGCGGCTCAACGATGCAATCCGCGCCGTCACGGGCGAACAGATTCAGCTCCACGGCTCCGGACGCACGGATAGCGGCGTCCACGCGCGGGCACAGGTCGCGCACTTTGACACAAACGCGCGCATGCCTGCGGATAAATTCGCCATCGCGATGAATATGCGCCTGCCGCGCGATATCCGCGTGCTCTTCAGCGAAGAAGCGCCGGACGATTTTCACGCGCGATTTTCGGCAAAAAACAAAACCTATCGCTATACGGTGCAACTCGGCCCGCATGCGGATGTCTTCTGCCGCAATACCGCGCTGCATGTCCATATTCCGCTGGATCTGGCCAGAATGCAGGCCGCCGCACAGGACGCCCTCGGAGAGCACGACTTTTTTGCTTTTATGTCCGCGGGTTCTACGCTGGAGCACACGGTTCGCACAGTCTTTCGCTCCGAGTGGTCGCAGTGCGGACAGTTTTTATTCTACGATGTGAGTGCGAACGGGTTTCTGTATAATATGGTGCGCATCTTGACCGGAACCATGCTGGAGATCGGCTCCGGCAAGCGCCCGCAGGATGCTATCGCGCAGGCCATCCGGAGCAAGCGCCGTTCCGACGCGGGCGCGACCGCCCCACCGCAGGGGCTTACTCTTATGCGTGTGCAGTATTCGGACTTTGACACGGACGAGGTGCTCAAGCGTTTATGATTGGAACGGCTGAAATGGAGCAGTATATGCGCCTCGCGCTGGAGGAGGCGCGGCTCGCGTTCGACGCGGGCGAGGTTCCCGTCGGCGCGGTGTTGGTCTGCGACGGCCAGGTTATCGCCCGTGCGCACAACCGCGTGGAGGCGGATTCGGATGCAACGGCACACGCGGAGTTGCTCTGCCTGCGCGAAGGGATGGCGAAGCGCGGTAGTCGTCTGGGCGAGTGCGCGCTCTATGTAACGCTCGAGCCCTGCGCAATGTGCGCGGGCGCCTGTGTAAACGCAAAACTGGGACACATCGTGTTCGGCGCGTTCGATGAAACCGCCGGTTGCTGCGGTTCGAGGATGGACCTGACCGACAAATGCTTTCTGCACAGCGTCGAGGTTTGGGGTGGCATTCTGGAAAACGACTGCAAAGCGCTCCTGACGGAGTTCTTTCGGGCGCTTCGATAACGGGGCGTTTTTTTGTTCTTTTTTACGTCCGTTCACACGTGTCTCATGCTACAATAGGCCACAGGAAACACCATTACGAGGAGGCTCATTTCATGGAATTTCTGCGTTTGCTCGAAGGACTGCGTACCC
The DNA here is from genome assembly GCA_034926785.1 of Christensenella sp. Taxonomy (GTDB): domain Bacteria; phylum Bacillota; class Clostridia; order Christensenellales; family CAG-138; genus UBA7703. The sequence goes on from JAYFQU010000017.1 coordinate 36,442, forward strand.
CCTTTCTAAACTCCGTCTTCCAGTTTTTTACATTTTTTGGCGAAGAGACGCTCTTCATGATTATCGCCATGACAATTTTCTGGTGTCTGGATAAAAAAAGCGGCTATTTTCTGTTGTATGTGAGTTTCCTTGGCAATCTGATCAACTCGTTTCTCAAGCTGTTCTTCATCATTCCCCGCCCGTGGGTGCTGGATTCCAAGTTTACCATTGTAGAATCCGCCCGCGCGGAGGCGACGGGTTATTCCTTCCCCAGCGGACACACGCAGAGTGCTGCGGGGCTGTTTTTTGGTATTGCGCGGTTTCGTCGTGAAACCTGGCTTCGCATCGTCTGCGTCATCCTGGCGTTGCTGGTCGGCTTTTCACGCATGTATCTTGGCGTTCATACGCCTGCGGATGTGCTCACGTCGCTTGGCATTGCGCTGCTGCTCGTGATGTTGGCCTATCCGCTGTTCAATCGCGCATGGAACAATGCGAAATGGTTCATTCCGCTGTTTGGCGCGCTCCTCGCGGTCGGCATCGCGCTGATTCTCTACATCGAGCGAATCCCCCTGCCGGAGAATGCCATTTTACAGTTCTCCGCGGATTGTGCGGAGAGTTCCTACAAGATGTTTGGCGGCGCAATTGGGCTTTGTTTCATCCTTTGGCTGGAACCAAAGTACATCCGTTTTTCGGAAAAAGCGGTCTGGTGGGCGCAGATCATCAAGGTTGCTCTGGGGCTCGGGCTTGTCGTCGCCGTGCAAGCGTTCACAAAAACTCCCCTGCTCGCGCTCTCCGGCGGTTTAAATTGGGGCAACTCCATTCGCTATTTTCTGATGGTGCTTGTCGGCGGCGCGCTCTGGCCGCTGAGCTTTCGCTTTTTTGGCAAGCTTGGCCGAAAAAAAGAGCCGGCCGCGTAACAAGCCCGCTCTCCATGCATTTCCCCGCCTTGTGGCGGGGATTCTTTTGTTTAGTGAATCAATCCGCGAATGATCAGTGTGAGAATCAACGCGACGCAGACCACGCCGCCGTAGATGACCCAGACCTTCCGCTTGATGCGCGCTTCCTTCTGTACCTGCTCCTCAGCATCTTTGGGTTCGCTCGCCACCGCGCCCTCCATTGCATCCAGCGCACGATCCAGAATGGATTTTTTCGGCAATGGTTGCGCCGCTGCCTCCTTTGCGCGCGCCTCCTGCGGTCTGCTTTGGGAGGCGTTTTTACGCGGTTCGGGAATGCTGCTCGTCACATCCTCATCCACCACATCCGGGCAAATCGCACCGATCTCAACGCAAGCCAACGCATGGCGATAGTCAAACACCGAAGCGATGCGCCGGTAGCCGGAGGTTTCGAGCAGATGCCACAAAAACTCGAAGAACTGCGGTGGAATATTGGCGTGCGGCTGAATCCCCTCGCCAAAAACCGCAAGTCCCGTCATCGCCTCATACAGTGTTCTCCCGATCGCGGAGAGGTCAATCCAGGGTTCGGTGTCGTCCACCTCATGCCGCGCGCGCAAGCCCGCCTTCGCCGCGCCAAAGTCGACCAGCTTCACCTTTCCGTCGGTACAGAGAAAGATGGATTTCGCATTGATATCGTAATGCAGCGAATTCAGGCTGTGCACCACGAGCAGCGCATCCGCAAGCGAGGCCGCGATATACATCGCCTCCTCCGGATAGAGCCTCCTGCGGCGCAGTTGTAAAAAGCGCTCCAGCGTAATGCCGACTAAGTGCTCCATCACGGCATACGACGTGCCGTTTTCAAAAAACGCGGTATACACCGTGACCAGATTGTCGCTTCCTTTTGCGTCCGTCAGCGCCAGATGCTGGCGGTAAAACATCTCCGACCCGAGAAAAAACAACGCCCCGCAGGCCTTGTTTTTGGGATGCAGCGCCTGCCCCTGCTCCGCGCGGACGGCCAGCGCATAGGGGAAATACTCCTTTAACGCAATCCGCGTGCCTGTTTTTTCATCGTGGCCACAATAGGTGATGCCATAGGTGCCGCGCCCCAATATTCCGTCGATGCAGTAACGCCGATGCAGCAGTGTTCCAACCGGCAGCAGTTCCGCCGGTTCCAGTTCCTCCGACATGAGTTGAATCATGATGTTACGATAGACCCCTTTGCCCTAAACTCCCAAATCTTGACCAGACAGCGCAGGATATCCCGCCTCGCGCCCTATTGCGATACGATCAATACCCAACCGCGTTTGCAAACAGCAGCAATCCGCAGGTGAGCGCGAGCACCGCCGCCTGAATCTTTGCGCTCCATTTAAACCACTTGCCATATCCGATGCCAACAATTCCAAGCGAGATCAACAACACCGGGTTGGTCGGGTAAAACACATTGGAGAACCCGTCGCCAAAGGCATATGCCAGCACGGAGATCTGCCGCGAAATGCCGCTGAGATCCGCAATCGGCGCAATCAGCGGCATGAGCAGAAACGCCTTTGCCGAGCCGCTGGAAATAAAGAGCTCCATCACCAGCGCAAGCGCATAGATGAGCAACACAACAACGCCGCTCTTGGCGTTTTGCGTGAGCAGTACGGTTTGATAGAGAATCGTATCCAGTATTTTGGATTCCACCATGGTATAGCGAATCGAATTCGCCATCAAAATCAACAGCACGGCGGGCAGGATATTGATCATGCCCTTGCCAAACGATTTGAGATATGCTCGCCCGCCCATACCGGAAGCAAGCGAGGAGATCGTCCCCGCGAGCAGGAAGATCAGAGCGATCAGCGGCATGATGATATCCTGTAAAAACGGTATCACGCTGGAGGAAAGAATCAATGCGATCCCCACGCCGAGGACGGCGGCAAACCAGATCAGCGCACGATCCTTGCGCCGCTCCTCCACATAATCCATGCGAAGCGACGCCCAGCGATCGATCATCGCGGGATCGTAGATCATAGAGCGCTTTGGGTCACGCTCAATTCGCTTTGCGTACGGAACCAAAAACGCCATGAGCAAACCGTAGATCAGCACAAAGGTCAACAACCGCATCCACATACCGGAGAACATCGGAAGCCCCACAAGCTCCTGCGCGACGCCAACCGTGAACGGATTGGCAACGCCGGTGCTGAAGCCAAAGCCAACCGCGAGCAGGCTCATGCCGAGGCCCACCAGCGCATCCCAGCCAAGAGAGTAGGCAAGCGCTACCGCGATTGGCACCAGCGGCACGCACTCTTCAAAGGAACCGACAAACGCGCCAAGACACATAAAGAACAGCGCAACCAGCGGCAACAGTTTATATTTCTGCTGTTCAAACATGCGGTAGACGCGGTTAAACATATAGGAAAGCACACCGCATTCGTCCATTGCGTTGAACGCGCCGCCAATGACGAGCAGAAACGCAATGATCGCGATCACCGTACCGGAGCCGCTCGACCCCAGCGCAAGAAACGGCGAGAGAAGCCATTCCCCAAAAGGCAGCCCACCGGCAACGGTTTGATAGGTTCCCGCGACGATAGACTCCTTGCCGTCCGTCATCACGCGCTGATATTCGCCGGCGGGCAGGAAGAACGTGAGCGAGTAGACCAACGCCATCAGGATGAATAGAATGATGAGCGCGGCGATAAAGGAACGCGTGCCAACATTAAATACCCGCTTTGAACGATTCTCCATGTTTCATCCTCCCGTATGTTCCGCGATCCAATCCGACATTGACGTTGCTTGTCATATCTAAGCAAATAGTATAACATAGCAAATTCACGATCGCATCACCGTTTCTTTTTATTTATTTCGGCAAGGGGAAACAACGCCGTTCTCCCGTTGCAAACAGCCGTGCATTTGATATAATAGAAATTGCGTGAGGGAGTAGTTGGCGCGGCGTACTGTCCGTGTTCCAAGTCAACATGGTAGCACGACGCAAGGAGCGTCTGGCTTGGATGAAATAGCGAGACTCATGTACGACAGCGTGTTTGCCGTACATGTGTCTTTTTTATTTTCAATGGCAGGCAGTCGCCCTCCTCCTGTTGAACAACACGAAAGGATGTATCGAATATGCAGCAATATTTGCTCGACCCAGCGGAGGCGCTCCAGTCAGTTTCCTCCAACGCGCAGGGGCTCACTTGCGCGGAGGCGCAAAAAAGGTTGGAACAAAACGGGCCCAACAAGCTCGCAGAGGGCAAGAAGACCCCGATCATCGTTCGCTTTTTTCAGCAGATGAAGGATCCGATGATCCTGATTTTGCTCGCAGCGGCTCTGGTTTCCGGCATCACTGCGGCAATTGAAGGTGAAAGCTTTGCGGATGTCATCATCATCCTCTCCGTCGTCATCATCAACGCGGTTCTTGGCGTCGTACAGGAGAGCAAAGCGGAGAAGGCGATCGAAGCTCTCCAAAAGATGTCCGCCGCGACCTGCCGCGTACTCCGCGACGGGCATATCGCACGCATCAAGACGGAAGAGCTCGCGGTGGGCGACGTCGTCCTGCTGGAGGCGGGGGACGCCGTTCCGGCCGACGGACGCATTTTGGAAAGCGCAAGCCTGCAAATTGAAGAGGCTGCGCTGACCGGCGAAAGCGTGCCCGTCAGCAAAGCGATTGATACGCTGATGCTGGGCGGCGCAAAGGATATCCCGCTGGGCGATCGCAAAAATATGATCTATATGGGCAGCACCGTTGTTTACGGGCGCGGCAAAGCGGTCATCACCGCAACCGGGATGCAGACCGAGATGGGTAAAATCGCCGACGCGCTGGCAAAGGCCGAGGACGGGCAGACCCCGCTGCAGATCAAGCTTTCGCAGCTTTCTAAGATTCTCACCTGGCTCGTGCTCGGAATCTGCGTGGTCATCTTCGGCGTGAATATCCTCCGCTTCCATGGCACGGGTGAGCGCTATATTCTGGACTCCTTCCTGATCGCGGTCAGCCTCGCGGTTGCCGCCATACCGGAAGGGCTCGCGGCGGTGGTCACCATCGTTCTCTCCATTGGCGTCACCAACATGAGCAAGCACAACGCCATCATCCGCCGTCTCACCGCGGTTGAAACGCTTGGCTGCGCGCAGATCATCTGTTCGGATAAAACCGGCACGCTCACACAGAACAAGATGACGGTGGTAGAGGATTATGCGGACGATATCCCGCTGCTTGCAAAGGCCATGGCGCTCTGCACAGACGCGGAGCTGGACGAGGCGAACAACGCGGTTGGCGAACCAACCGAATGCGCTTTGGTCAATTTCGCGGTCACAAAAAACCTGCTCAAGCCCGCGCTAAAGCAGGCGGAGCCGCGCGTAGACGAAGCCCCGTTTGACAGCATGCGCAAGATGATGTCCACTGTGCATCGTTTGTCGCAGGGCTATGTGCAGTATACGAAGGGCGCTCCGGACGAGGTGCTCAAAAAGTGCGTCTACTATTGGAAAAACGGCAAGGAGCTCCCGCTGACGGACGATGTCCGCGCGGAGATTCTCGCCGCGAATAAAAGCATGGCGGACAAAGCCCTGCGCGTTCTCTGCGGCGCTTTCCGAACCCATAATGAAAAGCCCGTGGATCACTCCCCTGCCGCGTTGGAACGCGAGCTAGTCTTCATTGGCCTCGTCGGGATGATCGACCCCGTCCGCCCCGAGGTCGTCGGCGCAATTCAGCAGTGCCGCTCGGCAGGCATCCGCCCGATCATGATCACGGGCGACCATCGCGACACCGCAGCCGCAATCGCGCTCACGCTCGGCATTATCTCCGATGCGTCCGAGGCGATCACGGGCGCGCAGTTGGACGAAATTGACGACGCCACCTTCGAAAAAACCGTCGGTCATTATAGCGTATATGCCCGAGTTCAGCCGGAGCACAAGGTGCGTATCGTGAACGCCTGGCGTAAAAACGGCTATATCACCGCGATGACGGGCGATGGAGTAAACGACGCGCCGAGCATCAAGAGCGCGGATATCGGCATCGGCATGGGTATCACCGGCACGGACGTAACAAAGAACGTAGCGGATATGGTGCTGGCGGACGACAACTTTGCAACCATCGTCGGCGCCGTGCAGGAGGGCCGCCGCATCTACGACAACATCCGCAAGTCAATTCAGTTTTTGCTCTCCTCCAACATGAGCGAGGTGCTGAGCATCTTCTTTGCGACGCTGCTGGGGTTTGTGATTCTCAAGCCGGTTCACCTGCTCTGGATCAACCTGATTACAGACTCCTTACCCGCACTTGCGCTGGGTACGGAGGCCTGCGAACGGGACATCATGCGCCGGCCGCCAAGAGACCCAAAGGACGGCATCTTTGCCGGCGGCGTCGGATTTGACGTTGCGTATCAGGGGTTCCTTGTGACGGTGCTCACCATGGCGGCATTCTTTATCGGTGAGCGAATTCAAAACGGCGCATGGGCGATCGCCAACAGTACGGACGGCACGACGATGGCATTCCTCACACTGAGCATGGCGGAGATCTTCCATAGCTTTAACATGCGCTCGCAGCGGAAGAGCCTGTTCACGATGCATTGCCATAACATCTATCTCTGGGGTGCGGCGGCGCTCTCCCTCGTGCTCACGCTTGTGGTGCTCTATGTTCCCTTTCTGCAGCAGGCCTTTAGCTTCGAGCACATCAGTTTTCTGGAATACGGCATCGCCGTCGCCCTCGCGTTTCTGATTATCCCGCTAGTGGAACTGGTCAAGCTGATTCAGCGTACGGCGGCGAAGAAGAAGTAAACAACACGAATACGAAGCAAGAGCGCACCCGTGAGGGTGCGCTCAGAGCATCAACAAACCCAGCAGGGGGTTTGGGGGATTTCGAAAATCCCCCATGTTCCTTCAAATTTGGCGATTCATTCGCCGAATTTGTGAAAAAAATGGCGCGATTCGCGTCATTTTAACCCAAAGTAAAACCCATCGGCAGAGTCCGCAGGACTTTGTCGATGGGCTGAGTGCACCCGCGAGGGTGCGCTCTTGCGCTATACAGTAACAAACAAAGCACCCTTTCGGGTGCCTTGCCTTAGAAACGCTATTGATTCTTACGCTTTGCCGTCGCAGCCGAGCACGGTCGTGATCTTGTGGGAGACCATGTTCTTGATGGCCAGACGCGCCGGGGCGAGATACTGACGCGGATCAAAGTGCGAGGGATTGTCGTTGAAATATTTGCGGATCGTCGCGGTCATCGCAAGGCGAAGATCGCTGTCGATGTTAATCTTACAAACCGCAAGACGCGCCGCTTCACGGAGCATATCCTCCGGAATGCCGATCGCGTCCGGCATATTGCCGCCATTTTCGTTGATCATCTTCACAAACTCCGGAATAACGCTGCTTGCGCCGTGGAGAACGATCGGGAACCCGGGCAGACGCTTTTCAACTTCTTTGAGAATGTCGAATCTCAACTGCGGCTTGGTGCCGGGCTTAAATTTATATGCGCCGTGGCTGGTGCCGATGGCGATTGCCAGCGAATCCACACCGGTGCGGTTGACGAAGTCCTGCACCTGGTCGGGATCGGTATAGCTGCCCTCGCCCGCGGCAACCTTGACGTCGTCCTCAACGCCTTCGAGGCGACCGAGTTCGCCTTCTACAACCACGCCGTGATCATGGGCATACTCAACAACCTGACGGGTGAGCTTGACATTCTCTTCATAGCCGTGGTGCGATCCGTCGATCATGACAGAGGAAAATCCGCCGTCGATGCAGCTTTTGCAGAGTTCAAAGGTATCGCCATGGTCAAGATGTACCGCGATGGGCAAGTCCGTCTCGATGCAGGCGGCTTCGATGAGCTTCATCAGATAGGTATGATTCGCGTATTTGCGCGCGCCGGAACTGACCTGCAGAATCAGCGGAGCCTTGAGCTCCTTGGCGGCTTCGGTGATGCCCTGAATGATCTCCATATTGTTCACGTTGAATGCGCCGATGGCATAGCCGCCGGCATATGCATCCGCAAACATCTTTTTGGTGGTTACGATAGGCATAGTGTGTATCTCCTTTTCTCGATCGGTTGGATCTTGTATCGATTCTTCGATACGTATTCTATCACAAGACGATTAATTTGCAACGAAAAAATCCTTTGTGCGCATGAAAAAGCGATCCGTCCCAGGCAGTATCTACATCCTTTGCCTCCTGCGTCTTTTTTGATTGCACGATTAGCCGCGCGCAAGATTGTCATTCCATCTTGTTTGGTCTATACTAGAGTGTGTCTCAAAGATATGGCGGGTACAAGCCCATCGGGGTTTTTTACCGTTTTGAGGAACAAAACCGCCGGAATAGCCGCGCTATTTCAAGGTTACCGTGACAAAAAAGCGGAGCAAAAGGCACCGGGTGCGTGCCGCCGTGCTTCTGGAAACACACTCTAGTTCCTAAGGAAGAAACCGATTCAGGCCCCGAACAAACAGGGCAATATTTGGAGGGTTTAGCGATGGATTCCACGAAAAAAAGCTTGCTTTCACTGGTCATTCCCGTCTTCAACGAGCAGGAGGTGCTCAAGGATTCGTTCGTGCGTATGGATGCGGCGATGCAAAGCACCGGCTATTCGTATGAGATAATCTACGTCAACGACGGCAGCCGGGACGGCACCCTCGGCCAGTTGCGCGAACTTGCCGCCGCGCATCCGCAGGTCAAGGTACTCTCGTTCTCCCGTAATTTCGGTCATCAGCTCGCCGTCACCTGCGGGATGGACGCGGCCAAGGGCGACGCGCTTATCATTATCGACGTCGATTTGCAGGATCCGCCGGAACTGATCCCCAAGATGGTGAAGATGTGGGAAGACGGCGCGGACATCGTCTACGGCAAACGCCTTAAGAGAAAGGGTGAAACCCTCTTTAAAAAGTTGACGGCGAGCATGTATTATCGCCTGCTTTCCTGGATGAGCGCATACCCCATCCCGCTCGACACCGGCGACTTCCGCCTCATCGGACGCAATGTTGCGGATCTGTTTTTGCAGATGCGCGAGCATAACCGCTTTTTGCGCGGCATGTCCGCCTGGATGGGCTACAATGCCGTTCCGATTGAGTACGAGCGGCAGGAGCGCTTCGCCGGGCAGACGAAATATACGCTCAAGAAGATGCTTCGCCTCGCCAGCGACGGAATCACCGGATTCTCCGATAAACCGCTCACGCTGCCGATGCAGTTTGGCATCGGACTCTGTGCCCTCGCCGGGCTTGGTCTGCTCGCCCTGATCGTAGTTGCAATCGTCTCCGGCGCTGCGCCGTGGCTTTGGGCGGCGGACGCCATCCTCCTCGTGCAGGGCCTTACGTTGTTCTTCATGGGTTTGCAGGGCATGTATCTGGGACGTATGTATGACGAGCTCAAGGGTCGTCCGCTCTACATCGTCGCGGAGAAGCATAATCTGGACTGATTCCGTGTCAAGGGTCGCACGATTCGATATCGGCTGATCGATTGCAAGTGTTTTTTAGGTTGGCTAAGAAAGGTTTTTCTTGCGGATATGGTACAAATATTGTACAATACTTTGGGTTTTAAGAGCGAAAAAATCCGTTTGTGGAATCGTATCTCCATAATCTATTCGATGATTCCGGCAGATGAAACGCTCTGAGCGCCCATAACAACACCGTATATCAATAAAGGAGAACATAGATATGGCAATTAAAGTAGGCATCAATGGCTTTGGCCGTATCGGCCGCCTGGTCTTCCGCGCAGCCGCAGCCAATCCCGACATCGCAGTCGTTGCAGTCAACGATCCATTCATCGACCTGGATTACATGGTTTACATGCTCCGTTATGACACCGTGCATGGACAGTTTAAAGGCGACATCTCCATCAAGGATGGAAAGCTCGTCGTCAATGGCGAAGAAACCGCCGTTTACGCTTGCATGAACGCGAATGAAATCCCATGGAAGGATGCCGGCGCGGAATACGTCGTCGAATCCACCGGTATTTTCACCACCACCGACAAGGCCAGCGCACACTTTGTGGGCGGCGCCAAGAAGGTTGTCATCTCCGCTCCCTCGGCCGATGCCCCGATGTTCGTCATGGGCGTCAACCAGGACAAGTACACTAAGGACATGAACGTTGTTTCCAACGCTTCCTGCACCACCAACTGCCTCGCGCCTCTGGCGAAGGTCATCCATGACAACTTCGGCATCATCGAAGGCCTCATGACGACCGTTCACTCCATCACCGCGACGCAGAAGACCGTTGACGGCCCGTCCAAGAAGGACTGGCGCGGCGGCCGTGCGGCAGCGCACAACATCATCCCCAGCTCCACCGGCGCGGCCAAGGCCGTTGGCAAGGTTATCCCCTCTCTCAACGGCAAGCTCACCGGCATGTCGCTGCGCGTTCCGACGCCGGATGTCTCCGTCGTCGACCTGACCGTCCGCCTCGAGAAGCCGGCGACCTATGATCAGATCAAGGCCGTCATGAAGGCTGCCTCCGAAGCACCGGAATGGGCCGGCATCATCGGTTACACCGAGGATGAAGTGGTTTCTTCCGACTTCTACACCGATCCGCGTACCTCCATCTTCGACGCCAAAGCCGGCATCAGCCTGAACGACAACTTCGTCAAGCTCGTCGCCTGGTATGACAACGAGTGGGGTTATTCCAACAAGGTGCTCGACCTGATCGCGCACATGGCGAAGGTTGACGCGAAGTAATTCATCGCAAGATGGCAAGAGAGAGTGGTTTTGTCCACTCTCTCTTTTATTGGTTTCCCGGCACAGATTTGCTGACGGCTGTTTGACGGAATTTATATTGCATGTTACAGTAAATATGCGAATCGCCCTCGCTAATAAGCAATCAAAATGTAATAGCCAGCGATTCATATGTCCTCTTCCGAAAGGAATCCAAGCCTATGAACACCGTTCTTCGCCGAATTGCGATCCCCATTTTGCTTATTCTTTTGCTCGTTTTTTCCGGATGCGCCGGAAAAAGCGGGACAATACAGGCCATTACGGACGCAATTATTGCGTATACCGATTATTACATCGAGGTGCGCAATTTAGGTGCGCAAGTCAAGCAGCAAGCCCCCCAAGTGGATTCACAAACAAACGCCAGCGACTATGTTATTCTTGCGGATATACCGGATTACACCAAAATCGACCCGGCCGCTGTCGGGTTTACACCGCCCGACCCCAGCCTCTCGGCGGGCAGCCTGGCGATCTATCAAAAGCAGTCCGCCTTTTCGCTCCGTCAAGCGCTGGAACAATATGCCGCCAACAACGCCGTTTCAGAGTTTGTTCAGATCCCGATTAGGTTCTCTGTCGTCAATTCCAAAAAAGGTTGGAAGGCAACCCTCTCCAGTCAGAGTAAGCTAAACATTCAGCAAACGGTCGAAGGGCTGGTTTTGCAAGTGCTCGAACAAAACGAGTCCTATCAGGCAGATTATCGGGCCATGCAGTTTTCGACCATCGTTGCGAATCTTCTTTCCGATGCGTTTGGCGGTGTCGAGTATGCGCGGCTCATCACGATAAAGAGCATGGCGCAAAACGACGATGGCAGCTATACCGTCAATATTTCATACCCCGACCCCGAGGCCGTATACCGCATGTTAGCCAGAGCGTATGAGGATTCGTTTAACCAGCAATTCTACGGGGATGAACGAATCGCCGTGCTCTCCGCCGAAGGAATCGCGGATATTGATCTCTCCACCGCTATACAGCAAAACGCGACCGTTGTACTGCTCTATCATCGTGAAACGGGTGAGAGTTCGCTTCTGAATGACGGCGGGCTCGCCGCGCAGGTCGCCTCGGCAAAAGCGAAAGCCGAAGCCGAAGCAACTGCGGCAATCAACGCCGCGTGGCGTGTCGAGCCGCTCGAGCCGCCCCCCAGCGGGAGTATTCTGGAGGGTGAGAGCGCGGGAAACGCGATTCAATTCAAAGCCAGCGACAAACTCGGCACATTCTTTTATGTCCGGTTTTATGCGATCTCCAGCGATGATACATCCGAGGAGGGGACACTCGCGCTTGGTGTATTCATCCAGGGAGGAAAAACCGCAAAATTCAAACTGCCCAGCGGGTATTATCGTGTTTCCTGTCTGGTTGGGAACAGCTGGTATGGCCTGGATCACCTCTTTGGCAGCGACAGCAAGACATACGACGGCGGCAATGCCGTGCGTTCCCGCGCGGGGTATCAAAACAACATTTCGTTTGAATGACGCCGCATACGTTCTGCGGAAAGGAATTGCAATGAAAGCTTTTTTTGCCGTACTTGCGATGGTGTTTTCCCTTGCCCTGCTGCTCGCCTGCCAGGCGCAAACGCCGCCGGCGCAGAGCCCCGTAGCAGCAGCCATCGAAACGCCTGTTCCAACCGGGATTCCCGTGCCTGCTGCAAGCGTGAATCCGGTTGTCGAATCCCCCGCCCCTCCTGCTCCCGGCAATTTTTCCATCTCCAGCAGCGGCATTGTAAACGGGGTTCTCGCGGACCAATTCGGCGAACGTGGTATGCAGAAAGAAAATGGCATCCCAACCCGTTCCTTTGCGCTCTCGGTTCAAAACCTCCCCGATGGCACCGCGTGCCTCACTCTTTCGGTTACCGATCCCGACGGCGGAGACTGGGTGCATTGGCTCGCGGCCAATCTGCCCGCCGGGGACCTCCCGGAAAATGCGAGCATTGACCTCGCCGCCAACATCGTGCAAGGGAAAAATGATTTCGGTTTCGTCGGTTACGGCGGGCCGACACCTCCAAGCGGCACACATACCTATGTGATCACCGTGTACGCACTGCGCGAGCCGCTATCGATCGACAACGGGTTCTCACAAAAGCAGTTTGAGCAGGCAATGCATCAAAAAATCCTCGCCTCCGCCACGCTGACCGCCGATTATACGCACTAAGCTCAACCCCATCAAAAAAATCCGCCGAACGGCGGATTTTTCAGAGCATCAACAAACCCAGTAGGGGGGTTGGGGGATTTCGAAAATCCCCCATGTTCCTTCAAATTTGGCGATTCATTCGCCGAATTTGAAAAAAAAATGGCGCGATTCGCGTCATTTTAACCCAAAGTAAAACCCACCGGCAGAGTCCGCAGGACTTTGTCGATGGGCTGAAAATCCGCCGAACGGCGGATTTTTAGTGTAGATCCGCTTACTTTAACGCGAGGAATGCAAAGAGCGGGTAATGGTCGGAATACTCCGTTGGAATAGCGCGCGCATTGAGCACAGTGATGTTTTTTGAGACAACGATGTTATCAATCTGCGACATGGCGATGCGATTATACGAATAGTCATAAAACTTCGTCTCGCTTGTATTCACCACACGATAATTCTTTTTGAATACTTCGAATTCCGCTTCCTTCGCGTTGAAGTCGCCTGTCAGAACCTTATACTGATTTTTGTCTGCATCCATGATAGCAAGAACCTCAGCAAATTGTTTCTTGCGAATCGAGGCGGATTCATATGAGAAATGCGTATTATAAACGGAAATACGCTTGCCGTCCACCGCATATTCCACCTTTTGCAGGCACCTTTGCTCCTTATCCTCGCTGGAGAGCAGTGTCACCTGCTCGTTTTCCGGCTTGAATTTTGAAATCTGTCCAATGCCATATTGTCCGCCGGAATCATAAGCGATGGTTTCCGCAAACGAGGTGTTCACCGCGTTTCTCGTTCGAACCGAAAGAAGATTGTTGGTCTTTTCCTTTTTATTGACATAGACCTCCTGCACTCCGAGGATATCCGGCCGCTGCGCGGCAATCAGCCACCCCTGCATGACGAGATTATCGTTCCCGCGCTTGATGTTCCAGGTGCCAATTGTTAATACATCCCGCACGAGATAGATGGAGTAACGAACTTTGCCGCCGACGGAGATGCGAATGGTCTTGCTATTGCCGGATTTGATCGAATATTTCGCGCTTGCGATGCCTGTTGATCCGACGCTGATCTTGACCCCGCTGTTCGCGGAGGCCTTGATTTCAATTTCGCCCTGCGTTGCCGTCAAAACATATCCATATTCTGTTGGTGAAAATCTCGGCGAAAGCGTGCCGCCGATGATTTCGAGGCCTGTAAGCGCGTCGTTTCCCACCTTCGCCATAAGATCCAAATATTTGGAAGAGACATATCCGGTCGTCCCGTTGAAGTCAATGGCATGCCACGCGCCGGAGGCATACGCCTGCGTCACCGTAAACGTCTGTCCCTTTTGCGCTTTACCCAGCTTCTTCCCGCGCATGGAGGGTTCGGCGCGGACATTGACGTCCTGCTGCACATTGATAATCGTCCCCGTATAGGTCATCTGGTAGGAAGCCAGCGATGCGTCTATATTGACATACATGCGATTCACATATCCCGTGCGGGTCTCCGTCTCCACCCGATACCATTCGGAGTTGACGTTCGTCTCCAGAATCTTGACGATGGTGCCTTCACTCAACCGCGTGACCAATGCGCCGCCAGAACTTGCCGTTTTTCTCAGGGCGACGTCATCCGCCGAAATAACCCCGGTAGTCACGGTCAATGCGCGCGAAAACGACACCGGCAGCGCCGAGGCAAAGAGCATAATACCAATCATCAGTAGAATCGACACCCGTTTTTTCATATGTTCCTCATCTCTACAAGATCGACCGCGTAAGAATGTACAAACTGAGTGTAGAGAAAATTGGGCAGGATGACAAGCCGCATCCTGCCCAATTCACGAAAACGTTACATTGACGCTTTTTATGGGTTCACTCGGTATAGATTGGCTTCGTACGGCTGCAGCCCGTCGCCCTGCGCCATATAGTTGGAGAACAGCAGCTCCATCGCGTCGGTTGCCTTGGGCTGTTTGACCGGTTTTGCGCTCAGATTGATTTCGACGTAGAATCGGTCCTTCTCAATCGCGCGATAATAGCAGAATACATCCTCCTTTGCGCTCTCCAGCAGTTCAAAGGAACCATAAACCAGGGCGGGATGCGATGCCCTCAGCGTGATCAGTTGCTGATAGGCTCGCCAGACAGAGGTTTCGTCGTTCATCTGCGCCGCAGCGTTACAGATGTCTTTGTCGCCAACGCGAATCCAGGGTTCCCGTTCAGAGAATCCGCCATAGGTGCCGTTCGTCCACTGCATCGGCGTGCGGCTGTGATCCCGTGTGCCGCAGAGCACCGTCTGCCAGGCCTCTTCCTGCGTTTTTCCCGCGGCGATGAGCTCGCGATATTTATTCAGGCTTTCGATGTCACGCAGTTCGCTCATGCTGGAAAAGCCGACATTGACCGCACCCAGTTCCTGCCCCTGATAGAGAAACACAGTTCCCCGCGCGCTGAGCAATACAAGCGCGATCAATTTTGCAATCGCGTCCCGATGTTCCTCCCCGGGATCAATTTTGGACACCATGCGCGGGTTGTCGTGATTTTCAACAAATATACTCGGCCAGGCGTAATCCGCATACTCGCCCTCCAGCCTAATAAAGCTCTTCTTGAGGTGATTGAGATTATAGCGATAATCGTCAAAACGGTTTTTGCCAAGGTTTTCCAGGTGATCAAAGCTGAACACGGTGTTCAGTTCCCCTCGCTCTTCCGCGGTGAGCAGTTTGTTCATCTCCAACCCCGTGCCCGGCGTCTCGCCGACGGTGAACGCCTCGTGAAACGCGCGCGCTTTCAACTCGTGCAGATATTCATGCAAGCGATTACCGTAGAAATAGTGTTCGATTCCGTTGAACTTTAAGAGCGCGCCGAGCGTCTCCGTTCCGTCCTCCAGCGAAGTTTTACTGATATAGTTGATCACGTCGAGGCGGAAACCGTCAACGCCTTTCTTCCTCCAGAAATCGATGATCGCGCAGACCTCGTCCCGCACCTTCGGATTCTCCCAGTTCAGATCAGGCTGCTTTTTGGAGAAGAGATGCAGATATTCCTCTTCTCTCGAATCCACCTTTTCCCAGGCGGGGCCGGAGAAAAAACTGGTCCAGTTATTCGGGTGCTGGCTCCCCTTCGGCTTGCGCCAGATGTAGTAGTCGCCGCGCTCGCCTTTGGGATTTTGTGCCGAGTCGATGAACCACTCGTGCTCATCGGACGTATGATTCACCACCAGGTCGAGAATCAACCGCATCCCGCGCTTGTGCAGTTCGCTAATCAGCTCCTCCGCATCCGCCATGGTTCCAAACTCCGCCATGATGGCGCGATAATCGCGCACATCATAACCGTTGTCGTCGTTTGGCGAATCGAAAATAGGCGAAAGCCAAACCGCCGTGACGCCCAGTTCCTGCAGATAATCCAGTTTTTGGATGATGCCTTTCAGATCGCCAATCCCATCGTTATTTCCATCCATGAAAGAACGTGGATAGATTTGATAAACCACCGCTTCTTTCCACCAGACATGCGTATTGGATTTTGTCAGCGGCTTGGTGTTCGCCTCCTGATTGAACAGGTTAAGCATGGTATCGATCACTCGCTCGGCGTTTGGCAACGCCTTGCCCGCAAATTTTGGAATTGCCGATATCTTCAGCCCCTTCACAATGGGGTTTAAAATCACTTTTTCATTGATACCCGCATATTGCACCAGTTGGGACAGCACATCCCGCGCAATGGGATTTTGCAGTAATTCGCCAATCTTGGTCTCTCTTGTTATCATTCCGGTTCAAGCCTCCGTTGGAATGCGCTTGCGTTCAAATCGTCGCCTGCATTCCCGTCCATTGTACCGCTACTTTACCAAAGTTGTCCACGGCTTTGCGTTCGATTTTCTTTCGATCTTTTGAGCCGATCGTTTGAAACGGCCTGATCTCCAGCCTGTTCCCCGTCCGTTTCCAAACCGCGCATGCCAGACCATGGAGCAGTACGGTCGGGAAGATAATTCCGGTGTTGTTATAGACGGATTTTATGCGTTCCTGTGGCAGAATCGGGTTTTCGTTCTTGCGGTATCCAAGCAGCATTTGATCAAACCCCGCCAGGAAGAGAACGTCGGGCATGGCGGCATCCGCCGGCAGACGCTGCCCCATCGTGAAATATGTCTGTCCCTGAAAGGAGAGGTCCTGCGTCGCGGTCAGTTCCAACAAGCATTTCAGCTTTCTTTGCGGCAAACCAAAGAACGTCTGCGCGTCCCGCAGGGACACGGGCGCATAGTGCGTGACGTATCGCAGCATCATCTCCCTGAGCGCCGCTTCCTCCTCCATCGGCGCCAGCGGATCCAGCCGCGTGAAAACGCGATTGCCGCCGGCGGTGTAGGCAATCTCCCCTTTCTCCGCCATGGCGCGAAATAATCCGCCCCAGGGATGAAGGATGATTTCCATCTCACGCGCATTCATTCCGCAGCGGATGCAGGCGGCCTTCAGCTCCTCCCTCGTTTTGTCTCCCGTAGACAACGCGCCGGCGACAATCTCGCGGAAAAAAGCGCCCCTGCCGGGCGCGATGCCCTCGTCAAGAAACGACATCTGCCCAAAGGACGATTCACTGCCCGCATACAGCACGAGCGGCAAATCCCGCTTGCGATGCAGGTGAAGCGTGCCGCGAAAGGACCAGGTCTTGACATATTGCGTTAGATCGGGCGCATCGCTCGCGCGAATCTTGAGGGCATGCAGCGCCGCCGCGCCATATTGCGCCTGCAGGCCGATCAATCCGCCGACCACCCTCTCGGCAGACTGCGGTTTCAACAGCATTTGATGATTCAAGCGATGCAGTATCAACTGTTCCTGATCCATGATTTCCATTCTATTCCCATTCACTCACCCATAAAAAATGAGCCGGAATATGAAAAGAGCGGACGAAATGCATCGTCCGCTTCTTCATAAGAACTCGGTTATTCGCCCACGGCGGCCTCGTATACGCTGACAGTCTTCTTGCCAAGGTGCTTGGTTTCGAAGCGGACAACGCCATCGACCTTCGCAAAGAGCGTATCGTCCTTGCCAATGCCGACGTTGACGCCGGGATGCATGTGTGTGCCGCGCTGACGCACGAGAATGTTGCCCGCGAGCACGAACTGACCGTCCGCGCGCTTCGGTCCGAGTCGCTTGGCTTCGCTGTCGCGGCCGTTGCGGGACGAACCAACGCCTTTTTTATGCGCAAACAGTTGCAGATTCATCTTGAACATATCGTTACACCTCCCTGTGTCGTAATTTTAGGGATTTGCGATACGACTCTTGAATGGAACGCAGCCCCGCTTCCATCGTTAAAAACAGAAGTTCCGCCTGTTCCAGCTGCTTCCCGCGCGTATCGCCCGCAAGAACGCAGTGCATTCCTTCGGCCTCGTCAATCGAGACGGCGACTTCTTCGCCCTCCTTCAATCCGAGCACCTGAACCAGACCGAGATAACAGGTCTGCGTGAGCGCGGAAATCGCGCTGCAGACGATGTCCTCCCCCGCTTCGCCATAGCCGGCATGTCCGGTTGAGGTAAACCCGACCGTATTGCCGCCTCTGCGAAGCATTGTCACCGTTACCATATCGCCTTACCCGATCGAGAGAATCTCGACCTTTGTAAACGGCTGACGATGGCCGCGCTTTGTGCGGGAGTCCTTCTTCGGCTTATACTTGAAAACGACGACCTTCTTGCCTTTGCCGTGATCCAGCACTTTGCCGCGAACGACGACACCGCTCAACACGGGTTTCCCCACCTTGACACCGCTGTCATCCGCAACGAGCAACGTTTCAAATTCGACTTCAGTGTTCACAACGGCTTCGAGCTTTTCCACCAGAATCTGGTCGCCAACCTCTACCTTGTACTGCTTACCACCGGTTTGAATGATTGCATACACGATAACTGCACCTCCTCATACCAGACTCGCCCAATCGTGGTGGCACGGATCAACCGCGCGCTTAAACCACCCCGGAGCGGCTCACCGAAAGATCATAACACAACGACATCCCGCATGTCAACGAAAAACGCCTGATTTTATCGGGAAAATCGGCTTGATTTCCATGCGTTTCCCAGCGTCAGCGAATGATTTTGCAGTCCTTCTTTGCCTCCGGCACCTTCTTTTCGGAAAGCGGACGCACGGCGAATTTTTCAATATGCAGCGTAGCGTTTGGGCGGACATAATAGGTTCCACCCTCCTCAATCGGGAAGAGGCAGCCGTGCTTCTGCTCCGCCGCTTCCATCGCCGTCACCACGTCCGGGTGTGCCTCAATGAGCATGCGCTTGTTGTTGCTTCCCTTAATCACCTGGAGCGTCTGCTTGCGGATGCGATTGATAACGGTTTCGGGCGCGAGCACCTTCGCGTCCCCGTTACAATAGGGACAGACCTGCTGTAGGGTGTCGGAGATGCTTCTGCCGGTCTTCTTACGCGTCATCTCCACCAGGCCAAGATGCGTAAAGCCGAACACGTGTGAGCGGGTATGGTCGTCGCGCAGCGCGGTCTTGAGCGTGCTCAGCACCAGCGCGCGGTTAGCTTCCTTCTCCATATCGATAAAGTCAATGATGATGATGCCGCCAATGTCCCGCAGCCGGAGTTGTTTCGCTATTTCCTTTGCCGCTTCGCAGTTCACAGCCGTGATGGTCTTCTCTAAATTATCCTTGCCGACAAACTTACCGGAGTTGACGTCGATGGAGGTCAGCGCCTCCGTCCGGTCAATAATGACATAGCCGCCGCTCTTGAGCCAAACCTTGCGGGCCAGCGCTTTCTCAATCTTGCTCTCGGTGTCGTAGCGGTCAAAGAGCGCCTCGCTCTCCTTGAGCAGAATGCGAGCCTTGAGCTTAGGCGCCATATAATCCGCAATTTCCCGCAGTTTATCATAGGCATCCACATCGTTCACGAAGACACGGTCGATGTCCTTCATCAAAAAATCGCGTGCGGTGCGGAAGAGCAGCGATTGCTCGGCGTGTAGCAGCGCAGGCGCTTTTCTGCTTGCGGCACGCTTCTCAATCTCTGCATAGAGGTTGACAATGCTCTCCAGGTCCTCCGCGAAGTCCTGCTTGGTCTTGCCGGCGGAGGCCGTGCGGACGATGACGCCCATGCACTTTGGCTTGATTTCGATGAGGATTTTACGCAGGCGCTGCCGCTCCTCATCCTTGTCAATGCGGCGCGAAACGCCAACATAATCCATCGTAGGCATCAGCACAAGCGAACGCCCGGCGAGCGTGATATGCGTGGTCACGCGCGCGCCCTTGGTGCCGACGGGATCCTTCGCCACCTGAACCATGATGGTCTGACCCGGCTTTAAGAGATCGCGGATGTTCTTCGATTCCGGTATCTGCTCAATCTCGTCGTCGGGATCGTCCGAAAGCACGATATCCCCCGCATACAGGAATGCGTTTCGTTCCAGACCGATGTCGATAAACGCCGCCTGCATGCCAGGCAGAACGTTTTGCACCTTGCCGTTGTAAATGTTGCCGACGAGGCGTTCGGACCCTTCCTGTTCCACATACAGCTCAACAGGAGAGCCATCCTCGACGACCGCGACGCGGGTTGCCACGCCGCTAGCGTCCACCAGGATTTCCTTATTCATTTTTCCCTTCTCTTTCCTATTCCGCAGGCAGATGCGGCAACAGGCCATCTTCGGCAAAATACATGTGCGTACGATGGATTTCATACGCGGCATGCGCATCCAAACGCTCGAGCAGCGCGTCGATGAACGCATCGACCCGCAACCCGCCATCGGCTTGCAGCTTGCCTAGAACGTGGAGGGCTGCTTGATCGCCCTCGACCTGCCCCACGGAGACCCGCAGGATATACGGACGCATATCTACGGGTTTGATCCCGCCCTTCGTCCGCTTGTTGATGATGATCTCGCCCGAAAGCATCTCTTCGAGCGTGGATTGCAGTTTTTCTTTGGAGACCGCCTCCGTAAATGCCAAATCGATTAGATATCCGGCCGCGCGGAGCTTTGCGGAAAGCGAACCAAAATTTTCCGGCGCAGCGAACGCCCCGGAGACCGACATTCCCCGCGGCATCGCCATGTTTGCGCGGCGAAGAAACTCCTCGGGGCTCATCTCTTCGGAGAGCTGTACCTCGAACCATTCCGCCTCGCTGCTCATGCCCGTCGCCGCGGCGGTCGCAAACGAAAATTGCGGATGCGGGTTAAAACCGTTGGAATACAACAGCGGAATTCCGGCTCGGCGGAACGCGCGCTGCAGCGTCCTTTGAATATCCAGATGCGAGATCATCGCAATCTCGCTTCCCTTATGATAGGCGGCAATCAGTTTCATCGCGCTGCACCGTACCCTTCCGGCTGGAGATCGCGGCAGTCAGTCTCATACCGCGCGCCAAAGCAGCCGTTACAGGTTTCGCGGCAATCCGGCGTCGTTTCGCCGTGAAGCGCACGCTTATATTCCCGCCGCAAATATGCTTTTGTCACCAGCATATCGACAAAATCCCAGGCGAGCGGCTCTTCGAGCGAAAACTCCCGCTGGGCATATTCCTGCTCGCTCAGGCCGCAGTCCGAAAACGCCTGCGCCCATGCCTTGGGCTGAAAATGCTCTGTCCATGCGTCAAACCGGCAGCCGAGCGCATAGGCGCGCAGCAGCACAGATGCAAGCTTCTCGTCCCCGCGCGAGAACGCAGCTTCCAGCACGGAGAGCAGTGAATAGTGGCAGTTAAGCTCCGCGCCGCGGATTCCCTTGAGCGCCCCGCGCAGCAGTTCCTGCTTTCTCTTGATCTCATCCGGCGGCACTTGACCGCACCATTGAAACGCCGTAAACGGTTTTGGCACAAAGGTGGATACGCTGACATTGAGGCGCAGGCCCTTGCCGCGCTGTTCCTTCGGCAGGCCATAAAATTGCCAGCTGATCTTTCGCGCCAGCTGGGCGATGCCGAGGATATCCTCGTCCGTCTCGGTCGGTAGGCCAATCATGAAATAGAGTTTGACGCTGCTCCAGCCGTTGGAAAACGCATCCTGCGTTGCGCGCAGAATATCCTCCTCCGTCACATTTTTGTTGATGACATCCCTGAGCCGCTGCGTGCCCGCCTCAGGCGCAAAGGTCAGCCCCGCTTTGCGAACGGTCTGCATCACGCTCAGATCGTTTGCCAGTTCGCTATCCACGCGGAGCGAAGGAAGCGCAACGGAGACCTTCTGCGATTCCATCTCATGGATAATCTCCGGCACGAGCGTATGCACCTCGGAATAATCCCCGGTGCTGAGGCTGAGCAGAGATACTTCGTCATAGCCCGTGCAGCCAATCTGCTGCCGCGCGAGTTGCAGGAGCGTTGCGCTCTTGCGTTCGCGAATCGGACGATAGATATAGCCCGCCTGGCAAAAGCGGCAGCCGCGCGTGCAGCCGCGCATAACCTCCAGCGCGACGCGGTCGTGCACAATACCGAGATACGGCACGATGGGCTCGCCGGTAAAAGGCGCTTTGTCAAGATCCCGCACGATGCTGCGGACAACCGTCGTTTCCGCTGTCCGCAGGGACGGGATATAGACCCCGCGGATGCCGGAGAGCTGCTTAAGCAATTCGGACTTCGGCTTCCCTTCCCGCTTTGCGCGGCGAACCGTCTCCACAAACTCCAGCGTCATCTCCTCGCCGTCGCCGATGAGCACCGCGTCCATAAACGGCGCAACCGGCGCAGGATTGCAGACGCAGGGACCGCCGCATATGATGAGCGGGTCGGTTTCTTTGCGATCCTTTGCCAGAAACGCGACATTGCTCAAATCCAGCATCTGCAGAACATTGGTATAGCACATTTCGTAGAGCAGGGAAAACCCAAGGATGTCAAACTCGCCGAGCGGCCGCTTGCTCTCCAGCGAAAACAGAGGCAGATGCTCTTCTCGCAGCACCTGCTCCATATCCGGCCAGGGCGCGAAAGCGCGTTCGCAGGCGACGCCTTCCACGCTGTTGAGCGCGTGGTAGAGAATGCGGGAGCCGAGGTGCGACATGCCAATCTCATACACATCGGGAAACAATAACGCAAAGCGGAGCTCCGCCTGTTCTTTTACAATGCTGTTCCACTCCCCGCCGATATAGCGCGCGGGCTTTTCCACGCGGGAGAGAATATGATTAAATGCCGTCTGATCCAAAGTTTTATTCCATTCCATCTTCATCTTAGGGGTAAAATTCACCCAATACAGTAGTTTATCACACGCATATGCTTCGGTCAAACGCAACCATCGGATTCTCAGCACATTTTAAAGATCGGCTCTTTGGCTTCGCTTGCAAAAATCGAGCCATCGATCATATCGCTCAACATGATCGATGGCTCGATGCAATCTTTTCTGGCGGTGGTTTCTAATTGCGAGGTGCAACGGATGTGAACCGTCTGATCAGTATGCGATCCCTTGCTCATACATTGCTTTCGCTACCTTCAGAAATCCCGCTACATTTGCGCCGAACTCATAGTCCCCTTCTCTGCCATATCTTTTTGCAACCGTATCAATCTGGTTAAAGATATCTGCCATAATATTTTTCAATGCATTATCCACCTTGTCGAACGCCCAAGAATAACGCTGGCTGTTTTGTGTCATCTCCAATCCGGACGTTGCCACCCCGCCCGCATTTGCAGCTTTTCCCGGCAGATAAATTGCGCCATTGTGAATCATCTCGCGGACGGCTTCCGGCGTGGAAGGCATATTGGCGCCTTCCCCAACCGCATAGCACCCATTTTTGAGTAAGGTTTTTGCGGCCGCATAATCGATCTCATTCTGCGTTGCGCAGGGCAGCGCAATATCGCACTTTAGCGTCCAAACGCCTTTGCAGCCCTCATAATAACGCGCGCTTTTCACGTGATCCATATATTCGGAGATTCTCCCCTTGCGCTCCTCTTTGATTTCCTTCACAACCTCCAGATTTACTCCGTTTTCATCGTGGATGAATCCGTCGGAATCGCTCAAAGAAATCACCTTTGCGCCGAGCTGCTTCGCCTTTTCCGCGGCGTAGATGGACACGTTGCCCGAACCGGAGATGCAGACGTCTGCTCCGTCCATCGAACGGCCTCTTCTGGATAATGCTTCCGCCATGATATAGCAGAGCCCGTATCCGGTCGCTTCCGTGCGTGCCAGGCTCCCGCCCCAGGTACAGCCCTTTCCCGTCAATACGCCGGAGAAATCATTGACCAGGCGCTTGTATTGCCCAAATAGAAACCCGATTTCACGTCTGCCTACACCAATATCCCCGGCGGGGACATCGGTAAACTGCCCGATATGGCGATAGAGCTCGGTCATAAAACTCTGGCAGAACCGCATGATCTCCCCGTCCGATTTTCCCTTGGGATCAAAATCGCTTCCGCCTTTTGCGCCGCCCATCGGAAGCCCCGTGAGCGAGTTTTTCAGCACCTGTTCAAATCCTAGAAACTTCAAAATACTCGCGTTAACGGAGGGATGAAATCTCAAGCCGCCCTTATAGGGACCGATTGCGCTGTTAAACTGAATTCGATACCCCCTATTTACCCGGGTCGTTCCGGCATCATCAATCCAAGACACACGGAAAAAAACCTGTCGCTCGGGCTCGACAAACCTGTCGAAGATACCCGATCTTACCCACTCCGGATGATCCTCGGCAATGATTTCGAGCGATTCGAGCACTTCGGAAACTGCTTGGTGAAACTCGCTCTCGTTCGGATTACGCTTGATCACATCCTGCATGACGCGTGACAGAACCTTCATCTTCCCACTCCTGTGCATTTTGTTATATTGCATTATATATTTCGAATAAACATAACACAATATATAATATATTTTATACTGAATGGAAATGTTTTTGAAGCCAGCCAAAAAATGAATTTGCCCCAAAATATAAAATAGCGTTCAAAATTCCACCGTTGTGGTAGAATAAATAAAATATCATCATTTGTTCAACTGACTGGAGAATGATATGCTTCTACTCAAAAACGGCTTGATCCATACCATGACCAAGGATGCTTTTACGGGCGATATTTTAGTTGACAACGGCAAAATTATCGCCGTCGGCCCTTTGCTTTCCGCTGAAAACGCTGAGGTCATTGACCTTGACGGGCGGTTTGTGCTCCCCGGACTCATCGACGCGCATTGCCACATCGGCATGTGGGAAGACGGCATGGGCGAGGAAGGTTCGGACGGAAACGAGATGACAGACCCCATCACGCCGGAACTCCGCGCGGTGGACGGTCTGAACCCCTTTGACCCTTGCTTTCGCGAGGCGCGGGAAGGCGGCGTCACCACCGTCGTCACCGGTCCGGGCAGCGCAAATGTCATCGGCGGGCAGTTCGCCGCGCTAAAGACCTATGGCCGCAGTATTGAGGAGATGACACTGCGCGATCCCATCGCGATGAAGGCCGCAACGGGCGAGAATCCGAAGGCGGTCTATTCGGAAAAGAAGGTGGCGCCAACCACGCGCATGGCGATTGCCTCCCTGTTTCGCTCTACCATGACCGATGCGATTGAGTATCAAAAAGGTATGGCGAAGGAAGACGACAAGCCGGATAAGGATATCGCGATGGAAGCGCTGCTCCCGGTCGTCAACCGTGAGCTTACGCTGAAAATCCACGCCCATCGCGCGGATGATATCTTAACCGGTCTGCGCCTCGCCAAGGAATTTAACCTCAGGGTGACCATCGACCATTGCACCGAAGGATATCTGATTACGGACGTGCTCAAAGATCGTCTCGCCGAACAGGGCGCGGGCATCATCATTGGCCCCCTGCTCTCGGAGCGCAGCAAAATCGAATTAAAGAATCTCAGCTTTGCCGCGCCGCGTATTCTGGAAGAAGCGGGCATCCCGTTTGCCATGATGACCGATCACCCCGTCATTCCAATTCAGTTTCTACCCATACAGGCGGGGCTCGCCGTGCGCGAGGGGCTCAGTGAAGAAACCGCTCTTCGCTCCATCACGCGGTATGCTGCCGAAATTGTCGGCATCGCCGACCGCGTCGGTACGCTGGAGGCTGGAAAAGACGCGGATATCGCGGTCTTTGACGGGCATCCGTTCGGCTATCAAACCCACTGCGTGCTCACGCTCATCAACGGCAAAGTTGTGCACGATTCTCGCAAACGGGAGGCGTAATCCATATGCGTTCGACCTATGCTTCGATTTCTCTCGCCAGCATCCGGCACAATATCGAGCTGATCCGCTCGCGCCTCAAACCGGAGACGAAATATCTCGCCGTGGTCAAGGCCAACGCCTATGGTCACGGAATGGAGGCGGTTGCCAACTGCGCGCTGGAGAGCGGCGCGGCTTACCTCGGCGTCGCATTTGCGGAGGAGGGCGTCCGCCTTCGTCTCGCGGGCATCACCGCACCAATTCTTCTGCTCGGCGCGACGGAAGAAGACCATATGGACGACGTCATCCGCCACGATCTGATGCCGACGGTATTCACCGTTGAGGCGCTGCAGTTGCTGCAGACGCACGCGGCAAAGCTCGCCATGACCTGCCGCATACACATCAAGGCCGACACCGGCATGAACCGCATCGGCTTCACGAGCGAGGCGGCCTTTACCGAAGCAATCCTGCTGCTCAAACGCAGCCCGAACCTGATGCTCGACGGCTTGTTTACGCATTTTGCCGTATCCGAATTGGAGGACACATCGTTCACGCTTCAGCAGGCGGAGCATTTCCGCCGTTATGTTGAGATTGCGCGGCAGAACGGGCTGCATCCCCTCCTTCACGCGAGCAAC
Organism: Christensenella sp.; assembly: GCA_034926785.1. GTDB lineage: Bacteria > Bacillota > Clostridia > Christensenellales > CAG-138 > UBA7703. Next base: position 62,668 of record JAYFQU010000017.1, read on the forward strand.
AGCGCGGCAGCGCTGCATATCCCCGAAGCGCAGTTCGACATGGTGCGCGGCGGCATCGCGATGTATGGCTGCCATCCGGCCGGGCATGCTGTCGCGGGCATCGACCTGCACCCCGTGCTGAGCTGGCACACCTATCTTACGCATATCAAAACCATCCCGGCTGGCGAGGGCGTCAGTTACGGTCTGAAATTTATCACCCCTTGCGATATGCTGGTCGGCACCGTCGCAGTCGGCTATGGAGATGGCTACAAGCGCTGTCTCTCCGGCAGGGCGGCTGTGCTTGTGCGCGGTCATCGCGCCCATCAGATCGGCACGATCTGCATGGATCAGATGATGGTAGATTTGACCAATATTCCCGACGCAGCGGTCGGGGATGATGTGGTTCTGCTTGGTTCGCAGGGCAAAGAATCGATCACGGCGGACGAGCTGGCGGAGAAAGCCGACACCATCAGCTACGAAATCCTGCTGAGCATCTCGGAGCGCGTCCCGCGCGTATACACAAAGGATTAAGCGCCAGGCCATACTTGAAACGTAAAACAGCACCTGCAAAACGCAAGTGCTGTTTTTTAACGCGAAAGCGCGTTACCATTCTGCAATTGTTTGCTCCACTGCCGTGATGACATCCCGTGCAAGCAGCATGCGCTCGCGAAGCAGTTCCAGCGCCATATCGGCCGAGACGCCGAGCAGAAATGCGCCGCAAGAGGCTGCGTCAAATGCGGAGAGCCCCTGCGCAAGCAGTCCCGTGATCAGCCCTGCCAGCACATCCCCGCTCCCTCCCTTGGCAAGCCCTGCATTTCCGCTGGTGTTCAGCCGGACGACATCCCCACTCGCGATGCAGGTCGTCGCGCCCTTGAGCAGCACCACGCAGTTCCATCGCCTCGCATAACTCCCTGCTATCCCGATCGGATCCCGTAGAATGGTTTCTATCGTTTCGCCGCAAATCCGAGCCATCTCGGCCGGGTGCGGCGTGAGAATCGCGTTCGGGTGCAGCAGGCGTAGCATCTCCGGCGCTTTGGCGATCTGGTTCAGCGCGTCCGCATCCAGCACAATCGAACATCCGCTCTGCAGCGCCGCTGTGATCAGCGGAAGGATGTTCCCCGCCCCCGCACCGCAGCCAACGCAGAGCGCGTTCTTATTCTCCATCTGCGCAATTGCGCGCTCGCAGCCTTCGCTGTCCCAGTCCGCGCCGTCGTTGACAGGCAGGCACATCGCCTCCGGCAGGTTGGCAAACGCGTTCTTCACCCGTCCGGGCACCGCGGCTGTGGTCAATCCCGCTCCTACGCGGAGCGCCGCGCCGACTGAGAGCAGCGCAGCTCCCGCATATGACTCGCTTCCTACGCAGAGCAGCGCGCGCCCATTTCTCCCCTTGTGGGAATCCGGCGGGCGCCTTGGCAAGAGCCGCGCCGCATCCTCCCGCTCGAAGAGGGCAACAGCGCACTTCCCGTTTTGTTTTTCGTCCGAGAGTGGGTGCAGGATCACCTCACCGCAAAGTTCGCGCCCGGGAAAGAGTAACTGCCCGCGCTTATAAAACTCGAATGTAACCGTCTCGCGCGCCTGGACGGCGCAGCCAAGCACCTCGCCGGTTGTCGCGTCCACGCCGGAGGGAAGATCAATTGCAACGATGGGTTTCCCGCTTGCGTTCATATCCGATACTGCGCCGGCATATATGCCCGTGAGCGGGCGCGAAAGGCCCGTGCCAAACAGCGCGTCCACCAGCACATCATACGTTTGCACGAGCGCATCGCTCAGCGTGTCATAAACCACCAGGCCGCACCCGACTGCGCTAAGATAGTTCGTCCTCGCGTCGCCGGAAAGCTTCCCACTCCCCCCAAGCAAAACGCCCGCACAGGGAATCCCGCGCTGTGTCAATAGCCGGAGCAACGCGAACCCATCCCCGCCGTTATTGCCCGTGCCGCAGACGCAGAGAACGCTCTTATCCGGATAGCGCCCCATGAGCAGGGCATCCACACCTTCCGCCGCGCGTTCCATCCAATGCAGGCTGTTTGCCTGCCCGTTCGCAAACCGCGACCGCTCATACGCCCGCATCTCCTCCGCCGACACAACGCGCTTCATATGTCCCTCTCCTCCGTCACGCCGGCAAATGCCGCCCGCGCGTCGTCATAGCTATACCCGCGAGAAATCAGGCGGCGCATCACCATCTCGCGCCTCTCATCCTCCGGCAGGCGAGCATATTGCCGGGCGTATTTCTCCGCAATCTGTACGGCGTTGTTTGCCTCCGCGTCGCCCTCCAGAGACGAAAGCGCCTGCTCAATCGCTTCCGCATCGGTTTCGTGGGCAAGCATCTGCTGCCTTAAATGCGCGCGGCTGACCGGTTTGGTCGCGAGCCGGGTTCGAACAAATTCCTCGGCAAACGCCACGTCGTTGAGTAGCCCCAGTTCCTTGAGCCGCTCCACGGTTTCGTAGACCTCGACCTCGCCGTATTCACCGGCGTCCAGATGCCGTTCCACCTCGCGTACCGTGCGTGCTCGCGAGCCGAGATAGCGCAGCGCGGCGTCCATCGGCGTTCTGCCGGTTTCGGCGCTCTTTTTCGGTTTTGACATACTCTTTTTCATGCGCATATTTTAACACAGATTCCGTCGATTCAACAGCCGCGTGTATTAAAGGGCGTGGCTCAACCATACTTTAGGGTCCATACGAAATGAGAAAAACAAGCGCAATCGCACGGTTGCGAAAATAAAGAAGCATTCATGCAACTTTCTCATGAACATTCTGTAACAATTCCTTTTGTCCCGGATTCCGGCGGTGCAAAAAACAGGAGAATCCGCTACAATAGGAACTAACGCAATAAAAACGCAGTGCAAAATTCCGCGGGGGCATAGTGTCGCTTACTGCCGCGTGAATACATCGCATTCCAGGAGGATTGTTCAATGGAGCAAAACTGGCAGCAACCGAGCCAGCAGCCGCAGGGCGATATGGAGTATCCGGAGACGATTCTGGAGCCAATTCAGGATCTCGGATTGCCAAACAAACCCAGAAAAAAGAATTCGTTATCAAAAAAGCGTAAAAAGCGCAGGCAGCAACAGCGTGTTATTGTTGTGCTTGGCGCTGTTTTCGTCGTGCTGCTTACCGTGTTTATCGTTATGTTTGTCAACAATCAGCGGCAAGCCGCGGCGGAAGCCGCCGCGCAGATCGCAGCGGAGGAGGCAGCCCGCGCGCAGCAAGAGAAGGAACGGCAAGAGTTTGAAGCGATGGCAAACTCCACAACTTTTCTCGAAGGCATAACCATCAACGCGGTTTCTATCGGCGGTATGACGATGGACGAGGCGAAGGCGGCGCTCGCCGCCGCAAACACCAACCTCACCGCACAGCGCGAACTTCAGCTTGTTTATGATAACAAGCTGCACCCCCTCGATCTGACAAACATTCCCTTTACCACCAATCTCGACAGCGTTCTAAACGAGGCATATCGCCTCGGCAAGACGGGAGATTATGCCGCGATGAAGGCGGAGACCGAGGACGTAAAGACGAACGGCCGCACATTTTCCCTTACGCTCAGCTACGATCAAAACGCGCTGGCGGCGGGCGTTGCGCAGATTGCCGCGCAGATTGACGTCCCCGCAAAGGATGCGACGGTCACTGGAATTGACGAAACGACCCACGCGTTGATCATAGAGAGCGAAGTCGTTGGTCAGGCCGTCGATCAGGCCGCGCTGATCCAGTCGATTACATCCTCCATTCTCAACGGCGCAAAAACGCCGATCAACATTCCGGTCGTTGCAACCCAGCCGACGCTGACCAAAGCGACCCTTCAGGGAAAATATGTCATGCGCGCAAGTGCGACAACCGATTTCTCCACCAGCACAAGCGAGAGAAAATACAACGTGCGCAAGGGAGCAAAGCTCATCAACGGGACGGTACTCAAACCCGGTGAGACCTTCTCCACAAACGATACGCTTGGCGTGCGCAGCAAGGGTAACGGCTGGAAGGAAGCCAACGCTTATGAGAGCGGCGCGGTCGTTCCGCAATATGGCGGCGGGGTCTGCCAGCTCTCCACCACGCTCTACAACGCAATTGTCAAGGCGGATCTGGAGGTTGTGTTCCGCCGCAATCATTCTATGCCGGTTGCGTACATCAAAGAAGGTCTGGATGCGACGATTAACTCTGTCGGCAACATCATTGACTTCAAGTTTGCGAACAATACCTCCAGCGATATCGTCGTGATCGGCTATACCACGAGCGCAAACAAGCTGACCTTCGAGATCTGGGGTGTGCCATTTGAGACCACCGAGTATGACGAGATTAAGCTCACGAGCGAGCTGGTGTCCACAACCAATCCCAGCGGCGACCCCGTCGTGATCGAAGTCCCCGTAGGAACCGAAAAAGCGAATGGCAAGCTCATGGAAGCAGGCGAAACCTATATCGCCGTCACCCCGCGCAAGGGCTATGTTTACCAGAGTTACAAAAAATATTACAAAGCAGGAACCCTGGTCAAAACAGAAAAACTCGCGGTTTCAACCTATAAGGCATATCAGGGCGAAACCTGGACCTGTCTTGTGGACGCAACGCCCACGTCCGGCGTTACCGACGCCCCATCCTCCGCAACCAATACGCCGGTGCCGGCGCCGACGGCAACCCCTGTGCCTACAGCCGTGCCGGATACCCCTGTTCCAGAGATAGCGCCCGCGCCTTAACGGTAATCTATGTAAAATAAAAGAGAAGGTGTTGAGCCTTCTCTCAGAGTATCAACAAACCCAGCAGGGGGGTTTGGGGGATTTCGAAAATCCCCCATGTTCCTTCAAATTTGGCGATTCATTCGCCGAATTTGTGAAAAAATGGCGCGATTCGCGTCATTTTAACCCAAAGTAAAACCCATCGGCAGAGTCCGCAGGACTTTGTCGATGGGTTGAGGACGGGAAAACCCGTCCTGTCGCATGTTCCGCCGGAGTCTGTTTAGGCGGAATATTATTGGATATTGCTCTCTTTTTGAATATAGATCGGCCTCTGCTTCACCTGCATATACGTGCGTGCGACATATTCGCCGATAATGCCGAGCGCGAGCAGAATAAACCCGCCAAGCGTGAGCATGATCGCCAGCAGCGAAGGATATCCCGCGACCGGGTTACCCCAGATCATTGCGATGACCACGCGAACCAGCATGTAGATCAACGCCAGCGCGGAGATGATGCTGCCCACGGCGGTTGCGATTTGCAGCGGCGCGGTGGAGAAGGAGACAATCCCCTCAACCGCATAGCGCATCAGCTTCCAAAACGACCACTTGGTTTCGCCGGCCGCGCGCTCGATATTTTCATATTCGAGCCATACGGTGTCGAACCCGACCCACATGAAGATGCCCTTGGAGAAGCGATGATATTCCCCAAGCTCCAGCACCGCATCCGTCACGCAGCGGCGCATCATACGAAAATCCCGCGCGCCGTCTACAAATTCGGTGTCCGAAATGCGGTTGATGATGCGATAAAACGCGCGCGCAAACGCGCTGCGAATCCTCGGCTCTCCCTTTCGCGTGACGCGGCGGGTTGCGACGCAGTCGCAATCCTCCTCGCTGAGACGCCGGAGCATCTGCCCAATCATCTCCGGCGGATCCTGCAAATCACAGTCCATCACGCAGACAAAATCGCCTTTGGCATTCCTGAGCCCCGCATACATCGCGGCTTCTTTGCCAAAGTTACGTGAAAAGGAGAGATACTTCACCCGTTCATCCCTGGTTGCCAGCTCCCGCAGGATGGAAAGGGTTTTGTCCTTTGAACCATCGTTGATTAAAATCAACTCCATGTCATAGTCCGTCAACTGCGAAAATACGACCCGCTGCATCGTTTCGTAATACAGCGGCAGCATGGCTTCTTCGTTATAGCACGGGCAAATGATGGATACCAGCGGTTTGTTTTGCATGGGCGCTCCTTTGTTGCGATCTTGCGTGATCCGTCGGCGGCTGCGCGCGGCGAACCAGCTGTTCCCGTCCTACGATCAGGAGGGGGTTGCCAGAATTGGCGTGCCGCTGAGCAGCATGATGAGCGCGTATGCAACGAGCCACACGCCAAGTGAAATCATCAGCATAAACCTGCCCTTTTGTACGGTGCGCTTGACGCGTTTTTCAATGAAATTCGGGCCAAAGAGAGCGATGATCACCGCGCCGATGGTGCCAAACATCCCCGTTGACTCGAATGAACCGAAATACGTGAGCAAAAATCCGCAAAGCAGGCCAAGTACGGTTCCGCCGATCCGCTGATAAAGCGCCCATTGCTTGTCCGGAAAAGCGCGCACCTTCTTTTGCAGGTCATCCAGCTCTTCGGGCGGTTGCTGGGTTTGCGGATGATCCTGCGCGAGAGTCGTTAGTTCCTCTTCCGTTTTTGTTGGTCTGTTCTTTTCCAATTTATTGAACCTCCGATGTGCAGTGCGGGCAGCGGGTCGCATCGATGGCGATGGCCATCTTGCAATAGGGACAGGTTTTCTCGGTCGGCGCCGCGGGGACTTCCGCTTCGCCGCGCTTAAATTTTCCACCGAGGGACCGCGTCGCGCTGATGGCCTTGATGATGAGGAACAGCACCACGGCCATGAGCAGGAAGTTGATGATTGCGGTAAGAAAGGCTCCATATTGGATGGACACGCCGCCAATCTGCCAGACAAGATCTGTGAAGTTGGTGTCCGCCACCAGGCCAATAATCGGCGAGATGATATCTCCGACCAGCGAGTCCACAATTGCCTTAAACGCCGCGCCGATCATAACGCCGACAGCAAGATCGAGCACGCTGCCTTTGGCGATGAACGCCTTGAATTCTGCAAACAGCTTTTTCATGCGAAAGCTCCTTATATGATGTTGGAATGATGTTCCGGAGGGGTTATGCGCTTGAATTCGTGTAGAGTATATCATTTCCACGGGGCAGATTCAATTGCCGCTTCCAGGGAAAAACGCATTCGCCGCGCGGAGGAAATCCCGAATCGATAGATCCGTAAAAATCAATGCGCCCCCGCTTGCAATGGCGTATTGCGTATGCTAAAATATCTTTCTGAGCCGGTGTGATGGAATTGGCAGACGTGACGGACTCAAAATCCGTTGGTAGCGATACCGTGTCGGTTCGAGTCCGACCACCGGCACCAAAAGGGTGGGTACCATATGGTACCCACCCTTTTGGTTTTTTATAAATGGAATGCCGGCCAGCAGCGATTTGCGGATTTGTCCGCTATACGCTCTCTTTGACCAACCGCTCCCAGAGCCCGACCGCCGCTTCGCAGACGCGACGCTCCTCCGGCCTAAGCTGCCAATGCGGAATCGAACGCGGCTTCCGCTTTCCATATAAAAAGCGGTCGTCCTTAGCAAGCAGGTCCGCAAACGACGTGATATAGGGCAGCAGCTTTGCCTCCGCCATCTCCGCGCCTCCGTCCAGGAGCCGCAGTATCCATCCGCTCGACCCCTTTTCGCCGAAGCCGAACACGCCGCCAAATCCCTCCGCTTTTTGTTCAAACGGTTCCAGCACCAACGCCGGGCGATTCAGCCGCGCCGTTGTGTAGGAAGCCCCGTTCCATTGAGTCATCACAACGCCGCCCCGCTCCGGCAGGAGGCCGATGGCAAGCGTTCCGCCGTCATCGCGGCGGATATAGAGCGCGCGAACGGGCAATTGTTTTTCCTGTTTGAGCTCGTTCAGGAGCCTGTCCCTCGCGTCCCATGCGGCTGCATGTTCTTCCGGCTGCATAGCAATCCTCTCCTTCGGTTCGTTCTCCTGAAAGTATACACGATTTCATTTGGGAATCAAAGACGGATTCAGGCAATCAAGGTTACAAAAACGAATCCGTTTCGGAGTATTCTGTATTTTCCCCGCATAACATGCTATCATGATCTTGAACCGCAGCGATCTCCCAAAAGGATCCAATCGGGTGTTACGCCAGTCGCAGTTACCTGAACGAGAGCGCCGTTCACCGGAAGTGAAATTGGAGGTCTCTTCTTATGAATCAAAAGCAAAAGTCCGTTCTCTCAAAAATCTTTGCCATTTCCGGAGCAGTCTTTCTCTGGGGACCGATTCTGTTTCTATTTGTCAGCGCCATTTGGAGCAGCATACGGGCAAAGAGCTTTTTGTTTGACTATTTTACGCTTGCGGAGCTTTTCCCAATCGTTGCGCTCGGGCTGGTTCTGCTCGTGTTGGCGAGTCTGGTCGCCCGCATCTATGCCAAATGGTTCGGCTGGGGCAGTGTCGCCGCCCTCGTCGCCCTCGCAAGCGGACAAATCTACGCAACCGTATCCGGCCTTGCCTCCGGCGCGATCGTCTCAGGCGGCTCCGCAATCGCTATCGTCATCGCCTCCATCATCGTCTTTAACCTGATGATCCTTGGCCTCGCAATCCTCGGCGCGGTTCTCGTCCGCCGTCTGTATTCAAAAAAACATTCAGCGCCTGCCCCAACCGAATAAACACCCACACACGAAACGAACTCCATATATTTTTGCCCGCTCCGGCGGGCTTTTTCGTTCGTTTTGTGATCTCCTCTCTCGACAATCTCCTGTGCCGGGTGGTAGGATAATCACGCGGTAAAACGACTATGCTTCCACCAAAGGAGTGGCATCTATATGAAACAAAAAACAAACATCGTCTATCTTGCCGGCGGGTGCTTCTGGGGTATGGAGAAGCTCATGCAGTCCATCCCCGGCGTGCTCGACGCGGTAAGCGGGTACGCCAATGGAACCGGCGAGCAGGATGCGGACTACAAGACCGTCTGTACGGGCAAAACAGGCTTTCGCGAGACCGTCGCCGTCACCTACGACCCCGAACGCGTGACGCTTGATCAGCTGCTGTTCGCGTACTTTGAGGTGATTGATCCCACGGCGGTTAACCGGCAGGGGCACGACGTTGGCACCCAATATCAGGCCGGCATCTACTATGCCGACGAGGAGACGCGGAAAACCGTTGAACGCGTAACCGCCATCGAGCGCGCGCGTACCCCCGGCTTTGCAGTGGAGATCGGCCCGCTCGTCAATTTCTTCCCTGCGGAAGAGTATCACCAGGACTATCTGGACAAAAACCCCACCGGCTATTGCCATATTCCGTTTGCGGAGATTGCGCGGCTCTCAAAAGCAACGATCGACGCGGGCAACTATTCGCGCCCGGCGGATGCGGAGCTTCGCGCCGCGCTCACGCCGGAGCAGTTTGCCGTCACGCAGCAGGGCGCGACGGAGCGCCCCTTTACGAGCGAGTTCTACGGCAGCACGAAAAAGGGGCTGTATGTGGACATCGCCACGGGCGAGCCGCTCTTCACATCGGAGGATCAGTATCGCTCTTCCTGCGGCTGGCCCTCGTTTACCAAGCCCGTAGAGCCGTCGGTGGTCATCAAGCGCGCGGATAACACGCATGGCATGCGCCGCGCGGAGGTTCGCTCGCGCGCGGGGGACTCGCATCTTGGCCATGTGTTTGACGGCGATCCCGAGTCCCCGAACGGCGTGCGCTATTGCATCAACGGCGCTTCCCTGCGCTTCGTCCCCTACGAGGCGCTGGAACAGGAGGGATACGGATATTTGAAGGATCGTTTCCAGCGGTAAACGATTCGGACAAAAGGCGAAAAACCAAGCAAAGCGCGCGAAATTGTGCTATACTGCCAATGCGCGCTTTTTGCATGCGCAAAATCTTTGTAGCATCGGAGCGGTTCCGGCATGATCTATCTCGACAACAGCGCGACTACACGCGTTCTGCCCGAGGCGGCGGACGCTGTTGTTCGCGCAATGACCGAGCAGTTTTATAATCCCGCGAGCGCTTATCGGCCCGCCGTCGCCACCGAAAAAGCGGTGGAAGCGGCACGCGGCAGACTCGCCGCCGCGCTTGGCTGCGCGCCCGGCGAGGTGCTGTATACCTCCGGCGGTACGGAGAGCAACAATATGGCGATCCTCGGTTCGCTCAAGCCGTTGCGCGGGAAGCGCCGCATCATCACAACCCTTGGCGAGCACCCTTCCGTCTACGAGGTCTTCCGCTCGCTGGAGGGCGCGCAGGAGGTCGAGGTTGTCTTTGTCGGTCTGAACGCGGACGGCACGGTTCGTCTGGATCAGCTTGAATCCGCGCTGACGCCGGAGACCGCGCTCGTCTCCGTGATGCATGTCAACAACGAGGTCGGTGCGGTCAACGATCTTTCGGCCGTTTCTGCGCTGGTGAAAACACGCGCGCCCAACGCCGTTGTGCACTCCGACGGCGTGCAAGCCTTTTGCAAACTGCCCTTTTCGCGTACGGCCGCCGATCTGTATAGCATCAGCGCGCATAAGTTCCACGCGCCCAAGGGCGTTGGCGCGCTTATGGTCCGCAGCGGCGTCAAGTTTGCGGGCGGTCAGATCGGGGGCGGCCAGGAGAAAAACCTGCGTTCCGGCACGATGAACGTCCCCGGCATTCTCGGTCTGGATGCGGCGCTCGCTGCCTACCGTCAGGAGCAGGGGGCATGGATCAGCCGCATGCGCGCCTGCAAAACGCGTTTGGCGGAAAACCTCTTGTCGATTCCCGATGCGCAGGTCAACGGGCCTTCGCCCGAGTGCGGATCGCCGCATATCCTCAACGTCTCCTTTCCCGGTGTGCGCGGCGAGGTATTGGTCAACGCGCTCTCCGAGCGTGAGATCTATGTCTCCACCGGCAGCGCATGCTCTGCCCATCAAAAAGGGCAAAACCGCATCCTCACCGCGATGGGCATCACCAGCGCGCGCGCGGAGGGCGTGTTGCGTTTTAGTTTCTGCCCCTTTCACACGCCGGACGAGATGGATCGGACAGCGCAGGCGCTGTTAGAACAGGTCGCGTTCCTGCGCCGTTTTCAACGCAGATAGATCGTTTGAAATTTGAATTCTTGGGAGTATAACATGGAACCGGTATTGCTCGTCCGCTATGCGGAAATTCACCTAAAAGGGCTCAATCGCCCCTATTTTGAGCGCAGCCTGATGAAGCGCATCTCGCTCGCACTGCGTCCGGCCCCCGTTAAGGTGGTTCGCGAACAGGGGCGCGTGTTCGTCTTCGGCATCCCTGCGGAAGAACTGGACGGGGCCGCGGATAAGCTCACGCGCGTATTCGGCATTCATTCCGTCAGCCCCTCGCTCGCGGTTGAGAAGGACTGGGACGCGATGATAGAGGCTGCCAAAGCGCTGGTTGCAAAGCGGATTGCCGGGCTTTCCGGCGCGAGCTTCAAGGTGATCGCCCGCCGTGCGGACAAGCGTTTTTCCATGCGCTCTCTCGAGATTTGTCGCGTGATGGGCGGCGTGCTGTTGGACGCGTTCCCGACCCTTCGGGTCGATGTGCATCAGCCGGATTTCTATGTCGGCGTGGAGGTTCGGCAGGAACAGGCGTTTCTTTTCGCGGAGGAGCGCATGGGCGCGGGCGGCATGCCCGTCGGCACCAGCGGACACGCAATGCTGCTCATCTCCGGCGGCATCGACAGCCCTGTCGCCGGGCATATGATCGCCAAGCGCGGCGTCCGTCTCTCCGCGGTGCATTTTTACAGCTATCCCTATACCAGCGAGCGCGCGCGGGAAAAGGTGGTTGAACTCACCCGCATCTTAACCAACTATACGGGTGAAATCTCGCTCTATCTTGTGCCCTTTACGGAGATTCAGCTCGCAATCTACGAAAAATGCCCCAAGAGCGAAACAACGGTGCTGATGCGCCGCTTGATGATGCAGATTTCCGAGCGGATCGCGCTCTCCTGCGGCGCGCAGGCACTCGTCACCGGGGAATCTCTGGGGCAGGTCGCGAGTCAAACCATCGAAAGCCTCACGGTGACCAACGATGCGGTGAGCCTGCCCGTATTTCGTCCGCTGATCGGCTTTGACAAGGAGGAGATCATCGACCGCGCGAAGGCGATCGGTTCGTTCGACACCTCCATCCTTCCCTATGAGGACTGCTGCACGGTGTTTGTACCCCAGCACCCTGTCACCAAGCCGAAGCTAGAAACCATCCGCCGCAGCGAAGCGCTGGTCGATTTTGCCCCGATGATTGACAGAGCGATTGCGCAGACCGAGCAGCTGACCATTGAACCATAGCTCAAGCTCTATCACAAGCGTACGGGGCGGTTTGATAGATCAGGCCGCCCCGTTTTCTGCACATATTTTACACAACATTCACAGCAGCCAGTTTTGTTACGTAGTATAATCTATTCGGTGAGTGATGCCCGCTCGCCTCGGATCTCTTTGGAGGATGGTAATTATGAAGTTTATCTTTCGCCTGATCGGCATATTGGTGGTATTAATCATTCTGCTGATGGCCGTTTTGACCTATCTGGACAGCAAGGATCTGCTCAGCGGAAAGCTGGAGCGGCTCATCAGTTCCCTTCGCGTGCTCGGAAAGCAGGCCTGGTCGGAGATTCTGCTGTTCATGCAGGACTCCGGTATTGCAGAGGATGCAGCCGGCCTCTTAGATCAAGGCGCGAATTATCTAAGGGATAGCGTAGACCCCAACGCAACCAGCAAGCCCGGCTCGGAGGCCTTTTTTACCCCGATTCCGGAAGCTACCCCGGCAGGATAACCCCCTAACCCAAGCAGGTAAATGCAAAAAGGCCTTCCGCACGAAAAAGCGGAAGGCCTTTGTAGTAGTCAATATGATGTTTTAGGAGGGAATCTTTGGAATTTCGATTTCAGGCAGGAACGAACGCAGCCACGCTACCGTCTCCACCGTTTTTCGATGGAGTTCCAGCGCAAGCGAGCGATCAACAAACCGGCTGGTAATGTTTTTGTAGGAAAACGGATAGTCGGACATGTAGTAGAACATGACATCCATTAAAAAGTCCTCGCACTCATTCTTCCGCTCTTCCAGCCGTATCTGGTCTGTTTGCGTACGGAATGCTTCGCTCGACGTAATCTTGGAGAAAAGAAAATTAACGTTGTGTGTCTTGGGCGGTTCCGCCTCCATAAAGTAGACATACATGCCTTTGAGCTGCCGTTCGACCGCCTGCTGACTCAGATACGCAACATAGACCCACCGTTCGCCCTTGATCAGCGCGTCAATGGTACCAAGATCATAGTCCGACAACATCAGCCAATATCCGCATTTTTCCTGTTTGTTCATACGCTTTCCGCCCCTCCTTCATCCAGAGCGCCACTCTCCACGAGCCGGTTGAGTACGTTGGTGATTCTGCTGTCAAATTCTTCCGGCAGAGCAATCAGCTCCGCCGCCGCCTGGGAAAACGTTTTTACAATGTTATAGCCGCGGTTGGTCGTCATTGCGTCAAACACATCCGCAACGGCGACAATTTGCGAGGAGAGGCTGATGTCCTCCGCCCGAAGCCCGCGCGGATAGCCCGATCCGTTGAGCCGCTCATGATGGTTTCTCGCGATTTCAGCAATCTGCTCGCCAAACTTTGGAAGCAGCATCCGCCCGCTGTCCACCGGATGACGCAGAATATAACGCAGTTCCGCATGCTCCAGACGGTCCGGCTTTTGCAGGATCTCAACCGGGACAAAGCACTTGCCAACGTCGTGAAACAGCGCCGCAACGGCGAGATCGTCCCGCGGGATCGGCGGGCAATCCTCCTGCATCGCGTCGTAGAGCGCAAGAGAATAATACAGCACTGCCTTGCTGTGACGATATGTATAGTGGTCTTTTTCGTTCACGCGCTTCAGCAGCTCATTCAGGCTCTCTTCAAACCGGGAAACAGCCTCAAATGCCGGGCAGTTTGTCACATAGACAATCTGCGTGTCGCCCTGCATCCGGATGGGGACTTCGCGCTTGAGATTGGAAACCGAAAACGAATCCCCGGGGCCGAGGGTGACGAGGCCGTCGTCCAGCGCCAGCTCCACAACGCCCTCATGAACAAAAAAAATCTCCGTTGCGTCCGGATCGCTCGCCGGATATAGCCAAACAAGAGACTCGCCATTGATGCGATGGAGCATGACCTCCAGATCGCCCTGCTTGGCCAGCAGTTCCGTACCAGATTCATTTTCCGCGGCGGATCCAGCCGCTTCGGATCTTTTGTTAAATTGTATGCCGTCCATTCTCCCACCCGGAACTTCAGCCGACGCGCCTAAGATATGCTAAATAGGACGAAGCTCCAATCCGTACGCTTCTATTTCCTCTATAATACCACACGGCGTAGCTAATTCATAGGTGTGAAATGGCTGAACTTGTATGTCCAGTTCCGGATTGACGCAAATGCGCGCCAGCTCGCGGTATTGCCGCAGCAGGCGCGCATCCAAACAATCAAAGAAAACCGCGAGATCGATATCGCTGTCACAATCGGCGCAGTGCTTGGCATAAGAACCGAAAAGAACGACCTTGCTGACCTGTTCAAGGGCATAAATTCCGCGGCAGACGCCGCGCATCAGCGCGGCATGCTCGCCGAATAATCCCTCAAAATCGCTGCAGACCTCGATCATTACCGCTCCTTACCACCGAGCACACTCGAACGAATGGATTAGAGCCGAATGATGCGCAGCGGATCAATCAATACCGTTTGACCATCAATATAATACGTAGTATACTCGCAAACAACAATCGCGCCAATAGAATTCGCATAGGCCATCACGCCCGAGACGATGGTATCCACCGTAGCCATCAGCCGGGGTACATCATTCCAGGGCGTCAGCTGCGCAACCTTGACCGCGCGCTCAATCTGGCGGTTGGCCTGCTTGACCATGCGCTCCAACACCTGAAACTGTGCGTCGGTATAGCGCTCGCTATGGCCGGAAACCGTCGCGTAAGAAGCGCCGTAGTTCCCCTCCGCGTTTGCCACGCCAGGAATAATCGTCACAAGCAGCAGTACGCAAATCAGGACGCTCATCCATCTCTTTTTCATTGTTTTCCCCTCCGAAACGAATTTTGTTTCGGTTTGGAGTCCCCAGCGACGAAGCAATAAAAAGACAGCTTGCCCTTTATTGCCAAGCTGCCAAAGATTCGTACGCTGCGCGAAAACAACTTCTGTTCGGCAGGACACTCAATTGGCAACTGGCTGCCATCGGCGCATCTCTTTGCGCCATTAGGCCCTTTAGCTTTGCGTCACCCGCTTTCACGGGTTTTGCCTTTTTCGTGGGAGTTGCTCCTAAACCTGGGCTTAAAATATCACATTACTATTACATTGTCAATATACTAATTATATCTTTCTTGTGATTTTATGTGACTTTTATCACTTTTTCGCGTCGTTGCTTCCTATTTTTCTCAAAAATACGCACCATTTCTAAATCGTATCCGACGATCCCGCAGTCCATAATGTTACATCGCACTTCATAATCGATCGCGGATCGTGTAGACAACAGTTCAAAATACCAGTCATATGCGTTTCGAGCACCCCATGATCGCCCCTGTTTCGGATGCTCCTGCCTTTGAAAATGGATCGGCGGTTCTTTCTGAAAACGCGGGCGCGTGGTATAATTTCTTCTATATGATCGGGAGGTGCGGTATGGACGAAATGAATCAGGCAAAGCAGCTGGTCGCCTCAATGTCACTTGCGGAAAAGGCCAGTTTGCTCAGCGGAGCCGATCGATGGCACACAAAAGCGATTGCGCGGCTCGGCCTTGATTCCATCATGGTCGCGGACGGCCCGCACGGTCTTCGTAAAGAGGTGCGGGATGCGGGGCAAAACGTCAGCACGGTGAAAGCAACCTGTTTTCCAGCCGCTTGCGCAACGGCCTGCTCGTTTGACCGGGAGTTGCTTTTTCGCATCGGCACCGCGCTTGCCGAGGAATGCCGCGCGGAGGATGTGGCGGTCCTGTTAGGACCCGGACTCAATTGTAAGAGAAGTCCGCTCTGCGGGCGCAACTTTGAATATTTCAGCGAGGATCCCGTAGTCTCCGGCGAGCTTGCCGCCGCTTATATCAAGGGGGTGCAGAGTCTTGGCGTAGGCACCTCCATGAAGCACTTCGCGCTCAACAATCAGGAGTATCGCCGCCTCACCATCGACGCGGTTGTGGATGAGCGCGCAATGTTTGAACTGTATCTTGCCGGGTTTGAACGCGTGCTGCAGCAGGTCCAGCCCTGGACCGTGATGTGCTCCTACAATCGCGTCAAGGGGGTTAACGCGAGCGATAATCGCTGGCTGCTTACCGACGTGCTCCGCAATCAATTCGGATTCAACGGACTTGTCGTTTCAGACTGGGGCGCGGTGAACGACCGCGTCGCCGGCGTCTCCGCCGGGCTGGATCTGGAGATGCCGTTTGTCGGGTCATATCACGACCGTCAGATTGAGAAAGCCGTGTTATCCGGCGAATTGAAAGAGAGCGAAGTGGACCTCTGCGCCGCTCGCGTGGTTGCGCTGCTGGAAAAGGCGAAGAAACGCAAGCATCTCCCCTTTGACGAGGCGGCGCATCATGCGCTGGCGCGGGAAGCGGCGGCCTCCTCCTGCGTTTTGCTGAAAAATGAGGAAAGACTGCTTCCTTTAAAGGCCGACGCGAACATCGCCGTTATTGGGGCGTTTGCAAAGCAACCGCGCTATCAGGGCGCAGGCAGCAGTAAAGTTCAACCCCTGCGTTTAGAGAACGCCTATGAAGAACTGTGCCATCTAGGCTTCCACACGGAGTATGCCGCTGGATATGACCGGACGCTCGACGCGCCGGACGAGGCTCTCCTATCGGAAGCCTGCGCCCTCGCCGCCGGGAAGGATGCCGTGCTGCTGTTCGTCGGCTTGCCGGATCGATACGAATCCGAAGGATTTGACCGCAAGTCCCTCCACATGCCGGAAAATCACATCGAACTCATCCGCAGGGTGGGCGCGGTCAATCCAAACGTAGCGGTCGTGCTTTCCTGCGGATCGGTGGTCGATCTGAGCTGGGCGGATAGCGCAAAAGCCATCCTGCTTGGTTACCTGGGCGGTCAGGCTTCGGGCGGGGCGGTTGCGGACATTATTTCCGGCAAGGTCTGCCCGGGCGGAAAGCTCGCAGAAAGCTGGCCGCTTCGGTTGGATGATACCCCCTGCCTCACCTATTTCCCCGGATACACGAGAACGGTGGAATACCGCGAAAGCATCTTCGTTGGCTACCGTTATTATGATTCTGGGAACGTGCCTGTCCGTTATCCCTTCGGTCACGGACTCTCCTATGCATCGTTTGCCTATTCCAATCTTAAGCTCGATGCCCCCTCTCTTGACGGGGATGCGCCGCTGCGTCTCTCTCTGGACGTTACGAACACCGGAGATTGCGCGGGAGCGGAGGTGGTGCAGCTCTATATCAGCCACAAATCCGGCGTCATGTTCACACCGGCGCAGGAACTCAAGGGTTTTGAGAAGGTGTTCCTTGCGCCCGGCGAAACAAAATCCGTATCATTTGTACTCACGCGGCGCGATCTGTGTTACTATGATGGAGCCGTCGGCGGCTGGCGCGTAGAAGGCGGCGCATATGAGATTCGCCTGAGCGCTTCGAGCCGCGATGTTCGACTCTCCGCGATGATTCAAGCCGTGCCGGATGCGGACGCTACGGCGCCCGACTTTCATTCGTCCGCCCCATGCTATTATGATCTTTCCCATGGCGTCAACGTGCCGGATCGTGCGTTTACCTCCGTGCTCGGCCGCCCGATTCCCCCGCGTGAACGGCAAAAGGGCGAGCCGCATACGTTGAACGTCACCCTCAGCGAGGTCAGGCACACGCTTCTTGGCAGGCTGTTGACCTCCATCGGCCGAAAGGTCGCGCTAGCCGCGACCGAAACCGGCGAGGTAGACGACGGCATTATCGACCAGGTTCTCTATACGTCTCCGCTCCGGCTGATGAGTTCGGAATCCGACATTACGCCGCGGCAGATCGAGGGCATTGTCCTATTGCTGAACCATAAAATCTTAAGGGGTCTCCGCGCTCTGACCGAAAAAAAGTCCTGATCGAGTTCATCTATTCCCATACTACGACTACCGGAGGGATCTTTCGTCATGCAGTCCGTTCTTTCTCTTTTTGCGCTCTCAAGCGAGCCACTCAGCAGTGAACCCTATGGCAGCGGGCATATCAACGGCACGTATCTGGTGCGCTGCGCAAACGGGACACAATATATCCTCCAATATATCAACACCGCCGTGTTTCGCCAGCCCGAGGCGCTGATGCGCAATATCGAGCTGGTTACAGAACACTTGAGCAAAAAAACCACGGATCCTCGTGGCGTTCTGCATCTGATTCCGGCCCGGAATGGCGCCAGTTTTGTCGTTGAAAACGGCGCCTATTGGCGCGTCTATGAGCTGGTTGCAAACAGCGTGTGTTATCAGTCCGCCAATCGTGTGCTTTTCCGCGAGTGTGCGGTCGCATTCGGGCGGTTTCAAAATCAGCTGTCGGACTTTCCGGCGGAGCAGCTCGTCGAGACCATCCCGCATTTTCACGATACACCGGCGCGTTTCTCCGCCTTTCATGAAGCCATCGCGGCGAACGCTTCCGGTCGGCTGCAAGCCGTTCTGCCGGAGGTGGATTTCATTCTGGAACGCGAACCATTCTCAAAAACGCTGGTTTCACTGCAGGCGAGCGGAGACCTCCCGCTTCGCGTGACGCATAACGATACAAAGATCAACAACGTTCTCTTCGACGCAGCCACAAACAAGGCGCTCTGCGTTATTGATCTGGACACAGTGATGCCCGGCCTCTCGGTTAACGACTTTGGCGACGCTATTCGCTTTGGCGCCTCTACCGCCGCCGAGGACGAACGGGATCTCTCACGCGTACATTTTGATTTGGATCTATACGAAACCTATGTGCAGGGCTATCTTTCCACCTGTGGCGAAAGCCTGACGAAAACAGAGATCGAGATGCTGCCTGTCGGCGCGAAGATGATGACGCTGGAATGCGGCATGCGTTTTCTTGCCGACCATATCGCAGGGGATGTGTACTTTCATATCTCGCGTGAAAATCAAAATCTCGACCGCGCACGCACGCAGATTCAGCTTGCGCGCGAGATGGAGCAACATTGGGATGAGATGCGACAAATCGTCGCAAATGCGGTTAACAAGTCTTAAACATGCAGACAGCAGCGCCCGCAAAAGCGCTGCTATCTGTCAAAAGAGCCCCGGATTGGTAAGGGCTGCGGCTCAAAGCCCATAGATTCCGCCACGGCTCTTAACCGTTCGAACCCCGAAGGAAGGAAAAAAAAGAGCGGCTATTCCGTTAACGAACCCATTTTTATGAAGGTTTCCAGCGCCCGGACGGGCGCTGTTTTGTCGCGAAATAGCGCTTAGCGCCTGCCGAGAATCAGGCGGCTGAGGATGATCAACACGCATGCACCGCCAATTGCAATCAGAAAGCCGGTGAACGACCATACGTTGCCGGTGCCGATACCCGCATAATCCGCGAGCCACCCGCCAAGCACGCTGCCCGCTATGCCGAGGATGATGTTGCGAAGCAACCCGCCTCTGCCGTGCATAATCTTACTAGCCAGCCAGCCGATGATTGCGCCAATGAAGAGCCAGCTCAAAAACTGCCACATATGCCACATTTCCTCCTGTCACTTTTCTATCATCCGCCTCGCGGAAAAAAACCCCACGCGCTATTCCGTTTTCTCCCGCGTCTCCGGGGCGGCGCTTGCCTGCCGAACCGAAGCCTTCTTTTTGAAGAAGACCCGGAAGATCACATTGGCCACCGCCGCGATGACCGGGCCGAGGATCATGCCGGCTCCGCCAAAGAGCAGCAATCCGCCAACCGAAGCAAACAGCGTAATCCAGGGCGACAGGCCAACGCTTTTGCCTGTGATAATGGGGTCAAGCACCATGCGCAGAACCACCATCGCGATATAGGTTGCCCCGACTGCAATCGCCATATGCGGGTTTTTCGCGATCAGTGCGATGATCGCCCATGGCACAAATACGATTCCCGAACCGATGACCGGCAGCAAATCCAGCAGGCTAACGCCGACGGCGATCAACGGAGACCACCAGCCGAGCCCGACGATAATCATACCGACGGTGACCACAATAAAGTTTACGCCAAAAAGGATTGCCTGCGCCTTGCCAAAGCCGAGCGCGGCTGCGCCAAGCTCCTTCAAGGTCGCGGCTATCTGTTCTCTTCTGAGTTTCTCGCCCGGTTTTGTTTCCATGCTACGATTATAATGGATCTTTTCGGTGGATACAATCCGAAATCGCACCGCCGCTGTGGCGTGTATCACCAGCCAACAGGCGAGAGCCGCCGTAAGCCCCCCCACCAACTTCGTTTGGCTCGCTACCGTCTCACAATCCGGTAATACGTTTTTGCCGTAATGCGATAAACCGCAAAATAGAACAGAGTAAATGCAAGCAGTGTACCGCAGATGCAGGTCAGCACCAAGCCCCAATTATAGAGCATAAAGGTCTTGAGCATCAGCGCCATGATCTTGGAAGCGAAGAGCATATGCAGCGCGGTTGCCCCCAGAGGAAGGAAGAACACCCACAGCACTTGTGAATTGATGGTATGTTTAACCTGATGATCGTCCATGCCCACCTTCTGCAAAATCTCGAACCGTTCCTTATCCTCATATCCCTCGGTCACTTGCTTAAAGTAGAGAATCAGCACCGCAACCGCGAGGAAAAGCACCGCAAAGAACGCGCCGAGGAACAAGAGCCCGCCGTAGAACCCATACCCTTCCACCCGGGAGGTATAGATATCGGAAGCAATCATATTAGGTGTTTCGGCAAATGATTCGCTGTAGTGATCCCGAATCGCCTGGATGAACGAAAGGCAGTCATCCTCCGTTCCCGAGAGGTCAAAGCGATAGCTGTTGTCATAAAAGATCAGCGTCGGCACTTCGGCAAACACGCTGTCTTCCCAGACAAAATTATTGCGCCGGAATTCTTCGCCCTCCGGAAGCTTTGTAATCAGCTTGCTCTTATCCGCCGACAACGAAACGTGATGTTCCGCGGCAAGGCGGTTGAGTGTGCCATCATAGGCGATAATCTGTTCCCGCGTCGCAGACGCCGGCACATAAACCTGCGCATCGTAGGGATACATGCCGCGCGTCATCTCCTCCCGTCCCAGATACAGCGAGAGCGTGCCGGACACAGTAACCACCAGCATCGTTGAGAGAATACAAATGGTGGCAAGCCCGCGCGCGTTTTGGCGCATGCGGTGGAACATGCCTGAAATGGTCACAAAATGCTCCGGCCGATAGTAGAGGCTTTTCTTCATGCGCAGCAGCCGCAGCACGGCAATGCTGCCGCAGAGAAAAAGCAAATAGGTCGCAACGATGACCACAATGGCCAGCGGAAAGAATATTCCAAGCGCGAGCCCCGGCACCTCGGATGTCCAGGCAAAATAGTATGCACCGCCAAGGAGCAAAAAGCCGAGAATCGCAAGCGGCACCAGCCCCTTTTTATCCTTCTCGCCCTGTTTTTCACTCGAAAGCAGGGAGATCGGATTCGCCGTATGCACGCGAATGATGTTCGCCACGGATGTCACGAGGAATATCAGGAAAAACAGGCCGAACATCAGGCCGAAAGCAATCGGCGCAATAGCGAAGGAACTGCCCGGCACCGCGTGGATTAGCTTCATGAGCACAAGAAACAGCAGTCGCCCGAACACCAGCGCAATCACGGCGCCGCAGACAATTCCCCCGCCGATAACGAACAGATTTTCCCAGACAAGCACACGCCCAACCTGCCGTTTATCGAGGCCGAGGATACCGTATAACCCGAACTCCCTTTTCCTGCGCTTGATTAAAAAGTTGTTGATGTATAGCATAAAGAGGAATGTAAAGAGCGCATAGACGGCGAGGCCGAAGGCAAAGAGCATCCGCGCCGTGTCGCCCGCGGGAGTATTGGTCATCCCACTGCTAAAGAGCAGACCGGAGATGAGTAAGAAAACCCCGCTCATCACCGCCGTCGCCACCAGATAAGGCACATAGGTGAGCTTATTTCGCCGCACATTGCTCAGCGCAAGGCGAATATAAAAAAAATTACGCAATGTCGCCACCGCCCAATATCGACAGATTGGCCACGATGCGGTCAAAGAACGCGCGGTTGGTTTCCTCCCCGCGGTAAAGCTGTGAGAACAGCGCTCCATCCGAAATAAACAGCACGCGGGAGGCGTAGCTCGCCGCCATCGCGCTGTGGGTGACCATCAAAATAGTCTTGCCGATATCATGCAAGTCCGAAAACTGCGCGAGCAGGCCCGACGAAGCCTTGCTGTCCAGCGCGCCGGTGGGCTCGTCGGCAAGCAATATGCGCGGGTCGGTGATCACCGCGCGGGCAATCGCCGCGCGCTGCTTTTCGCCGCCGGATACCTCATAGGGATACTTGCTTAATAGCTGCGTGATGCCAAGTTGCCGCACGACCGGCAACAGCCGCTCCTCCATCTCACGCACGGGCGTCTGCATCAGCACCAGCGGCAGCAGGATATTGTCCTTGAGCGAAAAGGTGTCCAGCAGATTAAAATCCTGAAAGACGAAGCCAAGGTGCTTTCTGCGAAACTCGGAGAGTTCGCGATCAGGAATGGATAAAAAGCTCTTGCCGTCGAGCAGGACATCCCCCGTCGTGGGTTTGTCCAGCGAGGCGAGGATATTGAGCAGCGTCGTCTTGCCGCTTCCGCTTGCACCCATGATGGCGACAAACTCACCCTCGATCACCTCAAAGCTGATATTTTTCAGCGCCACACACTGCCGCATGCCAAGTTTGGTATTATAGACCTTACCGAGTCCTTTTACCTGAAGTAATGACATGAGAATTCCTCCGTTTGACTCTTGATGCGGCCATTGTATGAAAAAAGCCTCGCGCTAGCCATCGATTTGCCTTACACGTGCCAGAGCATTTCTTACGCTTTTGTCACATGGCGGCAAATTCGTCATATTGGGGAAACCGCATGGTCACGCGCGTTCCCTTGCCCAATTCGGAATCGACCAAAACCAGAATGCCGAGCGCTGTCGCCGCCCGCTTAACCAGATACAGCCCGATGCCGCTCGCGCGGGTGTCCATACGCCCGTTGTAGCCCGTATATCCCTTTTCAAAGATGCGCGGCAAGTCCTCCTTTCGGATGCCGATCCCGCTGTCCTCTACCACGAGCGCAGTCCCTTTCATATCAATCTTTACCCCGCCGGAGCGCGTATATTTAATACTGTTGGAGAGTAGCTGTTCCAGTATAAACCCCATCCACATCCGGTCACAGGGAACATCTTTTGCCAACTGGCCAATCTCTATGGAGAGCTTGCTGTAGATAAATAGCAAAGAATACTTTTTTACCGCCGCGCGAGCAATCTCATTCAGATCGCATCGCTCAATGACAAGATCATTTGCGATGTCGCCAAGCTTGATAAACTTGAGCGCAAGATCGGCATACTGGTCCACCTTGAACAGTTCCTGCCGCAGTAAGCCCACGCCCGCCCCTTCCTGCGCATCCAGAATCAGGCGCATCGCCGAGATTGGCGTCTTGATCTGATGAATCCAGAGCGTATAGTATTCCCTTTGCTCCTCCTGTTGGGCAAGCGTCTGCGCGCACAGGCGCGCATGCTCGCGCGAGAGCACGCGAACCAGCGCGTCATAGTCTCCGGTCAAACCATCAAGCGGCTCCGGCAGTTCGCGCGGCAGGAGTTCCACCCGCTCCCGAATCAGCGCCAGTTGCCGGCGCTTCCGGCGGTAGCGCGCGCCGTCCACAAGCAGCACGCAGACGAGCGAAAAGCTTATCAGGATCATCTCGTAGCGTACGTAAACCCCGTCCTGCCGCGCAAGAAAGCCGAGCGTCCCGATCAGGCCCAGCGTGAGCGCATAGAACACGAGCAGCATGCTCCTTGCACGAAGATAGTCCAATACTCTATGCATCGATTGAATACCCCTGTCCTTTATGCGTCCTGACGCAGTCGCCCATCCCCGCTTCCGACAGCGTCTTTCGCAGGCGGTTGACGTTCACCGTCAGCGTGTTATCGTCGATGAATTCGTCGCTATCCCAGAGCTTTAGCATCAGCGCCTCGCGGCTGACGATTGAACCGCGCTTTTCAAGCAGCGCCAGCAGGATGCGGCCCTCGTTTTTCGTCAGTTCCCGCCTGCCGCCTTCGGTGACAAGGCAGGATGCGGCGGCGTCAAATTCCGCCCCCCGAAGGCAGAGTCTGGCCGCCGGTTCATAGTCGTAGGCGCGCCGGAGCACCGCCTGCACCTTTGCAATCAGCAGTTCCGGGTCGACGGGCTTTGCGATATAGTCGTCCCCGCCCATATTGACCGCCATGACCACATCCGCCGTGTCCGAACGGGAGGAAAGAAACACGATCGGCACACGCGAGGAGCGGCGAATCCGTTCACACCAGTAATACCCGTTGTAATAGGGCAGGGAGATATCCATGACGACCAACTGCGCGCCGGACGCGGCAAACTCCTCGTCTATGCGATCAAACGAGCGCGCAATGTCCGCCTCAAATCCCCAGCTGGTCAGACTCTTTGCAATTTCGATTGCGATGACCGCGTCGTCCTCAACGATGAATATCCGATGCATTTTTCATTGCCTCATTTCGATAGCGCTATTCGTGTATTAGTTATATAATACACTGATTCACTTTTTCTGGCAAGCCGCGGGTTGACGGACATTTCTTTATGCATGCTGACTGGAATTTTGTATATGATATTAGAAGAAAACGCCCATTCCACTGACGTTTTTCATGAATAGATATACTATATATTCCACCAATTCGATTGACACGGATATGCCGCAGCCGCTAGGATAGCATCAGCGACCGGTGTCGAAAACCGGCGTTTTCGGACGGATTTTACCCGCATATGCACCCCATTCTGAACGGAGGAAGCACCATGCGTCTTTTGATCATCAACCCCGGCGCGACCTCAACCAAAATCGCGGTTTACGAAGACGAATCCGAGGTCTATCAGGAGTCCGTTTTGCATGCGCCGGATGTGATCTCCGGCTATGCGCATATCATCGACCAGCTTCCCTTTCGCGAGGAGCTGGTGCGCGCGGCACTCGCCCGCGCGGGTTATGCCGTCGCAT
This sequence comes from Christensenella sp., assembly GCA_034926785.1. GTDB lineage: Bacteria > Bacillota > Clostridia > Christensenellales > CAG-138 > UBA7703. The sequence continues at coordinate 87,422 of JAYFQU010000017.1, forward strand.
CCTTTCAGGCGGTTTGCAGCCGCGGAGGGCTGCTCCGACACATCCCCTCCGGCACATACGCCATCGACGAGGCGGTGATTCATGACATCCAGCATCCGCCTTTTGGCGAGCATGCTTCCTCCCTCGGTCCCGTCATCGCCTGGTCGATCGCCCGCGAGGCCGGCATCCCTGCCTATCTGGTCGATCCCGTCTCCGTGGATGAAATGCAGCCGCTTGCACGCGTCTCAGGCCTCAAGGGCGTCGAGCGGGAGAGCTTTTTTCACGCGCTGAATCAGAAGGCGGTTGCCCGTAAGGCCTCGGCCGACCTTGGCAAGCCCTATGAATCACTTAATATGATCGTTGTCCATATGGGCGGCGGCGTCTCCGTTGCCGCGCATGAGAAGGGCCGTGTGGTGGATGTTTATAACGTTCGCGACGAGGGCAGTTTCTCGCTCGACCGCGCGGGGTCGCTCCCCGTCAACGCGGTGGTCAATCTTTGCTTCTCCGGTACGGGCAAGGAGGATATCAAGCGCAGGCTCTCCTTCGAGAGCGGTGTGTTTTCCTATCTCGGTACGCGTGATTTTCGCGAGGTGGAGCGGCGCATGCTGGAAGGCGACGCTGAGGCGGCGCTGATCTTCCGCGCAATGGCCTACCAACACGCCAAGGACATCGGCGCGATGGCCGCCGTGCTTCGTTTCTCGGTGGATGCCATCCTGCTCACGGGAGGCATCGCATACTCCGATCGATTTTGCGCCGAGATCTCCGGCTATGTGGAAAAAATCGCCCCGATCCTTCGCTATCCAGGCGAAGAGGAGATGAAATCGCTCGCGCTTGGCGCGCTTCGCGTGTTGCGCGGCGAAGCGCCGCAGACGTATCCTGCCTCCATTTTGCAATGACGCAGCCCTTCTTTGGGCTGTTTTTCATTGCGCATCCTATTCTGTCAAAAAGGAGACCATTGTATGAAGCATACCCTGAATGAATTTGTCGAGCAGGCGGCGGGGTTGTCGCTTTGCGTCGCGGTCGCCGCCGCACACGACGAAGAGGTGCTCGAATCGCTGATTGCGGCACGGGACAAGGGCATCTGCACCGCGCGGCTCTATGGCAAAGCGGCCGAGATACGCAGGCTGCTCGCAAAGCTCCAAGCGGACGAGGCGGGCTTTACGATCCTCGAGCCGGAGGATGGCAGCGACGAAGCCTGCGCGCGCGCGGCGGTCTCCGCCGTAGAGCGCGGCGAAGCGGATTATCTCATGAAGGGGATTCTGAATACCACCATCTTCCTCCGCGCGGTGGTGCACTCCGCCTTGTTGACGGGTGGGATGCTGTCGCATGTAATGATCTTCGAACTGCCTACCTATCCCAAGCTGCTCTATATCAGCGACGGGGCAATGAATCCCGCGCCGGATTATGAGCGAAAACGCGTCATTTTGGAAAACGCCGCTCGACTTTTGCAGTTGATCGGGTATAATACCATAAACGCGGCCTGCATCAGTGGCAGCGAGGTGGTCAGCGAGAAAATTCTATCCACGCTGGACGCCAAAGCGCTGAGCGAACTTGACTGGAGCCGCTACCACATGAACGTATTCGGCCCTGCCGCGCTGGACCTCGCCATCAGCCGCGAAGCCTGCGTGCATAAGAAATATACCGCCGTTGGCGCTGGCGATGCGGATCTCCTGCTCATGCCAAACTATGAGACTGGCAACTGCTTCGGCAAGTCGCTGACCTATTTTGCGCATGCGCGCACCGCGGGTCTCGTCCTCGGCGCGAAATGCCCGATCGTGCTCGTCTCCCGCGCGGATACGGCGGACGCGAAGCTCACCTCCCTTGCGCTCGGCGCACTCGCGTCACACGGAGGGATGCAAGCATGAGCACGAGCAAGCAACTGTTGACCGGAAACGAAGCGATCGCGCGCGGCGCATTTGAAGCGGGCGTCACCGTCTGCTCCGCCTACCCCGGCACGCCGAGCACCGAAATCTTTGAAAACCTCGCGCAATATCAGGATGTCCTGTACGCGGAATGGGCGCCGAATGAGAAGGTCGCCACCGAGGTCGCCTATGGCGCCTGCATCGCGAATTCGCGTTCCCTTACGGCGATGAAGCACGTCGGCCTGAACGTTGCCGCCGACCTGGTCTTCACCGCCGCCTACAACGGCGTAGGCGCGGGGTTTGTCATCGTCACGGCGGACGACCCGGATATGCACTCCTCGCAAAACGAGCAGGACAACCGGCGCTATGCCCCGTTTGCCAAAATTCCGCTCATTGAACCCTCCGACTCGCAGGAATGCAAGGACTTTATAAAGGAGGCCTATTCCATCTCCGAGCGGTTCAATACCCCCGTGCTGTTTCGCACCACAACGCGTGTCAGTCACAGCAAGAGCCTGGTTTCTCTCGGCGAGCGCGAGGAGCCGGCCCCCGCGCAATATATGCGCAATATCCCGAAATATATCTGCACGCCCGCCTTCGCGCGGCAGCACCGGCCGGAGCTTGAGGAAAAGATCAAGGCTCTGGAAGCATACGCCAATACAAGCCCGCTCAATGTGATGGAGCTCAACGGCGGCAAAATCGGTGTGCTTTCCTCTTCCATTGCGTATCAATACGCCAAGGAGGTCTTCCCGGCGGATACATCGTTCCTGAAACTTGGTTTTACCTGGCCACTGCCGATGGATCTGATCCGCGATTTCGTCTCCCAGGTGGAGACGCTCTATGTTGTGGAAGAGCTTGAACCATTTCTGGAGGAGCAGCTCCGCATGGCAGGCATCCCGTGCATCGGCAAGCGCGTCATACCGCCGATGTTTGAGTTGAATCCGGAGATTGTGCGCCGCGGCGTATTCGGAACCGAACCCGAAACCGCGGAGCTCAACGTCAAGATGGTCTCCCGTCCCCCGGCGCTGTGCCCCGGTTGCCCGCACCGCGGATTTTTCTATGTCATGAGTAAGCGCAAGGATTTTGTGATCTCCGGCGACATTGGCTGCTACACACTCGGATATGCCGCGCCGCTCTCGGCGATGGACACCTGCGCGTGTATGGGCGGCGGTTTCTCACTCGGCATGGGGATGTCCAAAGCGTTTGCCATGCAGGGGATCACCGATAAAAAGGTTTTCGGCGTGGTTGGCGATTCCACATTTTTTCATAGCGGGCTCACCGGCGCGGTGGAAATTCTCTACAACAAGGGTCGCATGATTCCATGCGTGCTGGATAACTCCATCACCGGAATGACGGGGCATCAGGACAACCCCGGAACAGGGTTCACGCTCGGTGGGGAGATCGCGAATAAAATTCCGATTGAAGATGTACTGAAAAGCTTCGGCTATGGAACGCTCATCGTCGTAGATCCGCAGGATATCAAGGCCATGCAACAAGCGGTTGACGATGCCCTCGCAAGTGAGGTCCCCGCCGCCATCATCGTGCGCAGGCCATGCCTGCTGATCAAGCGAATCAAACACGACATTGGCAAATGCGTGGTCGATCGGGATCAGTGCCGCGGCTGCAAGATGTGCCTCAAGGTTGCCTGCCCCGCAATCCATATGCGGGATGGCAAGACCGAAATTGACCAGACCCTTTGCGCGGGCTGCAAGGTCTGCGCGCAGGTCTGCCCCTTTGGCGCAATCTCCCGCGTCGGCGAAGAGCGGAAAGGAGAATGAGGGCTATGACGGCATTTACAGGAAACAGCATTCTCATCTGCGGAGTCGGCGGCCAGGGCACGCTGCTCATGAGTAAAACCCTGACCGCGGGTCTTGTGCAGGCGGGGTACGACGTCAAGATGAGCGAGGTGCACGGCATGGCGCAGCGAGGCGGCTCCGTCTCCACGCAGGTGCGCTATGGGGAGAAGATCTATTCCCCCATCATCGGAAGAGGCGAGGCGGATGTCCTCGTCGCCTTTGAAAAACTAGAAGCCGTGCGCTATTCCGGTCTGTTGAGACCCGGAGGCCTCGCGCTGATCAACGACTATGAGGTAATGCCTCTGCCTGTCGCCAGCGGCGCGGCGGAATATCCGCAGAACATCGCCGAGGAGATGCGCCGTGCGTTTGACACGCGCATCATCCCCGCGAGTGCCATTGCGTCGGGGCTTGGCAATATTCGCTGCACCAATATCGTTCTGCTCGGCGCGCTCGTCCGCGCGTTTCATCTGGAGTCCATCGATTGGAACGCCGCGTTGACCGAGTCCGTACCGCCCAAGGTGCTCCCCCTCAACCTCGCCGCGTTCGATGCGGGCTACCGGTTTGAGGCCTGAACCTGCCGCTCCTGGCAGGAAAAAGCACGGGCAATAGAATATATCTCAACCCGTCACCGGGTTCTGTCAGGGAGGCTATGCAACCAATGGTATCAAAAGACATGCTCCAGTTGGGGCGCGTGCGCTCCGCCATCCGTGAGCTCTTTGAGTTCGGGCGCAAGCGTGCCGCCGTGGTCGGCGAGGAGAATATCTATGATTTTTCCCTCGGGAATCCCTCTGTCCCGCCGCCTCAGGCGCTCACGGAGGAGATGGTTCGCCTGCTCAACACCTCGGACCCTTCCGCTCTGCACGGCTACACCAGCGCGCCGGGTGCAAACGACGTTCGGGACGCCATTGCAAACAACCTCAACCTGCGCTTCGGCACCTCGTTTACCCGCCGTAATCTCTATATTTCCTGCGGCGCGGCGGCTGCGCTAACCTCCATCCTCCGCGCGCTGACGGCGGAGCAAGGGACAGAATTCATCGCAATCGCGCCCTATTTCCCGGAATATGGTTGTTTTGCGGCGACCGCAGGCGGAAAACTCGTGGTGGTAGAGCCGGATATGGAGCGGTTTCAGATCAACTTCTCCGCGCTGGAGCGGGCGATCAACGCGCATACGCAGGCTGTGATCATCAACTCGCCGAACAATCCTTCCGGCGTGATTTACTCCGAGGAAACGATTCAGCAACTTTCGGCCTTGCTGCGTCAGAAAAGCGGCGCTCTCGGGCACACCGTCTATCTCATCTCGGACGAGCCCTACCGCGAGCTGAACTATACCGATTTGCCCGTTCCGTTCGTCACAGATTTTTACGATGCGGCGATCATCTCCTATTCCTATTCCAAGAGTTTATCCCTACCGGGAGACCGCATCGGTTATGTGCTTCTCGGCAACGATATGCCGGAGTTTGATGATGTCTACGACGCAATCGCGGGCAGCGCGCGCGTTCAGGGCTATGTTTGCGCCCCGTCGCTGCTGCAAAAAACGATTGGCCGTGCGGCGGAGCTCAACCTCATGCCGGACCTTTCGAGCTATCGAAAAAACCGCGACGCGCTCTATGAAGGGTTATGCGCATTCGGCTATCGCTGCATGCCGCCGGATGGCGCGTTCTATCTTTTTCTGGAAGCGCCGGGCGGAGACGGAGACGCGTTTGCCGAGGCAGCGAAATGCGAGGATATCCTGATCGTATCGGGGCGCAGTTTCGGCTGTCCGTCCTATGTGCGCATCGCTTACTGCGTCTCCTATGAAACCATCGTCCGCTCCCTTCCGGGGTTCGGCCGGCTGTATCATCAGTTCTGCAAATAGCAATCAATAGCGCAGGTAAAACGCCGCGGGATTTCTCCTGCGGCGTTAGTGTTTTTACCTCTTTTTAGATTCTCCAGTGCCGGAGAAACAGCTGTGTGGCCTCGCCCTTGGGCTCCCGCAGCACCTGCATGGTCTCCCCGTCCTCCACGATTCTACCGTCCGTCAGGACAATCGTGCGGGTCGAGAGCCGAAGCGCCTGTGTCGGCGCATGAGAGGAGAACAGCAGCGTGCAGTTCGTCGCCTCGCAGTAGTCCTGTAAAACCCGCTCCAAGCGGTCTACGGCCTGAATATCCGCGCTCGCGGTCGGTTCATCCAGCAGCAGCAGCCGGTGCGGCCGCGCGATGATGCGCGCGAGAGCCATGCGCTGCACCTCGCCGCCGGAGAGGCGCTTTCCGCGCGCGGCTCTGAGGTGAATCAGCCCTACGCTCTCCAACGCTTCGCGCATCCGCTGCCGCTGATTTGGCAGCCCCTCCAGCGCCAATAGAACGTTCTGTTCAACGCTAAGATCAAAAGCATAGGGCTTTTGCGGCAGATAGGCAATCTCCCTTCTGCTCAGTCCCAAGAGAGAAACGGTCCCTTCGTCCGCTAGGAGCGTTCCCGCGAGCAGGCGAATCAGCGTGCTCTTGCCGGAACCGTTTGGGCCGATCAACGCAACCCGCTCGCCCTGCGCAATCTGCAGCGAGGGGATATCCAGCACGCAGCGCGCATCATAACGCTTTTTCAAGCCTTTGATCTCCATCATAACACCGCGCTCCTCTGCAACAGATGCGCCAAAACATTGACGGCCAGCGAGATGATCAGCAGCAGAATCCCCAATGCGAGCGCATATTGAAAGTCGCCGATGTTGGTATACATCATGATCGCGGTTGTCATCACGTTTGTCTTGTACGCAATCGCCCCGCCGACCATAGAAACCGCGCCAACCTCCGCCATTGCGCGGCCGAATCCGAGCAGGTAGGTGGAAACCAGCGCATACTTGCTCTCGTTGAGCGTGAGCAGAAAGGTCTTCCCGCGCGAAAGCCCAATCCCGCGTGCGGTTTCACGGATCTCCCCGATCAGGGGTGCAATCGCGGTTTCCATGCTCCCCGCAATAACAGGCGTAATGAGGATTACCTGCGCGACAATCATCCCCGTAATGGTGAACAGCAGCTTCAAGCCACGCAGAGGGCCAACGCCCGAAAAGAGCAGATAGCACAGCAACCCGCAGACCACGGGCGGCAGCCCCATGAGCGTGCGGTTGAGAATGATCAGTCCCCGTCTTCCGGGAAAGCGCGCGCTGGCGAGCAGCACGCCATACGGCGCCCCCAGAAGGAGCGCCGTACAAGAGCTGAAGAGTGTCATCCTCAGCGTAACCGATACTATGCTGTTGAGCAGCGGATCGCCCGAAAAAAGCAGGCTGATCGCGCGCTCCAAAGCGTCGCCCACGGAGGATCAGCCCTCCGCGCCGCCGTTCGCTTCAAAGGCAAGGAATGTCGCTTTATCCGAGAGAATATAGGCCTCCAGCTCGTTTGCCATGGTCAGGCAGACGCCCATGCCCGCGTTGCTGGAAAGATACCAGTCGCTATACGCCGCAACGCTCGCCACATCCGTGGTGATCCCCAGCGACTCCGGCCACAAGGAGACTTCCTTCGTGTGCGTGCCGCTCTGATCCCCGCGCGAAACGAAGGGGAACTTACCCTCGGCGATGCGCGCAAACGCGTCCTTCACATTCGCCGCCTCAGCGCACTTTGCCGGATCGTCATTCGGACCGACCAGCACAAAATAGTTATACATAAACGTAAGGCGCTCGGCGCTGTAGCCGTCGAGCAGCTTGGCGTATCCGTCCGCAACGAACTTTTCTTCCTGAGACTTGCTGTGTACGAGAATGAGATCCGCGTTGCCCATCGTTGCCGCCGCGATGGCCTTGCCGGTTCCGGCGGAGGATACCTCCACCGTATAGCCATACTTCGCCTCAAACATCGGCAGCAGATAGGTCAGCAGTCCGCTGTCGTTGACCGATGTGGTCGTGGAGAGGCGAATCGTCCTTGTCGCGTCCGTCGCATCCGGGATCGCCACCGAGGAGACCGGTTTATCAGGGGTCAAGGTGAAGAGTGCCTCGCCGTATTGGGACACACCGTATCCGGAGATCAGCTGTGCGGCCTCATCGCTCATGAGCCAGTCGATGAGTGCCTTTGCCCCGATGGTATTGATCGCAACCCCGCTCACCGCTTTGCCGTCCGCGTCCTTGAAGGGCGCCGCGTCATTCACGGCGATGACGGTATAGTTGTTCTTCATGTCGTCGTCCTGCTCGAGCAGAATCTTGATGCCAAGGCCGTTCTCGCTCACCGCTAGGGTGGGCGCGGCGTCCTGTGCCGCGGCTATGACAATCTCCGGCGTAACATCGGCAGAGGGCGTCCCGCTCGCGGCCGGTTTTGCGCATCCAAAGACGGATAACACAACCAGCAACGCAATTGCTACCGCAAAAAAGCGTTTTCTCATGATCTGATTCTCCTTTTTGATACAAGGAAAAGGCTCCGACTCGTGCCAGACCGCGCCAAATTCAAAATCGATATGCGATCTCCTTTGCAAATTCGGCAGGCACGCCCGTTTCCAGCCGTACCCATTGACCAACGCGGCCTCGCGGTATTCGGTCGCGATGATTCGGAGATTTTCCTTTTTCTTTGTTGTCTTCCGGAGTATGAAAAAAGCCGGCGTCTGCCCAGGATATGACGTTTTGTTCGCCCACGAGCACCGGATTCTCATCGCCGCCGGGAGATAGTCAACAGCTGTATTATTTCACACCACATGTGTGTTGTCAAATCGATTGGCCTGATTGCGCAATTCGGGCGTACTTTGGATACGGCTGAGCGCCGCTTCCGTTATGGACTGAAGGAACACGGCCGTCGGGCGGGAAACCCCCGTCTCCCCGCTGAAGCGTTCCGCGGTAAAACCCTCGGCACAGTATCTTGCGTGGAGCGGAACCAGCTTGATCTGGCGATTGGTTCGCAAAGCGTCCTCCAGGCACATCAACTCGCTATATCTGGTCTCGTTCTCCTCGTCGCTTGCGGCGCTGGCACGCTTTGCCTCGCGCCGCTGCGCCAGCCGGCTGCCAAGCGGCAGCAAGATTGCCAGCAGAATCAAACCGAACCCAATCACCTGCCAGGCGGTGATCGTTGCAAGCGCTGCCAGAAGCCCGCCGACGGGCAGAACAGCCGCGAGCCATACCCAACCATCCGCGCGCACATGCCTATCCGCCTTGATTCGCTCGATATAATCCGCAAGGCATTTCTCGCAAACACCGCGATAGATCACACCTAAAAACGCCTCGCTGTCACTCAGGCGCGCATAGGCATATGCATAGTTCGCCGTACCGCCGCAAAGAAAGCACTTAACCGCAATCGGCTGCTCCAAGCAATCACCACCCCTTCCGTGAGAAGGCACTGTTTGTCTACGCAATCGTTTGTTTCGTTAGATCTAAAAAATAGTGTTTAACCTGCGGTTTGCGTGTTTATATAATAGTAATATAACATATGACGGCCAAAATACAGCAAAAAATTGCGATCCTTGCTAAAATTCACATTTTGAAGGCTCGCATCTACGCGTGAAAGATGTTTTCCTAAATTGTTACACGATAGAAGCGATGAATAGCTGCAGTCAATGCAGGAACCGATATTCCCTACAAAGCCATCCGTTCCCACCGCGCCGCCTTCTCACCGTTTGCTGATCAGGTGCGTGATGATTGCCATCGTCAGCGCCATTACCGCCCCGCGATGTGCCCAAAGCATGCCAGGCGTCCGCTTTTTGCTCTTAAACAGGATCGCTCCCAGCGTAATCGTCACCAGCGCAAGCCCGGCGGCAATTAGGCCGGTGACCGACACCCACTGGAAGGTAATCTGCAAGATCACATGCGTCACCATCACTGCCGCCGCACCAATGCCAAAGAAGCGATGGTTTTTGACGAGAAACTTCATAATCGACTGATAGAAACCGCGAAAATCGTTTTCTTTCGGCAGCTTCATCACCCAGTTACGATTGCCCCATTTGATAAAAAAATTCAAAATTGCCGTGCCATACAACACGGCGGTCACAATCCCCAGCGCCTTTCCGAGCAGGCCCATATGATTTTCCCCCGTTCCTTATTTAGTATCAACTTAGCACGGTTTCAGCAGAAACACAAGCATGCAACCCCCTGCCAAATCGGTGTAAAAAAACAGGATGCCGCCTGCCTTGCGACACCCCGTTCGGGTTATCTCTGATTTAACTCCAAAGCTCCCGCATGCGCTTGACATCTTCGTTGACGATGTATTCGTCATAGTTCTCGCGTTTGTCAATCACACCGCCGGGGAGAATCTCCATGATGCGGTTGGCGACCGTGGTCGTCACCTGGTGGTCATGCGAAGTAAACAGCATCACGCCGGTAAACTCCGTCATGCCCTCGTTGAGCGCGGTGATGGCCTCAAGATCGAGATGGTTGGTCGGCTCGTCGAGGATGAGCACATTTGCGCCGGAGAGCATCATCTTTGCCAGCATGCAGCGGTTCTTTTCACCGCCGGAGAGCACGCGCGCTTCCTTGAGCGCTTCCTCACCGGAGAAGAGCAACCGGCCAAGCCAGCCGCGGATGGTCGTTTCATACTGATCCTTGGAGAATTGCCGGAGCCAATCCACCAGCGAATAGGTAACGCCATCAAAATAAGAAGAGTTGTCGCTTGGCAGATAGGACTGCGTGGTGGTTACGCCCCATTTGAAGCTGCCGGAATCGGGCTCCATCTCCTCCATCAAAATCTGAAACAGCGTGGTGCGCGCGAGCTCATCTTCGCCCACAAACGCGACCTTATCCCCGCCGCAGATGACGAAGCTGACGTTGTTGAGCACCTTGCGCCCGCCGATGGTCTTGGTCAATCCGTTGACGGCGAGCACGTCGTTCCCTACCTCGCGATCGGGCTTAAAGTGGATGAACGGATAGCGGCGCGAAGACGGGGCGAAGTTGCCCATGTCGAGGTTATCAAGCATCTTTTTACGGGAGGTCGCCTGCCGGCTCTTGGAGGCATTCGCGCTGAAGCGCATGATAAACTCCTGCAGTTCCTTTGCCTTCTGTTCGTTTTGCTTGCGTTTATCCTTCTCCTGGCGCGCGGCGAGCTGGGTATATTCATACCAGAAATCGTAGTTGCCGACATACATCTGAATTTTGCCATAGTCAATATCCACTATGTGCGTACAGACCTTATTTAAAAAGTGCCGGTCATGCGAGACGACGATGACGGTATTCGGGAAATCGAGCAGGAACTCCTCCAGCCAGCGGATGGCGTAGATATCCAGGTTGTTCGTCGGCTCATCCAGTAGCAGGATATCCGGTTTTGCAAACAGTGCCTGCGCAAGCAGAACCTTTACCTTATTCGGGCCGTCCAGTTCCGCCATGGACGACGTTTGCAGCGCGGCGGGCACGCCGAGGCCGTTGAGTAAAATCTCAACGTCCGACTCCGCGCTCCAACCATCCCGCTCGGCAAACTCGCCCTCGAGTTCGGCCAGCGCAATCCCGTCCGCATCGTCAAAATCCGACTTGGCGTAAAGCACTTCCTTCTGCTGCATGATCTCATACAACCGCTCGTAACCCATGATGACCGTATCCATCACACTATAAGCGTCAAAGGCATAGTGATCCTGCCGCAGCACCGCGATGCGTTCGCCGGGCGTGACCACGATTTCGCCTTTGTTCGGTTCGATTTCGCCGGAGAGTATCTTGAGAAACGTCGATTTTCCCGTTCCGTTCGCACCGATCAGGCCATAGCAGTTGCCATTGGTAAACTGAACATCGACATGCTCAAACAGCGGTCTGCCGCCATATTGAAGGGATACATTGTGTGCGCTGATCATGAATCTTTACCTGCTTTCCTGTAAAACAACCGCTATCATACCACATCGGGCCTAAAAGTCAAAGCTTTCTGCCTGTTATGCCGGAAGAAAATAGAGCGTGTCCAGCAATTCCAGCCCGGCTTTCGTGCGAAAGAGCTTTTCACGAACCGAACGGATCGCATCCTCACCCATACTCTCCTCATATGCATTGACGAGAAAGTCCGCCTCGACCAGAATTTGATAATCCAACTCTTGAATGTTCGCGTAGGTGTGGTGATGCGCAATCAGCCAGCAGACACGCTCCGTGAGTTTCCGTCCAGCGCCCAGCGAGAGCAGCATTTTCTCCGCCTCCGGAGGCCCCTCAATCTGTTGATGTTCACCGGAGCAGTTGCCATATTTCTGTTCGCTGTTTCGAATACCGATGTCGTGTGTCAGCGCGGCAATCTCAAGAACCACCTGTGCGAAGGGCTCCAACCCTTCGCGCGCTCCTATGGCTTTCGCAAACCCGTATACCTTAAGCAGATGATTGATCCGCCGCGCATCCCCAGTGTTATAAAGCATCATTGCATATAAAACATCTTCTGTCAGCATTCCGCCCACCTCGTTTTTGAATCACTTTTTTATTATTTTACTCGTTTTTCGCCTTAGCGTACAGCCGGCCCACAGCAGAAAGCATAAGCGGCATACATATAGGAATAGGAGGCGCAACCGATCCGGTACGCCTCCCATTTGAATTGATCTTGTTCTTTAATGGTTATGCTTTGGGTTTAACCTTAATGCCAAGCACGGTCAACACAGCCTGCACCGCACCAATTCCGCCCATCAGCAGCGACCATTTGTCAAACAACACCGCCTGATTCTGCATGTTCTGGGTGAGGATGAATGCGAGGATTGCGCCGATTGCCGGGGCCAGCGTGGAGAATCGAATCCCTGCACGTTTCTTGCTCCTGACGCCCTCCATATCCTTGTTCTTGTTGAGGAGGCCGACCAGCATGGTGCCGGAAGCAAGCGCGGTGGCAATCGTCATAATCAGGTTAAAGACCGACCAGGTCGGCGCGGGCGCGGCTAACGGCACCGGCGCATCCGTAATATTTTCCAGAACGTTGGATGTACGGACCATGGTACCGTAAATCGTAACACCGCCTACCGGCACAGTAGCGGGAATCACGCTCGTCCAGCCTTCAAACTGGTAGCCATCCTCTGCCGGATCGTCCGGAATCGGCATGGGTGCATTGTACGGCAGGTTTGCGTAGGTGGCATACGGCGTTGCGCCATCCAGCCCGGTCAGCGTACCTCCGGTAACAACATAGCTTACCGTGTAGAGCTGCTGCTCCCATTGCGCATAGAGCGTTACGGCTGCGGCAGGCATTACAAACACGTCACCCGGCGTATAAACCACGCCGCTGTTGGCTCCCGTTCCCCAGCCGAGGAACGTATAGCCCGTTCTGGTGAAGGTGTTTCCGGCCACGGTAACATCGCCGAATGTCGGATAGAACCCTTCCGTATAGGTCGCGCCTGTTCCGCCGTTTGCCGAGTAAAGCACCGGCGAGATGATGATCTGCCAGACGGCCGCAAACGTCACGTCGTTGGCCGGCATTGCGAAGGTTCCTCCCGCAGCCAGCGTCTGTGTAGTGCCGTTGATATCCGTGGTGCGCCAGCCCATGAAGTTATATCCCGGGCGTACCGGGTTCGCGGCCGCGAGCGTAACGGTAGACGTAAACGGCGTGTTCAGGATAGCCGCCGGCATGTTGGTCACTTCACCGGCGGGAGCGTTTGCAACATACGTCGTATCGAATACGTCAAACGCCCAGACGGCGAGGAGATCATAGTTGCGATCGACCGGCGAAATCACCGCTCCAAGCGCAATGTTGTCGCCCGTGCTCTGGTCCTGCCAGCCGGTCAGCACATATCCCGTACGCGTAATTCCGGTCGCATCCGCAATCGTTGCACTGCCGTGATAGTCAACCCACGCCGCAGCCGGAATCCCGATGACCGGATCCGTCGTGTTCGCGCTGTAGGTAACGCGCGGGCGAACCTTCAGCGTGCCCTCGGTGGGTTGGAGATCATAGTTGCCCGGAAGCGTATTTTGCTTCAGCTCCAGACCCACGATGGTGTTCGTCACCGTGCCGGGGTCCGTAATCGTTCCGTTTGCAGCAGGCGCTGCGAGGAATCCTTCGTCTAATACGAATCCATCGCCTCCGAGGGTGACGCCGGTGTTCGTCAGCGGCAGACCGTCATAGTCCTTGCTGTCACTCTGCGAAGTGAGCGTGATGCTGCGCTGCGTAATCGTAACGTCCGCGGAGGAGAACGATGTCACATAGTTGGAGTTCACCGCCGCGACATAGATTGTCTTGCTGTCTTCAACGTTCTTCGCGGTCGGTTTCGTCGGCAAATATGTTGAGAGATCGGTTCCGCCCGTGATGTTATAGAGCAGGTCGGTTCCCTCCGTAATATTCGCGCTGGCGCCAATCGTTTGCTCGACTCCGTTATATAGGCCGCTATACGGCGTTGCGATTACTTTAAGCGCATCGGATGGCGTGATCGTCAACGTTCCTTCGTTTTTGACGATGTTGTAGTTGTTCAGGTTCGTATGCGAGTTAACCGACGGAACATTAATCGTGTTCGGCGTAGATCCAACGTCCGTAATGGTCCCCGTCGCGGACGGATCCGACCGGAACCCCTGGGCGTAAATGAATCCGTCCCCGCTGACCGCCACGCCCGGCTTCGTGAGCGGCATGCGGTCATATGGCTTGCTTGCGCCGTCGGAGGTCAGGATAATGTCCCGTTTGAGAATCGTCAGCGACGCGGTCGTATAGGCCGTTTCATAATTCGAGTTTACCGCAGCAATAGTAACCGTCTTGCTGTCGGCAACGTTTAGCGCATACGGTGCAATGATCGAATAATCGCCCGGATAAGCACCGCCCGTTAGGCTATAGTAGATCGTTGTCCCCGCCCACACGCTCGGTTGCGGCAGCAGGAAATGCGGCAGCCCGTCATACTTCGCGCTGTAGGAGTCTGCCGTGACGGTGAGCTTGTTGGACTTTGTCACCGTCAACGTGCCGTTTGCGGGCGTAAAGGAGTAGTTCGCTGCGCTCAGTCCGCTCACATTCGGGCGAATGGTATAAGAGCCCACCGGAAGGAAGTTGCTCACCGTTACGGGCAGATATCCGTAGGAATAACCATAGCTCACGCTGCCGGAGATCGCCACGGTACCTGCGGTTTCTCCATTCACGAACCCGGCGTACGTCACGGCCTCCGCGGGTGCGAGCGTGTTCGTGTCGCCATAGGTCATGCTGCGGTCCCCCGCGGTAACCGTCAGAACCGCCTTTTTAACGGTCAGCGTGCCTTCATTGGTCTTAATGGTATAGTTTTCTGCAAGTGTTGTGTCCGCATTCAACGCGGGAACCACGATGGTATTCTTTGTGCTGCCGGCATTCGTGATGGAACCGCTTGCAACCGGTGTTTCCACAAAGCCTTCTCCGTTGACAAAGCCGTTTCCTGTCTGGTTCACCACGGTGCTGGTCAACGGCGTGCCATCATAGGTTTTGTTCGCGCTTTGCGAAGAAAGGTTGATGGTGCGCGGGGTGATGGTCACCCTTGCCGAACCAAACGCCGTCACGTAGTTTGCGTTCACTGCGGCAACGTAGATGATTTTACTCTCGCTGACGTTTTTCGCCGTAGGCTTCACGCTGGAGTATTGGCTCAGGTTGGTTCCGCCCGACGTGCTGTACAGGAAGCTCGTTCCCGCAGGCACATTTGTGGAGACGCCAACCGTCTGCGCCACTCCGTTATACATGCCGTTATAAGGAGTTACCGTCACCCGAAGTCCGCTGGCGAGGTTCACGGTCAGCGTGCCGTCCGCCGAAACAAAGGTGTAGTTCTCCGCCGTCAAGCCACTGACGACCGGCCGAATCGTATAGAAACCGGCGGGAAGCGTCGTGCTCACAGTCACAGGCGTCGTTCCCTGCAGGTAGGTGTAGCTTACGGAACCGCCGATCCCCGCCGTCGCCGCAGTTTCACCATTGACAAAGCCGGAATAGACGACCGACGCTGTCGCAGGGGTAAGTGATCCCAGGTTGCCATATGTCATGCTGCGGTTGCCGGCTGTTGCGGTCAAGACCGCTTTTTCGATCTTCAGCTTGCCGGTCACATAGATGACATTGTAGTGATTGGTGACGTCATTGCCCAGGCCGTCCCTGATGACAAGGGCGCCCTGATTCGAGAAGTCCGCCGTATACTCGCCCGCCTTGGTTCCCTTGGCTCCCGCGGTCAGGTCTCCAAATGTTAGATTGCTGATCGAGCTGGTAAACCCGGAAACGCTCTGCTCTTTCCCGTTATATGTCACGGTCAGGCCTTTGGACGTCAGGGTTAGATCGATCTGCTTCTCCCAGTGCGCTGTAAAGCTTTTATCCCCCGTTGATCCGCTTGGGATACGATCCGTCTCCGTCCAGCCCGTGAAATAATAGCCGGGGCGCGAAGGATCCGCCAGTACGATCAACCCGCTGTTCACCGTATAGGTTTTCGGATTTGCATCGCTGTTGATGCCGTGATCCAGATTATACTCAATATTGTATATGATCGGATCAGACCACTTCGCCGTAAATGTCTTGGGTCCGGTTCAACCGAGCGGGATGCTGTTCCCCTCAACCCAGCCGTCGAACGAATAGCCATCCCTTGTCGGGTTCTGCAGCGTGATTGCGTCCAATACGGTGTAGTATGCGGGGTTCGCTCCCGCGTTGCTTCCGCCGGCGCCCAGGACATAGGTAATCGGGTACTGCAGCGGAGCGGACCAGTTCGCGGTAAACGTCCTCGGCCCGGTCGAATTCGCCGGAATGGTATTCCCCTCCGTCCAGTTGATGAAGTTATATCCCAACTTGGTCGGATTCTTGATTGTGATGAGCCCGCTCTCAATGGTGTAGCTTTCCGGATTTTCCGTGTTGTTTACACCGTCTTTGAGTATATAGGTAATCACATAAGAAGCCGGGAGCCACTTCGCCGTGAACGTCTTGGGTCCGGTTGAACCGAGCGGGATACTGTTCCCCTCAACCCAGCCGTTAAACGAATAGCCGCTCCTTGTCGGGTTCTGCAGCGTGATTGCGTCCAGTACGGTGTAGTATGCGGGGTTCGCTCCCGCGTTGCTTCCGCCGGCGCCCAGAACATAGGTAATCGGGTACTGCAGCGGAGCGGACCAGTTCGCGGTAAACGTCTTGTCGCCGGTCGAATTCGCCGGAATGGTATTCCCCTCCGTCCAGTTGATGAAGTTATATCCCAACTTGGTCGGCGGAAGGATCGTAATCGCACTGTTCTGTTTAACATAGGTAGTGGGATTACCTGGGTTGTTCGCGCCTCCATTCAACACATATGTGATTGAGTAAACTGTGTAAACGGGGGCATTATTCTTGAAATGAATTTCTACATTATAGATATTTGATGAACCTTGTTGTTGAAGAGTAGGGTTAGCAAGAAGGTTCGCATTCGCGTTAGTAGGATCATATCCAAGCGCATAATCCGTCCCTAAAGCGTTTACTAGATTGGATTGATTGTCACTAAGATAATTAGCAATCTGGTTATCGCTGACATTATTCAGGGTGATTTCCGAAATCAGCTCAGCCTGCTTGCCGTTCCCGAGATAAATCTTAACATTGATGATGTTGTAGTGTCTCCAAGCCGCCGTGAGCGTCACAGCGTTGCCAGGCATCGTGAATGTGCCGCCCGGCGCAAAGGCCTGGGCCGACCCGGTCACGTCGCTTGTCGTCCAGTTGACGAACGCATACTCGGCACGCACGGGCACGGCGCTCGGAATGGTGTATGTTGAGCCAACCGCAACCGCGGTCTCGTTGGTCGGAAGCCCGGTCACGCCGGTCGCGCCGGCATCGTAATTCACCGCAAAGGTTGTCACCGGAGCCGGTGCCATAAGCGCCCTCGCCATCAGAGGTTGCACTTCGCCGAACACCGCGTTGAGCGTCAGATTTCCGACGACCGGTAAAAAGAAGTCATATGGCGTCTGATCCGCAGCGCTCCAATAGAGGAAAGCCATGTTTTCAAATTGCGGATCTTCCGGCGCTGCAGGATTGCTTGGCTCCGAGGCAAGATCGCCTTGCGTCACCAGCTGCGTCAGATCATCGTCCACTACTCCGTTGATCACGAACTGAACGGTGAATTTCTGAGGTTCCGGCGACACGGAAGGATCCGGGCTAACGCTCACCTCCGGGGTAATGCTCACCTCCGGGGTAATGCTGGCATTCGGATCGGGCGTTACCTGCGGAACTTCGCCTACCACAGGTGGAATGCTATCCGTTGGAGCCGCGTTCGGATCCGGGGTCGGGGTCGCATTCGGCCCCTGCCCTGAGGCGGTAGCACTCACCATCGGCGTAGGAGTCGCCGAAGTATCGTCCCCTCCCGCACGCTTAGCGGCAGCGTTTTCCCCCGGCTGATTGGACGGAGGATTTTCTGCCGTCGCCAATGCGGACTGAGGCAGAAGCGCCAAAATCATCAAGGCGCATAGTATAAGGCTGAGAGCCTTTGAAAAACGCGATTTTTTCATAATTGATTCCTCCTGAATCGGCCTTGGGGGTACTTGCCTATAAATCTAGGATAACCATATTATAGCGACGCAATATTACATTCGCGTTGTTTTTGTGCTTTTATGATTGGTTTTTTTACAGTTTATCTGTTTTTTCAAAGGAATTTTCTATTTATTTTTTTGATCGCCCGCTTTATGTTACATTACTGTTTCTTTCTGCTGTTTTACAGCCGGTTTCAGACTGTTGCTATGTGATGTTATCACCTTTGTTTTTTAGTGAACGGTTGTGGCAATCCCCATCGATTTCCTTATAAGTATTGGTGGTTTTAACGTGCGGCAAACAACTGGCTTCAGCGCCCCGGCAGTTGAAGCATGGGGTTCCTATTACATCTATATGAAGAAAGTCCATTTTCGTTCGTGATTGCCCTCTTCTGAAACGGTCTTTCCATTTCGCCTTGTTTGGGTATCATCCGGCCGCGAAAAATATCACTCATACGCGTTTTATTGCGAATGCTGCAACCGTGGGATCCGCCCAACGCTGCCGCCCAAATCGCGCTTGCTTCCGGCTATGGCATACCATGCGTGGTGTATTTATTGATTACAGGATCCAGCCGCTTATTCTCATTTCCAGCATGAGCGGTAGATACAGATCGACGCCTTGCTGTAAAAAAAGAGTGGAACCGGTTTCCCGGCTCCACACGGTGTCTCTTATATCCACAATTTGACTTTAGTGAAAGGCGATCCCTCGTTACTGTTACTATTCCAGCTCATGTTTGATCAGCCAATCCTTTCGCCAGAGTCCGCCGCCGTATCCCGTCAGCGCCCCATCCGCGCCGATAACACGATGGCAGGGTATGATGATCGCAATCCGGTTCATTCCATTGGCCGCACCGACCGCCCGAACCGCCCTGGGTTCGCCAATTTGCGCGGCTATATCGCCGTATGAGCGCATTACCCCATATGGTATTTCTCGGAGCGCACCCCAAACCCGCTGCTGGAAGGGTGTCCCCGGAGCATGCAGCCGAACATCAAAGGACGTGCGTGTTCCCTCGAAATACTCTGTGATTTCACGGATCGCATCGTCCGTAAACTGGTTTTTGCCCGGCAGAATTACGGCATCGAGCCTTCGTTGAAGATCCTGAAACTCGGACTCCAGCATGCGCCTATCGCCGAATTCCAGCAGACATACGCCCTCTTCGCTTGCCACGACAACCATTGGCCCAAGCGGCGCGTCGAACCGCTGATAGACCAGTTTGTTCTTTCTCTCGTGCCTGGCGCGTCCGGGAGCCGCTCCAATTGTCTTGTCAAATGCGGCGGAGAATCCACTCGCGGATGTATATCCGCTCTCCAATGCAGTCTCCAACACGCTGTTTCCTTCCCGCATTGCGCCAAACGCCGTGTTGATGCGGTTCATCCGGCAGAACGCCTGAAAGGTCATTCCATACTGCTTTTGAAACCAGCGTCGCAGCGTATTTGGGTCAAATCCGCGCTTGCGCAGCTCCCATTCGGTGATGCGAAAATCCGGCTGGGATTCAACCTCCTTTAGCAGGGCGGCGATATCTTCCGGAATCCGGTTTGCGCTTTCCATCGGTCTGCAGATCTTGCAGGGACGGTAGCCTGCGGCCATCGCCTCCTGTATGGTATCGTAAAAAGCGACGTTCTCCCGCCTTGGTTTCCGCGCTGTGCAGGTGGTTCGGCAAAAGATGCCCGTAGTCTTCACCGCGGCAAAAAATGCGCCGTCATAAGCGGTGTTTTTCTCAACCAGCGCATCGTATTTTTCTTGATCGGTCATGTGTTTCTTCCCCTTTCCCAAGGAGTATATCACGGCAAAGGAATTCTTCTCCACCGAAAAAACATCAAGTATAATCGCCCGCCCTCGCATGCAAGAAAGGCCGCCTGAGGCGGCCACAGAGTATCGACAAATCAATTTTGGGGTATGGGGGATTCGCAAAATCTCCCATCTTCTATCCATTTTAGCGACTCATTCGCTGGAATGGACCAAGACCGCCAGAGGTGGCCATGCGTATCAATTCATCGCAACTGCACCCCGGGCGCAACCCGGACGCATCCGTTTTGAACGGAGGCTCCGGGCAGCCTGTCTGGAAGAATCGACGATATTGCGAGCGGCAGGCGTGATCTACCCTACAGGGTAATCCGCAGATTGCCGCAGACGGGATCGCAGCTTACCGATCGCCTCACGAATGATTTGATGCGCTTCGCTCTCACTCGGCGGCTCCAGTTCTCCATTTCTGAGTTGTTCCACGTAATCGGGCGTTTCATTCTCGCTGCCGTCATCGTAGTCGCAATAGCCTGTTTCATATCCCACATCGAATTTCAGCGCCGCAGCTAGTTCTCCGCAGGCTCTTGGGTAGATGATCGATGTGGTGATGTTGTATTTCCAGTCATCGTCCCTCGGCTCACTTCCCCCGCTCACAAAGTACTCCTCATAGTCCGAATCAGTGGACGGCGTGTATAGATCTTCTAAAAAATCGAGCGCTTCTTGACTGCCCGTTTCTCCAAGCAATCTAATCGCCGCAAGCGCGTCGCTGAGCGAATAACGCTCAGGGTCGGGTATAAATTCATAGGGTTGCAGCACAGTTTTCCTGCTCCACCAATGCGGCTTGACCTCGCGATATCGCGTCTCCGCCGGATGAGTTACTTCTATGCCACAACGGGCAATCTTAAATTGATCCTTCATTTCCTCGGCACGCATCATCGTTTCCTCTCTTTCCAACGCGAAATCAGGAATCTACGCAATTTAATTGTAATGCGCGTCGATCCATGCGTTAATGCAGCACGGTATTCAAGCGGAGTTGTGATATGAAAACCAGCCGTTCTCATCAGCGGGCGCATTTTTCAGTACAGGATTCTGACGCTGATTGCAACAAGCAGCGCGCCGAGCGCAAAGCAGCTGATCGATAGCCAGTGCCCCAGATATTGCTTCAGTATCGCGGCAACAAAGTTAAACAATCCGATGCCGAAGATAAATGCGCCCAGCCAACCCAGCATCAGCCAGCCGCTGTTGGGCGCCGGACGGAGCACACCGGTATAAATAATCCAAACCAGTACTGGCCCCAGCAGGGAAAGGATAGCAGCAAACACGAGGAAACCATATGCATAAGGATGGTTCCGCCGAAAAGCGCGATCCGATGACAGATCGAAGAAAGAAGCGGCATTTTGAGGCATCCTCCAAAAGAAGCGGGATTGATTGGCATTCTCTTTTTTCTTCATATCGGGGTCCCCCTTGCGCGTTCCTAGTTCCGGATAGCAGAAGCGGCGCAACGCGCGTCAAACATCTTGCAGGACATTCCGGCACGCTGTAGTAATCGCATCAAACAGCACATAGATATCCTTGTATTTTTCATCATTGAGCGGGATGGTCAGCATATGATCATCCGATTCCTCGTCGATGATGATGGAAACCCCGTCGTCGGAGAGTGTCAGTGCAATTTCGTGTCCTTTATTTGTATAAACGATATTGATCATCTGGTTGCCGTCGTCCAGGTGTTCCAGTTTCCAGCGCTCAAAAAAACCTTTCCCAATCACGCCCTCAAACCCGTCATATTGGTATTCTTCATAGATCTCCCGATAGATCGGATTGGTGATCTTTGTTTCCTCCGCCCCGAATGCCTTCACTTTTAAATCTTGCTCCACACGCACCATATGTTTCAGAATGAAGAGCCAACTCACGCATAGCAGTACAAAAGCGAATATGGAACTCAGCGTCAGCCAGTGGCTAAGCCCCAAGAGCACGGCGCAGAAACCAATCGATGCTCCAATCAGCAAGAGCAGGAGGTTCCATATCTTTGTCCGGCTTGCGATGATTTTTGTCCACCGCCTGTATTCGGCAACGCTCTGATTCTCCATGCTTTTCACCATCCTTCTCTCGGCTAAGTTCATTATATCTTGAATTTAAAAAGCCGCAACGTATCGGTTCCCCCGCCGCCGAATTCACGTACTCCCCAAACAATCCGACTCGTGGGTTATCTGTCCGGGAAGTGCCGAATTCCTGCGCTCTATGGCGCCTTAATCCCGCTTTTTCTATAAGCCCCAAAGCATCGGCGGCGCCTTACGACACGCCAATCGGTGTTAACATCCGTAACGGCTTAGAAAAGTAGCGATGATTTCGTCCAGCAAACCATCCGCATTTCGCAAACTTGCACCATCCGTGAACAGAGCCGGGTACGTTAGGCAGCCTTCAACCAATCCGTAAAAAATCCGAGCGGCAAGCTCGGGGGACTGAAATCTTAACTTCTGATTTTCCTGTGCGGCATTAAGCCATGCGATAAAAGCTTTGTGGGGCTCAAACTGACTTCGTGTTTTCCTCCCAAAATCAAGATCCATCAGAAAAACGGAGGTGAATAGCTTTGATAACCCCCTGCGGACAGGGTCGTTAATCAAAAAAAGTTCCGCCTTTGCAAATTCCTTTAGTTGTTCCTCAAGGGATTGGGCCGACGTATATTGAATGGGTTTTCTTTCATCGCGCTGCTTCAGAAAATCCGCAACGATTGCCTGAAATAGATCTTCCTTGCTTGGAAAATGGTTGTAGATCGTGCGCTTTGATACGCCGGCAACCTCCGCAATGCGATCCATGCTGGACGCATCAAACCCATTTTGGGTAAAGACCTTGACCGCGCCTTCCAGAATAGCCTTGCGCTTTTGGCTGGTATCTCGTTTTTTTCTGGTTTTTATCTCCGTCATATTCCGTCGTCCGCCTTAATTATTACACTGATTAGTGCAATTTATTGTTGACAACAAATAAATTACACCGTATAGTATAATATATTAGAATTCCGAACGCAAGGAGTGGCGAAGTATTATGGAAAAAACACAGGGGGAAATCTTAATACCAGAACAAAAAGACGCAAGACGAGCTGGGGGCTTATATCTTGCGTTTGTTCTAACATGCATCTTTGCCGGCGTTGTCCGTTCCAAATTGATTGTCTATGGGGACGCCTCGATTACAGCCGATCTGATACGGAATTCGATGTGGTTGCTTCGTATCAGCTTTGTCGATGATCTCGTCTCCGCCGTTTTATTCCTCTTGGCAGGCTGGTCGCTCTACGTCCTTCTAAAGTCGGTTCATAAAAATCTTGCGCTGCTGTTCCTGCTGCTGAATACCGCAGGCGTTGCCGTGCAATGCGTTAGTCTGCTGTTTCTATTTGCTCCGATCATGATTCATAGCAGCGCGGATTTTCAAAAAACTTTTTCGTCCGACCAGCTCAACGTTCTGGTTTCGCTGTTTTTCAACCTCCATAAAAGCGGGTTTACCATCGCCCAGATTTTTTTCGGAACATGGCTCTTTCCGCTTGGGTATCTGGTCTATCAGTCAGGGTTTCTTCCGAAATGGCTTGGAATATTATTGATGGCCGACTGTGTCGGCTGCCTGATATGGTTCTTTCAGTTTTTTCTTTTCCCCGGTTATGAAATCATTACCTATCCGGGGCTCGCAATCGGTTTTATCGCGGAATTCACGCTAAGCTTATGGTTGATATTTGTGGGTACGAAAGCGCAGAAAGCGGTTGCCGTCAAGGCGCGTCATACCGCATAAAGAAAGGGGGATCCATGGAAACGCAAATCATTGGCCGGGGTAAGCGGCAAAAGCCATACGGGTTCTCCAGGGAGTTGTTCCGGCTGGCGATTTCGGGTGGAATTGTTTTTTGGATGATATCCATCCTAACCTCCCTGCTTCCTCTCGCGGCAAACTATCGAGCGGCTTTTTCAAATTGGAGGATTCAAGCAGTTTGGATTGCTTCTTTGCCAATGGGATTGATGATCGGGTTCTGCGTCAGCTATTGTTTTCTTCGGCTCTTGAAAAGGGCTCCGACTAAAAGCCCCGTTCGAAAAGCCGTGATGATCAGCTCGGCCGCCTTGATCGCCGCCACAGTCCTGATTGATCTCCCCATGATGTTACGTGAGTCAGGCGGCGCATTGTATTACTTCATGATCGGCGTCGTTTTTAACGCGGTAAGATTTCTTTCTCTGGGAATTACCATTGGTTATCAATATAAAAAGCGGTACGGCTGATCCCGAATCGGTCAAGCAATCCGATTCAATTCAATTGAACCGGATGGTTTCTAATCAACCTCGGTCGATCGGAAAAAGCCGGGGAATCGCCCTTGGTAATCAAAAAGACAACCCCTTTTTCGCTAAAAAGCCGGGTTGTCCAGGAGTTGCAAAATAGGTTCTGTTCCGCTCGCCGCTCCCGCGGGCGGTGCGTTGGTGTCGCAGGTCAACGGCTCAGTGGGCGCGACACTCCAGCCCAGGTTCTTTTCTTTCCGGGGGGCAGGTGCAAAATCGCAGCGAAGCGGTTGCACCTGCCCTCTTAGGTTAGCGTTTGTTCCCTGTTCCCTTTGGCGCCGCCGCTGCCAGCCGGTCAGCTGCGGGCAAATGATCAACCGAACGCTTCCGTCGTCGTAGTGGTATAGAGGTCAAGCGCGGTCAGAAGGCCCGGCTTCGCCTTTACAACCTGCGGTATCGCATTCAGGGCCCGCATGCAGACCATCGAATAGCCCCATGCCTGATCGTTTGCGGAGAAGTCGCAGTTGAGGTTGGGGGCTCCCGTAACCGTTATTCTGTAAACCATGCCGGGTGCGAATTCCCATTCAGGCGCAACATCGGCACCCATCCGGTTGACTGCGCCCACCGTGATGGCATCTTTTCCGTTGATCACGCCGGTGATCGAGAGGCGTACTGCGCCGACCGTGCCGGCAGGAATGACACCATATCCAACAGGCAGATCATGATCCGTCAAGGCTTTCTCGTAGCTGGTTTTATAAGACTCCACCGGATAGCCGAGCGACTCGGCAATCAAATCCACACAAGGTCCCCAGGTTGCCTGCATGAACGCAGGATTCTCGCAGGCCGCCACAAAATCTTTGGGCATGCCAAAGCCACGGCCGGTTTTCATCTCGAATTCATTCGGCGCCATGGAATAATCGCAAATTTCAATTGCACGCACGCTGTCTACACGATCCGCTACTGAGAGCAGTGTAGACACAAGGTAATCGCAGGAGAAGCCCGGGTGAATGCCGGACATGAAGAAGCAGGCCCCGCCCTTTTCACAGGCGTCTTTCAGCTTTGCAATTGCCGCTTTGTTGTGGTGCGTCTCCGGATGAATCATTGTGGACAGCGAAGTGCCCACAACATGGATTCCCGCAAGCAGGAATTTCTCCGCGATCGGCACTGCAATATCCTCCAAATTCGGTCCGTTTACGCCAATAAATGCACAATCGGGCTTCAGCGCAATCAGTGCATCCATATCGCCCGTTACCTTTACCCCCGTATGAACACCGCCAGCAAAGCGGATCTCGCCGGCATCCTTTCCAATGTCCGCCGCCGCGGTTTCAGGATGCGCCCATACACCAACGAGCTCAAAGCCTTTTCGCCGTGCAATCGCCTCGATTGCGTAGGAACTGACGTTACCGGTGCCCAACACAACCACTCTGATTTTTCCCATAATTCTAATTACCTTTCTTATTCTTTTTATACCAAATACCGATTTGCGAAGTCGGCTTGGCTGCTGCGGTAAAATGAAACCCGCCACCCGACAGCTTCCGTTCAAAACAAAACCCGGAGCGGCGGAGCACAAATTTCCAACAACGCGGGCTTAAAGCTGAAGGGCGGTGTAATAACCGTCCGAAACCGCCGCTGCGATCGAATCGGGCGTTTTGCTGTCGCCCACATTATATAGTTCGTCAACCTTGCCTTTTAGTTGCTCATATAAACCGCTATTGGGCTTGTAACCCACCGAAACGATAACGGTGTCGGCCTCCAGCGTTTGCTCCCGTCCATCGGGCAGCAGGACGTTGACGGAGTTGCCCGTAATGGACAGACATTTGGTCCCCGTCAGCGACTGTACCCCCAGTAAGTTCAGGTGCCCCAGCAATATGGTGCGCGCAACGTTCACCATCTTCGCCGCAAGATCAGGCAGCATCTCCACAATCGTTACCGTCTTCCCCTGCCCGCCAAGCAACTCTGCAATTTCACAGCCCACTAGGCCGCCGCCAATAATAACCACCTTTGGGCCGATCGGCTTGCCGTCCAAAGCCTCTCTCGCCTCCACCACGGTGGCGCCGTCAACGCCGGGAATCGGCGGAATCACCGGCAATACGCCCGTGGCGGTAATCACGGCATCCGGCTTTTGTGCCAAAATATCCTCCGCCGTCACTTCCTGATTCAAAACAACCGTCACGCCGTGATAGGCAAGCTGTTTTTCGAGATAGGGGATCAACGGAGCCATGTTTTCCTTGTGCGGTGGGATCTCTGCTTCGCGCAGTTGGCCGCCGATTCGATCGGTCTTTTCATAAAGCACCACTTCATGCCCGCGCATAGCGGCAATGCGTGCCGCTTCCACGCCCCCAACGCCGCCGCCAACCACGACCACTTTCTTTTTAACGGGAGCGCAGGGGATATCATAGTCGTTCTTACCGCGGCCAAGCACGGCATTGCCGGAACACATGGCACATGCGCCCGCTTGCAGCTGCGCATCGATACATTTGCCGCATCCGATGCAGGGGCGGATGAGGTCCTCTTTGCCTTCCTGCACAAGATTGACCCAGTCGGGTTGCGCAAGCAGCTGCTTTCCGATGAATACAAAATCCACCGTTTTCTTTTCAAGCGCTTTTTCGGCAATATCCGGATGGCCGGCACGCCCTCCGCCGATCAGCTTCACCCTGAGCGGCCGAAAATATTTCAGGCCGTATGTCAGTTTGAGCAATGTGCAAAGTGGAAGCGCGGTTCCTTTTCTCATGCCGCTGTCGGGAACGTCTTTCAGAGTCGGCGTATCGCTCCATACGCCTCCCAACACCTCTATCGCGTTTACGCCGGCTTGCTGAAAGCGTTTTGTAAAATAAGCGCCTTCTCCGAGCGTAATGCCTCCGTCTTTGCCCATTTCCCAGATCGAAAGTTTCACGGCAATCGGGAAATCGTCTCCGGTGAGCTGTTTGATTTTTTGGATGACGTTCATATGGAACCGGATACGGTTTTCCTTGCTGCCGCCGTATTCGTCCGTTCTAAGATTCGCTTTGGAAGAAAGG
Source organism: Christensenella sp. (assembly GCA_034926785.1). GTDB lineage: Bacteria > Bacillota > Clostridia > Christensenellales > CAG-138 > UBA7703. The sequence goes on from JAYFQU010000017.1 coordinate 114,301, forward strand.
AATTGCTGACCTAAATAATATCCGGTACAATGAAACTCAATCCCGTCAAAACCGGCTTTTTGCGCCCGCAGGGCGGCCTCCGCGTACTTGTCCTCAATGGCTTTGATTTCATCGATCGCCAACGCACGCGGTGTTTCGTTACCGTATCCGATCATAAATGAATAGGTTAGGCCGACCGCGGAAGGTCCCACCGGTTGTTCGCCGATGTATTTGCGGCGCGCACCCCGCCCCGTATGGCTGATCTGCAAAAAGCATTTGGCGCCGTGCTTGTGAATTGCATCCGCCAGTTTCTTCATGCCGGGAATGTATTTATCATCGTCGATTACCAGCATATTGGCGGTATTTCGGCCCAGCGGGGTATCTACGCAGGTAACCTCCACCATGATCAGCCCCACGCCCCCTTTGGCGCGCGCTTCATAGTGATTGATCACGGCATCGTTGACAAAGCCCGCGTCGCTTTGATTCATGCCCATCGCCGCCATGACAACGCGGTTTTTTAGTTCCACCGAGCCAATCTTTTCAGGGGAGAACAGCACCGGATAATTGCTTGACACAATAGATTCCTCCCAAATATAATAAAGTGATTAGGATTCATATAGTGAATCATATTCACTTTTAAGTATAGGATTTGCTGAATCCGTTGTCAATGTTCTGTTTGCATATCATGAGAATTACAGATATGAGGAGACAATGAATGGCTATAAAACAAAAAGAAAAAACCGAAATGACCCGAAAAGAACTCAAGAGCGCGGGTATGCACTTGTTCCTAACCAAAGGTTATGAGGAAACAGCCATAAAGGATATAACCGATTTCGCGGGATATGCTGTTGGTACATTCTACCGTCATTGGAAAAGCAAATGGCAGCTTTTGATGGAGCTGTGGGACGATTTCGCGTCTGATTTTATTCAACAGAGCGTTAAAAACGCACCTGCGCAAGCCGATAAGCCGGAGATGATCCAGTACCTGATCCATCGCTCCAATCGCTTCTCAGAGCATGAAATAACCCGGAAGCTTCTCCTTACCAGCCATATTCTATCCGCGCAGAGCGGTTATGAAGAAATTTCGGAATGGGCGCAGCATTATACGGAAATGTTATATCGTTTTTTACGCGAATCGAGCGGTTCGCAAGACGAAAAAGCTCTCCGTTCCATGGCGGCGATTATGCATACGATACTGAACGCACATGCCATCCAAAACATAGAGCCAAACATCATCAGCCATTTTGACGACGAAACATTATCAAAATGCCTGCTGGCAATGGTCGATTCCTTGTGAAACCATCACGATCCTTGCGCTGCGCCCCTAACGCTAGCCAGTGGCAGGCTGAAAACTGTGGAACGGTCAAGAAAAAGTGGACACAAAGATAAGGTTTTTATGTATTCTGAGCTTCAAATTGCGTAGGACTTAACCAGCCAAGAGCGGAATGAATTCGCTTTGTGTTGTAGTAGAGTTCAATATATTGGAAAATCTCTTG
>JAYFQU010000005.1:0-44168 GCA_034926785.1 Christensenella sp.
CTGCCGATGGGTTTTACTTTGGGTTAAAATGACGCGAATCGCGCCATTTTTTCACAAATTCGGCGAATGAATCGCCAAATTTGAAGGAACATGGGGGATTTTCGATATCCCCCAAACCCCCTACTGGGTTTGTTGATGCTCTGTGGGGGCGCCATAGCGCCCCCTTTGTGTTGATTGTTGCTTTCGTTACTCTTCGGCGTGTTCGGACGCGGCTTGTTCCGCTGTCTCCATTGAGGCTTCCTCATCCGAATGCGGAACGATCTCTACGGATACCACGCGGGTGCCCTCGTCCACGCGCATGAGGCGCACGCCTTGGGTGTTGCGCGAGATGATGTTCACCTGATCCAGCGGCAGGCGGATAATGGTGCCGTCGTCGCGAATCAGCATAACGTCCTCGCCCTCTGCCGTCATCTTGAGGCAGGCCAGATCGCCCGTCTTCTCGGTCAACTGCGTCGCCAGAACGCCCTTTCCGCCGCGGTGATGCAGCGGATATTGATCCTCCGGCGTGCGCTTGCCCATTCCAAGCTCGGTGACGGTCAGCACGTTTCCGCCCTTGACCACCTTAACCATATCGACCACGGCGTCGTCCTCCGAAAGGTTGATGCTGCGGACGCCCATCGCGGTTCTGCCCATGGGGCGGACATCCTCTTCCGCAAAGCGGACGCATTTTCCCTTTTTGCTCGCAATGATGAACTCATCGTCGCCGACGGAATATTCCACGGCGATAAGCGCATCCCCTTCGCGCAGGCTCTGCACGATCAGGCCACCCTTACGGATGTTCTGCAGCTCGCTCACCGGCGTTTTTTTGATCACGCCGTCGCGGGTCGCCATCACGAGATACCCTTCTGTGCCCTCGCCCTGAACGGGGAACATGGCGGTGACCTTTTCCCCTTCGCCCAGCTGGAGCAGGTTGACAATCGGCATCCCCTTCGCGTTTCTGCCCGCCTCGGGGATGGCATAGCACTTCTTCTTAAACGCGCGCCCGAGGTTCGTAAAGAAGAGGATGTGGTTGTGCGTGCTGGTGACAAACAGCCGTTCGACAAAGTCCTCCTCATGCGTACCTTGGCCGATGACGCCGCGCCCGCCGCGGTTCTGCGCACGGTAGGTATCCGGCGTAAGACGCTTGATATAGCCAAAGTGCGTCATGGTGACGGCCATGTCCTCTTCCTGAATCACGTCGTCGAGGTCGATGTCGTCGATCATCTGGGTGATCTCGGTGCGGCGCTTATCGCCGTGCTTTTCTTTGATCACCAACGCTTCTTCCTTGATGATGGAGAGCAGCTTACCCTCGTCATCGAGAATGCTCTGCAGATCGTTCACGCGCTCGCGCAGCATGCGATCCTCTTCCAAAATCTTATCGCGTTCCAAACCGGTCAAACGCTGGAGACGCATGTCCAGAATCGCCTGCGCCTGCCGCTCGGAGAGGCTGAAGCGCTCTATGAGCTTCTGCCGCGCCTCGTTTGGACTTGCGCTCTTCTTGATGAGGTCTACAATCTCGTCGATGTTGTCCAGCGCGATGATGAGGCCTTCCAAAATATGGAGGCGCTCCTTCGCGCGGTTGAGGTCATAGGTCGTGCGGCGGGTGACAACGTTTTTCTGATGCTCGAGATAATAATAGAGCACATCGCGCAACGGCAGTATCTTCGGTTCGCCATCCACCAGCATGAGCATGATCACGCCGAAGGTGGATTGCAAATCGGTGTGTTTATAGAGCTGGTTGAGAATGACGCTGCCGTTGACGTCCTTTTTCAGTTCGATCACGATACGCATGCCCGTGCGGTCGGTTTCATCACGCAGGTCGGAGATGCCCTCAATGCGCTTTTCGTGCACAAGCTCCGCAATGCGCTCCACAAGCCGCGCCTTGTTCACCTGATAGGGGATCTCGGTGATGATGATGCGGCTCCTGCCAGCGCCGTAGGCCTCGATCTCCGCGCGGGCGCGGACGACGATGCGGCCCCGGCCGGTGCGGTAGGCGCTCGCGATCCCACTCATGCCCATGATAATGCCGCCGGTCGGAAAATCCGGGCCGGGCAGATATTGCATAAGCGAGTCGCTGTCAAGTTCCGGGTCATCGATCAGGGCGCAGAGCGCGTCGATCGTCTCGCCGAGGTTATGCGGAGGGATATTTGTCGCCATGCCGACGGCGATACCGCCGGAACCGTTGACGAGAATATTGGGATATCGGCTCGGCAGCACGGTCGGCTGCATGAGCGTTTCGTCAAAGTTTGGCATGAAGTCGACGGTGTCCTTGTCGATATCCGCCATCATCTCGCTCGCCATCTTCGACAGCCGCGCTTCGGTATAGCGCATCGCCGCCGCGCTGTCTCCGTCCACACTGCCGAAGTTGCCGTGGCCTTCTACAAGCATATAGCGCGTCGAGAAATCCTGCGCAAGGCGAACCATCGCGTCATAGACCGAGGAATCGCCATGCGGGTGATATTTGCCCAAGCAGTCGCCGACGATACGCGCGCTCTTGCGGAAGGGTTTATCCGGCTGCAGTCCCAACTCGTCCATCGAGTAGAGAATGCGCCGGTGGACGGGCTTTAAGCCGTCCCGCACATCCGGCAGGGCGCGGTTGATGATGACCGCCATCGCGTAGGAGATGAAGCTCTTCTTCATCTCGCTCTCCAGCTTGATCGGCAGGATGCGGTTTGTGGTCATTGTCGGGGTCGGGGTCAATGTTATGTCTTTTTCTTCCATAATGCTTCTCTCAATCCTTACAGGCTCTTACACGTCCAGATCGACAACGAGCTTGCTGTTCTGCTCAATGAACTCTCTGCGCGGCTCAACCTTGTCTCCCATGAGCAGGGTGAAAAGCTCGTCCGCCTCAATGGCGTCCTCCACGGTGACCTTGAGCATGATGCGCTGTTCGGGATCCATCGTCGTCTCCCAGAGCTGCTCCGGGTTCATCTCGCCAAGGCCTTTATAGCGCTGGATGGTCGGCTTCGGTTCACGGCCGATCTCGTTGAGTGTGGACTCCAGCTCCTCGTCGGAATAGACATACTTGAGATAGTTTCCACGCTTGATCTGATAAAGCGGCGGCTGCGCGATATAGACGTAGCCGTTGTCTATCAGCGGACGCATATGGCGATAGAAGAACGTCAGCATCAGAATTCGAATGTGGCTTCCGTCCACATCCGCATCCGTCATACAGATGATCTTGTGATAGCGAAGCTTTGTCTCGTCAAAATCCGCGTCCAGGCCTGCGCCGAAGGCTGTGATCATCGCGCGGATCTCGGCGTTGGCGAGCACTTTATCCAGCCGGGTTTTCTCAACGTTCAGAATCTTGCCGCGCAGCGGCAGAATCGCCTGAAATGCACGGTTACGCCCCATCTTCGCGCTGCCGCCGGCGGAGTCGCCCTCGACGATAAAGATTTCGCATTTGCTCGCATCCTTCTCCTGACAGTCGGCCAGCTTGCCGGGGAGCGAGGTGGAGTCCAGCGCGCTCTTTCTGCGCGTCAGTTCGCGCGCCTTTCGCGCCGCGTCGCGCGCGCGGGAGGCGGTGATGCACTTTTCGATAATCATCTTCGAGCAGGCGGGATTCTCCTCCAGAAAGCGGGTCAGCCCCTCCGCAACCGCGCCATCCACCAGCGGGCGGATGTCCGCGTTACCGAGCTTGGTCTTGGTCTGTCCCTCAAACTGCGGTTCCATGAGCTTCACGGAGACGATGGCGGTCAGTCCCTCGCGAATGTCCTCGCCGGAGAGCGAGGCGTCGCTTTCCTTGAGGATCTTATATTTCTTGGCGTAGTCGTTGATCACGCGCGTCAGCGCCGCCTTGAACCCCACAAGGTGCGATCCGCCCTCGATGGTGTTGATGTTGTTAGCAAAGGTGAAGATATTCTCGTTGTAGCCGTCGTTGTACTGCATCGCGATCTCGACCGAGCCCGTCTCCACCCCGTCCTCAAGCCGCTTGGCGGAGAAATAGATAGGGTCGGGATGCAGCACCTCTTTGTTTTTATTGAGATACTGCACAAACGAGACAATACCTCCCTCATAGCAAAACGACTTCACATGCGCGGGCGTATCCCGTTCGTCGGTGATGGTGATCCGCACACCCGCGTTTAGGAACGCCATCTCGCGGAATCGGCTGCTCATCGTATCAAAGCTGAAGACGACCTCGTCAAAGATCGTATGATCCGGCAAGAACGAGATGATCGTGCCGGTGTCGTTCTCGTCGATATCCCGCTCGATATGAACCTCGTTGATTGGTTCGCCGCGGATGAACTCCTGCACATAGACGTGCCCGTCGCGATGGATCTCCGCGCGCAGGGTTTCGGAGAGCGCGTTGACGCAGCTCACGCCGACGCCGTGGAGACCGCCGGAGACCTTGTATCCCCCTCCGCCGAACTTGCCGCCCGCGTGGAGCATCGTCAGCGCCACGGTAAGCGCGTTTTTGCCCGTTTTCTCGTGCAGGCCGACCGGAATGCCGCGACCGTTGTCGATGACCGTTACGGAGTTATCCGGGCGGATAAAAATTTCGATATGCGTGCAGAACCCCGCGAGCGCTTCATCGATGGAGTTATCCACCACCTCGGAGACGAGGTGATGCAGCCCGCGCGTATCCGTGGAGCCAATATACATGCCCGGACGGCGGCGCACAGCCTCCAGCCCTTCGAGTACCTGAATCTGTGAAGCGTCATAGGTTTGCTTGTTGGATTGTTCCATGTTGTGTTTCCTCTCTGTCTATCAAAAACCGCCGCTCACGCAAAGCGCCGTGCGCCGTCTTTATTCCTGCTCCGCCGCCGAGATGGTCAGCACTGCAATCTCGTTGAGATATTCCCGGCCAATCTCGCTCTTCCAGCGCTTCTCCAGCGTGCTGGAGGCGATATGCGAGGCGAACACCCGCTCGCGTCCGCGCTCCTTGAGCACCACATAGGATTTCGCCTTGCCCGCGCAGGCGGTGAACCGACGCTCGCGCCTGGCCTTCTCCAGAAACAGCTTGGTCGGCTGCGTCATGCCCTTGTCGTTGAGCACAAATAAAATCTTATCCATCGGGACGCTGACGTCCGCGCCGATATGCAGCTGCATCTTCTCCCTCTCCCTCTTCTAGAGCTCCACCACATGGCGATCCGCCACCTGGTAGACCTGCATCTGCTCAACCCCAGCCGCTGCAACCTCCTCAAGATGCGTGCAGGTGAGAAACGTCTGGCAGTCCTGCGCGGCGATGAGCAGCATCCGCTGCCGGTTGCGATCCAGTTCGGAGAAGACGTCGTCCAACAGCAGAACGGGCGAATCGTCCTTCTCCGCGCGGAGAATCTCCAGCTGCGCAAGCTTGAGGCTCAGCACCGTCGTGCGCTGCTGGCCCTGGGAGCCGTAGACGCGCACGTCCTTTCCGCTCACGCGGAGGGCCAGATCGTCCCGGTGCGGGCCGACGGAGGTGCTGCCACGGTAGACATCCCGCTCCGCAGTGTCCGAGAGCGCAAGGCGGAGCGTCTTGGCCAGATCGCTCGCGCTGTTCGGGACGACGTTGGGTTCATATTCGACCAGCAGCGTCTCCGCCCCGTCGGAAAGCGTCTCGTGCTGTTCCCCCGCGATTACGGAGAGACGATCCACCAGCTCCGTGCGGTTCAGGATGATCGAGGCGCCAAGCACGGCGAGCTGTTCGTCCCAGCTCTCCAGTGCGTCGTAGTCCAACCCGTCCGGATCCTTGAGCAGGGCGTTGCGCTGTTTGAGCGCGTTGTTGTATTGCTGGAGCGTATAATAATAGCTGGGTCTGAGCTGTGAGATCGCCATGTCAAGAAAGCGCCTGCGCTCGCCGGGGCCGGCCTTGACAAGCTCCAAATCCTCCGGCGCGAACATAACCACGTTGAGGCAACCCAGCAGCTCGCCGGAGCGGGAGATCGGCGCGCCGTCGATCGTGATCTTCTTCCGTTCACCGGGGAAGAGTTTGCACTCGATGCGCCTCGGCCCCCCGCGTGTGTCAACATCCACCGCGACGCTGCCGTAGAGCTCGCCCGCGCGCACCATTTCGCCATCCCGCACGGTGCGGTGGCTGCGGCCGAGCGAGCATAAAAACAGCGACTCCAGCACGTTGGTCTTGCCCGCGGCGTTTTCACCCGTCAACACACAGAGGCCCCCGTCAGGGCGCAGGGTGAGCGACGGATAGTTTCTGAAATTCACGAGCCTCAGGCCGGTTACGCGCATGAAAACGCTTCTCAAACTTCCTCAGTATTCGGGCTTTGTATCACTGTATATTATACCATAACTTTCAGATACTGTATATATATTATAGATAAGAACTGACGTTATAGCATGATTTCCCTTAAATTTACTCGTTTTTTTACGCAGATTCGGCACATTCATGCGAGATCGGTCAAATTCTTCTAACCGGGATTTTTCATTGCGGTGTTTCCCTCGCTCTTGCGCGTTCCCGCGCGCGCAAAAACAGCCGGAAAGACGCGAATCTGCGTCCTTCCGGCTACCCTGTTTCAGTTTATGATTCAGCTAGATTACGAGAGCAAATCTCCCTGATGCGCCACGAGGGTCGCGTCGAATACGCCCGGCACGCGCAGGAACTTATCCACAAAGTCCGTGTCGCTCTCGCGAATGCGCAGTTCAATGGTGAGCTCGATGCCGTCATGCTGGACGGTCTTGCTCTTGATATGCGCTTTGGGCAGCTGGCGAATCAGGCCCTTGATCTGCTGGCTCGCGCGGTCGTCAAAGTGCAGAATGAGTAGATAAGGCATCGTACTGTTGCCCTTGGCGGAGGTGATAACCACCATAATCACGCCGATGACCAGCGCGCCGATGAGGCCGACATCCACAAATCCCGCGCCAAGCGCCAGACCTTCGCCCACCGCCCAGAACATGTAAACCGTGTCGATGGGATCCTTGATCGCCGTTCTGAAGCGGACGATGGACAGCGCGCCGACCATGCCCAGCGAGAGCGTGAGGTTGGAGCTGATGAGCATGATAACCATCGACGACACCATGGTGAGCATGATCAGGCTCAGGTTGAACGAGCGCGAATACACAACCCCCGCAAACGTCTTCTTGTAGATAAAATACAGAAACCCGCCGATGCCGAGCGCGATCACCAGCGTCAGGATTACCTGCAGCGGGTTGAGCGTGCTCGAAAAAAGCTCCTTGATGTTAAACGCTGTTGCGAGCGGATCATTCGCCGCGCGAAGAATTGGACTCATACGTTTCCTCCTTAACCATCCTCATTGCGATGCTCATATTTTTTCTCACGCGTTAAACGCGAAAGGACACCGGTTGCATGCCCGCCGGACTAAAACTCAAACTGCCGGCAAAACACATATTTGCTCGCGGCGGTGCGCTGCGCCGCGCCGAGGGTTAAGAGCTCCTGCACATATTGCGGCAGGCTCTCGTTGAACTTGACCTCCAGGATCATGCAGCCGCTTAAATCCCAAACCGGATAGGTGATCGCGTTCGGGTTAAACAACTCTGTGCAGCGCATGGCGGTTCGCACGTTTTTGTCAAACGTGATACGAACATCCTCCGCGGGAAACACATATGGCTCGCGCATATAGTCCACCAGCACCTTTGGCCGCAGATGATTTGCCTTGAACATGCCGTAAAACTGCATCGCAAAGGGGCTTTCATTGCTCTTGAGGCACTCGCAGTTGCCGCGGATAATCGCGTCGCAGTCCTCGCGGCTGATGGACACGCTGTCCTTTTTGATATACTGCCCTTCCTTATGCTTGCGCTCCAGTTTGATCGCATCATCGGAATGATTATAGATGCGAATGCGGAACTTATCGCGCGAGCCGATGCCGCTCGCTTTTTCCCAGAGAGCGGAATCAAACGGATCGTCAAAATAGAGGCTGCGGATCAAATACTCGCCGCCGTTGAGAGCGGCATGATAGTCCTGCTTGAGACACGCCTTGATGCGTGTGCTCAAGAGTTTGTGCTCCCCCTCGGAGATGATGTACTTCAGTTCGTGCCGGTATTGCTTTCCGGCGAGTTCACGCTTAGCCGCCATTTGTCGTATCTTCCAGTGTTGTCGTTTTTCCGAAGATGCTCATCATCTCGGAATCGCTGAGGCTGAAATAGTTCTGAACATATTTCAGCGCATAGTTTTGATAATTGTTCGCATACGCGCGGATATTATCGCAATGCTGCTCCCAGGAGGAATAGGTGATATCGTCCCAGAGGTCGACGTCATACTTCATCTCCGAGGCGATGTTGTTCTGCAGGCGATCCACCATTGCGTTGATCTTCTCCGGCGAATAGATATCGTTCATCATAATCGCAACCTTCTGGAGAAACATCTGCTTGAAGTTGGAGTTTGCAAGCAGCGCCCTGATCAGAACCGTTGACGTTGCCTTGCTCGATCCGTGTCCCGCAGCGTCAAAATATCGGGAGAAGAAGTCTCTGCGGAATCCGCTGGTGTACGCGTCCGTGTTTTTATCATCCCGGTTCATCGCCCAACAGAAGTCATAGAGAATCCAGCGCCACTTGTTGTCATATTCCGCGCTACGCCAGTACTTGAGGTTGCCCGAATCCGTATTGCCGACGATGATCTCCGCCGCCGTATAGGTGGCGAAATTTTCTACATCCATCAGAGTGCCGATATAGTCGTAATTGGACTGATTACTCAGGTCGTGGCTTCCGGCCCATTCCACCATCGCCGTGTAATCCTCCCAGCCGTTGCCGGCGAGCACACAGAACTGGTTGCCATTTCCATACAGGATATCAACAGAGTCGGGATTGCTCAGATGGAACCGGGAGGCGATAAAATCCTCCTTGATTCGTTCCATAAAATCATAAACGCCCCAGTATTTTCCGTTGATCAGGACAACCACCTGTTGATGCGCCTGTACCACGACGTTGCGGTCCTCCGGCAGGCCGGTGTCGCCTTCTTCAAAGAGCGTGGTGACAAGATTGTCGCGGATGCGGCTGTTGGTCGCGTCCTGTGCGCTTGCGCGGAGAATGAGCGATTTATAGCTCGTCGCGGTCCGATTCTCGAAGAACGGATAGTGAAAGGACGAGTCGCCATAGGCGCCCTTGGCGATCAACGCCAGGCCCTTCTGCTGCTTGTTGCGCGAGAACTGGCCCTGAATCTGCACCACGCCATCCCCGCTATAGAGGGAGACGCCGTTCGCGCCGATATAGTCAAAGTGCACATTTCTCTCCCATTCGCGTCCCAACGGGTCGGGATGGGATTTCGGCTGCGCGTTGAAGTTCGCCAGATTCCAGTTAGGGTCCTGCATGCCGTTATTGATGCGAAAATCGGTCGGCATCTGTCCTGATACCGTTGCAAAATCATTGCCGACCACATAGATGCCTGTGCTTGGGTCCCAGAAGTTCTGCGGGTCGGTCACGATGCTGACGACGGGCAGCGAGTAGTGGTGATTCTGCACCGTACTCTCGCCGGTATAGATGATATAGGTCTGGCTCGCAATGTCGCTGCCGCTGTATCCGCTCCTGAAAGCGCGGGCGCGCAGCGGGGTGGTGCTGCCCACCGTAATCGGCCCGCTGTATTGCGCAGAGCTCTCGGTCGGATCTGTTCCGTCGGTCGTATAGGTGACCGCGCAGCCTTCCGGCACCTCTATGGTGACGGTTTGCGGGCTCTCAAACGCTCCGCCGGCGGTGAGGATCTTCGGCTTTTCGGCATATCCAATCATGCCTGTACCGTTGGCCGCGTTTGGCGTGGGTTTTTCATAAAAAAAGAGGTTGGCGTCCGTCCTGCCGTAACTGACGTCCGCATGTCCCTTTGGCACCAGCAACTTATCCAGAATGGTGCCGTCCGGCTGGAACAGAAAGACGACATCGCCGTCCGAAGAGAGCCCGAAATTCGTCTCTAGATTATTTTTTTTTTGCGCGTCGGCAACATTCTTGCCAGACGCGAGAACGGTTAAATATTCGCCCGCGTCGAGCGTTATATCGGGAAACACCCATTTTGCAGGGTTCTTTGCGTTGTTGCTCAGCGCATAGCCCGCCAGAGGAATCGGAGAACCGGTGGTGTTGTGGATTTCAATCCAGTCGTAATACTCCCCATCCGGCTGCTTGAGCGTGGAAACGTTCGCGTTGAGCGCCTCCGAGATAACAATGTTACCCTTGCCATAGGAGAGCGTTTGCATGAATGCCTGCAAGCCTGCGTTATTGTTGGTGTATCCCGGTGTCGGCTGGGAGCTTGGCGCCCATTCGCCCGTGCCGTCGGGATTGCGGGCAAAGCTGATATCCGTGCTTGCGCGGGTGTAGTCATATTGGTCGAGGATACGCCCGGTCGGCGTGGAGAACACCACGCTCTCCGCATAGGCGGCGAGGCTAAACGGCGCTTCAATCTTGTCCGCTCCATCCGGCGTTTCGCGTCCGGTGCAGTAGATGAGCAGCACGCCGTTTGCAGGTATGGTCGTCCCCTTGGGCAGCGTATATTTGAGCGGCTGCGTCGCAGAGTCCGAAATGCCAAAGCCGGAGAGGTCGATATCCGCTCCCGTGGTGTTGTATAGCTCGATCCAGTCGCAATAGGCGCCGTCCGGTCCGATGAGGGTGGAAGCGTTGCTGGGCATAAACTCGTTGAGATAGACGCCGTTGGATTCATCCGCCGAGGCGGAGAGGGTCGCCAGATACTGCGCCGCTCCTTCCTCCGAATTTGGATAGCCGGGGCTTGGTTTCATCTCTTTCCATGCGGTTGTGTCCTCCGCGCTGCGCCCAAGCGAATAGCCGCTCGTCACAGGCTTGAGGGTAATGCTGTCCACCATCTTGCCGGAAGCATTGGAGAGAATGACATCGTCCGAAGCGGAGAGTTTAAAGGGGGTATGCATCTTTCCGCGTGAGGGATCCCCGCTGCAGAACACAACAAGATAGCCGCGCGCGGGCATAACAGACCCTTCCGGGAAGGTCCATTTCGCGGCGGAAATCAGCTTGTCGGTCAGGCCGTAGCCGGAGATGTCCAAGTCGGAATCAGTGTTGTTATAAACCTCGATCCAGTCGGGAAACGCGCCCGTCTCGTCCGGCACGGCACCCTTGTTGCTGGTCATGACCTCATTGATCTCAACCTGCCCGAGATTTGCCGTGTCCTCCTTTCGGCCGCCTTTTGTTATATAAAGAATGAGCGCAACGGCGCTGACGGCAAGCAGCACAACAACGAGCAGCTTGCGCGCGCCGGATGATCTCCTTCTTCGTTTCGCCATGTGTCCAATGCTCCTTTCGCGAGCCTGCGGATGTGCATTTTCGCAACGTCCAGTGTACCATAAGGCCGATGCTCTGCCAATGATACCCCACGATTATTCACAAAATGTCCGAAATATAACCGCATTCGCACCACGCGGGCTGCTTTGCCGTTTCCTCCGGCTCTCCGCCCTGTTTTTTACGGATGCGCCGCTATCTCAAAACGCCAAGCAGCACCACCGCGACAATCAGCGCGATGGATAGAAACACCGCGCCGAGGATCGTAAACACGCGGGTGAAGGTTTGCATCTGCCGCGCGTCTTCCTCAATATAGACTCGCCCGATGTTCTGCGGGTCATAGTAAACCCGAACGGTCTGCCCCACGAGCAGATTGCTGGCGCCCGCGTAGTTGGAGACATATTGATACGGCTTGCCGTCGATGGAGAAACCGTAGACCGCGCGGAGTCCCGTGGAGCCAAACTGGCTCTGCATGGCGTTGACCACACCTTCGGCGTTGGCGGTGCAGAGGCTGCGCTTTCTGTTTTGTCCGGCGGAAACGCCAAGGCCCACGGCGAGGAAAATCAAGCCCATCAGGCCGAAGGTGCCGGAGAAGATCGCGGTAAACAGGCCCGCGAATGTGATGTTGGCAGAAGGAATCATAAGGGTCATTGTATTCTCCTCTTCGCGCTCCTGGCGTTATGGTTCTGTTTTGTCCGGTTCTTTCGGCGGCGCTCCGCCGCCGCGCAGAAGATCCCTCTTTTCGTGATTCTCGCGGATCTTCGCCTCCTGCCCCTGATCGGAGGGCAGGTAATAGCGCTTCCCCTTGAGCGAAGGCGGCATATAGTCCTGCTTGACCCAATGTCCGGGGAAGTCATGCGGATAAAGATAGCCTTTGCCGTGGCCGAGCTTGCCCGCGCCGGCAAAAGAGGTGTCCCGAAGATAGATCGGCACCGGCTCGTCAAAGCTCTGCTCCGCGTCCGCCGCCGCCGCCGAAAGGGCGACGACAACGCTGTTGGACTTTGGCGATTCGCAAAGAAAGATGATCGCCTGCGTCAGAGAAAGCCGCGCTTCCGGCAGGCCGATATGTTCCAGCGCGTCAGCCGCCGTAACCGCCTGCACCATCGCCTGCGGATTGGCGAGGCCGATGTCCTCGCTCGCGTGCGCGATGAGCCGCCGCGCAATGATCCGCGGATCAACCCCCGCGTATAAAAGCCGCGTAAACCACGCGATGGCCGCATCCGAATCCCCACCGCGCAGGCTTTTGCAAAACGCGGAGAGCATGTCGTAGAAGAACTGCTCGTCGCACTTGATCACCTTTTTCTGGCTGGATTCGGCGGCGATCTCCCGCGTGATACGGATTTCGTCCGCTTCATCCGGCGGGGTGGTCAGCACCGCGAGTTCCAGCGCGTTGAGGGCGTTCCGGCAGTCTCCGTTGGCGATAGCCGATATGGTGTGCAGCGCCTCGTCCTCCAGCCGAACCCGGAGCTTGCCAAAACCGCGTTCGCCATCCTCCAGCGCGTGCAAGACCGCCTGCTCCACGTCCGCATTGGTCAGCGGGTAAAACTGGAATACGCGGCAGCGGGAGACAATCGCGCTCGTCATCGCGATCATCGGGTTCTCCGTGGTGGAGCCGATGAAACGGATGGTGCCCTTTTCCAGCGCGGGCAGGAGCGAATCCGACTGCGTCTTACTCCAGCGATGGCACTCGTCGAGCAGCAGATAGGTTGGCTGGCGATAGAGTTTGAGCCGCTGCTCCGCCTCCTCCACAATCGCGCGGAGTTCCTTTACCCCGGCCGTCACCGCGTTGAGCTTGACGAACGCGCCGCCCGTCGCATTGGCGACGATGGCGGCTAGCGTGGTTTTCCCCGTGCCCGGCGGGCCAAAGAAGATTGACGACTGCAGACGGTCGGTCAAGATTGCGCGGCGCAGCAGTTTTCCCTCGCCGACAATATGCCGCTGCCCGATGAATTCATCCAGCGTGCGCGGGCGCATACGGTCGGCGAGCGGTGCGTTTTCCTCAATGTGGTTTTGAAATAAATCTTCCATATTACTATTCGTGTCTTTCGGGCGGATGCCGCCCTGTCGATGGTTGCGTCAACCTGGCTGCGGGTCCCGCACAGCGATGATATCGCTGATGGGGCGGCCGTTCCGCACCGGGTGATTGATCACCCCGTTTTTCGCCAGCAGTACGCTGGACTGCCCGCCATCGAGATTATAGGCTCGCGAAAAACCCAGTTCTTCACAGAGTTGAGAGAGCTCCTGCATCGTCAGCCCCTTGGACTTTTTCGCCCGCCCGTCTACCGCTAAAAAGGCATAGTGGCCCGGTTCGTAATAACCGAGTACGGAGCGAGGATTGACGGGCTGCACCGCGCTCCGGAATTTTTCCTTTGCGTGCCCCTCGGCGTCCAACAGCGCCGGCCCGAACACCCAGGATTGATACACTTCCATCTGCAGCAACGCTTCTTTTGTCAGTGTGCGGTCGTCATAGGTTACGAGCTCGCCGTTTGTAAGCAACAGCGCAATATCCCATGTCCGGTTGACCCGATCCACATATACCACGCCGTTGCGAATCACCGGCCCGTAGACATGCAGCGAGTAAAAATCTCCGTTAAGCGCAAGGACGGCGTCCGGCACCGACTCGAACATTTTTTTCACGGTGTTGGTTCCGCCGCCGAAGGTTCCGTTGCTGAACGCCGTGGTCAAATAGGAAATGTCCTGAAGATAGAGATCCGCCAACGTATAGTTGCTCGTCTGAAAGCGTCCGCGGGTGATGGACACGGCGACATTCTCGCTTCTGTAGTTTCCGCTGCCGTCGTCGCGGACACCCGTATAGCAAAAGCGGTCAAACAGCCGCTCCGGGCAGAGCCCGCCGGACACCCGCTCGCCAAACGCGACCATATCCTCAATGCCGCCGCAGGCATAAAATAACGCCGCGCGCGCGTCCGTCGCGTCGATCGTCCCGTTTTTGGTGAAATCCAGATCCGGGCGCGCCTCTTCCGAAAGCTGCTGAAATGCGATGCCGCGCAGCATTGCCGCCGCGTCCGCCGCGCTGATTTCTCCGTCTCCCGTCAGGTCCCCATAGGCCGGCGCCTCTTCTGCGGTCGCGCCAGAACAAAGCGCAAGCAGCGCAGCCATCAGCGCCAGAAGGGAAAATGTTTGCTTTAACTTCTTCATGCAGCCCAAGTCCCGGCTCCATCTGTTTCTTAGCGTGGTACCGCCGCTTCCAGCCGTACCGCCACAATAGTTCACATCCCGCGATGTAAAACCTAGGCCTTCATCATAACACGTTTTCGGGTCTTGTGGTAGAATGAAGCTGGGTTGGGATGCTTGTACGAGACCCATTTGCGCGGGCGCGATACGGATGCCCCTATTTGTATCAAATGAATGCGCAGCAAGTTTTTTTGCCTATCACTCATTCGAAAGGTGTGAAACCCCCAATGAAAATTGGACAGTTTAGCGATTCCTTTCTGCCAATCGTAGACGGCGTAGGCCGCGTGGTCTATAACTATGCAACCGCGCTGTCCCGGCGCGGCGAGGAGTGCTATGTGATAGCGCCTATGTCGGACACCGGGTTTCGCGGCGGATATCCCTTTGAACTCATCGATTTTATCAGCATGGAGCTCCCGCGGCAGCGGCAATACAGCACCGGCATCCCCCAGCTGGACACGCATTATGACGCGCGCATGCGCTCGGTCAACCTCGACATCGTCCATGCGCACTCCCCGTTTATCGCGGGGTTGGAAGCACAGCGGCTCGCGCGGCGGCGTAATATCCCGATCATCGGGATGTTCCACTCCCGCTATTACGACGACTTTTACCAGTTGACCCGAACGGAGATGCTCGCAAACCTCGCGGTTGCAACCATTGTAAACTTCTACCAGCGCTGTGATGAAGTTTGGACGGTCAGCCAGAGTTCCAAAAAGACGCTCTATGACTACGGCTATGTCGGCGAGGTGGTCGTCATGCCAAACGGTACGCCGGATATTGACCCGGACCCCGACCGCGCCGCAGCGGTAAAGGCGCATTATTCCTTGCCGGATGAGCCGATTCTGCTCTATTGCGGGCAGATGAACTGGAAAAAGAACATTTTGCGCATTCTCGAAAGCTGCGCCTGCTGCGCAAAAAGTGGCAAGCCCTTTACGTTGGTGCTTGCCGGTCAGGGGCCGGACGCAAAGTCAATTAAGCAAAAAGCGGAGGAGCTGGGCCTCAAGGACCGAACGCGGTTTACCGGGCATATCACCAACGAAGAAGACCTCTACGGGCTTTATGAAAACGCGTCTCTCTTCGTCTTCCCCTCGCTCTATGATACCTCGGGCATGGTGGTACGCGAGGCGGCGGCGATGGCGACCCCGAGCGTGGTCGTGCGCGGCTGCGCAACGGCGGAGCCGATTCAGGATCGCGAGAACGGTTTTTTATGTGAGGACACCACCGAGAGCCTTTGCGAGATTATCGATCTGGCGCTGGGCGACAGTGAAATGACCAAACGAATTGGCGATGCCGCGAGAAAGACCATCTACCTCTCCTGGGATGACATCGCAAAGATCACTGTGGATCGCTATGCGGCGCTGATCGAGCACTATAAACAAAACCAGAAATAAACCCCTGTAGAAGGCAATAAACGAGGCGTAAGCCCCGTCAGTCTGTCAACAAAGTCCCGGGATTGTTAAGGGCTGTAGCCCTTAACCCATCGCTTCCGGCCGCGGTGGCTTTGCCATCGCGGCGAACCGCCCGGAATCGGGCGATTGCTCCAGCCCTTTGCCGTTCGGAGACCGAAGGGCAGGGGGCAGCGAGTGGCTGCCCCGTCAAAAAACGAGTTTTTGTTGGCGGGTTCGTTTTCCCCGCCGAGATCAAAGCTCCCTCAGCACAAGATCCGTCGCACTCTCGGAGACTGGTTCCACGCGCAGCACGGTTGGGTGAGCCGCGTACTCCTGCCGAATCATCTCCCGCAGTGCCGTTCCGTTATGAAATCCGTGGATAACGTGGATGCGGTAAAGCCCGCGGCTTCTGCGCAGCGCCGCGTCCAGCGCGACGCGCGCCTGATATTGCGTTTTTCCGTGCAGGTCGAGGGTCGTGCTCGCCGCACCCGTAGCCGCCGCTTTCTGCATGTCGTTATTCCTCCGCTCGCCATCGCCTCAGGCGTAGGTGTCCGCCCACGGAAAATTTTTCCATTCGCCGCCGTGCAGGCGGTGCAGTTCCTCGGTTGCGAACAGCCATTTGGCGACGCACTCCGTCTCCGGAAAAAACTCGTAGAACTCTCCGCCGACAAACGTATAGATTCGTGAAACATCCGTGCACATGCCATAGGTCGGGAGGAGCTTTGGCTCAAGATGAAACGAAAACGCTTCCCCCTCCTTTGTACCGTTATAGCGCAGACCCGTGTGATCCAGTCGCAGCTCGCCTTCCCCGACAATCGCGCTTGTGGCGAGGAGTTTCAGCGATTCATACTTCGGCAAAACTCCGAGGCGCACCCGCTCGGTCAGCGCAAACGCAGGATCGAGAATCTCGTGATAAACATGCTTTCGCTCCTCGTCAAACCAGCGTTTCGGCGAATCGGGCAGAACGCAGGTTTCATCCAGCGGGGTCAAGAGATAGTCGTCACCGACGCGGGCGCCGTTTCCGCAGGCATTGCAGCGGATGACATCCCCAGCGCCCTGCATCTGAAATTCCTCGCCGCAGCGCGGACAGCGATAGAGCAGGGTGTGCATCTGATGCGCAATTCTGCCGTTGGCGCGGTAGGAAATCCCTGCCGTCCGGTTCCATTCGTAGTCGTCGTTTTGAATCGCGCGATCCAGCGCGAGCTGAATCTCCCCGGCGCTCATCCGCCCGAGCTGCTCCGGCGAAAAGAGTTTGTCTATGACCACGCGTACCGCACCGGGACGCTCATCGAGACAGTATTTGGTGCTGGTGAGATAAGCGCCGGAGATCTTGCTGTAATACACCGGCACGCCGAAGTGCTTGAGCAGTTTTCCGCTGCCGATGGCGCAGGGCTGATTTCCGCCGCCGATGCTGCTCATCCCCTCCGGGAAGAGCATCACGCGGCCGCCCTTTCGAAGCACGCGGGCAATCTCTTTGATGGTATAGAGATCCGGCGTAAAGTTCTTTTTCGGAATCACCTGTAAAAGGCGGAAGATAAACGCCAGGTGCGAACGAAAGAACTCGTTATACCCCGCGACAAAGTTATACCGATGCGGCAGCAGCACCACGCCCGTGAAGATATAGTCCAAGCGCGACGCGTGGTTGCTCACCATGATATAGGGGCCCTTGCAGGATCGCGGGTCTTCCTTGAACGTAACCTCTACGCCGAGTTTTTTAAAGTAGAGGATTCGCCAGAGATAGCCCAGCGCGCAATAGATCAGCGCCGGCGGCTTCCTGATCTTTCTGGCGTGGAGTTTTTCTGCAATCGTCTTTCGGGGGTTTGCCATATGCGTGCTCCTTCGCGTTCGTTCTCTATCCCTGAAGAGCATTTTAACAGACCGCGAGCCAAACGGCAAACGCCGGATACAAAAACGGCGGCGCAATGCGCCGCCGCCAGAGTACCGATAACCCCCCGCCAGGGGGCTGGGGGGATTTTGAAAATCCCGCATGTTCCATCAAATTCGGCGATTCATTCGCCGAATTTTTGAAAAAACGGCGCAAAGCACGTCATTTTAACCCAAAGCAAAACCCATCGACAAAGTCCTGCGAACTTTGTCGATGGACTAACGGCGGCGCAATGCGCCGCCGGAGGCCGTGTCTTTTTTTACTTGATCTTATCCAGGCTTTCGTCGTCGCCCAGCAGATAGATGGAGTCGTCCCGATGGAATGGATCGTTCGGGGCGATGTTGACCGTAACGTGGCCATCCCGGCGAAGCGCGATGACGGACACGCCATAGCGGTTGCGAACGTCTATCTGCGCAAGCGAGTGGCCGACCCACTCTTTCGGAATCTCGATTTCGTGGATGCTGTACTCCTCCGAAAGATCGAGGGAATCCAGCACGCCCTCGCTCACCAGCGAGCGCGCGAGGCGAATGCCGCCGTCATGCTCCGGCTGTACCACGCGATCCGCGCCGGTCTTAATCAGCAGCTTTTGATGCAGGTCATCCTGCGCTTTGGCAACGATCTTCTTTGCCCCCATCTCGCGGCAGAGCACCGTCGCAAGCACCGAAGCGCGAATATCGTCCCCGATGCAGATGACGACACAGTCAAAGTTACGGATACCGAGCTGCGCAATGGAACGCTCGTCCGTCGTGTCCGCCTGCACCGCGTGCAACACGCTGTCCTTCACGGCGCTGACGCGATCCGCGCGCTTATCCACGGCGAGCACCTCATGCCCGAGGGTGGTGAGCATACGCGCTGTGCTTTGGCCAAAACGCCCGAGTCCGATAATTAAAAAACTTTTACTCATATTGCTTTCGCTACTCCTTGCAGCTATTTTATTATGCGCTGAATCCCTGTGGATCATTCCTCTTATCCAATTAAAATATCTTCCTGCGGATAATGCAAAACCTTTTCCTCTGCGGTGCGTTCCGTCAGCGAAACGGCAACGGTAATCAAGCCGACCCGCCCGCCGTACATCAGCAGGATCAGGATCACGCGGGTGACGGAGGACCCTGCCGCCGATACACCGGTGGAGACGCCAACGGTGCAGAATGCGCTCGTCGCCTCATAAAGCTGGTTCAAGAGCCCCAGACTCCCGGCCGGCATGTCCTGCTCGGAAAACGAGAGCATGGTCGTCATGCCAAAGAGAAAGATGACGCCGAGCATGGTAACGGTCAGCGCGCGGCGCACCTGCTCAATGGAAATCGTCCGGCCAAAGACCTCCGTTTCAAACGAACCGCGGATATAGGCGCGCGCAGCCAGCAACAGCGTAAACACGGTTGTAATCTTCAATCCTCCCGCTGTTCCGGCAGGGCCGGCGCCAACGAGCATGAGCAGAATGCCAACGCCTTTGCTCGCGTCGTGCTGCGCCAACTGATCGATGGAGTTGAATCCGGCTGTGCGCAGCGTGACCGACTGGAACATGGAGTTGACGATTTTATCAAGCAGGTTCATGTTTCCGATGGTCTTCGGGTTCTCATATTCGATCCAAAGAAACGCAAGCGTGCCCAGCAGAATTAAGAATACCGTACCGGTCAGCACCAGCTTGGTGTGCAGGCGCAGCCGTCGCATATCCCGCGCATTTCTTAAATTAATGATGACGCCAAAGCCAAGGCCGCCCGACACGATCAACCCCATGATGACAAGCAGCACAAACGGATCGTGGCTATACACCGTCATGGAGCGAAAGCCGCCGATCAGATCAAATCCGGCGTTGCAAAACGCGGAGATGCTATGGAAAATTGAAAACCAGATTCCCTTACCGATGCCATACTGCGGAATGAACCGGAAGGAGAGCAATATCGCACCCGCGAGTTCAATCAATCCCGTGACGATCAAAGCGCCGCGCGCTAAGCGCACAACCCCCTGCAGACGGCTTTCGCCCAATCCTTCCGCCATACTCAGGCGGTCATGCAGCGAAACCTTTCTGCCTGTCAGCGAAAACAGGATCATGGAAATGGTCATGATGCCGAGGCCGCCAAGCTGAATCAGTAGGATTACCACCAACTGACCAAACATAGTAAACTGCGTTGCGGTGTCCGCAACAATCAGCCCCGTAACGCAGGTTGCGCTTGTTGCGGTAAACAGCGCGCTCAAAAAAGGAAAAACCGCCCCGTCGCGGTTGGAGATCGGCAGCATCAGCAGCAGCGCGCCGACCAGAATGACAACAATAAAACCGAGCGGCAATACATTGATCGGTTTTATCCCAAGAAATGTTTTTCGCATATAGCCTCGGAGTCCTCCGTTGCGAGCAGCTCCGCCCGCAGCAATTCTGTCGTTTCCGATCAATTGACCATGATCGGGCTGTCCACACGTTGTCGGTCATTCCTGTTATTTCATTTTTAACCCGGAACCCATACCATTATGCCAAATGCTTTGATAGACACACCGATCGGGCGATCAATACCGCCCGATGATGCCTGATTATATCATACATTCCGACATTTGGCACATCATTGACCATCATAGCACCGGATCGCCGCCGCTTTCGATTAATATCTCTTCGCGATCCGTCACCCCCGCCTGCTGAATCGGTTTGATCCAACGCATGGTTCGATAGTATGGGATCGTAAGGACGAGCTTTGAAACGTCGTCCGCAACCAGCATGAGAATATAGGTGGTGATAAATGGTAGTTTCCAAACCAAACCGCAGAGCACAACGGTCGGCACGATGAACACATACTGCGAGATTACATCCGTCAGGAGCCCGAAGCGCGTTTCCCCTCCTGCGCGAAAGATGCCGACCACTTCGATATAGGGGATATAACGCACCGCCGCGTCGATTGCAAAGATCACGAGCAGGGTTCTTGCCGTGTGTTTTGCCGTCTCGGACAGATCGAACAGCCCAATGAGCGGATAGCGCAACGAAACGATGATCAGTCCGAGCGCGGCGCCCATGAGCGGTGCCAACCCCAAAAATCTTCTGGCATACATTTTGCCCTGCTCAATATTGCCGGCACCGATCGATTTTCCGACGAGGATATTGCAGGCATTGCATACGCCGACGAAGAAGACGAATGCGAGCCCCTCAATCGTACGCTCCACGGTCAGCGCGGCATAGTTATCCGTGCCCATGCGGCCAAGAACCATGTTGATGCCGACAACGGAAAGACTCCAGAAAAACTCGTTGAGCAGCACCGGCAGCGCGCGCGACCAAAAGGTTTTATAAAACCCTTTCAACGCGAAGATTTGTGAGAGCGGCGCAATGACGATGTTCTTCTTCGCCATAGAGATCATCAGCATCAAAATCGGGTTAATCAACGAGGAGATTGCCGTGGCTAAGCCTGCGCCCGCAACGCCCATCGCCGGAAAACCAAACACACCGAAGATAAAGATATAATTTAAAATAGCGTTTAGGCCCGCCGCAATGCCGCTCGTAATCATCGGGATCTTCACCTGCTCCGTGCAGCGCAGCATGGTGGAGATGGCAAGATTGACGGTCAGCGAAAGATAGGAGATGCAGGCAAACTGGAGATAGCGCACGCCCTCGCTGATCAGCGCGGCATCATCGGTAAACAGCCGCATGACAAACCCGGGAAACAGCCCGACCCCAACGGTAAACACCAGGCCAAGCGGGATCATAAAGCTGAGCATCATGCCATAGGTGCGCAGGATGTCCTCCTTATTGTTCGCGCCGTGATATTGCGCAACAAACACCGCCGCCCCGCTGGACATTCCAAACGCGAGCAGCTCTACGAGAAACGAGGCCCACCCCGCGAGGCCGACGGCCGCGATGGAGACATCCCCCAGCCGCCCGACCATGAGCGTATCAACCAAGCGAAACGAGGTCATCAAAAGATTCTGCAGCGCAATCGGGATGACAAGCGGAAACGCCGCCGCCCAGAAGGAGCGGTCAAACAGATCCGCAAGCCATTTCTTAATCATATCCTCTCCTTAACCAAACGCGCCCGCCGGAATCCTCCCGTGCGGGCGTATCATTCATCCCTAGCTTTGCCTGTATCGACTGGTAATTTTTCCGTCGGCAAGCAGTTGAACCGCGACCAGTATATCAAATAACATTCGCCGAATCAAGCCGTGGCGTCGCCGCCCTCCGACGGGTTCGCCGTTCCTCCGTCCGTTGCCTGCTCCGCCTTGGAGCGCGTGAAGATCCCGCGCAACGAAAGTACGCCGAACGCTGCCAACGCAAAGGAACCAAGAACATTTGCCGCGCGCTTCCGCCCGTTAAGCGAGAGGGGTTCGGTCGATTTTTGTTGCCTTACGCTGCTGTTTCCTTTCATCTATCCCCCTGCCCTCCACCTTTTCTCATTCGTTGTTTGATCACGCGCCCAACGCAATTAGCCGATGCCCAGGCGCCATAGGCCGCAAGCGGTACAAAGAACGGCAGATATTCCAAAACGTACTGCGACTTTGCCTCAAAGATCATATGAAACAGCACGCCGCCCAGCAGGATCAACGGCAATAGCATCTGCTCTTCCGTTCTCCTTCGAAGCAGGGATGCCGTGCAGAGCAGGAAGCCGAAATACAGGATTTTTACAAGCGCCCCTTCCGCAAACCGATAGAAGGAATCAAATGCTTCACTATATACGAGATCGGTCAGTCGCCCGGGCGCGGCATACGGTTCAACAGACTTGGTGATCCACACGCTCATAAAAGTCGGTTCATCCCATTGGGAAACCATTTTCTCAAACAAATAGGTTTTCCCTTCCTCGGGATTCTGCATGAGCGTTTGAATGCTCTGCGCCAGATCCGCTTTTGCCTGCCGATCGATTGCGGAAACATCTTCCCCGTAGGTTTTTTTCATCATCGACTGATATGCAAAAACGTGCCAACCCGAGGCTTTCCAGCCATTTTGGAGACTCATCGCCGCCCAGTAGCTTTTGGGATACCCGCTGCCAAAGCTGGTGTTGAGTTTTGCTTCATAGCTTTTTTGCGACAAGTATGGCAGCGGAAGTGAAAGGGCAACAATCAGCGCGGCAAAAAGAATCGGAAGCAGCGCTTTTTTCCGCAGCGCGTTTAGGAGCAATACGATCGTCACCGCAACGATCACGATCCATACATTGGAGCGCACGAACGCCGCAAGCGCAAAAAACAGCGCTGCGGGAAGAATGGTTTGCCATCCTCCCTCCTGTAAAAACCGAACCACAAAATAGACGCCCCAGATTTTGAGCGCCAGAGCGGGGATTAGCCCATACACAAACGTGCAGGAAATCAGCGGTTGAATACCGGCGCACAAAAGCAGAATGGAGAGGAAGGTCACATGTTCATTATGAAACAGACGCTCCGTTGTCAAAAGCAGCGCGGCATAGGAAGAAATCAGCAGAAAAACGTTGATCAACCGCGCGGCAAGCAAGGCGCCGGTTTCGCCAAAGAATCGAACCAGAATCTCCAGACACGCGAGCAGCCCGCACTGATATGGATATTGAACAAGATAATAATGCAGATATTCTCCGCTTTTCGATATGAGCGCATAATCCCCGGCGACGATATGGCCTGCAATGCGGATCAGTACGTCGCCGTCGGACTCTGCGCGCGCGTTTACGGACATCACCCAAACGACACCAAACACACCGAGCAGCAATAACGCCGCCGATCCGAACGCAAGGTTGAAGCGCCGGGTCACCGGAAATCGACCAATCAGGGCAATCGCCGCAACGCCCAGAAGAACAATAAGAAGGTTTGTCAGTTCGTTTTCTTCAAAGATATCGATTTGAAGAATGCGGTAACACTCTGGATCCGGGCTGATCCTTGCCGCGGCAAAGAGGCTCGTAAGCGCAAGCGCAAGCGCCACGAGCAACGCGCAGCCCATCGCGATCGCGCCAAGCGTCTGCGCGGCTCGTTCGCTGCGGCTCCGCGGATTCGGCAAGAGGTTCATTGTTTTATTCCTTTCCATCCTGTTCCGCCTGCTTCGTAAAGAGTTTTCCGGCATTCACCCCGAACATCAAGACGCCATAGGCCGCAATGGGCAGAAACATCGGCAGATAGGTCAGCGTATATTTTGAGTTGGCCTCAAAGAGCAAGTGGAACAGGATGCCGCCAAAGATCGTGATTGGAAAGATCAGCTGCATGCTCTCCCGCTTCCGTAGCAGAACAATCACACCCAGGGCAAACCCCGCATAGAGCACCTGGAGCATATAGTTCATCTCTTTTTCGAGCAGCTCGCCAGGCCAGCGCCCGTCATAAAGGCTCTGGGCAAGTTGCGACCGTTCTCCGCCATATGGTTCGCATACGATTGCGATCCAGAGGCTTTCAAACGTGGACTCATTCCACTGGGAGGCGAATTTCTCCTGATAGAATGCACCCGCCGCCTTTGGATCCTTTGCAAACGCCTTGTTGCTCTTTTCGATGTCCTTCTTGTTCCGCGCAGCAATCGCTTCCAGATCTGTTCCGTAGGTGTTGTACATCTCCTTGGAATATTCGTTATACCATCCCGCGGCCATCCAGCTTTCGCGCATGCCCATCGCCATCCAGGCCGACATGGGATAGCCTTTTCCAAACGAGACTCCGATTCGCTCCTCATAGGCTGCCTGTGTCAGCTTTGGCAGCGGCACGCAAAGCGCGAGCAGCAGGAGCGCCGCGACAATCGGCTTCCAGCCGCGCGTATGAAGCGCATGCAGAACAAGGATAATGCCGAGCGCAACCGCGCCGATCCACGCGTTTGGTTTGCAATAAACCGCGAGCGCGGAGCAAACGGCGGCGGCAATCGCAGCCCAATTCTTGTAAGCCTGCATGAATCGAACAGCAAAATAAACGCTCCAAAGCGTGAACGCGAGCGCGGGAATCAACCCGTAGAGCCAGGCGCAGGCAAACACCGGCTGCGGAAAGAGGCAGAGCAGCAGCAGCGTCAAAAACGTAACCTGACGGTCGCCAAATAGCCGTTGCGTCGTCAGGAGCAGGGCAACATAGCCGGAGATAAGCAGGAGCACGTTCAGAATCGGCGCGACGACGAGCGTCCCCCGCTCGCCAAAGATTCGAACCATCCCCTCCAAAATGCTCAGAAAGCCAAACTGAAACGGAAAACGCACAAAGTAGAAATATTCATAGCCCGCTGTGTTCTGCAAGGCGGTGTAGTCGCCCTTGGCCAGGTTCAGCGCACTGGAGAACAGCACCTGCTGATCGGAGATCGGCGTTGCGCGCATCATCAGCGACCAGGCGATGCCGATGCACGCCAGCGCTGTCAAGAGAACCGCGCTGGCGCTGATAATAAACCAGCGCGGCAGTCGCACCACGCGAAGTATGCGAAGCAACGCGACGACGCCGACCGTTACAATCAGGTTAAACACCAGAGAATCCGTGCGGGCGATGATGTGCTGCGCGCTGTAGTGCGCCGGATCGATATAGTTCGTGCTCGTCAGGCTCGTATAGAGAAGCATGAGCGCAAAGAGCAACACAAAAATCAGCGCGATCCGCTCCGAAAAATTCGCGAGCCGCGGCAAGCCGCGATTGGTCCTGATATCCCGATACAATGGTTCCTGTTTCATGGATCTGTGTTCAACCTCCGGCGGGGATCCCGTTCCACCGCAATCCTATCCATCCGCCCCTTTGCCAGTATATCCCCTTGAACAGGCAGATACAAGCAACGAACGTTTTATGGGCTTTTTTCTTTCGCTTTGTCCGGACGCGGCGTTACAGATGCCGCAAGAGCCGTCACCGCGCCGCTTTGGCAACGCCCACGCCAGCCAGAATACTGAGCGGAAACGCATCCATCCAGATCTCAGGCGCGAGCGAAAACGGTAAAAGCCGAGAGACGGCGCAGCCCGCCAGCGCCAGAACCAGCGGAATCGCCGCATCTTCACGGCTGAGAAAATAGCGCGCCGCCATGGCGAGCAGACCAACCGCCAACGCGCGCAGCAGATGCGTCTGTATGACAAGGGCAAACTCCGCGGCGGGCGCTTCGCCGGCAAGAAACAGCGGCGACCCCTGCGGAAGAAGCGCTCCGGCCACAAACCGGACGGCGACAGGCAGCGAAGCCATCAGAACCGCAGCAAATACCCAGCCGCCTCGCTTTCTCTTTGGCGCGAGTAACAGCGCGCCAACCCCTGCGCCCAGCCCCGCAAACGCGGCGGAGAGCGAAGACGCGCCGGCCAACGCAAAAGCGGCGGACGCCAAAAACGCCAGCCAAGAAGACTTTTGACGGACGGCAAGCGCACACATAAACATACCGGACATCAGGAGCGCACGCGCCAGCTCATCCAGCAACCGCGTATGCGCAGAGAGCACAACGGGCAGGCAAACGCCAATCAATAAGGCCGTAAGCAGCACGCCGTCAGGCTTTGTATCCAGCTGCTGCGCGGTAAGCAGCGCAAACGCCGCCGCCGCGGCAACGCATGCAACGCGAATCCAGGACGCAAAATCCCCCGGCAGGGCGGTCGCGCCATAGAGGACAATCGCGGTGGGCAGCAAAAGGATGCACACAAGCGAAAGCCACTTTGGCAGACGGATGACGCAGAGCAGCCGCAACGCGAACAGCGCGCAGAGCGCGACGATGATCTCCTCGGCAAACACGCCCCAACGGAACGGGTCGATCGTCACCGTACCGTATAGGATCCAGACCGCAAGCAGAATGCCCGCAACGCCTGCCACCACGGAGGCTAAGGCCGTTTGCGCGCTCTTTCGAGGAGCGGATTTTCTTGTTGCCGTCTTTTTTTCCAACTCTTTCCTTTCAAGCGGAGGGTTGCTACAGCGGCTTCTTCGCCGGTGTGCCCGCCTTGCGCGGATACGCCTTCGGCGTTGCCGCATGTTTTGCGATGATGACGAGTTCGCGCACGCCGTAATCCGAGGGGACGTTCACCCGCTCCGCCGAAGCGTGCAAAACTTCCAGAGCATGCCTGGCCAGCAACAGTTCCTCGGCGGCGTCGCCCTTATAGGCGATGCTTACCCCGCCAACCTTGACGAGCGGGAGCGTGAGCTCCGCAAGCACCGGCAGAGCGGAGACCGCGCGGGTCAGCGCGGCGTCAAACCGCTCGCGATAGCGAACATCCTGGCCGGCATCCTCGGCGCGCGCATGTACGCAGCTGGCGGAAAGGCCGAGCTCCTTTAAAACTGCCTCCAGAAACACAAGCCTTTTTTGCAGGCTGTCCATGAGCGTCAGCTGCAGGTCTGGCCGAATTATGAGCAGCGGCAAACCCGGAAAGCCCGCGCCGGTGCCGACGTCTACCACACTCGCACCCTGCTTGAGATAGGGCGCGGCGGCGAGGGAATCTAAAAAGTGCTTTTTTGCAACTCCTTCGGGGTCGGTGATGGCGGTCAAATTCACGCGCTCATTCCAGTCCGCGAGCATAACATAGTAGGTTTCAAACCGCTCCAGCTGCTCCGCCGAAAGATCGGGACGCAGCGGTGAAAGAATCTCCTGAATCATTTGCCCTCCTCCCGTTTCCCCGCCTTTTCAGCGGAAAAGCCGCGTTTGGCATAGATGAGCAGAACGTTGACATCCGCCGGGGTCACGCCGGAGATACGCCCCGCCATGCCGACATTCGCGGGTTTGTGCTTGTTCAGCTTCTGCCGCGCCTCCAACCGGAGGCCATCCAGCGTCAGATAGTCGATCTCCTGTGGCAGAGGGGTGCATTCCAGCGCGCGGTTGCGGCTCACCTGCTCCTGTTGCTTTTGAATATAGCCATCGTATCGCGCGAGTGTCTCCACCCGCTCCTCCGTCTCCCAGTCCAAAGCGGAGAGCGAATCGAAGATTGAAAGCAGATCGGTATAGCGGATATTGGTTCGCTTGAGCAAGTCAAAGAGTTTGATGCCGGACTGCGGGACGCTCTCTGAGCGATCGATCAGCAGTTGGCGCAGTGCCTCCGAAGGCGGTGCCGTTCGATCCAGCGCATGCAGTGCCTGCTCAATGCGCTCTCGTTTCCGCATCAATCGCTCATAGCGCTCGCCGGAGATCAAGCCCGTGCGCAGGGATTTATGCGTCAACCGGTCGTCCGCATTATCCTGCCGGAGCAGCAGGCGATATTCGCATCGGGAGGTCATCATGCGGTATGGCTCCGGCGTGCCTTTAACCGAAAGATCATCCACCAATACACCCAGATACGCCTCGTCCCGCCCAAGCGTCAGCGGTTCCTCGCCGCGGCAATAGAGCGCGGCGTTAATGCCCGCCAGTAGCCCCTGCGCGGCGGCTTCCTCATATCCGCTCGTGCCGTTCACCTGTCCGGCAAGGTACAATCCGGGGATTTCATGCGCGCCGAGCGTCGCGTCCAGCGCGGTCGGGTCAATGCAGTCATATTCGATCGCATAGCCCAGGCGCATAATTTCGCAGCGGTGCAGCCCCGCCATGGAGCGCAGCATGGCAAGCTGCACATCCCCCGGCAGGCTGGTGCTCATCCCCTGCACATACATCTCGTGCGTGGTGCGACCCTCCGGCTCAATAAAGATCTGGTGCCGGTCCTTATCCGCAAAGCGGACGATCTTATCCTCTATGCTGGGGCAATAGCGCGTACCCGTCGCGCTGATCCTTCCGCTGTACATAGCGGAGCGATGGAGGTTCTCGTGGATAATCCGGTGTGTTTCGCTGTTGGTATAGGTTAAATAACACGGCGTCTGCTCGCGCTCCAACCGTCCGTTGAGAAACGAAAACGCGGGGGTCGGCACGTCGCCATCCTGTCGTTCCATCTCTTCATAATCCAGCGTAAGCCCATTGACGCGCGCGGGAGTGCCCGTCTTGAACCGCTGGAGCGGAACGCCAAGCTCCGCAAGCGCC
Source organism: Christensenella sp. (assembly GCA_034926785.1). GTDB lineage: Bacteria > Bacillota > Clostridia > Christensenellales > CAG-138 > UBA7703. Next base: position 28,310 of record JAYFQU010000005.1, read on the forward strand.
GCCGAGAGCGTCTCCGAGCGCAGCAATCCCGCCGGGCCGCTCTCGCGCGAATAGTCGCCGATTAAAATCCGGCTCTTCAGATAAACCCCCGCGCAGACTACCGCCGCACGGCAGGGATAGACAAACCCCTCCGCAGAAACAACGCCGCTGATGCGGCCGCCTTCGGTTAAGAAACGGCTCGCTTCACCCTGCACCATCGTAAGGTTCGGCTGCTCCTCCATCGCGCGCTTGACGCGCTCATGATAGCGACGCTTGTCCATCTGCGCACGCAGGGAATGAACGGCGGGGCCCTTACCCGTATTGAGCATACGCATCTGAATCAGCGTGTCGTCCGCCGCCAGTCCCATCTCGCCGCCCAACGCGTCAATCTCGCGCACAAGATGACCCTTGCCCGTGCCGCCGATGGCCGGATTGCAGGGCATTAGCCCCACCGAGTCCAAATTCAGTGTTAATAGCAGGGTCTTTTGCCCCATTCTTGCCGAAGCGAGCGCGGCCTCCACGCCCGCGTGCCCCGCGCCAATGACGATGATATCATACTGTTGAGTGTTATTCGGCATGAAGTTTCCTTGTTCCAATCCGTGCCGGCGCGAAAAAAAATACCGTTGCGCACCTTTGCACACGCGCATTTTACCACACACGAGGGAATCAGGCAACGCGGCGGAGTGGAATGAAAGGTTGCGCACAGCAGAACGGAGTATGCTATACTGTTACAAAAGGCGGGACAGCCGCCAGTTTACCAAGGGGGACACATCCTATGAGCCGCATGCGGTTACTGAACGAAAGCAGCGGGCAGACGTTTGAGGGGTTTTGCCTCGTCAAGAGCGCCAGCGTAAAGACCAACATCAAGGGCACGGAGTATCTCGACCTCATCGTTGCGGACAGCGAGGGCGAATGCGCCGCTAAGCTCTGGGACTATAATAAGGAGCTTCACGGCGTGTTTGACGCAAACGATGTGGTCAAGGTGCGCGGCTCCATCAACATCTGGAAGGACACCGAGCAGCTCAAGATCGACAAAATCCGGCGTTCAACGCCGGAGGACAATGTGGACATGGCAAAGCTCCTGCCCTGCTCCCCCTTTGATCCGGAGTGGCTTTACGACGAGCTTTTCTCACTCGCGGAGCATTTTTCCGACGATGATTTGCGTCGGCTCGTGCAATACATCATGCGGGAGAATCGGGAGAAACTGCTGTTCTATCCCGCGGCGGTGAAACTGCACCACGCAACGCGCGGCGGCTGGCTGCACCATACGTGGACACTGACCAAACTCGCAAAATCCATTATCGACATCTATCCCGCGCTGGACGGGGATTTGATCTATACCGGAGCGATTCTGCACGACATCGGCAAGCTCAGGGAACTCGACACCGGTGAACTCGGCATCGCGAGCGGTTACACCGCGCGCGGACAGCTCGTGGGCCACATCTCCATTGGCATATCGGAGGTATCCGCCGCCTGTGACCTGCTTGGCGTGCCGGATGAAACGGCGATGTTGGTGGAGCATATGCTGCTCGCCCACCACGGACAGGCGGAGTTTGGCAGCCCGAAACTGCCCATGTTCCCGGAAGCGGAGGTGCTCGCGGAAATCGACCTGCTCGACAGCAAGATGTATGAGATGTTTGACGCGCTCAGCGGCGTATCCGTCGGCGCGTTTTCTGAACGGCAGTGGGCGCTGGACAACCGCCAGATCTATTGCCACGGACACGGACACCTGAAAAAGGGCGAAAGTAAATAATTCCGCCAGATCCCGATAAGGCGCTGCCATCCTGCGGAGCGGAACACTTCCGCTCCGTTTCCTTCCGGAGCGAGACCCCAGCACATGCTGTTTATGATTCCAGTTTACGAAAGGTTGTTTTTCCCGATATGAAAATCCGTGCCGTTCGCCTCCAGACCGTGCTCATCAAATACATCCTTGCGGAGAGTTTCTCGCTGTTGTTTCTTGCGGTGCTGCTCATCGGCGCAAAACTAAACCCCAATGAATCGCTTCTGCCGGTTTTGCGCATCATTTTAATGCTGTTCCTGCTGGTCGTGGCGCTGTATCCCGTCTATAGCGAGCTGTTCGGTTCCGGCGCAATCCGCTTCGAGATGGATGAAACGGGCGTTACCTACCGCAAACGCCAGACGGCGTACCACCTCGACTGGCCGGAGATAAAATGCATCTCGCTGAATCCCGATCTCTTGGAGCAACTGACCAAACGCTGCTATATCTGCTTTTTCGCGGCGGACGACGCCTGCTGGCTCCGCAGCCGCGAGGAGTTCAGCGAGCAGGCGTTCGGGGTTCAATATCGAAAGGGCTTACCGGAGGCGATTGCCAAATATACCGATTTAGAGATCTGCAATCTGAACGCAATTCAGCCGGAGGAATCATAACAGATGGACCGGGGGGCGCAAATATCCATACGCCGCGCACATGAGGCGGACGCGGAGACGATTGCGCATATTGTCAACGCCGCCTGGCGCGTCGCCTACCGCGGCATCGTCCCGCAGGGATATCTCAACATGCTGGAGGATATCCCGCGCGCGAATCGACTGGCGGAGGGGTTAAGAAAGACTGCCGATCTCCGGTATTATCTTCTGGAGGAAGGCGGTGTGCCCGTCGGCGCGGCAAGCCTGCACTCCACGCATGACAAAGACTTAACCGATACGGCGGAATTTACGTTTTTCTATTTTCTCCCGCGTGTCTGGCGGCGCGGCTACGGCACGAAGCTGCTGGATCATCTCAAGCGTGAAGCAAGTGAGCAGGGTTTTGACCGCCTCTGCTGCTGGGTGTTGGAGGAGAATACCCGGGCGATTGCGTTTTACGAGTCGCAGAATCTGCTGCGCGACGGGAGGCGGCAAACGGTGACCATTGAAATTCCCCTCGAAGTGGTGCGGTGTATTACAACGCTATAAATACAAAAACCGACGGGCATGTCCCGCCGGTTTTCCGTTATTATAGGCAATCTATATTTTTACTTCCAACCGTTGCATTCATCTTTTTATGAATTCGTTCAAAGGGATAATTCTCAGGAATATCAACAAGCTGGATCAAATTTCTATCGATCTGTGTTTGCCCTGTGTGCTTTAAGTAATCATCCACAAGCGTTCGGTCGAGCTGAATCATTCCCCCGCCCGCCCAGTGGCGATTGGTTCCGCGCTTCTTGACCCCCGTGATCCAGTAGGTTTCACCCGTTTCCACATCAAAGTAACCACCGGGGTATCCAGGTTTCTTTTGAAACCCCTTATCCATGAAAAACAGAGTTCTGCCCGAATTTGAGAACGCGACCTTGCCGATCCATGCGGGACCGTTGTCGGAGTATCCCGACTTCAACTCAATATATCGAATCTCTGTTCTCATGTTTTTGCACAGCCTTCTTGTGGCAAATCAGAAGAAATAGTGCGTTACATACTGATCAATGATGACGAGGACGCCAAGCACGGCGGTATATGCCGCGAATCCCCAAAGTTGCTTTTTCTTGATTGCGGCAATCATGATCTTGACCGCGAAATAGCCCGTCAATCCTGCGACGATGACGCCGGCAGCCACCGTTGTCCAGTGAACGCCGCCAAGCCCCGCCTTCATCGCGTCCGGGATCTCGATCAGCGCGCCGCCAAGGATCGCCGGAATCGACATCAGAAACGAAAAGTCCGCCGCGGCCTTGCGGTTCAGCCCCGAAAACAGCGCGCCGGCGATGGTTCCGCCGGAGCGGGAAACGCTCGGCAAAATCGCGACGCCCTGCATGGTTCCAATCAGCAGCGCGTCGGAAACGCGCATCTCCTTCAGCTTCCGTCCCTTAACGTTCTTTCTGCGGAGCAGATCGCTCGTAAACAGCAGCGCGGAGGTGATTAGAAACCCGACCCCGAGGAAGGAACCATCCTCGGAAGCCGCATAGAACGAGGCAAACGGCTCTACCTTTTTAAACAAGACGGCAAGGAGCACGGTCGGGATCGTCGCCAGAATCAGCATGCCGACGGTCTTTTGAAACGGGTGTTTCACCAGATCGACAATCATCTGCCAGTAGACGATGACGACGGCGACCAGCGTGCCCAGATGCAGCACGACGGTGAAGAACATCGCCCCTTGCGTAACGCCAAACATCTTTTGAAGCAAAAGCAGGTGTCCGCTGCTGCTCACGGGTAAAAACTCGGTCAGCCCCTGCACAAACCCAAGCAGCATGGCAATCCATATGTTCATCGTTTCTTCTCACCTTCCAGAATTCCCGTCTATCATACACGCGCGCGGAAGAATCCGCAAGGCTGGCACGCGTCGCGCGCAGCCGGCCGCCCGCTTGAAAGGAATTAAATATCGCCCCGGAGCGCATAGACGCAGATGCCGACGCACTCCCGTAAAAAGTTATTCAGCCGCAGATACCAAACGTCCTCCGCCGGGATTCCAACCGCGTTAACCCCCTGCGCCCGCGCAACCTGTCCCGCGCGGTAGACATGAAAATTGGTCGTCACAAACGCGATACGCGCGTTGTTGCCGAGCTGTTCGTCTACTATGATCTTGGAATATTCGAAGTTCTCCTTGGTGTTTTTCGCCCGCTCCTCGGTAAAGATGCGGCTCGGATCCACATTTCGCTCCACCATATATTTCTTCATGGCGGAGGCCTCGGTGACGCTCTCGCCTGCGCCCTGCCCGCCGGAGACGATGCAGATTGCCCGCGGGTGCGCTTCGAGATAATCCATCGCGGTGTTCAGACGGTTTTCCAGCACCCAAGTGACCTTGTCCCCGTGCACAGCCGCGCCAAGCACGATAATCGCGTCCGCCTCCACATGCGCCCCCTCGCCCGCGGCGCGAATCATCAAAAATCCACAGACCAAAAAGATGCCGATGGCGACGGCATAGCAAAGCGCGATGAGCCACTTAAGAAACAGCAGAAATCCCTTTTGCATCCGCGGCAGCATGAACGCGAGAAACACGAGCGGCACGCCGAAGAACGCGGGCAGGATCACGCCGAGGTTATAGTTGGAGAGCGTTGAGATAATCAGCGTTTCCACAATCAGCACCACGCCAAGGATCAGAAACACCTCTCTCAGGGCGCTGAAAGCATGCCCGCGCTTGCGCCAGACGCGGCAGCCGAAGAGGAGCACGCCGATCACGACAAGAAATACGGCGAGGATATAGAGTCTCCATCTGGTATACATAAACGATCGGTTCCTTTCCCGCTACATGGGATCAAACTCCAGCGTCAGCGGACATTGCCCGTTGCGTCAGCTCTAAGGGAGATTGACAAAGGCATTATATAATATGAACGGGGACGCGCATACACGCATCCCCGTTTCGTCACAGCATTGTTACAAAAACACTGTTTCAAATATCCTGTTTTCGGTGTTTCTTACGCTTGTTTGAGCACGCCTTTTAGGAACTGCCCGGTATAGCTGCCCTCTACGGCGGCGACCTCCTCCGGCGTTCCGACGGCGACGATCGCTCCGCCTGCGTTCCCGCCCTCCGGGCCGAGGTCTATCACATGATCCGCGCACTTGATCACATCCAGATTATGCTCGATGACCAGCACGCTGCTGCCGGTTTCGCAGAGGCGCTGGAGAATCTCCAGCAGGCGCTTCACGTCGTCCACATGCAATCCCGTGGTCGGCTCGTCGAGGATGTAGAGCGTGCGCCCCGTGTCCCGCCGGCTTAGCTCGGTTGCGAGCTTGACGCGCTGCGCCTCGCCGCCGGAAAGCTGGGTGCTCGGCTGGCCGATTTTAACATAGCCCAGGCCTACGTCGTAGAGCGTCTCCAGTTTTCGCGCGATCTTCGGCAGTGGTTTAAAGAAGCGAAGCGCCTCCTCCACCGTCATCTCCAACACGTCGTAGATGCTCTTCCCCTTATAGTGCACCTCCAGCGTTTCGCGGTTATAGCGTTTGCCGCCGCAGACCTCGCAGGGCACATAGATATCCGGCAAAAAATGCATCTCAATCTTGATGATTCCGTCCCCGTTACAGGCCTCACACCGGCCGCCTTTAACATTGAAACTGAAGCGCCCGTTGCTGTAGCCGCGCATCCTTGCGTCCGGCGTGTTGGCAAACACCGCGCGGATGAGGTCGAAGAGCCCGCAATAGGTAGCGGGGTTGCTCCTCGGCGTGCGCCCGATGGGGCTCTGGTCGATGTCGATGATCTTGTCCAGCGCGGAGATTCCCTCGATCCGGTCGTGATCGCCAGGCCGGGTATGCGCGCGGTTGAGGTCGCGCAGGAGCGTCTTTTTGATGATCTCGTTGACAAGGCTGGATTTTCCGCTGCCGGAAACACCCGTCACGCAGACGAACTTGCCCAGCGGAATCTCTACGTCGATGTCCTTGAGGTTATGCGCGCGCGCGCCGCGGACGACGAGGGATTTCCCGTTGCCGGGCCTGCGCTCCTTTGGCACGGGGATGCTCATGCGCCCGCTTAGATATGCGCCCGTGATGGAGTTTTCGTTTGCCGCGATCTCCTCCGGAGTACCAACGGCAACCACTTCTCCGCCGTGTTCGCCTGCGCCAGGGCCAATGTCCACCACATAATCCGCAGTTCGGATAGTTTCTTCATCGTGTTCCACCACAATAAGTGTGTTCCCCAGATCGCGCATCCGCTGCAGGGTCTTGAGCAGCCGCGCATTATCCCGCTGGTGAAGGCCGATGCTCGGCTCGTCGAGAATATAGAGCACGCCCATAAGGCCGCTGCCAATCTGCGTCGCGAGGCGAATACGCTGCGCCTCTCCGCCGGAGAGCGAAACCGCGGAGCGCGAGAGCGTCAGGTAGTCGAGCCCGACGTTGACGAGGAAGCCTAGACGCGCGTCAATCTCCTTTAGAATTTGCTCGGCGATCATGGTTTGTGTTTTGCCAAGCTTCATCTCGCGTAAAAAGTCCCGCGCGCTCTTCACCGGCAGATCGGAGAGATCCGCAAGGTTCCTGTCCCCTACCGTGACGGCGAGGCTTTCGCGCTTAAGCCGTTTGCCCTTGCAGTCCGGGCAGGGCGTCTGCGCCATGAAACGCTCAATCTCCTGCTTGCTGTATTCCGAGGTGCTCTCGCGATAGCGCCGCTCCATATTGACGGCGATGCCCTCAAACGGCGCGTCGAACGAACCGCTGCCAAACTCCTTTTTATAGGCGATATGCAGCTTGTCCTTGCCCGTGCCGTAGAGAATCGCGTTTTGCACCTCCTGCGGCAGCTCCTCATACGGCGTCTTCATCGAAACACCGTACTGCTTGGTCAGCGCCTCAAAATACATGCTCGCAATGGTGCCCTTGGAACCGCTGTTCCAGCCCATAACGTTGACGCAGCCCTGCGCAAGCGAAAGCTTCTGGTCTGGAATCACGAGATCGGGATCGATCTTGAGCAGGGTGCCGAGGCCGGAGCAGGTTGGGCAAGCGCCGAAGGGGTTGTTAAAGGAGAACATACGCGGGGTCAGCTCTTCGATGCTGATGCCACAGTCCGGGCAGGCATAGTTCTGTGAGAAGAGCATCTCCTCGCCATCCACAATCGCAACAATGGCGAGTCCGTTGCCGAGGCGGAACGCCGTCTCCAGCGAATCCGTCAGCCGCCCTTCGATACCGGGCTTGATCACGATGCGGTCAATCACCGCCTCCACCGTGTGCTTAAACTTTTTATCCAGCGCAGGCACATCCGCAATGTCATAGACCGTTCCGTCCACGCGGACGCGGACATAACCCTCGCGCTTGAGCTCATCAAAGAGTTTCTGATGCTCGCCCTTTCTTGCGCGGACGCACGGCGCAATGATCTGCGCCTTGGTCTCCTCCGGCAGGCCCATCACGCGATCCACCACCTGGTCGATGGTCTGCCGCTCGATCACCTGTCCGCAATCCGGACAATGCGGCACGCCGCAGCGCGCATATAAAAGGCGCAGATAGTCGTGAATCTCCGTCACGGTGCCGACCGTACTGCGCGGGTTGTGGCTTGTGCTCTTCTGATCGATGGAAATCGCGGGAGAAAGCCCGTCGATGCTGTCGATATCCGGCTTCTCCATCTGCCCCAGAAACTGGCGCGCGTAGGAGGAGAGACTCTCGACATACCGCCGCTGTCCTTCCGCATAGATGGTGTCAAACGCGAGGCTCGATTTTCCGCTGCCGGAGAGTCCCGTAAAAACCACAAGCTTGTCGCGCGGAATCACAAGATCGATGTTCTTGAGGTTATGCTCCCGCGCGCCTTTGATGATGATATCCTTCATGAGGAGTCCCTTTCCGTTACAATCCGGCCTCTGCCGGACGGGATGCCTTTGATCGCGCAAACACTTGTTCGCACTACCGTAGCGATTATATCAGAATATAAAAAAGAGTGCGCGGTTTTTTATGAAAATTCTAGAATTTTCACAATTTCTATCCCTTTTTTCGCCGGTTTGCTTTCGCAGCAATCCCAGTTATTTCCGCAATAAAGCGAAGAAACCCAACAACATAAACCGTGCGGGGCATAATCCTGTTCCGATTCCGATCATTATCCACAGATTTATCCACCATTGTGGATAACTCTATGTGGATTGCATGTGGATGACGGTGGATCGAGAGTCAAGACGGAAAAACCCACGGCAGAAACGCCGCGGGTTTAATGGGTAACTTCTCCAAAGAGCAAGGCGTTTATTCCTTTTCTTCCTCTTCGCACTCATCGCAGCCGCATCCGCAGCCACAGCCGCACTCATCGTCGTCCATTGCTTCCAAACGCTCTTCCACGATTTTGGAGAGGGCTTCCATCTTGTCCTCATCCGCGGGGAGAAACTCTTCATATTCGCCGTTGACGACGATCTTCATGATATAGACTTCCGAGCCGTGCTCATCTTCGCACTCCTCGTCTTCGCAGCCACAGCCGCAGCCGCCTTCCGGATCGACCAGTACCGCGTACTCCTGATCTTCGTAATCAAAATAGTCTACGATTTCCAGTTCAAACTCATTGCCCTCGTCATCGGAGAATACCACCAAATCGCGCTCTTCTTCCATGCGGTTCACCACCTTTACGTTACTGCCTGTATTCAGGTCAATTTATTGTACCCTATTTTAAAAAAGAGCACAAGACAAGGAAACGTGAGTTTGTTACGCAGAAATCGTGTCAAATATTTGATTTTTCCGCTTCCGGCCGTCCTGCGTTTCACCCCGCACCCGCTTTTTCAAGCCTCTCCTCTTTTTCGCTCCTGCCGTTTCGAAAATTCCCGTTTCTTCACACTTTCTTGGCCTCCGAAAAGGAATCACAAAAATTTTTAGCAACAACATTCTATTTTGTGATACAATAAAATAAATATTTAGAATCCGGAATCAAAAAATATTTAAGGCTTCATAAAATATATTTGTTTTTCTGCTTGTATTTTCTTTTTGTTCTGTATATTATTTAAAGGAAGAGGGTTCGCACCATGGATCTGGAATTCTTGCAGCGTCTTGCCAAGGCAATCACCGCGGAATTTGGCGAAAGCAGTGAGGTCGTCGTGCACGATATCTCCGGCGACGACACCGAGCACACGATCGCGGTGATCGAAAACGGGCATGTCTCTCATCGTCAAGCGGGCGGCAGCGCATCCCGCGTTGTGCTGGAGGCGATTCAGCGCAAACACGACCCATCGCTGAGCGACGAACTGGGCTATCTGACCAAGACGCGCGACGGCAGAGTGCTCAAATCCAGCACGGTCTATCTGCGCGATGATCAAGGCGTGATTGAAGGCGTACTCTCGATCAACTACGACATCACGGAACTGCTCATGGCGGAGCGGGCGATCTCCTCGGTGCTCCACCACAACAGCGAGCCAACCATGCCGGAGCGCATCCCACAGAACGTCAACGATCTGTTGGACGATCTGATTGAGCAGAGCGTAGCAATCGTTGGCAAGCCGGTCGCTATGATGACCAAGGAGGACAAGATCGCGGCGATTCAGTTCCTCTATCAGGCGGGAGCGTTCCTCGTCACCAAGAGCGGCGACAAGGTGTCGAAATATTTCGGCATCAGCAAATATACCCTTTACTCCTACATCGACGCAAAAAAGGACTGACCCCGGCCGCATGCTGCGGCCCCGGCCACAGCAGAAGAAAGGAAGATTGACGCACCATGGATTACAGCAAGGTCAAACAGGCGGCGCAGGCTTATGAAAAACAGATGACAAAATTCCTCCGCGATCTCATCGCGATTCCCAGCGAAAGCTGTGAAGAGGAAGGCGTCATCAAGCGCACCATCAAAGAGATGGAAGCGCTCGGCTTTGACAAGGCCGAAATCGACCCCGAAGGAAACGCCCTCGGCTGGATGGGCACCGGCGATAAAATCATCGCGTTTGACGGACACATCGACACCGTCGGCATCGGCAACATCAGCAACTGGGAAAAGGATCCCTACGAAGGCTATGAAACCGACGACGTCATCTACGGGCGCGGCGGTTCCGATCAGGAGGGCGGCGTGGTTTCCGCCGTCTATGGCGCTAAGATCATGAAGGATCTCGGCCTGATTCCGGACGGCTATAAAATTCTCGTGACGGCCACGGTTCAGGAAGAGGACTGCGACGGCCTCTGCTGGCAGTATATCCACAACGAAGATAAGATCAAGCCGGAGTTTGTCGTCTCCACCGAGCCGACCGACGGCGGCATCTATCGTGGACATCGCGGACGCATGGAAATCCGTGTGGACGTGAAGGGCATCTCCTGCCACGGCAGCGCGCCGGAACGCGGCGACAACGCGATTTACAAAATGGCGGATATCCTCAAGGATGTCGAAGCCCTCAACGCCAACGGCTGCGAAGATAAGGACGCCATCAAGGGTCTCGTCAAAATGCTCGACCCGAAATTTAACCCGAACCATTACGAAGACGCCCGCTTCCTCGGCCGCGGCACCTGCACCGTTTCGCAGATTTTCTTCACAAGCCCCTCGCGCTGCGCGGTTGCGGACAGCTGCTCAATCTCCATCGACCGCCGCATGACCGCCGGCGAAACCTGGGAGAGCTGCCTGAAGGAAATCGAAGACCTGCCCGCCTGCAAAAAACACGGCGCGAAGGTCAGCATGTATCTGTACGACCGTCCCGCCTGGACCGGCCTCGTCTACGAAACCGAGTGCTATTTCCCGACATGGATCAACAGGGAAACCGCCGGACACGTTCAGGCCGTTGCGGATGCGCACAAGGCGCTCTATGGCGACAAGCGCATTGGCAGCGAAACCGCTATGAACCTGAGAAACCGTCCGCTGATTGACAAATGGACCTTCTCCACCAACGGCGTTGCGATCCAGGGCCGCTATGGCATCCCCTGCGTCGGCTTTGGCCCCGGTGCGGAGAGCCAGGCCCACGCGCCCAACGAGATCATCTGGAAGCAGGATCTCGTGACCTGCGCGGCGGTCTATGCGTTGGTTCCCTCCATGTATAAGGGCAAGGGCGACGAGGATGTCTGCCAGTTCCGCGCCGGCGGCACGGACACCACCTCGGACAAGTCCGCCTGCTGATTGGATTCGGCTTGCAGGGCGGGTGACCCCGCTCTGCATTTGTTTTCTAACAGCGACAGTCCGGCGACTGATGCGCGGATAGCGCCGCACATATGTTTCTAAAAACCAACAGCCGACGGCTGATGAGTTGATAGAGTTTCGCAGAACAAACCAGAACATTATTTTAGGAGTGAGTTTATGGGCAAACAGGAAGACATCAAGCAGTTTACAAAGGAACTGGAAAAACTGAAGTTTGACGGGATGTATGAAAGCGACTTTTTCCTCACCTGGGAAAAATCGCGGGACGAGCTCGATGCGGTATTCAACGTGGCCAACGCGCTGCGCAATCTCCGCGAACGCAACATCTCCACCAAGATTTTTGACTCCGGCCTCGGCGTCTCCCTCTTTCGGGATAACAGCACGCGTACCCGCTTTTCGTTCGCTTCCGCCTGCAACCTGCTTGGGTTAGAGGTTCAGGATCTTGACGAGGGCAAGAGCCAGATTGCGCACGGAGAAACCGTCCGCGAGACCGCCAACATGATCAGCTTTATGGCGGACGTCATCGGCATTCGCGACGATATGTATATCGGCAAGGGCAACACCTATATGCACGAAGTGGTCGATTCCGTCCGTCAGGGGCACATCGACGGCGTACTGGAACAGAAGCCGACGCTGGTTAACCTCCAGTGCGACATCGACCACCCGACGCAGTGCATGGCCGACATGGCGCATTGCATCCGCGAGTTCGGCGGAGTAGAAAACCTCAAGGGCAAAAAGATCGCCATGACCTGGGCCTACAGCCCCAGCTACGGCAAACCGCTGTCCGTCCCACAGGGCGTCATCGGCCTCTTTACCCGCTTTGGCATGGACGTTACGCTTGCGCATCCGGAGGGATACGAAGTGATGGACGACGTGGTAGAGGTCGCCAAGCGTCAGAGCGCCGAGAGCGGCGGCAAGTTCACCGTCACCAACAGCATGTCCGATGCGTTTGAAGGCGCGGACATCGTTTACCCCAAGAGCTGGGCACCGTTCAAAGCGATGGAAGAGCGCACGGAACTCTACGGCAAAGGCGATTTCGATGGAATCAAGTCGCTGGAGAAGAAACTGCTCAAGCAGAACGCCGAGCACAAGGACTGGGAATGCACCGAAGAGCTCATGGCCAAGACCACCAAGGGCAAGGCGCTGTATCTCCACTGCCTGCCGGCCGACATCACCGGCGTGAGCTGCGAAGCGGGCGAAGTTTCCGCAACGGTGTTTGACCGTTATCGCGATCCGCTCTACAAGCAGGCTTCCTTCAAGCCCTACGTCATCGCGGCGATGATCTTTCTCGCGAAGTCGAAGGACCCGGTCGCCCTGCTCAAGCAGCTGGAGAAGCGCGGCGAGCTGCGCCACCTCGGCATCTGAGAAACAACCCAACGAAACCAAAACGGACGCGCCGGAGACGGCGCGTCCGTTTTTATCTGTCGTCCGCCTTCGTACAAAATGCTAACGGTGTTTTCACCTTTCCTCTTAATACCCGTTTTATGAATCCAGTAGCGTAACCTGAACGATATCCATGGAAGGCCAGCAGACGGTCACGCCGTAGACGGCTCCACTATCCATTATGATTGTGGAGTCAAAAAATGCGCGCGCGGGAATATCGTTCTTTTCATACGCTTGGCCGGCGGAGATACCGGCTGCCTTGCTGTTTGGCTCAAACTGCTGTTGTACCCAGAGTGCGGCACGCTCCGCCGCCCTCTTCGGCACCTCGTTTTTTACGCTTGCGTCAAAGATGGAGGACGACGCCATATTCGCCGCCAGCCCCTCCTCCTCCTTTGTCAACTTCAGCAGGGAAGGATTTTGTTGAATCGTCAGCATTTTGCGCGGTTTGATGCTGATTACCGCATAGTAAAGCATTTCACCCAGGTCGTCGCTCACGGTCACACTAAACGTGATACCCTGTTTGGTGCCCCCGCTGGCAAGTGGCATTACCTTCGCGAGATCGAAGTAATGTTTCACCTCTTCGGTCTCCTCTACCTGAAAACAGTCTTTGATCGACTGCAGGCCGAATTTTTTTGCCTCTGCTTCTCTGCTCCGGGGTCCGCAGGCGGAGAGGAGGAACATGACGCCCAGCAAACAGATCACGGAACGAACCATCTTTTTTTCCATTTTTTCTCCTTATTGAACACCCTGGTTGAAGATGAAAACCCGCTGTATTTGCATCATGGGCCAGATAACGGTTACGTAATAAATGGTTCCATCCTCCAAAACGATAGCGTCATTTATATCCGTCAGCGGCTCTTGCCCGTTATCCGAGAAGATACTCTCGTTGATGACCTCGGTTATGCGCTGTTTTGGCTGGAAAGTTTGAGTAATCCATTCGGTTGCAACAAACCCGGCATTCTCCAGCAGCTCCCGATCAATATTGCTTGATTTGAGCCCATGTTCCGCGCCAAGTCGATCAATCAAGTCCTTTTGTTCCGGGGTCAAAGAAGGAAACAAACCCTTATTCATCTCTGCAAAATATGCCGTTCCGGTTTGCGCATTCACCTCGGCATCGTATAAAAAACCATCATAGGTTCCATCCGGAACGGTTACAGAATAATACCGATCCACAGTCTGATTCGAATTCCCGTTGGTATTGCTCTGTGGGCCGTCCGGCCGGGCAGCGGATCGCAGTTTCACCTTCGCTTCCGTTTCGTTCACGCCAAACGCGTGATTAATCAGCGCAATGCCTGCCTCCTCCGCCTTTGCCTCGCTGATCATTTTTGGAGCGCAGGCGGAGAGCGCGGCCGTTACGCTGAGTGAGAGAAGCATGATTCCCGATAAGATCCGCTTCATGATTATCCCCCGAACGTATTTGTTTCAATCCAATTACTCACAGATACCACCTTCCTGTAAGGCCAGGCAATGATTACGTAGTAGATCGTTCCATCCTGCAGCACGACATAATAATCCATTTCTACAACGGGCAGCAAAAGGTCGTCGGAATAGATACTTCCCTGAATCGTGCCAAGGATTGGCGTTTTCGGCTGAAAAAACGCACTTACGGCACCTTCTGCAGCCGCTTTTCCGTTTTCTTGCTCCGTTTTGAATGCCGTCATCGCCGCATCGTCAAGCAAGCTCATCGTATCCGTTTGTTTTTTCTGCTCCGCCGTTAATTCGGGCAGATATCGCCGATCCATTTCTACGCTATATACGATGCCTGTTTCCGCGTTCACTTCCGCTGCGAAGCGCCGGTGTCCGGTTTTTTCATCGTAAGTGGTCACGGAATAAAAGCGAAGCGGTTCTTCTTTCTCCTTAAGCGCCTCTTCCTTATTGTCAAAATTTATCCGGGGGCGCTCGCCATAGTCCACCTTAGCGTTTGTTTCTTTCACCCCAAAAACCATGTTGATCTGCGCAAGGCCCGCTTCCTTCGCCTCTGCCTCGCTGATCATCGCCGGTTTCGCGCCGAAGCAAACAGGGATGAAAAGCACCGCGCATAGAAGCGAAAGGATTCGCTTGTGTGTCGCGCTCATTTGGCATACCGCCTTTCAACGAATTTCAAATTAACATGTAAGATTGATAAACCTAACTCTTTTTACTGATGCTACCATAACTTACATCGTTAAGTTGTGAAGTCAGCGTGAATCTCCCGCGGCTCAACGGGAAACGAATTGTAAACGGATGGTATATACAGCCCGCCCGTTACCACTTTGACAATGCTACCGTTCTCATTTGCGTTTTTCCACTAAACTATCGTAAAATGTGGGTAAGTACGTGTATGGAGCAAGAAGTCTCTCTTTCCTTGCTCCATCCAAATGGTTTTTCGGAGGAGATATGATTCACATTTATTGCGGCGACGGCAAGGGAAAGACCACGGCGGCGCTGGGGCTGATTGTAAGGCACGTTGGCTCGGGTGGACGGCCCGTCCTCGCGCAGTTTCTCAAAAGCGCGCCTACGGGCGAGCTGGAGGCGCTCAGAGCGCTTCGCGTGCCCGTCTACCGTAACGAGTTGCCGCATGGTTTTTTTCCGAACATGAGCGAGGAGATGAAGCGCAAGGTCGCGGATCTGCACAACCATACCCTCGCGGAGGTGACGCGTCTTGTTCAATCAAACGAATGTACGCTTCTGGTGCTGGATGAGTTAAATGCCGCACTCGCGCTCGGGTTAATTGACCGCGCGGCGGTGCTCGCCTTGCTGGAGCATCACGGCGAGGCGGAGCTTGTCATCACCGGACGGGATCCGGACGCGGATCTCCTCGCACGGGCGGACTACGTCACGGAGATGAAGCTCGTCAAACATCCCTATGAAAAGGGAATCAAGGCGAGAAAGGGAATTGAGTTTTAAGAAATGTTTCACGGGAAACAAAAAAGGAATCCGGTTTGGATTCCTCCAGCCTGTCAAAAAAGGCCTGGGATTGTTAAGGGCCGCGCCCTTAACCCGTCGGTTCCGGCCACGGCGGCTTTGCCGCCGCGACGGATCGCCCGGGATCGGGCGGTTTCTTCGCAGCTCTTTGCCGTTCGGAGTCCGGAGGACGAGAGGCAAAGAGCG
>JAYFQU010000026.1:0-6349 GCA_034926785.1 Christensenella sp.
GAGCATCAACAAACCCAGTAGGGGGTTTGGGGGATTTCGAAAATCCCCCATGTTCCTTCAAATTTGGCGATTCATTCGCCGAATTTGTGAAAAAATGGCGCGATTCGCGTCATTTTAACCCAAAGTAAAACCCATCGGCAGAGTCCGCAAGACTTTGTCGATGGGCTGAGCGAAGGCTTTTGCCTTCGCTTAACGTTTCTTTCGCCCTCTTCTTCTGCGCAATCGTTATGCTTCCGCCTTGCAGTCGCAGTCCTGCGTCAGCGCGCGGTCAATGCTCCAGTACACATTTTCTTCGCCGATGAGCGAGAGGATGCCGCTGCGTTCCATCGTCCTGCGCGTCTCGCTGGAAAGTCCGCAGGCACCAACGCGAATATCCCGCGCATGCAGCGCCTTGATTACGCCCTCGAACGCCTGCGCGCAGGAAACATCCAGATAGGATACCCCGCGCATGGAGAAAAACACCGCGTCACATCCTTCGGGGATACTCGCGGGAATCGCCTCCACAACCTGCGTGTTGGCAAAAATCATCGCGCCCGAGAGATAGACCACGCGCGCGTTGCCGAACCGGCGGCAGATCTCCTCGCCATCCGCGCTTAGGCGGGTGGCATCCACCGCCTCGAGATTGATCTCAATCTTGGATAATCTGCGAACAAGCAGCAGGAGCGCCACCAACACGCCGAGCGCGATTGCGGTGGTCAAATCGAACACTACGGTCGCAACCATGGTCACGAGATATTTCAGAATCGCTCCCTTGAATTTGCGGGAGAACATATAGCGGATGGAATGCCATTCATTCATCCGAAACGCGGTCACCATCAGCACGCCCGCGAGCGCGGAAAGCGGGATGGCGGACATGACCGGCGCAAGCAGGAACATGGAGACCACCAGCACCAGCGCATGCACGATGCTGGTCAGGCGGGTGACCGCGCCGCTCTTGACCGCGACGCTGGTGCGCGCGATCGCCGCGGTTGCGGGAATTCCGCCGAAGAATGGAACCACGATATTGCCGATACCCTGCGCGATCAGCTCCTGATCGCTGTTAAAGGACTTGCCCGTCATACGCGACGCGCTGGAGCCGCAGAGGAGACTCTCGATCATGCCCAGCATCGCAATGCTGAACGCGGGCGAGAGCAGATGCAGCAGGGTTGTGAGCTTGATTTCGGATAGATTCAGCCGTTCGGCCGGCAACAGCGTCTTTGGGATCTCGCCTACGCGCGCAACGTCAAACTTCAGCAGGCTGACAAAGGCGGTTGCGAGTATGATCGCGACCAGCGAGCCGGGCACGATCGCGTTCCATTTTTTGGGATAGGCGATCATAAAAAGAATGACGAACAGCCCGACGCAAAACGCGAAGAGGTTTGGGTGAAATCCGAGCTCCGCGTAACTCGCAATCCTGTCTATCAGGTTTTCGCCAATCGATTTTACGCCGAAAAGATTATCCAGCTGACCTGCCGCGATCAAAATCGCAATACCGGAGGTAAAGCCCGTGATGACCGGCGCGGGAATATAGGCCGTCATCTTGCCGAGGCGCAGGATGCCCGCAAGCAGCAAAAATACGCCTGCCAGCAGCGTAGCTAAAAACACACCCTGCATCTGATATTTTGACACGATGGACACGAGGATTGCGGCCATCGCGCCCGTCGGGCCGGAAATTTGAAAAAACGCGCCGGAGAGCGAACCGATGACCACCCCGGCTATGATTGCGGTGATGAGGCCGGAGGCCGCGTCCGCTCCGCTGCTGACGCCAAACGCCAGCGCAAGCGGCAGGGCAACCGCTGCGACGGTGACGCCCGCCATGAGATCACGGGAAAAGGATTTCGCATTGTAGCCGGAGAACTCCTGCTTCAAGCTGGCGATAAAACTTCGAATCATGACTACCGTTTCTACTCCTAAAAAATCAATACCGCCCGCTAGTATACGCTCTCTGGCGCCGTATTTCAATATTTTCTCTGATTCCCGGGTTCCTCTCCCCTTGTTTAACCCGTCGGAATGCGATCGTTTCCGTTTTGGCGAATCGGCGGGGCAACCCCGCGCCGCATCTTTTTCGCCGTTATCTGCCCGCCTCGCACAATGCTTGCCGCGTCGGCTGCGCGGATTGACCGCGCGAGAGAAAGGCCTCACGGGACAGAACAAAACGCAGACATTCGCCCACACCCTCCGCGCGGGAAAAACCCGCGTGCGTAAAGAGCCGGATCGAGCGCGTATGCTCGCGATGGATGGTCGCAACCACACGATTGATCCGCGCATCGCGGCGGAGAAAGCACTCGCCCAGCGCAAGCCGGATTGCGCGCGCGCCGCAGCCATGCCCCCAGAGTGATTCCTCGCCGATGACGACGACGATCTCCCGGGTTCCCTCCTCCCGCGCGGGGCGAAGGGAAACATAGCCAATCGGCTCGCCGGAGTGTAGGGAGACGATAAAGAACCGTCCGTTGGCATTCAGCCGCATGGCGAGTATCGGCTCCGGCGTCGTCTCCGCCAGGGTGCAGAGCGCGCCGCTGATTGCTGCGTGTTCGTTGAGAAACCGCGTCACATCCGGATTTTTCATCCATCCGGACATGCGCAGAACATCTTGTTTTGTAATCTCTGACCGCAAAAAAATAGAAGCGGCTTTCTTCATATCGCTTACCTCATCGGCACCATACTGAAAAGCCCTTCTTTGCGTTTGCAACGACGGTTCTTTTACTGGGTATAAAATTGTCAATTTGCGGGGCAAAGAAGCCCCGCTTGCCTTATGTTAGCAAATCAACCGGAAAAATGCAACCCGTTTCCACTGTTTTTTAGAGTATTTTACAGTTAATCTGCTTGTGGTTCTTTTAAGGGGTACGCCCACCGCCGTTTCCGCCGTTGCTGTCAACTTTTTCATCCTGTTTTCCGGGCATCCCGCTCTTCTCTCCGCCTGGCTGCGAGCCTCCGCTCTGCGCTTCGCCTTTTCCGGGTTTGGCCGCGCCGTCATTATCCCGCCAACCCTGTGCGGGCGTACGCACCGGCTTTGGGCTTTGGTTCTCCTTGCTGTTTTCTCCCGCTTGTTGTTTCTTGTGTTCTTTTGTACCGGCGATGATCTCACGCACGGGCTTCCCCACCCAATCTGCCGGATCAAACGATTCGCCCGCGCCGGATGATTCCTTTAGTTGCTTAATAAAATGAAGTTTCCCCGCGCTGGTTCCAAGCGCATGCGCGCTCTCCACCTCGCCGCGCGAAACCGAAACAGCGTATACGGTCAGATCGGTTTGTTCGCTCACGCGTGAATTCAGCCGTTGCGCCAGCGCCTCCGCATGCCGCGCATCTCCTGCGGAGGCGGAGAGCACCACATCGTTCTCCGTTTCTTCGGCAAGATATCCGTCCTGCCGCAGGGTTGCGATCGTCGCCTCTATTGCGTCGTCTACGGGTCGGTAAAGCAGCGCCCGCGCGTCCATACCGCTGAGAATCTGCACGCCGTCGCCGTTCACAGCTGTGATTTCAAGCACGCGGTCCAGCAGATTGATCGAATACTCGATAGACGGATTGACATCCAGGCTGACGACGCCAACCGGCGTGAGATATCCCATCCAGCCGCCAAACAACAGGAGCAAAACCCCCGCCGCCATCGAGGCATATGCGCCAAGCCGCATCCGCTTTCCTGCGTTACGCGCGGGGCTAGGCAGAACGATCGCCTGGCCAACCTCATACCCCTCGTTTGGCACGCGGATGAACTGGCCGGCCGCCGTGAGTGCCGCGGCGTACTTCCCGCGGATCTCTGCAATAATCGCGCTTTGCTTCCCTTTCATGTCGTTTCCCCCCGGCCCGCGTGCAGATAGCCCTGGAGCGCGGGATAATCCCCCGCGCGAATGACCACCATTGCGATGATGTACTTTCTGTATCGTTCCAATATCTTTTTCGAAACCGCGCCGCATTCCACAAGCCTTTTTACGGGCAGCTGCATTGTGCGCAAGAGATGATCATGATTCTCCGCGGAGGAAAGGATCGCATCCGCAGCGTGCGCGCATGCTTCCCGCGTCCGCTCCTGCTCCGGCGAACACCGCGTCAAATCGTAAAAACCAAATCCAAACCGGCCCAATTCCTCGTTCGCCGCTAGGATCTCATCTCGCAGAGTGCGATCGCTTGCGTGCATGCTCCGCCCGATCAGATAGGAGCGAACCGGATTTTGCGCGACCTCCTCCGACTCGCCTTCAAACAGCTCCGGTGAAACGGAGATTTCCTGCGCGCGTTTTGCCTCCGCGCGATGTGCGTCAATCAGGCTCCTGCGGATCAATATCTCGGCGTAGTGCGCAAACGCGCCCCGCTCGGCCCGGTAGGTGTCGATTGCGCGCGAAAAAGCGCACAAAGCAATCGCCCATTCATCGTCGCTCTTCGTCACAAAACGATGCTTTGCATGGGAGGCGATTCGTAAAATGTTCTTCTCCTGCCGGATGATGAGTTCTTCGCGCACCGCTTCATCGGTTGCCGCCAATAAAGCAAGCGCCGATTCGTCCAATGCCATTCAGCCGTGTCGATCCGTTTCCTCTTTATTTCCGCAAAGACTTCCGGGGTTATGGGAACCGAAGCTCCCGTAGCCCAATCGTATCACGCTTTGCCAGATTAATCAAAGAGGGCGCCGAGCCAATGGAGGAATGCCGAAAACGCATCTCCGGTCGGTTCTTCACCGGCGTAGGAGTTCTCTGCGATCACCTGCGTTTGATTTTCTTCGCCATCTTGCTGTTGGTTGAGCGGCTGCGGCATGCCGGAAGGCAGCGTTTCCCCGGTGATGCCCGCCGCTTCCATAGCGGCTTTCAGCGCATCCTCGGCGGCCTTTGTCACCGCTTTCAGCGCATCGAGCTCCGCATCGGTCAGTGTGGATCGATCCGCGCTCCGTTCGGCTTCCAGCGCGGTTTGATATGCGCTGAGCAGCGCAGTCAGGGTTGCCTTATTCGCATCGGCCTCATCCAGCGCTGCAATCTGTGCGGCGATGTCCTCCAGATCAAATGCGTCTTTCCCGTATGCGTAGCCTTCTACAAACTGGCCACGGCCATAGCCGCCGATGATCTCCGCGTTCCGCGCGGCCTCCAGCAATGCATTCTCCGCGCTCTGCACCGCGTCCGCAAGCGTTTGCAGTTCGTCTTTCGACAGGGCGGTTGTGTCCGCCGTGCGTTGCGCGTCAAGGGCCGCCTCATAGGCCGCAAGCAGCGCCGTCAGCGTCGCCTTGTTCTCGTTGGTATCGTCCAGCGCGTCAATCGCCGCCTGAATCTCCTCTGTATTCAACGCCGGACGGTTGCCGTTCGGGTGTCCCTTGCCCTTTGGCGCTGGCGTTGCGCCCTTGTCCGGTTTCTTCCCGTTCGGTTTTTGTTCCTGCCCGCTCACGCCGGGGGTTCTCGTCTGCCCACGTCCATCGCCCTTGCCGTTGTCTGCCAGAGCGGCCGTACTCAGCACAATCGAAAGAAGGATTGCGACCAAAACGACCGTCATTTTCCGGGCGCGTCTGCCCAGGCGCGATGTCATTGTTTCTCTCTCTTTCATATGAGTGGATTCCTCTCCTCTACGAATGATTGCGACGGAAACTTTTCCGTACGCTATCTTATACGCCGCGGCTTCGGATAAACCGGGGGTCAGCGCGTCAAAAAAAGCAGGATTCATGATTTCTTCACAATACAATCATAAAAAAGCGGCGGGACAGGGAACGTTTCCCCTGCCCGCCACAGTTTGTCAAAAAAGTCCCGGGATTGTGAAGAGCCGTAGCCCTAGCCCCATCGATTCCGGCTGCGGTGGCTTTGCCGCCGCGACGGATCGCCCGGAATCGGGCGATTTCTTCGCAGCTCTTTTCCGTTCGGAGTCCGAAGGACAAGAGGCAAAGAGCGGTTGTCCCGTCAAAAAACTCGTTTTTGACGGCCTCCGGCGGGCAGGGAACGTTTCCCTGTCCGCCACGTGATTAACGGTTTCCGTCCGTTCCGACCGCAAAGCGGGAGGAGCAACAAACCACCCGCTTTCGTATTTAATCGTTTTTTTCACGAGCCCCGGTTACTGCATCTCCTCCAGCAACACGCGTTCCGCCTCGGCGTTCCAAAGCCCGTTGTGGGTTTTAACGAGCTCGTCAAGCCTGGCAAACAGCGGGTTTGTTTTGCCCTTTTCCGCAAAGTCCGCAATCGCGGTCAGCGGCAGGTTGATTTGCGTGTAAATCAGCTTTTTGCCGCCGGGGATCTTCGGCAGGTTCGCCGTCGTCTCCACCACGCAGTCGAGACCCCCGATGTGCGTGATCATCGCGGCGGGGTTTAACAGTCCCGCGTTCATCATCGTGATCGCCTCGCGCATGTCGTCCGTGTTGCCGTGACTCGTCGCCGCGACGTGCGTGCGGTTGTAGTGCACGTTGTAGAAGTTCATC
>JAYFQU010000051.1:0-1918 GCA_034926785.1 Christensenella sp.
GGATTTCGAAAATCCCCCATGTTCCTTCAAATTTGGCGATTCATTCGCCGAATTTGTGAAAAAATGGCGCGATTCGCGTCATTTTAACCCAAAGTAAAACCCATCGGCAGAGTCCGCAGGACTTTGTCGATGGGCTGAGCGCCCCCGGAACACCGGGGGCGCCTGAATGGTTCACTGGAATTAAAGAAGGTTGCTCGTCGTCTCCGGATCGAAGATATGCGCAAGAGCGGCATCGAATGTAAAATACAGCTGATCGCCAAACTTGAACCCAAGACGGTTTTCCGCCGGCAGGTCGATCGTTGCAATGCGCATGACGCAATCCTTGCCCACAGCGGTAACGTGGACAAACAGCTCGCTGCCCATCATCTCGGACACATCCACCTTTGCGGAGATGGCGCCCTTATGGTTGGCGTCCGTCAGCACGATATGTTCGGGGCGGATACCCAAAACGATCTTCTTGGGCTGCGCATTCTTTGCCTTGAGCGCTTTTTGCGTCTCTTCCGGCAACTCAATCATCGCGTTGTCAAGACGCACGGCATAACGGCCGCCGTCGGAAACAAGCTCCGCATCAAAGAAGTTCATCTGCGGCGAGCCAATGAATCCCGCGACGAATAGATTCGCCGGGTGATTAAATACCTGTTGCGGGGTGCCGATCTGCTGGATATAGCCATCCTTCATGATGACGATTCGGTCGCCCAGCGTCATGGCCTCGGTCTGGTCATGGGTAACATACACAAATGTAGTGTTGACGTTCTGGCGGAGTTTGATGAGCTCGGCGCGCATCTGGTTGCGCAGTTTGGCGTCGAGGTTGCTCAGCGGTTCGTCCATGAGGAACACCTGCGGATGACGGACAATTGCGCGGCCAATGGCAACGCGCTGACGCTGTCCGCCCGAAAGAGCCTTGGGCTTTCTCTGGAGATATTCGGTGATGCCGAGAATCTCCGCCGCTTCCTTTACTTTCTCGTCGATCTCAGCCTTGGGAACCTTGCGCAGCTTGAGTCCGAACGCCATGTTTTCATACACGGTCATATGCGGGTAGAGCGCGTAGTTCTGGAAGACCATCGCGATGTCGCGATCCTTAGGCGCAACGTCGTTGACGAGACGGTCGCCGATGTAAAGCTCACCCTCGGTAATCTCTTCCAAACCGGCGATCATGCGCAGAGTTGTCGATTTGCCGCAGCCGGACGGCCCGACGAGAACCACAAACTCTTTGTCCGCGATGTCAAGAGAAAACTCCTGCACCGCCACTACGTTTTTGTCGTAGACCTTCTTGATGTTCTTGAGCGTTACACTTGCCATTGTGTTCTTGGCTTCATCAGGCGCAGCATTCGCTCACCGCCCGATTCACAATCGCCCGATGATGTGACGATTGCATTACGACAGGTCTCCACACTGCCGCACCGCAAGCCTTGCGGGTGGTATCCCTCCTTTTATACAGCGTCACGGCGAATAAGAAGTGGAGTAACCGCCGCGCGCTTGGATACAATAGAGAAATGCTTTCTATATTATCGCAGAATCCGCATGACTGCGCAATACTTAAGAAAACTTAACCCTGCTTTTCCCTGTTGTCCGGCAACTCCCACTTGGCCGCTTTTTGCGTGCCGTGCGCATGATTCGCGCCACAGATGCAGCAAACGATATATTCTCCCCCGCAGGGTTGACTTATATTAGCCGTTGTGTTATATTACTTCTTGCACGTCGAAAGACAGCGTCGCGGGGTAGAGCAGTTGGTAGCTCGTCGGGCTCATAACCCGGAGGTCGTTGGTTCAAGTCCATCCCCCGCAACCAGTAAAAAACCGCCCAATTCGGGCGGTTTTTACATATCTCGAGAATCATTATCGGACATAAAATAGCCTGAAAACCTACTATCTGATGTTTATTTGTTGTTTGTCTGGATGTTAGATGGATGAGGATTGCT
>JAYFQU010000044.1:0-7074 GCA_034926785.1 Christensenella sp.
AATGAGGAGGATTCATAACATGGAAAACACAGCAAATAAGAATGCGGTCAATCCCGCAAAGGTGATCACGGGTGTATGCCGGCTCAGCTACGCAAACATCTGGCAGGCAAAAAGCATCAACGGCGGCGCGCCGAAGTATTCCGCCAGCGTCTTGATCCCCAAGAGCGATACCAAGACGCTTGCAAAGGTGAAGGCGGCAATCCAGGCGGCCTACGAAGAAGGCGAAGGCAAGTTAAAGGGAAACGGCAAAACCGCGCCATCCCTCGCTTCTCTGAAGACGCCTTTGCGTGACGGTGATACTGAAAGACCCGACGATGAGGCATATGCCGGTCACTGGTTCATCAACGCCAACAGCAACACCGCGCCGGGCGTGGTGGATTCGAATCGTGAGCCTATCTATGATACCAGCGAAATTTACTCTGGCGTTTACGCCCGCGTTTCTCTGTCGTTCTACGCATTCAACAGCAACGGCAACCGCGGCATCGCCTGCGCGCTGCAGAACATCCAGAAGGTGCGCGACGGCGAGCCTCTCGGCGGAAAGTCGAAAGCAGAGGATGATTTCAACGATAATTTCACCTCAGATGACGGCGGCTTTCTGAACTGAAGCAAATCACCAAACAGACAGCGGAGGGCGGCGGGGCGACTTGCCGCTCTCTTCGCTAGGAGGCATATGAAAACAATTTCTGTGGACATAGAAACGTACTCTTCGGCAGATCTTAATCAGTGCGGTGTATATAAATATGCAGAATCCGTGGATTTTGAAATCCTGCTCATTGGATATGCGATCGACGGCGGTCATGTTGAGGTGGCGGATTTAACGGCAGGAGAGCAACTCCCGTCAACTGTCATGGATGCTCTGACGGACGATTCTGTGATCAAGTGGGCTTTCAACAGTTCTTTTGAAAGGATCTGTTTGTCCAGGTGGCTGGGTTTGCCAACAGGAGAATATCTCAACCCTGCGCCATGGCGGTGCTCGATGGTCTGGTCCGCGTATATGGGTTTACCGCTCTCCCTTGCAGGAACGGGCGCGGTGCTTGGATTGGAGAAGCAGAAGCTGACGGATGGCAAAGATCTGATTCGCTATTTCTGTTCTCCGTGTAAACCCACCGCTGCTAACGGTCAGCGGACACGGAACTTACCCAGTCACGCGCCGGAAAAATGGGTGGTTTTTCAAGCGTATAACAAACGCGACGTAGAAACTGAGATGGCAATACAGGCAAGGCTTGCAAAGTTCCCGGTGCCGGACAGCGTCTGGGAGCAATATTGCCAGGACCAGGAGATCAACGACCGCGGCGTTCAGCTTGACAAGACACTCGTTCAGAATGCGATCGCTTTAGATGAGCAGTCAAAAACGGAGCTGACACAGAAAATGCGGGAGTTGACCGAGTTGAATAATCCTAACTCTGTCGCGCAGATGAAGAACTGGCTCGCTGAAAACGGCATGGAAACGGACACACTCGGCAAAAAGGCGGTGGCTGAGCTCTTAAAGAGCGCGCCCGGTCAGCTCGGTGAAGTACTGGAACTTCGCCAGCAATTGGCAAAATCATCGGTAAAGAAATATCAGGCGATGGAGGCGGTAGCTTGTTCAGACGACCGCGCCAGGGGCCTCTTTCAGTTCTATGGTGCGAACCGCACCGGCAGAGCGGCAGGTCGGCTGATCCAGTGCCAGAACCTCCCCCAGAACCACATGACCGATCTCGAACAGGCACGCAACCTCGTGTGCAACGGTGACTTCGCTACGTTGAATCTTCTATATGATAATGTGCCGGCGGTGTTGTCCGAACTGATCCGCACGGCATTTGTGCCCCGAATTGGGCGTAAATTGATCGTCGCAGACTTTTCCAGCATCGAAGCGGTCGTGCTGGCTTGGCTCGCTGGTGAAAAATGGACACTTGAGGCATATGCGCAAAAACGTGACCTTTATATTGAAAACGCCGAGATCATGTTCGGCGCGCCCAAAGGATCCATCGATAAAAAGTCGTCGATGCGTCAGAAATCCAAGATTGCTGTTTTAGCCTGTGGATACCAAGGATCCGTAGGCGCGCTCAAAGCGTTCGGTGCGCTGGAAATGGGTTTGAATGAGGAAGAACTCAAACCCCTTGTCTACGCATGGCGCGCAGCGAACCCCAACATCGTCCGATTCTGGTGGGATGCCGACAAAGCTGCAAAGGATGCTGTTAAGCAAAAGACAACAACGGAAACGCGCGGTATCCGGTTCAGCTATCAGGGCGGTATGTTGTTTATCACCCTGCCCAGCGGCAGAAAGCTTTCCTACGTCAAACCGCGAATCGGAACCAATCGCTTCGGTTCGGAATGCGTGACATATGAGGGTATCGGTGCGACGAAAAAGTGGGAGCGGCTCGAATCATCGCCTGGCAAGTGGGTGGAAAATATCACCCAGGCTGTAGCGCGCGACATTCTGTATAACGCGCTATCTGCATTTCGCTCTTTCGACGTCGTCATGCACATTCACGATGAGATCGTCATAGAGGCGGATCAGCACATTTCGCTTGAGGCGGTATGCGAGCAGATGAGTCGAGTTCCGCCGTGGGCAAATGGGCTTCCACTTCGCGCCGACGGCTATGAATGCGATTTTTATCAAAAAAACTAAAATGGTCTACGGAAAACCGCCCGGCACTGTCCATTCAGAAGTGAGGGCGGTTTCGCCTATCACAAATATGGAGGCAATCACATGTTTTACATCAAAACCAAACAGTACTGCGGAAAGACGATCAATATCGAGATCTCGGACGAGAACGTCTTCACGCGCTGCCCCGGATGCGGGCGCGAGATGCCAGTTGATCTGGCAGATATCTTCGCGGACGGTGAAGGCGATCTCTTCAGCACTAAGATCTTCTGTGCGGCGTGCACCAAAACGAGCGCGGAGGATCGGTTTTCACCGAAGGACGCTAAGCTCGCGACGGACGGGATTACGGTTCTCGCGAACGTGCTGCGCAAAGCCGGCTACTGGAAGGAGCTATCTGCCCTGTTTGACCAGTTTGAAATCGAGGATATGCGGGATCTCGAGCCGGACCAGATGCGCGCCTTTTCAGATGCGCTAACCAGTCTCGCGGTTATGGGAGGGTTGGTATGAACAACAAAAACGCAGAGGGATATCCGGATCCTACTGCCACAACCGCACTGGAAAATGTGGCGCGCGCCGAGGATGCGCGAGTCCATCGCCCGGTCGTATATGTCGCCTCCCCATATGCGGGTGATACGGCGGAAAACATTTCCCGCGCCGTAGAATATTGCCGGTTCGTCGTAAACAAGGGGGTAATCCCTCTTGCGCCGCATCTGCTCTATCCGCAGTTTATGGATGATGGCGACGAGGATCAGCGGATCTTGGGGCTGCGATTTGCCATCGCTCTGCTTTGCCGATGCGATGAGCTTTGGGTTTTCGGTGAAAAGGTCTCTGCCGGCATGGCAAAGGAAATCGAAAAGGCCGAGAAACGCGGCATGCGAATTCGTCGCGTCAACTCGAAATGTGAGGAGGTATAAGTCAAATGAATGAAATGATCACCATCCAATATGAAAACGAGAATCCTACCGTCAGCGGGCGGGAGCTTCACGCTGCGCTCGAAATAGAGACGCCATACCACAAGTGGTTTCCACGCATGCTCGAATACGGGTTTTCCGAGAACAAGGACTTTCGGACATTTTTGTCCGAAAGTTCAGGCGGCCGCCCGGGAGCCGACCACGCGATATCCATTCCAATGGCGAAGGAGATTTGCATGCTCCAACGTACCCCCAAGGGCAAGCAATGCCGCGCATATTTCATCAGCTGTGAGGAAGCGTGGAACTCTCCTGACAAGATCATGGAGCGCGCGCTGCAGATCGCGCACCGACGCGCTCTCGAGGCGGAGCGTCGCATCTTCGGTTTACTGGAGGAAAAGGAGACGCTTGAAATCGCGCTGAATGAGTCGATCCAGTTTTACACGGTAGCGAAATACAACGGCGCTTTCAAAAAGGGGTGGTCTTTGGCGCAGTGCCAGTTGATTGGCAAACAACTCTCGGCGTATTGCCGCGCGCGCGCCATACAAATTCGCAAATGCGAAACCAACGATGAGCGCTTTGGATCGGTGAACAGCTACCCCGTATCTGCCTGGGACGATTTCATGGAGGTAGGTTTGTATGCGTAATCTACCGATCGCATATGGCAATAGCTGCTTTGCCAAGACTTGGTCGAATAAAACGATCACCTTTGACGAGCTCTGCGTGCGGATGGAACAAACCATCCGCACGACAGAGTCCGTGGAGGAATACCAGAAACTGGCGAAAACGGAGCGTGACCGGATCAAGGATAAGGGCGGATTCGTTGGAGGGCAACTGCGCGACAATCGCCGCAAGCGTGAGAACGTGGCCTGCCGCTCGATGCTGACGCTCGACTGCGACCATGCTGACGTCGGTTTCATTGTCCGCTTCATCGCCGGCTGCAAGCACGCTGCCTGCATATACACGACCCATGGCCATACGCCGGAAGCGCCGCGCGTCCGCGTCCTCGTGCCTATGTCTCGAGACGTCACCCCAGATGAGTTCGTCGCCATCTCACGCTACTTCGCCGATGAATGGGGCATCGATCAGTTCGACGAGTGCTCTTACCGCCCGCATCAGCTGATGTACTGGCCGACTACGCCGGCGAACGGCGAGTATCTCTGCAAACGCGTCGAAGGCGCGTGGCTGGACCCGGACGCGTATCTGGCGCGGTATCCAAACTGGAAGGATTGCTCGCTGCTTCCGACGTCTTCCCGGGAAAGCGCTGTCCGGGAAAGCAGCAGAAAACCGCAAGAGGATCCACTTGCCAAGGAGGGTGTGATCGGGGCTTTTTGCAGGACGTACGGTGTTGAAGCTGCAATCGCAACGTTCCTCTCCGATGTCTACGAGCCCTCCCTGGTCGACGGCCGCTACGACTACATTGCTGCCGACAGCAGCGCGGGCGTGGTGATCTACGATGACAAGTTCGTATACAGCCATCATGCGACCGATCCCGCCTGCGGGAAGTTGCTCAACGCTTTTGATCTCGTCCGCATGCATAAATTCGCTGACGATGATGATAAAAAGTCGTTTGCCGCCATGATGGATTTCGCCAGCAAGGACGATCAGGTCAAGCTGCTTATGACGCAGGAGCGTGTAGCAGACGCGAGCCAGGAGTTTGACGAGCTAGAAGATTGGCGAAAGCAACTCAAATACATGACGCGCAGCAGCGTTTTGGAGAACAGCGTTTGGAATCTGAATTTGATTCTGAACAATGATCCTGATTTCGCAGGGTTTGCATATAACGAACTTGCAAACCGCATCCAGGTCACGGGAGATCTTCCGTGGGAAAGACCTGAAGGCAATCTATTCTGGCGAGATGCCGACACCGCGCAGTTGAAGTCGCTTATTGACGCCCGGTATCTCCCGTTCTCCAGCCGCAACCACGATGTTGCGTTCATGAAGGCCGCCGATGACCGTCACTTCCATCCGATCCGGGATTACCTGGACGCGCTGCCGACATGGGACGGCGTGACGCGCGTGGAGGATTTGTTCATCACGTATCTGAAAGCCGACAACACGACGTATGTGCGCGCAGTAACAAGAAAAACCTTCGCGGCAGCGGTTGCTCGTATCTACAGACCCGGCGTGAAGTTCGACTGCGTGCCCGTGCTGGACGGAGAACAGGGTATCGGAAAAAGTTCTATCGTGAAAGATCTGGTAACACCCGAATATTACTCTGAGTCGCTCTCCCTGACCGATATGGACGATAAGTCTGGCGCGGAAAAGCTGCAGGGCTTCTGGGTGGTGGAGATCGGCGAGCTGGCCGGTATGAAGAAAGCCGATATCGAAAAAGTGAAGTCGTTCCTTTCCACCTCAGATGATAAGTATCGTCCGAGTTATGGCAGGACCGTCGAAAGTCATCCGCGGCAGTGTGTCATTATCGCCACGGTCAACGGAGAGCGCGGGTATCTACGCGATATCACCGGCAACCGCCGCTTCTGGATCATAAAGCTCCACCAGCAAAAACAAAAGCAGAAATGGCGTTTTGATCAACTTTTCCGCGATCAGTTCTGGGCTGAGGCAAAAGCGATCTACGACTCCGGCGAGACGTTGTATCTGGAAGGTGACCTTCTCGATGCTGCTGAGGAAGCGCAGCGCGGCGCTATGGAGGTAGACGAGCGTATCGGCATGGTTGAGGAATACCTGACAGCCCTGCTCCCGGAGAACTGGGACAGGATGGATATTTACTCCCGTCGTGAATATCTGTCCGACACGAACAGCCCGCTGGTAACCAAGGGCACGATCAAACGAAGCTCTGTCAGCAACGCGGAAATCTGGTGTGAGTGCTTTGGTAGAAGTTTGCAGGACCTGAAGCCAACCGACAGCTATGCGATAGCGGCGCTCATGACCCAGGTTCCCGGTTGGGAAAGAACAAAAACAACGCTGCGGCAGCCCATATACGGGAAGCAGCGGCTCTATACGCGAATCTGATGGAACGAACAACCACAACTTTTTCCCTTATATTAGAAATGCCTTTTTTTACATTAAGAGAATGGGAGCCTGTACCTACACCCGCACGTATATATATAGGGAAAAAGTTGTGGCGTTGTGCCACTTGTACCGGAAATGGAGTGCAAATGAGAGAAAAAACAATCGAGAAAAAGCTCGTCATAGCCATAAAAGACATGGGAGGCATCGCACCGAAGTTCATGAGCCCTGGGTTTGATGGTATGCCGGACCGCATCGTGCTTCTGCCTGGTGGTCGCATGGGATTCATCGAGGTCAAGGCTCCTGGTAAGGTGCCGCGCCCTTTGCAGGAAGCGAGACATCGGATGCTGCAGCGATTAGGCTTTCAGGTCTACGTTCTTGACAGGGCTGAACAGATTATACAGATTTTGGAGGGTATTGAAAATGGATAATCAATTGATAAACCTCGGCCTCACCGAGAAGAGCGGAAAAGCCTTTGTATCAAGCCGCGACATCGCGCGGGTGTTTGAAAAACGTCATGACCACGTGCTTCGCGACATCAGGGAGATAATCGAGAGAGATCTTGAGTGGGGTGTGTCCAATTTTGGGGAGACCCCCTATATCGAACCC
>JAYFQU010000004.1:0-49198 GCA_034926785.1 Christensenella sp.
GATGGGTTTTACTTTGGGTTAAAATGACGCGAATCGCGCCATTTTTTCACAAATTCGGCGAATGAATCGCCAAATTTGAAGGAACATGGGGGATTTTCGAAATCCCCCAAACCCCCTACTGGGTTTGTTGATGCTCTGAAGCCCCCGCGTGAGCGGGGGCTTCGTGCCGTTAAAAAACGAGTTTTTTAACGGGACAACCGCTCTTTGCCTCTCGTCCTCCGGCCTCCGAACGGCAAAGAGCTGCGAAGAAACCGCCCGATTCCAGGCGATCCGTCGCGGTGGCAAAGCCACCGCAGCCGGAATCGATGGGTTAAGGGCTGCGGCCCTTAACAATCCCGGGACTTTTTGGCAGACGAAAGCCCCCGCTTACGCGGGGGCTTTCTATCGCTATTTTTGTTTTAACCGGATCTGTTATCGAATAAAACTCGTCATGATCTTCGGCTCGTCCTCCGGCAGGGGGATTGCATCCTTGCCATGTTCTATCAGCTTGAGGAGCCAGGCCATCGAGCGTGCGTTTTTCACGAGCGTCTGCATGCCTTCCCCGTCTCCGCTCGCCTCACCCGGCGCTCTGCCGTAGGCAATGGTCCAATACTGTGACGGCGGAATGACCACCTGCGCAAGGTTAAGATAGTTGTTGAGCTGATGCACGACGTCTACCCCGCCCGCGCGGCGAACCACGGCGGCGCTGGTTGCAACCTTGCCGCGAAAATAGCGGGAGCTTGAGTAAAAAACGCGATCCAGAAATGACTTCATCGTGCCCGGGATCCCCGCATAATACGTCGGACAGCCGA
Source organism: Christensenella sp. (assembly GCA_034926785.1). Taxonomy (GTDB): domain Bacteria; phylum Bacillota; class Clostridia; order Christensenellales; family CAG-138; genus UBA7703. The sequence continues at coordinate 792 of JAYFQU010000004.1, forward strand.
GGATGAACCCCTCCGCATCCCGCATCTTCTGCGCAATTTCGTTTACGGAATCGTCGCCGAACACACAGCGATTGCCCTCGGACGTTCCGCAATGTCCGCATGCGATGCAGCCGTGCAGGTTGAGATTGCCAACCTGAATCGTCTCGGTTTCAATCCCCTGCCGCTCCAGCTCGTCCGTCATGGCCTTAAGCGCCAGCGTCGTGTTGCCGTTTTTTCGCGGGCTGCCGTTGATTGCAATTACCTTCATCCGCCTCGCTCCTTTCGTATTTGGTTCTGCTGCCTGTTTTACGCGATCGGAAACGGCTTTCGCTCGTCTCCCTTCACCAGAAACGCCTCCCGCGCAAGCTTTGCCAGCGGCAGATCGTTCCCGCTATCCGAATAAAATTGATCGATCTGCAGCTCCGGATAGCTCTCTCGCATGCGGCGCACCTTTTCTTCCCCGTGGCAGTTCTTGCCCGTATATCGCCCGCTTGCAGCGTCCACGCGCGAGGCAAGGAACCGCAGCCCCAGCCGCTGCATCACAGGGGCAAGCAAAAACTCCGGTGAAGCGGAGATGATCAAATCATCCTCCCGCTTCTGCGTAAAGTACCAGTCTTTGAGATTTTTATCGTGGTCGATCCAGAAGCGTTCCACCTCTTCCGCCACCTCCGGCACATGCCTGAGATAGCGATAGAAGCGCTCTTTGGCGCAGGTTTTGTCCAGCACCCCAAGCAGCATGCCCAAAAACCACGGCAATGCACACACGGCCGAGACAAGCACGCGCGGATACTTCATCGCGCAATGACGAAAGAAGTCATAGCTCGAATCACCGCGATAAATCGTGTTATCGAAATCGTAAACGTGAATCAGCAAGCGGTTCCCTTTCCAGAATCGTTCAGCACCAGCTCCGGTACGCGGGCAGGGTCGCCCGTGATGCAGGTTGCACCCGCGGCGAGAATCTCCTCCATCGAGCGAAAGCCCCAGTTGACGGAGACGCAACGCATGCCCGCATTGTGCGCAAACTGAACATCCACATCCGAATCGCCAACATAGACCGCTTCCTCCGGCGCAACGCCAAAGTAGGTCATGATGAAATGCAGCACGTCCGGCGCGGGTTTGATGGCAAACTTATCCATACGCCCGAGCACGAGCGAAAACAAATCCTTTGGATAGAGCGACTCCACCACCTTCACCGTGTCCGCATGCGGCTTGTTGGAGGCGATGGCGACCGTCACCCCCGCGGCCTTAATCTTCTCCACCGCTTCAACCATGCCGTCATAGGCGTGCGAGCGGTCGAGGCTGTGCTCCTTATAACGCTCCATAAAAATGCCCAGCACCTTCTGCGCCTGGTCCTTATGCTCCGCCGGTACGGCGTGTTCGCACATATAGTTGACGCTGTGACCGACGATTGCCGCAACGCGAGATTCCGTCAAAGCTGGAAATCCGCACTGCGCCAGCGCATAGTTGAGGCTGTCGGTAAGATCGTGGAGGGTGTTGACGAGCGTGCCGTCAAGATCGAATACGCAGAGTTTTACCATGATGATTGTTCCCTGATTCCTTCTTGTGTTTCTCATTGTTGATCCGTTGCTCTGCCGCGGCCGCTTATAAACCCATCAAAATTCCAAACTGTCCAAGCATGACGAGCAGCGTGCCAAAGATAGAGGCCCCGGGCTGTTTCTCCTTTTGAAACATACGCGCAAAAAGCATTACAAACAGACTTACGAGCACGCCGATAGGCGCCAGCGCGCTCATCTCCCCGCGCAGGGAGGCGAAATAGGTCGCCGCATAGCTTCCCGCGAGGAACACCGCCGCAAAGAGCACGCCAAACCATGCGCGCGGAGAAAAATCCCCCAACGTCGCTTGTTTTCTGCGCGCGAAGACAAAGATCCAGAGGAACACCGCCGCAAACGCCGCGCGCCAGACCTGATAGACCTCGACTTCCAGCACATCGCCGATCAGCCCTTTTTGCAGCAGCTGCGCGCCCGCGCTCGCGACTACGGCGATGAGCGCATAAACAAACCAAAGCTGGCTCTGAATCTGCGGGGTCCGGCTCTCAATAAACACGATACCAAGCAGGATCAGCACCATACAGCAGATTTTCCAGAGTCCCATCGGCGCGCCAAACAAAAAATGCGACACGGCAAGCGTAAGGAGCGATGAGACGGCATAAACCGGAAACACCTTGCTCACCCTGCCGCCCGTCAGCGCGGTAAACAGGCTCAACCACGTTAGCGCGGATAACAACCCGCAAAGCGCGAGCCAGACAAGCTGGATCCGCGTCACCGCAAGCGCGCGCGTGATCCCGCCGGTGAGCTGCAAAAGCCCGGCGCAGCAGAGCGTAAAAAGCAGCGCAAAGCAAGCCGAAGCGGCGGAAGGATCTGCGCGCTTTGCAGCGCAGCGAATCCAACTTGGCACTCCGCCGAGCAGAATCGTGCTCACTACTGCAAGCGCAATCCAGATCAGCAGATTGCGAATTGCCAACGGGTCGAGTTCCATAAGCCGCCTCCCACTTCTTTCCGCAAGGTATTGTATCATACCGGCAGGTTTGCTACAACCGTTTGGCCCGCGAAATCAGGCGCTAAGAGCGCGTGTTACCCGCTCTTGTCCTATGGTATACTAGGGGTGGTACCCTTGTCCTAACCGCATCGGTAAGGCAAAACCATAATCCGCTCCGGTAAACCAGGAGGTTACAGACCTATGTGCGATACACTCGGCCTTCTTCTAGGCTCCTCGGCACTCTTCGGAAAAAACAGCGACCGCAGCCCGAACGAGGCGCAGATATGCGAATATTATCCCGCCCGCATCCACGACGAGGAGGAGGTTGCCTGCACCTATCGTTTGATTCCCGAAGTACGCGAAACGCTCGGCGTACTGCTCTCCCGGCCAACCTGGATGTGGGGCGCGGAGATCGGCGTTAACGAGGCGGGCGTCGCCATCGGCAACGAGGCGGTGTTTACCAAGGGAAACTATGGCGCGCCCTCTCTGACCGGCATGGATCTCTTGCGTCTCGCGCTGGAGCGCGGGGAGAGCGCGGAGCGCGCAGTCAGCGTGATTGTCGAACTCCTGGAGCGTTATGGTCAGGGTGGCAACTGCGGCTATGACCACACGTTTTATTATGACAACTCGTTTCTCGTGCTCGACAAGGGCAAGCTCTTCGTGCTCGAAACCTGCGGCAAAAACTGGGTGGTGAAGTCCTATCCGCGCGCTTCCATCAGCAACCGCCTTAGCATCGGCGCAGATGGGGACCGATACGGCGGCGGCGTTTGCGACTTTGCAAAGGCGCATTCCGACCCGCTGTTTACCCATTTTTCCGGCTCCAAGCAGAGAAAGGAGCAAAGCGGCTGTGCGCTGCCTTCCATACGAAGCGAGGCGGATATGGCAAAAGCGCTTCGCACGCACGACGATGGCGTAGCGAATCCCTTTGCCGAAGGATCTGTCTCCAGCTGCTGTATGCACTACGGCGGCATGGTGGGCGACCACACCACCGCGAGCATGATCGTCCGTCTGAACGACGGAACACCGACGGTATTTCTCACAGGGACCTCTACGCCCTGCGTTTCGCTCTTGAAACCGTATCTGTTTGGCAACCCAGCGCGCCTGCCCATAGCACAGCTGGGCGGCGAAGATGCGCTCCATTACTGGCGCGCGGCGGAGCGCTACCGCCGGGCGCTGATCGGCCGTGTTGTCCCGGGAGAATTCTATGCCGAGCGGGACGCGCTGGAACAGCGCTGGATGGCGGATGTTTCCACCGACGCCGCCGAAATGGACGAGCTGCTCATCCGCGCGATTGCGGAGGAAGCGGCATTCTATGCAAAATACGATCCGCAGATGTTTGCAAAAGCAACGTGTAAGCGGTCGTTTACCAATCACTGGCAGAAGAAGAACCGCGTGTTTCTCGCGTCCGGTTCAAGCGAGGCATGATGCTGCAGCCAAGAGAACAACTCGAGCAGGGCATCTCCCATCTGTTGAACGAACGGCGGATCATCAGCGGCATTGCCGTCTCCTATGGCGACCTTACGCGCGGCGAACAGTTCTGCCGCGGCAATTTAAGCGAGGTGCGATTGCAGGATGGCGAATTTTTGCCAGATGTTGCGCCGCTTGATGCTGATTCTATCTTTGACCTGGCCTCGGTCACCAAGCTCTTTACCTGCATCGCAGTTTTACAGCTCATCGAGCGGGGCAAGCTGCGTTTGGATTTACGCGTGGGTGAGATCGACCGGCGGTTTTCGCATCTGTCGGATGTGACCATCGAAGAGTTGCTCTGCTTCCGCGCCGCGCTCAGCACCACCGCCCGCATGGACGCAGCCGCTGCCGCGGACGAGGCGGAAGCGCTGCTGTTTGATATCCGTCTTGGCCCGCCGCCTACGCGAAAGTTTTATACCGACATGGGCGCAATGGTGCTCAAATACATCGTGGAATCCGCCGCGGACGCGTCGTTTGACGAAGTGCTCCAGGCGGGCATCATCCGTCCGCTCAACCTGACGCGCACCTTTGCCGCGATTCCGGCGGGTCTGCTCCCGCAAACCGTCAACTGCAACTATGAGCGGCGGATTGTCAACGGGGAGTTCTGGCTGGATACCCGCTGTCCGCCCGGCACGGTCCACGACCCAAAGGCGCGACTGCTCAACACAGGCCTTCCCGCTCCGTGTGGGCACGCGGGGCTCTTTGCGAGTCTGGCAGACATGACCAAACTCGCGCGCGGGCTTCTCGGCGGCGCGCTGTTGAGCCGCAAGACGCTGCTTGAGATCGGCGTCAACCGCACGGGCGGTAAGCTGCCCGACGGCTCGGACTCGCAATATATGGGCTATCTGTGCTACTCCAAGCAGCCGGTGCAAACCTTCAGCGAGGTGCCCGCCTATTTCGGCGAGCGGACGATTGCGCTCAACGGCTTTACGGGCAACCATTTTTCAGTCGATCCTGAGAAAAACCAGTTCATGATTCTGCTTGCCAATCGCATCCATAACCGCGCAACGACGGTCACCGGGCGCGCAAACCCGGAGGATCAAACAGAGACCATCCGCTGGAACGACGGGAAGACCTATATCGTCTCCCAGAACTTCGTCTACACCAAGGACAAGTTTTTAAAGAACCATATCGGCCATATTCTCGCTGACTATTGAGCGAACGCCTCGCGGCGGCAAAGCCACCGCAGCCGGAATCGATGGGTTAAGGGCTGCGGCCCTTAACAATCCCGGGATTCTTTTGACAGACTGACGGCGCGTCCTTGCGGACGCGCCGTTTTAGTGCGCCGGTCACGCCGCTCTATTCAGCCAGATTGCGTACCGCTGTCAGGCGACGGGAAGCGCGCCTTTCCAGCAGCAGATTCAGCGCAAGGCCGAGAGCGACGAGCGATCCGCCGATGAGATTGGCAAGAGAAAACGCTCCATCCATCAGCGCATCGAGCAGCACGCCGGTAAACACCTGACCCACAAACATCAGCAGCGTAATATACAGCTGCGGAATCTTCACCACAACAACGTTGCTCAGCCAAACGGTGATTACGCCGATGGCCCCGCCGAAGTAGATCCACCAATTGGGCGAAAGGGAGAATCCGCGCAGAATCGGTTCCCCTGCGCCAAGGAAAAGAAACACGGGAATTGCCGTTAAAAGCCCCGTTACATAATTGAAGAACGTACTGACATAGACGCTTGTTTTTTCCGCCAGGCGGGAGTTATAGGAGCGGGAGACGACGAGCAGCACACCGGAAAGAAATACCGCAAGCACCGGAAGAAACATGAAATCCCCGCCCATCATCCAGGCAATTCCGCCCGCAACAAGCAGTATGCCCGGGATCTGATGCGCCCGAAACGGATGCTTTCGCATGCCAAAGAGGCCAAACTGGTCAACCAAGATGCCCGCAACGCTCTGTCCGAACAGACCGATTGCGAGGATGGCGGAGACGCTGATCTTGCCAAAGGCGAAGTTTGTACTCGCGGTTGTCGCAACGCCAAGCACACCGCCGATATAGAGGTACCATTTTTGCGCCTTTTGAAAGGGCTTTTCCCGCCGCCCCAGAATGATTGCGCCGATGAGAACCAATCCAACGATATGGATGATGACGGTCGCGGAATACACGCCATAAAGCGTGGTCAACCCGCCGTTGATCGTAATCATGACGGCAACCATTATGCCGATGAACAGGGAAATCAGGTAATACATTTCTATCTCTCCGAATGAATATCGTCCGGCGCAATCCGGCGCGCATCGTTGCGCGTCCCTACCCTGGACACCTTGAGTATACGTTTTTCACTTGACACAACATATGACATATGTCACACTTTAGTCGGTAGATTTTCATACAAAACATGGGGAAAACACGATGCAAAAGCAAAAACTGCCGCCACAATACTATGAGAAGCTGGCGGAATATGACCTTGGCGGGCTTGACCCCGCCTCTGCGCAATTCATTCGCTATGAGCGCGGCGAATGGTTCTTGCAGGAGGGGCGCGAGATTGAATATCTCTATATCCTGCTCTCCGGCAAGGCAAAGGTCTGCATGAGCGACGCGAGCGGGCGCAGCCTGCTGTTGGCCTATTATATTTCAGACGGCATCATGGGCGATGTTGAACTGATGATGGGTAAGCGTGAGGCGATCTCCTCCGTCCAGGCACTCACCCCTCTGGTCTGCATCGGGCTGCCGCTACAAATCTATATGCCGTCGCTATTATCGCACCTGCCCTTTGTGCTGCGCGCTGCGAAGGGACTCTCGGAGAAGCTCCACGCGCGGGTAACAAGTACCACGGGCATTATCCTTCGCCCGTTTGAGGCACATCTTTGCGACTATATTCTGCAAAACGCGCAGGGCGGATGTTTTTCCGAGCGGCTGACGGACGTCTCCGAGCAGCTCGGCGTGAGTTATCGCCATCTGCTGCGCTCGCTCAAGTCCCTCTGTGAGGCAGGGATACTGGAAAAGCGCACGAAGGGGTATTGGATCGCAAACGAACGCGAACTGCGCAAAAAAGCCGCTGACTAAAACGGCTTACCGGCCGTCAAAAAACGAGTTTTTTGACGGGGCAGCCGCTCTTTGCCTCTCGTCCGCCGGACTCCGAACGGCAAAGAGCTGCGAAGAAACCGCCCGATTCCGGGCGCCCCGTCACTGTGGCAACGCCGCTGTGGCCGGAACCAACGGGTTAAGGGCTGCGGCCCTTAACAATCCCGGGACTTTTTGACAAAATGAAAGCCGCTGATTAAAGCGGCTTTTCCCTGTTTTCATCGATTATATGCGTGTTATCCCTTCGGCTTCACCACCCGGGTTGCGATAAATGTCGGCACACGGAATTCATGCAGCCTGCCCTCGCCGTTGTAGTCCTCAAACAGGTGCGTGAGCACAAAGCCCGCTTTGAGCTGCCCGCCCAGCTGCTCCTCCAGCGTATGGGAAAACTGCAAACCATCGTCGTTGTTGATGAGTTCCTCATACAGTATAGGATCATTCAGCGGGTCGAACGGCAGTTTATGGGTGAGTATCTTTTCGTCGTTGTCAAAGATATAGTTAACGCCGTTGTCCAGCCCCGCGAGCAGGATTCCGCCGGGCCTGAGGATGCGAAAACACTCGCGCCAGAGCGGCTCCACCTCGCGAATATAGCAGTTGGAGACGGGGTGCACGATCAGATCGAACGACGCATCCTGAAACGGAAGGGGTTTGGACATATCCGCGCGGACGATGTTGATCTCATACCCTTCGCGCTTGGCTACCATGCGCTCGCTCTCAAGCTGCCGCTCGGAATAGTCCAGCACCGTACAGCGCGCACCAGAGGCTGCAAACAGTGGCATCTGCTGCCCGCCGCCGCAGGCAAGACCCAGCAGGTCAATGCCCTCTAATTCGGGAAACCAGTCCGCCGGGACAGGCTTTGTCGGCGTGAGCACAATACTCCAGTTCCCATTCTTTGCCGCGAGAAACTGTTCATGCGTGATGGGCATCCCCCACTGCCAGCCGTTCTCCACCCAGCGGTCAATGGTCTTTGCGTTCACATCCTGATAGGCTGGTTTATCGGCATTTTGCGCCTCGCCACCCTGTGATTTTTCTATTGGATCCATTGTCTTCTTATCCCCCTCGCTCTGTTTCTGTTCTGAAGAGCGCAGTTCCTCCGCGTCCATCGCTGCAAAAAGGCCGCCCATCGCCCCGGTATTGACGCAGGCTGCCGCCTTTTTTTTCCTGCCCTGTGAGTCGATTATCGCGAAGACGCCATATGCCGCAAAGATCATCAATAGCGGCATGGCAAAGTAGCGGTAACGCGTCTGAATCTCGATCAGCAGGTGTACCCCCATCCATCCGAGCAACACCCAGAGTAGCAGATCCCCCGCGCTCCCGCGCCGCCGAAGCAGCGCGCCGATCCAGGCAAAGAAGAAGACCGCGGCCACATAGAAAAAGTCCAGCAGCAGGTACCCCTTCATGAGGCGCGACAAATCATCCGGCACAGACTCGATTCCGTAAAGCGGCCAGCCAAAACAGGTGTCCTTGACCATCCAAAGGCGCACAATCTTGGTGTCGAACAGGCCAAGTAAATCCCCTTGCGTCAAACGCTCGCGAATCAATTGCAGCGCATACATTCTCCGCTCGCTGACCGGGCGGTCTTTCACATAATTCAGATCGCTAACAGAGTACGCACCGTATGTCTCACGGTTCAGGCCGAAGAGGATCTTGATCAAACTACTTGTACTTGGCCTCTCACTGCCAAAAAATCCGGCCGCTCGCATCCCCGCGTTTGCCCCCGCGCGCAGTCCGAAATATGCGACACAGAACGCAAGCGCAATAATGGCAAGCCGCAGCAGTTCCTTTTTCTTGCGAAGAGAAGAAAAAAACAGCACCAGCAACAATAGGGCAAACGCCAGAACCGTCGTTATCGTTGACGGATGCGAGTAATAGCTCAGTAACAGCGCCACGCCGGAAAGCGCCGAGAAAACCCCGGCGCGCATACGCCGTTCCGCGGAAAACGCATGGAGCATGAGCAGTATGGACAAAAGCGAAAAAAAGATTGCCATATGCTGATTGCTCGTCACCTGCGTAAACACAATGTTCGCCGGATAGAGCGCAAAGAGCAGCCCAGCCGCAGGTGCGCTGCCCTCGTCAAACCGCCGTGCGATCAGATAGACCATCACGCAGGAAGACGAGGTGATCAGGCACTGCGCTAGCTGAAGCGAACGTACGCTCGTTCCAAACACAAGCATGATAAGGCCATTGAGTACGCCGATGCCGGCAAAGGTAGGTATATTGTAACCCGAAACAACAGAGGCTATGCCGGCAGGATTCCCGTTGACAAACGCCAACCCCATATTGTAATAGTTGATAAAGTCGCTCGTCGGCACATATTGGATGCGCGAGAAGAAATAGAGCCTCGGCGCAAGGGCGATGAGAAAAAGCGCGAGCGCCCAGAGCGCGGGCATACGCTTGACCCGGCAGTTTGCCCAGCGAAGCGCCAGAGCAAACACGGCGAACACAACCAGATAGACAATCAACAGCCACCCAAAATTCGGTGTGGATAAAAACTCTTCACGGATAATGTAGGTAAAGTATTTGTATCGAATCAGAATATATCCGACAAACGCGAGAAATGCGGTGGTGATGAATAGCGACATGATTCGGGAAAAGCTCTTTGCGCCTCCCCGGTCAAAATACAGGCTGTTCGGTCGCATGCATTGGCTCCTTTACCACACCTAAAAATAAGAATCTCCACGCAGGTAATCCCTCTGTGTGGATCTTGTTAAATTGCAATCTGATAGTAGTATACGATTCTGCCGCGTCGGCGTCAAATGGGAAGGCATCCTTGGTTCTATCGGGCCAAATCACCCGCCATTTCCCTTTCCGTGCGTTAGTCACGCAGACGATATGCCGCGTTCGTTGCTTTTTTCGCGTCGCTTCGTTATACTAATAAGTACTTTTTTAGCGTTTCGCGGAGGTTTTGTTTTGTATGCATTCTGATATCGCAATCATCGGCGGCGGCCCCGCCGGATTAACGGCCGGACTTTATGCCGCGCGCGGCGGCGCGAGCGTAACCCTTTACGAAGAACTCTTCCCCGGCGGACAGATTGCAAAAACGCCTCTGGTGGAAAATTACCCCGGCTTTCCGGATGGCGTGGTCGGCTACGAGGTCGGCTCTCTGCTGCAAAAGCAGGCGGAGAAGTTCGGACTCAAGGTAGAGTATGCCGGCGCAGCCGGGCTCGTGCTCTGCGAGGACCCCAAGCGTATTTTGCTGCCGGACCGCGAGGACACGGCAAAGGCAGTCATCCTCTGCATGGGCGCGCATGCGCGGCCCCTCGGCATTCCGCGCGAGGAGGCGCTCACCGGCGCGGGCATCAGCTATTGCGCAACCTGCGACGGCGCTTTCTTCAAGGAAAAAGCGGTTGCGGTGGTCGGCGGCGGCGACACGGCGGTTTCGGACGCGCTATATCTCTCGCGCTTCTGCACCAGCGTCACCATTGTGCACCGCCGCGATGAATTCCGCGCAGCCGCCGTGCTTGTGGAAAAGGCGAGGGCCGTGCCGAACATTCACTTTGCGCTCTCCTCGGTGCCCGCCGCCCTGGTCGGTGAAAAGCAGGTGGAGGGGCTAGAAATTCGGAGTCTGAAGACCAACGAAACGAGCGTGTTGCCGGTCTCCGGCGTGTTCGTCGCCGTCGGCATCACGCCGCAGACGGAGCTGGTGAAAAATATTGTCATTCTTAACGAGGGCGGCAGCATCGTCACGGACGAGCTCATGAAGACAAACATCCCCGGCGTCTATGCCGCGGGCGATATCCGCAATACGCCGCTTCGACAGGTGGTCACCGCCTGCGCGGACGGCGCGGTTGCGGCGACCAGCGCGCTGGAATTCATCTCCTGCCATTGACGTTGGCGAACTTTCCTTTCCCCTGCCGTAATCGGGCTGCGGGCAAATCTTGAACGACGATAGGAGAATGATACCCCTATGGCAAGACTCTTTGGAACCGACGGCGTACGCGGCATTGCAAACCGCGACCTGAACTGTGAACTGGCCTTTAAAATTGGCGCGGTCGGCGCCTATGTGCTGACCAACGAGGTGCACTCTCCGCGTATCCTCATCGGCATGGATACGCGTAAATCCGGCCCGATGCTTGGCGCGGCTCTGTCCGCGGGCATCTGCTCCGTGGGAGGCGATGTGCTGGATGTCGGTATTCTGCCGACTCCCGCAATGGCCTATCTCGTGCGCCTGTATGAGGCGGACGCGGCGGTGATGATCTCCGCAAGCCACAACTCCATGGAGTTCAACGGCATCAAGTGGTTTGACAAGAACGGATTTAAACTCTCGGACGAGATTGAGGATCGCATTGAGGCCATCATCGCCAGCGGCGAAGCGCTCCCCCATCCCGAAGGGCGCGAAGTTGGGCGCATCATCTCCGCCGTCCGCGCAAAGAAGGACTATTGCGACTACCTCGTCGAGCAATCCGAATATCGCTTTGAAGGGCTGCGTATCGTGCTGGACTGCGCGCACGGGGCGGCTTCGTTCATCGCCAAAGAGGTGTTTGAGCGGCTCGGCGCGGAGGTCATCGCAAAATCGTGCGCGCCGGACGGCATCAACATCAACGATCACTGCGGCAGCACGCATCCGGAGCGGCTGCAGGAGATGGTTGTCAACTACGGCGCGGATCTCGGCTTCGCCTTCGACGGTGACGCGGATCGCCTGATCTCCTGCGACGAATACGGCAACATCGTAGACGGCGACCAGGCGATGGGCATTCTCGCGCTCTCCATGCATGCCCACGGCACGCTGGCGAAGAATACGCTTGTACTCACGGTGATGAGCAACCTTGGCCTGAAAAACGCTTTGCGGGACGCGGGCATCAGCATCGTGGAAACCAAGGTCGGCGACCGCTATGTGCTCGAAAGCATGCTCCAAAACGGTTATTCCATCGGCGGCGAGCAGAGCGGTCACATCATCCTGTTAAGCAGGAACACGACCGGCGACGGCATTATGAGCGCAATCTCGATTCTCGGCGTCGTGGCCGAGAGCAAGAAGCGCCTGAGCAAGCTCGCCGCGCGGATTCCGCAGTATCCGCAGGTGCTGGTCAACGTCATCGTTGAAAACGAAAAGAAAGCGGATGCGATGGCGGACGGCGAGCTCGGTGCGCTGACCAGGGAAATTGAAACCAAACTCGGCAAAAACGGGCGTGTGCTCATCCGCGCCAGCGGCACGGAGCCGCTCGTTCGCATCATGCTCGAAGGGCAGGATGAGAAGGAGATTCTCGACCAGGCTCTCTCGCTCGCGCATATCATCGTACGCAAATACAACGGAAAGATTCGAACCTGATGCTGACACGCGCGCAGAAAACCGAAGCGCTCGCCATTCTTGCGGGCACCTATCCAAACGCGAAACCCGCGCTGGATTTTCGCTCACCCTTTGAGCTGCTGGTCGCGACCATCCTCTCCGCGCAATGCACGGACGTGATGGTCAACCAGTGCACGCGGGAACTCTTTCCCGTTGCCAACACCCCCGCCCAGATGGCCGCGATGACCGAGGAGGAGCTGTTCCCCTATATCAAGCGCTGTGGATTTTACCGCATGAAAGGACAGCATATCCTCGAAACCTCCCGCATCCTGATGGCGCAGTATGGCGGCGAGGTGCCCGCCGATCTGGAGTTGCTGCAAACGCTGCCCGGCGTTGGGCGCAAGACCGCAAACGTGGTCGGCAGTAACGCCTTCGGCATCCCCGCCATCGCGGTGGACACGCACGTCTTTCGCGTCAGCAATCGCATCGGCCTCGCGAAGGCCAGCAATGTGGAGAAGACCGAGGAACAGCTGCAGAAGGCGATCCCGCGTGAAAACTGGACCGCGGCGCACCATTGGCTGATCTATCACGGGCGGCAGATCTGCGACGCGCGGAAGCCAAAGTGCGACATCTGCCCGCTCAACCATCTCTGCGAATATGTGCGGACAGCAAAAAAAGTGCCGGAAAAGTCGGTTTCTAAGAAACAACCAACCCCGAAGGAACAGAAAGATTAAGGTAAATCATGCAGTTTGTCGATAAAGCGCGAATCATCGTCAAAGCCGGAAACGGCGGAGACGGGCACGCATCCTTCCATCGTGAAAAATACGTCATGCAGGGCGGGCCGGACGGCGGAGACGGCGGACGCGGCGGAGACGTTGTGTTTTTTGCCGATCCGCATCTCTCCACGCTGCTGGATTTCAAATTTCAGCGCTTCTATCGCGCGGAGAATGGCGAACCGGGCAAACCCGAACTCAGCAGCGGCAAGAACGGCAAGCCGCTGGTCATCCGCGTTCCCGTCGGCACGATCGTGCGCGATCTGGAGAGCGGCGCCATCCTCGCCGACATGAGCGAGGCAGGCAAGGAACGGGTCATTCTGCACGGCGGACGCGGCGGCAAAGGCAACGCGAAGTTCGCAACCGCAACCAAGCAGGCGCCCCGTTTTTCGCAGCCGGGCATCAAGACCACAGAGTATGAGTTGGAGCTGGAGCTCAAGTCCATTGCGGACGTCGGCCTCGTCGGCCTCCCCTCCGTTGGCAAATCCACCATCCTCTCCGTGCTGACCGCCGCAAAACCGAAGATCGCGGCCTATCATTTCACCACGCTGTCCCCCAACCTCGGCGTGGCTTCCCGCCACAACCGCTCGTTTGTGCTCGCGGATATTCCCGGCCTCATCGAAGGTGCGGCGGAGGGCGCGGGGCTTGGGCACGATTTCCTCCGGCATATCGAGCGCACGCGCATGCTTGTGCATGTGCTCGACATCGCAGGCAGCGAACTGCGCGACCCGATTGAAGATTTTGAGAAAATCAACGCCGAGCTCAAGAAGTTTTCCCCGCTGCTCGCGGAGATTCCGCAGCTCGTCGCAGCCAACAAGACCGACCTGCCGGAGGCGGAGGAAAACCTCGCGCGCTTTCGGGCTGCCTATCCGAACGTAGAGGTGTTCCCTGTATCCGCCGCGACGGCGCAGGGGTTTGAAGCGCTGCTGGATCGCATCGTGCAGGTGCTCGATACGCTCCCGCCCGTGCTGCGCTATGAGGAGACCGATCTGGTCGAGGCCTCGGGCTATACGCCGGGCTTTCATATTGCGCGCGGCGATGACGGGGCGTTCGAGGTTACAGGCGGCGAGGTTGAGAAACTGCTTGACTCTACCGATCCGGACGACGAGATCTCCATGCGCCGTTTCCAGCAGATGCTCGTGAAAAACGGCATCATCTCAGCGCTCCGCGAGATGGGCGCAAAGGACGGCGACAGCATCCGCCTCGGCGAATGGGAGTTTGATTTCATCGACTAATCCGATTCTCTAAGCGGATCACCCTGTTTTTTAGTTGAGCGAATCGACCAAATCGACCAGAAAGGCGGCGTGAACCATGGAAGAGCAGGAACGAATCCGCATCACGGTTGAAACAACCGTAGCCGTTTCGCCGGAGCTTGCCTGGACCTATTGGACGGAACCGCGGCACATCACCCAATGGAATCAGGCGTCGGAGGACTGGCATACGCCTTCCGCCGAGCAGGACGTGCGTGTCGGCGGCAAGTTTTCCTCGCGGATGGAATCCAAGGACGGTCAGTATGGCTTTGACTTCTGGGGCGTCTACAACGCGGTGGAGCCATATCATCTCCTCGCCTCTACGCTTGGAGACGGGCGCAAGGTATCGGTGCTTTTTGAGGCGGTCAGCGGCGGCACGAAGATAACGGAGACATTCGAGGCCGAAACGGAATACTCCGTTGACCTGCAACGCACCGGCTGGCAGGCGATACTGGATAGCTATAAGAGATATGTGGAGATACAGTAGAACGATAGCGTAAAGCCCGCCTAACGGCGGACTTTGCCGACGGGTTTCACTTTGGGTTAAAATGGCGCGATTCGCGCCATTTTTTCACGAATTCGGCGAGTGAATCGTCAAGTTTGATAGCTGATGGAGGGATTTTGCAAATTCCCCATGCCCCGATTGGGTTTGCCGCGGTTCTTGCCGATAGCGGTTGATGTCCGAGGGACGCCGGCCCTAACCTTGTCTTTCTTTCTCCAGTTCCCGCGCCAGCAGTTCCCCCGCAATCTCAAACGCGCGTATCCTACGCACCGCGAGGGTATGCTGCGGAGTGCCCGAAACGAACTTTGGCAGAACCTTCTCCACGCGGGCAATCGCGGCAGAAAACGCGGCCTGCGCCTGCGCCTGCTCACCGGCGGTAAACGGAGAACCCGCCTCCCCGCCCTGTTCCCGCGCAATCAGTGAAAGCGCGATTTGAAACGCGCGGATGTTCCTCTCCGTCAGCCGATGCTGCGGCGAGCCCGCTTTTAACTTCAAAATCGCCTTTTCGCTCTTCTGCAGTGCGGACGCGATCGCCTGCGCGGCCTCGCTCCATTCAAACGCTGTATAGGTCCCCATCTGCTGTCTCCTGCCGATCGCACGAATTCCGGGCGGTCGTATCCCAACATTTTTCGGCTTCATTTCCGCTATATTCTTCATCATTCTTCGTGTCACGTGAGACCATGGTAACAAAATGATAACAAAAAAGAAAGGGGCGTAGGCTTCCTCTTTCCTGCGCGTACCGGTAAAATGGACACAGGGCGCATCGTCCAAAAAGGAGACGGCACAATGGCAAAAAACCGGATACTCATCGTAGAGGATGATCAAAACATTGCCGAGAGCGTTGCGTTGAACCTCGATCTGTCGGGCTATGATTATCAAATCATCGACGACGGTCTCGCCGCCGCGGCCTATCTGCAAACCGACCATTCCTTTGATCTCGCGCTGCTGGATATCCAGTTGCCGGGGTTGGACGGATTTGCGCTGATGGAGTATATGCGGCAATATAACATCCCCGCGCTTTATCTGACCGCGCGGAGCGATGTCATTTCCCGGGTGAAAGGGTTGCGGGGCGGCGCGGAGGATTATATCGTCAAGCCCTTTGAGATGCTGGAATTGCTCGTGCGTATGGAGAAAATCCTCGATCGCGCAGGGAAGCTCAACCGTGTTTTGCGCTATCGGGAGATAACGATAGACACCGAACAGCGCACCGTGACAAAATGCGGCTGCGCCATCGCCCTCCAGCCGCTGGAGTTTGATCTGCTGGCCAAGCTGGTGCGGCTGAAAAACTGTACGCTGACGCGGGAGCGGCTGCTCACCGAGATATGGGGCATTGACTTCGCGGGCGGGACGCGGACGGTGGATATCCACGTGGCGCACCTTCGAAAGAAGCTCGGCCTGGAGGACGCAATTCAATCCGTCTCCAAAATCGGCTATCGCCTGGAGGACTGACGATGAAGCTAAGGTTCAAACTCGTGGCGTCTTCCATCCTGCTGATTGTTCTGGCGATTACAGTTTGCTGCGCGATGATCCTCGCCTTCGCGCAAAGCCGCGAAATGCAGAACGTCACGGAGGCGGGAACCGCAGATTTCATGCGGTTCTATGCGTCGCTTGCCGGCGCGCTGACCGACGGACTCCCCGCAGAGCTCACGGTCCGGCGAAGCTACCTCATCCACGCGTTTCGTTCGATTGAGGGGTTCGATGCGTTCACCCTGTCGAAGGACGGAGACCCCATCTGCAACAATGTCGGGTTTCAGGTGGAACCGTTGCTGCGGGGCGACGCACCCGCGTCATCGACGGGCGGCTATCCGATCCGAAGCAACGCTGTTCGCGTCAACGGGAGGGACTATTTCATCGCCCACGCTGTCCTCCTTTTCAGAAACGAGCGCTATGACCTCGCCCTCGCGCGGGATATTTCGCGGATGACAGACAGCATCCGTGCGCTTGCGGTGCGGTGCGCGGCCAGCGGGCTCATCGTCACCATGCTCGCGGCTCTTGGCATGTGGCTGATTGTCCATCGATCCCTGCGCCCCATTCAACCCCTCAAAGACGGAGCGGCGCAACTGGCCGGAGGGCACTATGAAAGTCGCATCCCAATTGCCGGGAAGGACGAACTTTCGGAGCTGGCCGCCGATTTTAACGCCATGGCCTGCGCCATTGAATCCAATATCGAGCAGCTGCACGAAAAAACAATCCGGCAGCAGGCGTTCATCAACGACCTCACACACGAACTGAAAACGCCGATCACGTCTATCCTGCTCAGCACGGAAACGCTGCTTGGCAGAAAAGTATCGCCGGAGACGGCGAACCGCTCGCTGGAACGTATCTATGATCAGGGGAAATGGATCGAATCCCTTTCGCAAAAGCTCATCACGTTGGTCATGCTGCAAGGGGATATCGCGTTGCAGCCGGAGAGCGTTCCCGAGCTGCTGGCGTCGGTTGCGGAAACCGCCGCCGCCGCGCTGCAAGAATGCAATATGCAGCTTTCGATTGATTGCTCCATAGACACCCTGCCGATGGATTTCGATCTGCTGCGCTCGGCGCTGGTCAACCTCGTTGAAAATGCGCGGAAGGCCAGCAGCGGCGGGCAGGCCGTCGAACTCAGCGCGCATGACGGCGTGATTGCCGTTGCCGATCACGGCCGGGGGATCCCGCCAGAGGAGATCGCCCGCGTGACAGAACCATTCTACATGTTGGATCGCTCGCGCAACAAAAAACACGGCGGCATGGGGCTTGGCCTCGCGCTTGTCCGGCAGATTGCCGAGGCGCACGGCGCGACGCTCAACATCGAAAGCGTGTTGGGCGAAGGTACAACCGTGCGGCTGATCTTCTACGCGCCCAAATGATAACAATTTGATAACCGTTTAGAAACGACTTTCGCGGCGGAATCTGAAAGAATACCCTTATCAAGTGAAAGGGAATCGACGAAATGAAACATTTTTCTATCTGTTTGCTTGTGATACTGTCGCTGTTTGCATGCGCCGCCTGCGGATCGGGAGGCGAGATTGTCGTTGTTCCGTCGGATGCGGAGCGGATTGTCGAACTGGCCGTGGTGCCAAACAGCGCCACGCCGGAGATGCCCGCCCCCACGCCAGCGCCAACTATGGCATATGAGGAGGAGCACTACACCTTTTCGACCACCGCCGTAGACGGGCGATTGACGGTCGCGGCGGACGCCACGGTACGCTATCCCGCCTCGCTGCAGCTCCCGGTTGCGCGCGTCTCCGCGGTGGGATTCACGCAGGAGCAGACCAGCGCTTATTTCAACTATTTCCTTGCCGGAAAGCAGCCCATCGTGGTGGCCAACAACGGCGCGGCGAAGATCACCAAACAATCCCTGCGCGACCTAATTGCGCTGTATGAACAGCAGATCGCCGACGGCACCATCCTTCTGCAATCACAGTTGACGGCGGATGAGGCCAGAGAGGAGATTGCGCGGCTCGAAGCGCAGATCCCCGACGCACCGGAAACAGCGCCCCCCGATGTGGTCTCCGATGGAACCATGCTGCCGGGTGTCTGGATGGATAACGATACCCCGGAAGCGTTGCTTGTACTAAACGTGGAAACGGAACAGGAATGGTTAAATATCTATACCCCCGTCAATGCCGACGAACACGCCGAGGGGCATCTGTTCTACGATCGCCGGGGTGAACCCGACTACTACGAGGCGGTTGTAACCGATCTTGCACTCAACGCCTCGATCAACGGAATGGCCACAACCTGGGCCGATGCTGTCGCGCTTTGCAACGACTTCTTCTCGGTGATCGGCATACGGGATATGGTGCCGAGCGAAGCATTTGACCTGAACGAGAACGGGCTGCATGCATATCGGCTCAATTTTGTCCGCGCTGTCAATGGCGTTCCCCTCGCAATCAATCATGAAATTACGAGCTATAAGGGAGCTAAAACGCCATGGGGCTATGAGGGCTTCACAATCACAATCGACGATCAGGGCATTTGCAACATTGGCTGGGGTTCGCCAACGCAAACAACCGAAATCGTCAACCCTGCAGCGCACGCAATACCATTTTCCAAGGCGGCGGAAATCTTTGAAACCATGGTGGTGGCAGTCAACGAACCAAACACGGTTCGATATGACGGCGCGGAGCGGACGGTCAGCATTCAGGTTGACAACATTGTGCTCTCGCTTCTGCGTATTCGGGAGATCAATTCCGGCGAACGAACGGGGCTTTATGTTCCGGCATGGGTATTCTACGGAAAGAGTATGACCAATCAATATCCCGATACAGACCATTCGCCCCAAATCGTGTTTGCGCTCAACGCCATCGACGGCAGCGTGATCGACATGGAGATGGGCTACTAAGCAAACACCGGAGTACAAAAAAAAGGCTGTCCGTTGAGACGATGGAAATCGATCATCTCTTCGGACAGCCCTTTGCTTTTATTTATTACTTCTCTTCTGTCGCGAGCCTGCGCCCCATGAGCACGCCCATGACCGAGGCCATCATCAGCCCGCGCGTCCAGCCGCTGGAATCGCCCAACGAATAGAACCCGGCAATGTTGGTGGTGAAGGTGTCGTCCATCTTCACGCGGTTGGAGTAGAACTTCAGTTCCGGCGAATAGAGCAGCGTCTCCGCGGCGGCAAAGCCGGGTACGACCTGATCCACCGCCTGGATGAAGTTGATGATATTCGTCATCGCACGGTATGGCATCGCCGCCGTGATATCGCCCGCGACCGCGTCCGGCAGCGTCGGCACCACGTTGGAGAACGAGAGCTCCCGCTGCCAGGTACGCTTGCCGTCGAGAATGTCGCCGTAGCGCTGGACGAGGATATGCCCCGCACCGAGCATATTGGTCAGCTCGCCAACCTTCTGCGCATAGGCAATCGGCTGGTCGAACGGCACGTTGAAGTTATGGGAGCAGAGAATCGCGAGGTTTGTGTTGTTGGATTTCTTCTCCTTATACGCGTGGCCGTTAACCACGGCGAGATCGTTATCATAGTTTTCCTGACTCACAAAACCGCCGGGGTTCTGGCAGAAGGTGCGAACCTTGTTTCGGAACGGCTGCGGATAGCCGATGAGCTTTGACTCATAGAGCACCTCGTTGACAGTCTCCATGACCTCGTTACGTACCTCGACGCGCACGCCGATATCCACCGTGCCGGGCTGATGCGCAATATTATGTTCCGCGCAGATACTCTCGAGCCAATCCGCGCCGCGGCGGCCCGTCGCGATGACGATGCTCTTGGCAAAGAGCTCGAAGGTGTTTTTTCCATCGTTGACCAGAACGCCCTTGCAGACGCTGTCCTCCAAAATCAGGTTTTCGCAGGCGTGGCCAAAGAGCATCTCCACCCCATGCTGCAGGAGATACTGCTCGATGGCATAATAGATATCCTGCGCCTTCTCCGTGCCGAGGTGGCGGATCGGGCAGTCCACCAGTTTGAGCCCCGCCTGAATTGCGCGGCGGCGGATCTCCTTGAGCGCGGCGTTGTTGCTGATGCCCTCGATGTGCTCGTCCGCGCCGAACTCCAGATAGATGCCGTCGGTGTAGTCAATCGCGCTCTGCGCCTTATCCGGGCCGATCAGCGAGGGTAGATCCCCGCCGACTTCAAACGAGAGCGAAAGCTTGCCGTCTGAAAACGCGCCCGCACCGGAGAAGCCCGTCGTGATATGGCAATATGGTTTGCAGTTGACGCAGCGACCGGTAATGGCCTTGGGACAGCGGCGCTGTTCCACCGCAAGGCCTTTCTCTACAATCATGATCCGCTGTTTGCTTCCGCGCTTGATCATTTCGAGTGCGGTGAAGATGCCGGAAGGGCCAGCGCCAACGATCACAACGTCTGTTTGCATATAGATTCCTCCTAAATTGGTCTATGGCAAATCGCTTGCCAACAAAACAATATATCTATCAGAAAATTCCCGTTTTGTCAAACAAAACCCAGATTTCGTACCGTTCGTCCCCGCCAGAATCGGGTGTGCCGCCCCTGCCCGTAAAAGGTCGCCGCTTACACAGCGGTCGCGCAATCGGTCGCGCCGCTCTTTTCAGTTGGTGCAATGCATGGTATAATACAATATCTTTAACGGACAGGAGCGCCCTCATCATGCAGCTCGCAGAATTGGTCCGCCGCATCCGCCGCGGTGAAAAAGAAGCCGTCAAGGAACTGGTCGCCGCCTATGGCAGCGGGGTCTATCAGCGCGCGTATGAGCGCACTAAGGATAAGGAACTCGCGCGCGAAGCCGCGCGGCAAACGTTCGGTCAGTTTGTTGCCATCGTGCAGCAGCAGCCTGAGGACGACGGCTGGTCACTCTGGTTTGGAGATTTAATCGAGCGTAACATCGCAACCTATGCGCAGATCAGCACCGATATGCGCACCATCGAGAGCGAACTGGATCAGGAGTTGGATCTGACCTGCCCGCCCAAGGCCGCGGCCGCGCCGCTGCGCTTTGAAACGGAGCCGGAGTCCTCGCCCGTCCGCTCTGCGGAACCGGTTTATGAGCGTGCGCCGCAGCCGGCGAAGTCCGCCCCGCGCGAGGAGAGCTATAGCAACAGCTATCAGCGGGATGAGATCTTCGACGAGCCGTATCAAAAGAAGAACTCCAAAAAGAAAAAACCGGAGAAGATAAAGCCCGCCAAAGCGGAGAAGCCGGATCGCGGCTCAAGCCGCGGCTCTACCGTTATTCTGTTAATCATTGTGAGCCTGATGCTGCTCTGGGTGGTTGCGGGTGTTGCGATGTCCATCGGCCTGCTGCCGCTCTACGACCTCGGTTATTCCTGGTTCAACGCAAACGTGTTCCGCCTCTTCTAATTCTGGCAAAAACCCGCATCCATACGGGCGCGTTGCTCAACGCAGGCACTATACATCAGGAATCCGCCGGAACTCCGGCATTTTAAAAAGATCGGGCGTTTTGCCCGATCTTTTTTTGTTTCGCGTTTACTGCTCCTCCGGCTTTTTGCGGTAGAGCACGAACTTTCGCCCGATGCACTGGATCTGCTCCGCGCCCAGCGCCTCGGATAGCTGCGCCGCCGCATCTTTAGCCGAAAGGCTGCTGGTCTCCAGCACGGCGAGTTTAATCAGCTCACGCTTGTTGAGCGCCTCGTCCACACTCTTGATCAGATTTTCTCCGATGTCTTCCTTCCCGATTTGAAAGATCGGCTTCAGGGTATTGGCGGTTTTACGATAAGCCGCGCGTTCCGCTCCGGTCATGTGATGCAATCCCCTCTCCCCGCCAAGGCGGGTGTGTTTCTGTTTGAGCGCTTGATTATAACACGGAAGCGCGAAAAAAGCGAGCGAAAGGGGATTTTTTCTGTCGGTGACCGCTGATCGGCGGTTCGTTTTTCAGCGTGAATGCCCGCTTGCGCGGTACGCGCATCCGTATGTGTGATTCCGAAACTACACCCGGCCGAATGCCTGCGCAAGATCGGCGATTATGTCATCGATGTGCTCGGTGCCGATGGAGAGGCGAACCGTCGTTGGTTGGATGCCGACATAGGTGAGCTCCTCCTCGCTCAACTGCGAGTGCGTGGTGGACGCGGGATGGATCACGAGGCTCTTGACATCCGCTACATTGGCCAACAGCGAGAAGAGCTCCAGCGATTCCGTGAACTTCTGCGCCTGCTCGCGCGTTCCGTTGAGTTCGAAGGTAAAGATCGACGCCCCGCCGTTGGGATAGTATCTGTCGTAAAGCTCCTTCTCTCTGCCGGTTGCTAGAGAGGGATGGTTGACCTTTTTGACCTTCGGGTGTCCCTTGAGGTAGTCCACAACCTTCAGCGCATTGGAGACATGCCGCTCTACGCGGAGCGAGAGCGTCTCAATCCCCTGCAAAATCAGGAAGGAGTTGAAGGGTGAGATCGCAGCGCCGGTATCGCGCAGCAGCGTGGTGCGCAGTTTGATGATATATGCGAGCGAGCCCGCGACATCCGTAAACACCGCGCCGTGATAGGAGGGGTTCGGCTTGCTTAACCCCGGAAATTTGTCGTTCTGCGCCCAGTCGAAGCGGGCGCCGTCCACGATGACGCCCGCAATCGCGGTGCCGTGTCCGCCAAGAAACTTGGTTGCGGAGTGGATGACGATATCCGCGCCGTGCTCGATCGGACGGAAGAGATACGGTGTGGAAAACGTGTTGTCGATCAGCACCGGGATGCCGTTCTCATGCGCAATCGCGCTGATGGCCTCCAGATCCAGAATATCCGAATTGGGATTCCCGAGCGATTCAAGAAACAACGCCCTGGTGTTTTCGCGGATCGCCCGGCGGAAGTTCTCCGGCTCGGCGCCGTCTACAAACGTCGTCTCGATGCCGAGATCCCGTAGCGTGTTGGCAAAGAGATTATAGGTTCCGCCATACAGCGTTTTAGAGGAGACGATGTGGTCCCCCGCACGCGCGATGTTGAGAATGGCATAGGTGATCGCCGCCGAACCGGACGCGGTTGCGAGCGCGGCCATGCCGCCTTCCAGCGCGGCGACGCGCTTTTCCAGCACATCGTTCGTTGGGTTCATGATGCGGGTATAGATGTTTCCGCCCTCGCTGAGCGCAAACCGGCCGGCCGCCTGCGCGGAGTCTTTAAACACGTAGGATGTTGTGGCGTAGATCGGTACCGCGCGCGCATCGGTTGCGGGATCGGGCTGTTCCTGACCTACGTGAAGCTGAAGGGTTTCAAACTTAAAATTCTGAGCCATATGGTTTGGTCTTCCTTTCGTCGTCAAATGTGGTCGCGTTTGTGCTCGGTTGTCCACCGCCCGCATTCGCGGAGCAGGTGCCTCTTCTCTTAGCGACACATTCGATCCATACGATCCGAAATAGCAAACCACGCCCGATGTTTGGGCGATTGTATCCGCCGGCATTCCGCCTTCATGCGCGTAACCCACCTTCCCAACCGTACTCAACGAAAACCCGCAAACAATACTTAATTAATATGTTTAATATGTTTTCGAATGTATTGCTAGGATTATACGGTGAAAAGAATGCATTGTCAATAGGTTTGATATGTTTTGCTCGAATCTTTATCTATTATTTGTTGTCCGCCGCGCCTTTTGCGCATACGCCGGCGTATTAGGAAAGGCGCATATGGAACGCGCCGTCGTCGCCGTCCTCGGAGAATCGTGTCGTTTTATTCTTTCCACGGTTTTTGGAACGATACATGGCGCGGTCGGCCTTCTCAATCAGCTCGTTCAGCGGCGCGCGTCCTTCCATCAGCCCGATGCTGAGCGTAATATGAAACGCAGCCGCCCCGGAAGCGAACGCCAGCACCCCCGCGCTGGAACGGATTCTCTCGGCAACCAGATAGGCGTCTTCCGCGCTCGTGTTTTCCAACACAATCACAAACTCATCCCCGCCAAACCGGACGGCGTCGTTGCTGCTGCGGATGTTGCCCTTGATGCAGGAGGCAAGCTCACGCAGCACCTCATCCCCGGCAAGATGGCCATAGCTATCGTTGATTAATTTAAAATTGTCCACGTCGATAAACAGCAATGATTTTGCTGCGTTCTTCGCCGCGCCCTGCGCACCATATTTTTCCTTCAGGTACTGCTTGTTATATAATCCTGTCAGCTGATCCACGCTGCTCCTCTCCAGCAGCTGCTCCTTCTCGCGCTCCTGTCGCTGATGCATCTGCGTCAAGTCGGTTAAAATCAGCAGTTTGGTGATATCCCGCGTCCCTTCTTCCAGCGGATACTGCGTAATGGAGAGCACCCGATTCTGTCCCCCCAAGATTATCTCCGTCTCCTTTTGCTTATACTCCGCGTCAAAACTGTATGTGGGGATATAGGTTGTGACGAAGTCGCCCGCTTCCAGATTTTCGTCTCTTAAAATATCCTTCCCGATGTGGTTGACGCTCAGAATGCGCCCCGCGCGGTTGACGAGGAGGATTCCCTCGCTTGCGTTGAGAAACAGGCTGCGGTAGATATAGTCCGTCTGCAGATTGAGCAAACGAAAGCGCATGATAGAGACAAAAATCGCCACCACAAAGATTGCGATCGCATAATGCATCAGATGCAATTTTTCAGATCTGTGAAAAACGGTTGGCAGTAAATATTCCGATATCACGCTGATTACGAGCGCAGCGCCGATGCCGAAGAGGATGAAATTCAGCTGCGTTCTCTGGCGCTTATCCCTTGTTTGAATGATCTGTCTGAATACGAGAAATAGCGCGTAGATTGCGGGCAGGCTGAAGGCAAGCGACATCAACGGCGCGACAACGGGATCGGTCAGCCGCCAGAATGCCGGGTCGGAATAGTCGATCGGGAAGAAGCATCGCACCGCGACGGTTGCAGTGTTCAACGCCAAAAAGAAAAAAAACAGCCCATCCATCCTGCGTTTGAGCAGGCGATAGATAAAGTAAAGGAACGTGATGGAGAGATACATCATGCTCAGCCAATAGACGGTTTTCATCCCCAGACTGACGAATGTTCCGTCGCTGAATTCATCCAGATTGTTGAGTACCATCCAGACAAGGATGTTGCTTAAAAACAACAAAAACGACTGGTTGATCTTATCATGGCTCCGGTTTAGAAAAACGAATGTCCAGATAAACATCATCACGCCATAGGTTAGAACGAGTGTAATCAGCTCAAACATGACAATGTCTCCCACGCTCATCCGCCCAAATTTCAAACATTCTTTAGTATAAAGGAAATCCCATCGAGGCGCAATCCGCGACGAACATTGCCGCCGTGTCCGAAGCAGTGCGCACAGAATAAGCGCCGAGACACCGGCGCCATGTTTACAAAAGCCTCTCCGTCAGCCGAAAAAAGCGGCGCGCAGGAATCATCCGGCGCGCCGCGTCCCTCTGCTTGCAGACGGCTACCTTGCGTAAACGACCTCGAAATCTTCAAACACCACAGGCATATCCTCGGAGAAGGTATAGCCTAACGCCTCACCGTCCTTGGAGAAAAAGCGCCTGTGTCCTGCCTGCCAGGTCTCCAGGCATTCATCCTCTCCCTCGCGGGAGCAGATTTCAAACGTCATCTCCCGAAACGGCAGGATTGTAATCGCGCGTGTCTCAATCACGCAGCGCGGGTTGCCGCCCCAATCCGTCACAATGGAGAGATCGCCCGGCTTGGGTTGCCCTCCCTCCGGGAAGGCGTAGAGGCTGCTTGCCGTCGCCCGCTTTTTTCCAGAGAGCACCAGAGCGAGCAGCTCGTTTGCCGAACGTTCATTCAGGTCAAAATGAAAGCACTCCAGATAGCGGGTGTCCGGGCTTCTGTCCGTATCCCGTAAAAACGCTTGCCAGAATTGTTCCGTATTCATGTGTTTCCCCCGCTGCGAGCGCTCGATCCCGGCGCATTCCATACACCATTGATTCTAGCAAGATCGCCCTCCCCACGCAACCGATATCGCCCATAAGGCAGTATTTCGTGACTTGGTTACGGATTTTTGCATCGCTAAACACGTATGCTATAGAAAATTGATCGTTTGAGGTGTAATTTTGAGCAATAGCATTTGGAGCCAGTTCTTCGGCGGCGAGCCGGAAGAGAAGCAACCCGTCTCGGCGGATGCCGTCATCCGTGTCAACCGCAACCGCTGCCCGGAAAACCACCCTTGTCCCTCCGTGCGTGTTTGTCCCGTCGAAGCGTTGTCGCAGGTTCGGTTCAGCGCGCCGACCGCCGACATGGATAAATGTATCAAATGCGGCAAGTGCGTGCGATATTGCCCGATGGGAGCTATCTCGCTCGGCTGAGGATTTTCCCATGACATCTGGAGGAGCCCATATGAAAAAGTTTGTTTCCATCCTTGCAATGGCGCTGAGCGTCATCACGTTTTCCGCCTGCGCCGCACCCGCGGCAGCAGCCGAGCCCACGCCCAGCGCGGTACCTGCCGCGGCCGAGGAGGCGCGCGCCACACCCGCGCAGTATCAAAAGATCACCGCGAAGCAGGCAAAGGCGCGCATGGACAGCGGAGATGAAGTCGTCATCCTGGACGTGCGCACGCAGGAGGAATATGACGCGGGGCATATCGCCGGCGCAATTCTGATCCCGAATGAAACCATACTCGACGAGCAGCCAAGCCTTTTGCCGGATCTTGGCGCGGAGATTTTGATCTACTGCCGCAGCGGCAACCGCAGCGCGCAGGCAGCGAACAAGCTGCTTGCGATCGGCTACACCAACGTATTCGACTTTGGCGGCATCATTGACTGGCCTTACGAGGTTGTCACCGATTGACGCCATGCAGGTTCGATCCTCAGCATAGATTCCGTGTTGTTTCTGTCTTGCAAAAAACCGCCCGATGCCATCGGACGGTTTTTTGTGTCAGCCGGGCTCAGTCAGCGGCACCGTTCTTCATATCCTCCCGAATCTTACGGTAGAGGACGATCGGCCCGTCACCCGTCAGCAGTTTTTCACCCGAATGATAGGACGACGCCTTCGGTTTTTGCGTGATGACCACGCGCTTATCCTGCCGCTCAACGATCCGATTCATATATTTTCCGAAAAAGCAAATCATGCGATTCAGCATGCGAATCGGGGTCAGACGGTGATAAAACCGAATATAAAGAATGGTGTTCTCGTCGTCCACCGGAGCGAAGAAGATCATCACCTTGAGTCGGTCGGCAATGTGGTTGAGCCAGATGTTGGGATATTTGAACTTGAGATAGGTCGGCTTGATCACGCATTCCTTTGGCGGCTTCGGCTTTTGCCCGACATCCACCTCATTGTTGGCGCTGGTGAGCAAAACACCGTTTTCAAACGTCACCTTCGGCCCGTTGATCAGCGTCTTATTCCCGCGGCCAATGGTATTGTAGTGCACAATGGGAACATGCACGACGTCCAGCTGGTTTTCGATGCAGCGCGAATAATGCGAGTTCCAGTGATCCTCCAGTTCGCTGTACGTGTAGGTATCGTCCAGCTCGTCCGGAAAAAACGGCGGTATGTCCGCCGCCCGGTCCGCCTCGCCATACCAGAGGTAGACGATTCCATGCGCCTCTCGCACCGGATAATGCTTCACATGATAGCGGCTGATATCCTGCGTGGAGGCTTTCCCGTTCGCGGGAATAAACCGGCAGGCGCCCGTTTGGTCAAACTCCAACCCGTGAAACGGGCATTGAATGCAGTTTCCCTTCATCACGCCCGCGCTGAGCGCCGCGCCGCGATGGGGACACTGATCCGCCACACAGCCGAGCACGCCGTTTTCGTCCCGAAAGAACGCGAGTTCAAGATTCATCCGCTTCGCGGAGACGATGCGATTTTTCCGAACCGCTTTGGATGGCAATACGGCATACCACTGGTTTTGAATCATTGCGGGATCCTCCTTCTATCTGCTGTGAAAATGAAAATATGACGCTAGATCAATTTCCGCTTGCGAAACGGAGCGCAGAGAAAACGCCGGGCGGATTTACAGCCCGTCAGCCAGGCAATCTGTCTGTCGTTCTTTGTGTTGCGCAGGATTCTGGGCACAAAGAACGCAGCGACGGTCTCCGGCCTGTCCGCGAGAATGTTGAAGATTTTTTGAAAGCTCCCGTCGGTCTCAATCGCGGCGGGCGCACCATCCGGCGTCTTGGTGATGAAATCGGTCAGCATCATGCCGGGTGAAAGTCTCCCCGCGATCACGCCGCTGCCTGCGAGCTCTTTGGCAAGCCCCTTCATAAAATAGGTCAGAGCGCGCTTGCTCGTGCCATATAGAACGGTCTTGATCTGAATCATGTCATTCGAGCCAAGGCCCTCCATGCTATAGATTGCGCCGTACCCCTGCTTCAGCATACCGCGCGCTGCCACCTGCGCGCCGAAGACCATGCCCAGCAGGTTGGTTTCCACCACCTCGCGCACATATCGCTCCTCCGTATCGGCAATCCGCTCATGTGGCACGTTCTGCCCCGCGTTATTGATCCAGATATCGACGGCGCCGAACCGATCCGTGGCGGCGTTCCAGAGCGCCTGCAGCTGCGAAATCTGCTGAACGTTGCAGGGGACATATTGATAGCTCCCCTCGAATGCCCGCAGCGTTTCCCGCGTGCCTTGCGCCAGTGTCTCTCCTCTCCCGGAGAGGGTCACCCGGCATCCCGCCCTTAAAAATTCCTTCGCCATGGCCAGGCCGATGCCGCGCGTGCTTCCGGTAATAACGATGCTTTTCATGCGATTTTTCTCCCGATTTTTTTATGAAAACCGAACCCCCAGGAAAAATATAGGAGGACGTCTGGAACCTTATGATATGCGGTTCACGATCTGAGTGTGAATAGCTTCTGCTCGTAGTCCTTAACAAAATATCGCTTGCCCTTTTGAAGGATCGTGTGTCCTTCCATCTCCAGACGGCGCTTCTGTCCTTCCATGCCCTCCGGATACTTCTCGTTGAGCTCCCCGTCCTTTTTTAGCGTCCGCCAAAACGGGGTTTCGTCCGCGCCACGCTCCAGGGAGGCTTTTGCGGCCGTGTTGATGAAGATACCGGCCGTCAGGGGGCAGGTGCCGTCCGCGCCAAAGCGCACAGCGAGATGCGCGCGGATCCGGTCGGAGGTAATCACCCTGCCATAGGGAACTTGCCGCATGAGTTCGTCATACGCGATCGGCGGCGCGATGAGCAGCCTTGTTCCGCCGTAGAGCGCAATCGCCTTCGGGTCGTCGAGTATTGCAATCTTCGGCATGTCCTTGCTGTCGTGCAGCTGTTCGTTGAAAGAACGCTTTGCCATACCAATCTTCCTCCCGTCGCATTGAACCGATCCGGTTGCCTCCGCGCGGAGGCCTCCGGCCATAGCCTCGTTTCCTTTCAGCGGAACCAAAGGCATTTGCACGTTTTTTATGCGCGCACTCCGGCACGCTCCGCCGCCTCCAGCACATGCGCCATCAGAACCGACGTCGTCACGGTTCCAACCCCGCCCGGTACGGGCGTAATCGCCCCCACGACCGGCTCCGCAGCTTCAAAGTTCACGTCGCCCACCATCTTTCCCTCAGCGGTGAAGTTGATGCCGACATCGAGCACCGTCTGCCTGGAGGAGACATCGTCCGCGCCGATCACGCCAGCGCGCCCGGCGGCGACAATCAGGAGCTCCGCCCGCCGCGTCACCTCCGGCATGTTCTTTGTCCTTGTGTGGCAGATGGTTACGGTCGCGTTTTTTTGCAGCAGCATCATCGCGACCGGCTTGCCGATCACGAGGCTGCGCCCGACCACAACCGCGTGTTTGCCCTCCGTCGAAATTCTGTAATAATCCAGCATCTCGATGCAGGCCGCCGCCGTGCAGGGCGGAAACCCGCGCCGGGCGCCCGCGAACACACCTGCGAGCGAGCCATCCGTAATGCCGTCCACATCCTTCTCCGGCAGCAGCGCCGCGCGAATCCTCTCGTCGTCAATCCCCTTTGGCAGCGGGCGAAAGATCAGGCAGCCGTGCAGGGCGGCATCCGCGTTGATCTGCCCGATCACCTCAAGCAACTCGGCCTCGCGAACCGTCTCCGGTCGCAGAAATTGTCGCACCGCGACGCCGACGCTCTCTGCGCGCTTGAGGATGCCGCGCTCATAGGCGATGTCGTCCGGCCGCTCGCCCACACGTACCACCGCGAGCGCCGGGACCGTGCCGCGCGCGTTCAGCGCGGCCACACCCGTTTTGATTCTCTCGTTCAGCGCAAGAACAACCTCCGCGCCCTTCAATAGCTTTGCCATTGATGTCTCTCCATTTTCTTCGCCATTCCGGCTTCCTTAGAACAGGCCGCTGATCCTCCCCGCTTCGTCTACATCAATCCGCTCCGCCGCCGGTGTCTTCGGCAGGCCGGGCATGGTCATGATATCCCCCGTGAGCGCGACGATGAAGCCCGCGCCGGCGCTGACCTTGAGCTGGCGAACGCTGACCGTAAAGCCACGCGGCGCGCCGAGCAAAGACGCATTGTCTGAGAAGGAATACTGCGTCTTCGCCATGCAGACGGGCAGATTGCCAAAGCCCAGTTCGGTGAGCTTCTGCGCCTCTTTCTTCGCCTGCGGGGTAAAGGAAACGCCGTCTCCGCGATAGATTCTCCTGACGATTGCCTCAATCTTCTGCTCAATGGTCAAATCCAGCGCATAGCTCTGGGTGAATTGGTTCCCGCCCTCCGCAATGCGGCAGACCGCCTCCGCGAGCGCTCTGCCGCCCTCGCCGCCCTTTGCCCAGACCTCGGACAGGGCGACAGGCACGCCGAGCGCGCGGCATTGTTGCTCCACCAACGCGAGCTCGGCCGGGGTATCGGTCGGGAAAGCGTTGATTGCCACCACGCAGGGTAAATGAAATACGGTTTGGATGTTTTCCACGTGTTGCAGCAGGTTCGGCATGCCCCGCTCCAACGCGGCGAGGTCCTCCGCCGTCAGCGCGTCCTTTCCCGCGCCGCCGTGGTGCTTAAGCGCGCGCACGGTCGCCACCACAACCACCGCCGAGGGTTTCAGCCCCGCCATGCGGCACTTGATATCCAGGAATTTCTCCGCGCCGAGATCCGCGCCGAACCCCGCCTCGGTGACCGCATAGTCGCCCAGCTTGAGCGCAAGGCGCGTTGCGGCGAGCGAGTTGCAGCCGTGCGCGATGTTGGCGAACGGCCCGCCATGCACAAACGCGGGTGTGTGCTCCAGCGTTTGGACGAGGTTGGGCTTGAGCGCGTCCTTGAGCAGCGCCGCCATCGCACCCGCCGCCTTGAGGTCGCCCGCGGTGACGGGCTTCTCGTCGTAGGTGTAGCCGACGATGATGCGCCCGAGGCGCGTCTTGAGGTCGGTGATATCCGAGGCGAGGCAAAGCACGGCCATGACCTCGCTCGCAACCGTGATGTCGTAGCCATCCTCGCGCGGAACACCGTTTACGCGCCCGCCAAGGCCGTCCACAACGAAGCGCAGCTGGCGGTCGTTCATATCGACGCACCGCCGCCAGGTGATGCGGCGCGGGTCGATGTTCAGCGCGTTGCCCTGATAGATATGGTTATCCAACATCGCCGCGAGCAGGTTGTTCGCCGCGCCGATGGCATGAAAATCTCCGGTAAAATGCAGGTTGATGTCCTCCATCGGAACCACCTGCGCATAGCCGCCGCCTGCCGCGCCGCCCTTCATGCCAAACACGGGGCCTAGCGACGGCTCCCGGAGGGCGACCACCGCGCGCTTGCCGATCTTGCGCAAGCCGTCCGCGAGACCGACCGTGGTTGTGGTCTTGCCCTCGCCTGCCGGAGTCGGGGAGATCGCCGTGACGAGAATGAGCTTGCCGTCCGGCCTGTCCTTGAGGCCGCTCAGCAGATGGTAGTCGATCTTCGCCTTGTATCTGCCATATTGCTCGATCGCGCGTTCGTCGATGTTCAGTCCGGCGGCGATTTCCGTAATCGGGCGCATGGGGGTGTTCTGCGCAATTTCAATATCGGATGGATAGGCCATTCAGTTTCTCCTTTATCCTGCGGGCATGGCGCCCGGATTACTCCGTGGTCGGCCGGCTGTGATTCCCGGCTGTTTTGCACCGTGAATCCATATAAGATCGGTTCCTATCATTGTAGTATTTTCGCTCGCCTCGCGTCAACGGCAAACAAAGAGCGCACCCGAATGGATGCGCCCCGTCTGTCAAAAAAGTCCCGGGATTGTTAAGGGCCGTAGCCCTTAACCCATCAATTCCGGCTGCGCCGGCTTTGCCGCCGCGACGGATCGCCCGGGATCGGGCGGTTTCTTCGCAGCTCTTTGCCGTTCGGAGTCCGGAGGACGAGAGGCAAAGAGCGGTTGCCCCGTCAAAAAACTCGTTTTTTGATGGTCTCGAGCGCACCCGAATGGATGCGCCCGTTGCCCCCCTATTCTTCGCGTTCTTGAGAGTAGGCG
The DNA here is from genome assembly GCA_034926785.1 of Christensenella sp. Classification (GTDB taxonomy): domain Bacteria; phylum Bacillota; class Clostridia; order Christensenellales; family CAG-138; genus UBA7703. Next base: position 33,183 of record JAYFQU010000004.1, read on the forward strand.
GCCGATCGGCTCCCCCATGCTCAATACCGCGCAGCCGGATCATATTTTTCCAGCCACAAAGAGAGCAGCAGTTCCAGATCGTTGGCAAACTCGCGGTCGGTTTGGGTGTCCTTTCGCGTGAGTTCCTCCAAAACGGAAAAGGCGAACGCGTCGCTGCCGTATGTCTGCGTGTCCTTCATCAGCTTCGGATGGAAACAGCCGCCAGTCATCTCGGCGAATTCATATCGCTTCTGGATGCCGCGCAGATCCGCGCTTGAGAGCACGAGAGCTTTACCCGTCTTGGTGTTGGTTACGGCGTAGACGCCGCCAACCTGCGCGCGCTGCTTGTAGGCGGCGAGGATGTCTTTTTTGTTTTGCGGATTCATCGTGTTCCTCTCCCGATGGCGGCGCGGGTGTTTGGGTTGGCTTGGTGCGCTCGCCTGCAAGGATATTATACATCCGTTGCGGGCGGCATGGGGTCTACGGTGTGTGGAGTCGGGAACATGTGTTGATCAAAGCAAACCATGCTATACGATCATCGCGATAAAAAAATCAATGCCAATCATCTAAAATACGGCGTGGAACCGTCGGCCACCCATTGGCCAAGTCAACCGTGCTCGCCTAGGTCGGCCCGATCTTGAATTGAGCAAGAATTTTTGCGGATTTGTTCGCGAAGCACGCCGATCTTAAAAAGCCACGCATGCCAACCCTCCCGGCCCGCGTGCGTTACTTATCCCCCCTTATTTACCCTCTCCCTCAAAAAACCCGCCAGCAACTCCAGCGCCTTCGCCCCTTCCGGCGTGTTTAGCATCATCTGGAACTCATGCCCCAGCGACGTTTCCCCGCTCGCCGGAAGATAGCTCGCCACCTCCACCCCGTTTGCAGTCAGTGCGTCGATCATCTCCTCCGCCTGCGTGAGAAACGGGTCTTGATCTCCGCAGTCGATGAACACAGCAGGGTAATCCGGCGTGATCTGAGCCACGGTGTTCATTCGCCTGCCCGCCGGTGTGCCCTCAAACTCTCTCTCCCCCGTCAACAGCGCGATGGATTTCGCGATCATCGGAAACCCCGTCGCGCGAACCGTATCCATATTGTAATAGCCGCAGTGCAGCGCAACGCCCAGCAGCTGCTCCTTCGTAATGGCAGGTATGCCCCCCGTCTCCTCGCGGAACGCGGGATTGGTATAATACAGCCCCATTTGAGAGCTTAGGTGTGCGCCCGCGCTGTCCCCCGCGAGGAACACGCGCGCCGTGTCGATGCCATATTCATCCGCATGGTCTATCAGGTACGCAATCGCCTCGTTCATCTGCAAAATCTGCGTGGGGTACCGCCCGTCCGGAGCCAGCATATAGTTGATGTTGGCGACGACATAGCCGTAGGACGCGAGCATCCTGCAATATGGCGCCAGCTCCCGCTTATCCCCCATCAGGTAATAGCCCCCGTGCGCATAGACAATCAGCGGCTGCTTGCTCACGCTCTTTGCGGCGTAGAGATCCATCTCGCCATTTTGAAAACGGCTCCCATATGAAATATTCTTTCCACGCTGCACCACCGAAGCGAGCGCCGCCATGCGCCAGTTCGCCGCAGCGTCCGCCCCGCCGATGCTGCCCAGGGTGATGATCCGCTCCCGGAACGCAGGGCTGCACGACCAAACAGTCATGATTGCCACAAGCAGCGCGAGCAGCGCCGCGAGCGCAATAAGCCACCATCGCCGATCAAACCTCTTCTTCACGCCCTATGCCCCCGCATTGATATTACCTGTATTATACACATTTTGCCGCGCCGCCGCGCAGCAGCCGGCAAAATCAGGTCAAATCCGCAACCCGGCGTGTTTTTTCTTGCGCAACCGCCGCGCATTGTTGTATAATCTACGCGCAATTCTGCATCTTTATTCTAAAAATCTTATGAACGGCAGGTATCTTGCATGTTAGCAGACCAGGTTCAGCATTTGATTGCCATCGTGGCCTACATGGCGGTCGTCATCGCCATCGGCGTCATCTTCGCCAAACGCGCGAACAAGGACACCGAATCCTATTTCCTCGGCGGGCGTACACTCGGCCCGTGGGTTTCCGCGTTCAGTGCGGAGGCTTCCGACATGTCCGGCTGGCTCCTGATGGGTCTGCCCGGCCTCGCCTACTGGAGCGGGCTTGCCAGCGCGGGCTGGACGGCGATCGGCCTTGCTATCGGAACCTATCTCAACTGGCTCATCGTCTCCAAGCGTCTGCGCCGCTACAGCGTCGCCGTGGACGCCATCACGATCCCGGACTTTTTCTCCGGCCGCTTCCATGAGAAGAAGCGCGTGCTGATGACGATTGCGTCGGTCATGATCATCGTATTCTTCACGCCCTATGCGGGCAGTTGCCTCATGGCCTGCGGAAAGCTCTTCAGCCAGCTTTTTGGCGCTTCCTATAACACCATGGTCATCGTCGCCGCCGTATTCGTGCTCACCTATACCTTCCTCGGCGGCTTCCTTGCCGAGAGTACATCGGACTTCATGCAGGCCGTGGTCATGATCGTTGCGCTCGTGCTCGTGGTCGTGCTCGGCATTTCTGCTGCGGGCGGGCTTAGCGTGGTCATCGAAAACGCAAAGAGCATCCCCGGATTCTGGAGCTTTATCACCTCCGCCACCCCCACGGGCGAAGCCGCCAACGGCGCCGCCCTCTTCGGTGCGGCGAGCAAATACACCGGGCTGGCAGTCGCCTCCGCGATGGCCTGGGGTCTTGGCTACTTCGGCATGCCGCAGGTGCTGCTGCGCTTCATGGGCATCCGCTCCGAACATGAACTGACCCGCTCGCGCCGCATCGCGACCGTTTGGGTGGTCATCTCGCTTGCCACGGCCGTGTTCATCGGCATCATCGGGCGCGTGCTCTATTCGGATGCATACATGGTCTACGGCTCCGGCAACACGGAGAATATCTTCATCCTGCTTTCCACCAAACTGCTGCCGCCGCTGCTGGCGGGGCTGGTCTGCGCGGGCATTCTCGCCGCTGCGATCAGCTCTTCGGACTCCTATCTGCTGATCTCCGCCTCCGCCGTCTCCAAAAATGTCTGGCAGGGGCTGATCCGCAAAAACGCCTCCGAGCAGGAGACCCTATGGGTTTCCCGCATCGTGCTGGTGCTCATCACGATCTTCGCGATCTTTGTCGCAACCGGCAACAACAAGGTCATCTTCACCATCGTGGACTTCGCCTGGGCGGGCTTCGGCGCGGCGTTCGGCCCGCTGATGCTCTTCTCCCTTTTCTGGAAGCGCACCACCTATGCCGGAGCCATCGCGGGCATGATCGCCGGCGGCGGCATGGTGTTCCTATGGAACTTTGTTATCAGCAAGCTTGGCGGCGTCTGGGGCATCTACGAGCTGCTACCCGCGTTCCTCTTCTCCTGCGTCGTCATCGTCGTGGTTTCGCTCCTGACCAGGAAGCCGAGCGAAGAGATTCGGAAGGAATTCGACAGCGTGAGCAAAAAAGCCGCCTAATGCCCCGATTGTTCCGCAACTGCGCCGCCCTTTGGGGCGGCGCAGTTGCGCTGCGCACCGGCACACTTTGGCGCAAACATTGCGAAAAAACGCCGTTGGCGTTATACTGTTGCTATTCTTGTTTGGAGAGAACTGCATGCTCTATACCATTTTTTCGATTCCCTACGACGTTCGCTGGATTTTGATCAGCGTGCTCGTGTCGTTGATTCTCACTTTTTTTGCCATCAAAACCGGCCTTGACCGTCTGCCCAAGGATCAAGGCAGAAAATACGCCGTCAACGGCGAACTCGCCAAGGGCAAGCCGCGCGGCGCGGGGCTCATCTTCAGCCTCTGCTGCACCGTTGTGTTTTTGGTGTTCGTTCCGTTCCGCTGGGAGTATGTGATCTACTATGTGCTGTTCCTGCTCTCCATGCTCTCGGGTTATCTGGACGACCGCAGCAAGCACTCCTGGGGTGAGTGGAAAAAGGGCCTGCTGGATCTGGCGATCTGTCTGGCAGCCTCGGTCACCTACCTCGTCTTCAACGGCGCCCACAGCCTCTCGCTCTTTGGCTGGACGCTGGTTCTGCCGCAGTGGCTGTTCCTGATTGTCGCGACGTTTGTGCTCTGGATTTCGATTAACTTCACCAATTGTACGGACGGTGTTGACGGCTTACTCGGCACGATCGCCTCAATCTCGTTGGCGACCTTTGCCATCATCTTTCTGCTCAGGGGCGATTCGAGCGACCTCGCGCAGATGTGCCTCGTGTTCATCGCCTCGCTGATGGCCTATCTTGTGTTCAACGCCTCGCCCAGTCAGATCATCATGGGGGACGCGGGTTCGCGCACGGTTGGCATCTTCCTCGGCGTGATGGCGCTCAAGACACATAACCTACTCTTCCTCATCCCAGTTGCGCTGGTGATCATCCTCGACGGCGGCATCGGCCTGTTTAAGCTGCTCTTCATCCGCCTGACAAAGATCAAAGGCTTTCTCAAATCCGTCCGTACCCCCTTGCATGACCACGCCCGCTTTAAATGGGGCTGGTCGGATACGCAGGTCGGCTATCGCTTCGCGATCCTTCAGTTTCTCGTCAGCGGTCTTTGCATCGCGGCGCTGCTACTGCAAAAATAGTCCAGCAGACCATCCTTTACGCCGCCCGAACGGGCGGCGTTTTTTGTTGCCGGCGCACAAAGCGGCGCGCCGCCCGGTTTTGTTGGCGGCGCGCCGTCCGGCCGGATTCTATTGGGCTGTCTAAGGCCTCCTCACGAGTTTTCCCTTGGATGCCAAGGTGAAGAATGCCCTGTTGATCACCTTCATGACCGTGAGTTCGTCAATTCGATAGTGCTTCTCAGCGGGATCGTCCGTCACCGTGTAAAAGTCCTTCCAACGGGATTCACCCGCGTTCGGATCTTCAAACGACGGAACCAGATATGCTTCTTCCGACTCCACGCTCCTCATCAGGCACGCGAGAATAGAATTCCCGGTCTGATCCTCCTGTAAGGCTTCACGATTTGTCGCGCTCGTCTGCACCAAAACATAGCGGTAACCCTGCCGCTGGATGATATTTGTCCAATCCTCTCTGGATGCAACCCCCGCGAGGCTTTTTACCAGCGCAAGAGCGTCGCTTATCTTGTCCGGCGGGTGCGGGGGCGGCGGCGGATCGATGATCTTTGAATGGATGCGATCGATCTGCAGCCGCACCTCCTCCAGCACAGGGACGAGCGTTTTCAGGTATGGCTCTTTGGTTTTTGCGTCCGTCAGCGCGCTGCCAATCGCCATGCCGGGGTCCGGCTTCTTGGACAGTTCCCCCAGGGAAATGGCCATATCTGCCAGTTGCCGGTTGGTCTGATTCTGCTCCGATCCGGTCCTTCGGATACAGCGCTCCGCGCGTGAGGCGGAGACGGCAAGCCAAACGACGCCGCCTAGCATCAGCACGCCTGTTGCGCAGGCGATGATCGGGAGGATGGGCGTCTCCAGCCCCGCCTTCTCTTCTTCTCCGGCGGACGGGCTGGCGACTGTCTCCTGCGTGATCGGCAGAGGCGTACCGCCAATCTCCGTCGCTTCGTTCTGCTGCTGAAGCGCCGCAATCTGCGCGCGCAGATCCTCCATTGTCGCAGCATCCTGAATCTTCGCGCGGTTATGCGCCATGATGACCAAGCTTGCGTCCACCCAAACCTCGGCCGGCAGTTCCGGCTGCGGCGCCGCGGTCGCTCCCGGCGTCGGGTCGGCATTCGGGTCCGGCGCGGCGGCGTTCGCATCCGGAACATCAGCCGGAGCGCTCGCCGTTTGCTGCGCAGGCCACAGGGAAACCCTGACCTTGCCCTCCAGCTTGTCGCTCCCCAGGCCCCCGTCTGCCGCGGTATAGAGATAAAGAACCACAACGGCAACGGTCTCCTCGCTCTTGTCGGCCTGATAGGTCGGCGGAGCATTGTCGACGGGATTCAGCCTGCCAATCTGCTTGCCATTTTCTGCATAACATGGTTCCGTCCCTGAGATGGAGACTTCGATCGTTCCCTCTCCCGCCGCGCTGGCAGCGGAAAACACGGGAATGCAAACCACCAGCAGCAACGCAAGAAGCGCGCAAACCACCGGCATCCTTTTCCATTGTTTCATAGCGTGCTCCCTTCCTTATACCGTGCGTTTTTCGGCCGTTGGCCCCAGATAGAAATTGCTGACGACCTCTACAGCGCTGAGGAAATATCCCTTATCCGGCTGTGATTTTCTGATACCGCCTTCAATGCCGCGCCTGTCGATGATGGATGCGTCGTACTCATCCCGTTCAAACGCCCAGTCAAAGCTCGCGATGGCGCACTGGCGATATGCCTTAAGGAAGCGCTCAAACTCAGCCTGATCCGTCTCGATATCCTTCCTTCCGTAGTGGATGGAGTGGTAAGTCTTGATATCGGAATCATGATCGTCCTTGCGGTCGAAATAGATCTGCTTCGCCGTGACGCGCCTCTCATCGATCAAACCCTCGCGCAGATCCATCAGCGCGCCAAAGGCGACCTCCTCCTTCGGCATGTCCGAGAATAGGCACCCGAAGTTTTCACGCTGGATGGAGATCCCCGCCGCCTCCTGGAAAAGCTGATAGACAAAGAAGCGAATCCGCTCCAGATCCGGCTCGACCCAGCTGATCATCTTTGAACCGTTTCCGGCAAAGAGCAGTGCAACGCTCAGCTTCGGGTTGCTGTCCCCACGCAGCATCATGCCGGAAAGCCAGATGGAAGCGGCGAGGTAAAACGCGATCCTCTTCTTCAGACTCAGCAGCAGCGAATCGCTGCGGTTCCCCGCGCAATAGTGCATAAACGCGTCTCCAAAGTTGTTGGCGACCAGCGCCGCGGCGGGATTATCCGGATCGAACGGCACGCGAAGCGCGAAGAGATCCTCGATGATGCTGTTTGCATTCGGGCCGTAGATGTTCGCAACATACTTTTCCTTGTCTACGATGACCTTATCGATCCCGTCATCCGCCCTTCGCATAAGCAATTTCAATATTTCGTTCTCACGATGGGTCAGCTTATCCAGCAGTACTTTGCGAGCGCCGAACCCGAGTGAGGTGGAATAGGAATTTCTCTTGTTCCCTTCCCCGTTCATGCTGATAAAGATATCCGTCGAACCGCCGCCGATATCGACCACATAATAGTTCTCCGCCCCCTCGTCCTGACTCACGGTAAAGCGGAAGACCGCCTCGCTCTCCGTGATGGTATCGACGAATTCGTCTTGGCTCCCGACGCCCGCCTCGGCACCGCCCGGCGGCACGATCAGCAGCCCCGTCGTCGCGCAGACCGCACGGAGCATCTCGTTGAGCGCGGTATAGAACGCCTTACGCGTCATCTCGTCAAACGCGAGCGGGTAGGACGCCGTGAGCTTGATCTTGCCGCAGCGCTGGCTGCGCGCTTCCAGCGCGATCATCACGAGCATCTGCGCGAGAATCGCGCGGATGCGATGCTGGTTCACCGGGTCCGCCTGCGCCCACTTGAGGTTGGAATAAATCGTCGGCCAATACTCCACTTCACGCTTTGCGGCAAACCCGCGGAAATAGATCCAGCTGTCGCGCAGATAGTTGCGCGCCACGTTCTCGCTGATTGCGTCGGCCAGAATCGTCTGCATCGGGATGCAGGAGGGATAGCGCGCGGCAAGGTTCGGATCCGCAATCAGTTCACTGTAGGAAATCGTCTTGTGTTCCGGCTGCCGCCTCTGCCCGCCGCGCTCCTTCGGCGTTGGCAGCGGCGGGAAGAAATAGCGCTCTAAGCGCGAGTTTTCGATGCCTTCCGCGTCATAGGTGTTGATCAGCGGCAGGCTCCAGAGATTGATGCCGCTCAGGCGGTTGGAAGGAACACCCTCCAACCCGCCGTAGATGGTGGTGGACGAGGTGCCAAAGTCCATCGCCGCGCGATAGACGCGGTTGTCGTCCCCATTGGGAAGTTCCTGCCGGTCGCGTATTAAAAAGTATCCGATCGGCGCGTTGTTCTTGAGCAGCACGCAGCACTCCGGCGCATAGGTCAGCTTATAGTACGTGATCGATCCGTCAATGCCGTCCCGCCTGTCATAGGTCTTTGCGCGGTACTCCGGCCGCCGTTTGAGCGGCTCAATCCGATAGTCGTTGACCTCGTAGCAGATCATGAAATAATCGGTCCAATTTGCGATTTTTTGCCTCGGCCAGATGCCCGCGGTGCAGAGATTGCGCCAATAGGTGTTGTCAATCTCACTTTCGCTATAGGTTTTGGAGAAGCGGATATCTCCGAACGTGACCGTTACCGTGATGCTGCTGAGTTCCACCGATCTGGCGACAAACTCGCAGTCGATGGCATAGGTCGGCGAGCAGTTCAGGTTGCTCTGCCAAAGCTGCCAGAAGGTTTCCGTCACCGGCATGGCGACGAAGAAATGCGCATAATCCCCGCCCTGCTTCTGCTGGGAAAAGATGCTCTGCGGCGAGATGCCGCCGGCAAATTTATGGGTATCCGGAATCGAACTTGCGGCGGAGTTCTGCTCAATGCGGGAATAGAATACGTGATCGAGGAAGATCTGCAGCTTGTTCGGCACTCGAACGTTGAGGAGCTTGAGTCCCGTGCGCTGGGTCTCCGCGGCAAAGAAGCCAGTGATGTCCGGCATCGTTCCTCCGTTGAGATGATAGGCCTGATTCAGCGCTTCCTCATATTGCTCAAGGATATCCTTGTTTTGTGTCTCCGGCACCTGGGCGCGATACATGGCCAGCCATTCCTTGAGCATCAGCGCGTGCACGGGCAGCATGGCAAAGGAACGCTCGCCCTCCGCGCCGGGGAGCATGAACGGAGTCGCCGTCCCCCGCCGCTCCACCACGGGCGCGTTCGCCATTTCGCTTGTGAGCCACGGGATTCGCCCCGGATAGATCGCGCGGAGGCTGTCCCAGGCGTCTTTCGTCGGCACCAGATGCACCGTAGGGGATGTCATGGCGATGGGATACTCGCGCCCGTCCTTCTCAATATAAAAGACGTCCATCGTATCCCAGTGATCGCGGCTCGGGCGAACGCTGTAAGCAGCCCGGATATAGGCGCTGAGCGGCTGCCCTTCGCGGAAATCAATCGTCCTTGTCTGTAGCGAAACCCCATAGGATTCCGCCAGCACGACAATTGCCAGCATCGCGCGCCATTCGCGTTTTGCGATGGATTCATATTCGACATAACTCGGGTCGAGCGCGTCGTTGAGCAGCAGCATGTCAAACAGCCGATGCTGGCTCCAAACGTCGGGCACGGAACTGATCCGCTGAAAATCCGTCTGGGCGGGTCTTTGTTCCTGCCGCGCGGCAGAGACGCGGAGTTCCTGCCCGATATCGTGGAGTTTATCGACGCCGCCGCTGAGTTCGCACTCGTTTGGGTGGGAAGGGAACCAATGATAAAACGACATATGATGCCTCCGAATCCGTATTTCTTACTCTTTTTCCAGGCAGCACTCCATCAGGGCGGAGACAAAATACTTTGTCGCAGCCGCGGGGTCCACCTGGACGGAGTTGATCTGCGAAGTGATCTTTGCGCAGGGGATGCCGCGCATATCCAGCGCGGTCGATCCCCACGCCGCATGCCGCGCAACATAGTCCTGAATATGCGGAACATTTCTTCCCGCATCCCCCTCGATCTCCAGCAGGGCATGCAGGCCGTGATGATCCAGCTCCTCCAGCCAACGGAACATGCTCTCCGTAAACGCGATGGGTGCGCCGACGCCTTCCGCCCGGCTCTCGTAAAGCTCCTTCATATTCTTCGGCTCGCGCCATATGGTGCGAAACACCTCCGGCCGATAGCGCCAGCGCATCTTGAGCGCCGCATTCGCGCGATAGTAGGAGCCAAGCATCAAGCAGAAGCGCTCCAACCGCAGGATATAATCCTTGATCGAGCGTATGCGCGTCTCGTTGGTGATTTCGCTGGTTACGGGAAACACGTCGAATTTTTCAATCGGGAACGCGACATCGGCGGGAATATCCTTCTCCGGGTCATGGTTGATCCATTTCATCGGTACCGATACCATCTGCGCAATGCGATTCACACGCGGCGCATCGCCGGCAAAAAAGCGGCAAATGCCGATGGCGGCCATCAGCTCCGCGGGCATCGATGGATCGTTCTGTCCCTCGTTCGGGTTACTGTTTCGGTCCAGACGAACGCGCTTCCATTCCCCCTGCTCGTTCTTCTTGTCCATCTGCCGCCGGTCGTCGCCAACAAACTGCGCAAACTCCACCTCGGAGAGCACCTCGGAGGTCTCGTAATATTTCAGCGCCATCTTGCTGTTGATGGAAAACAGCCCGCTATCCACGTCGGTATCCTGTCCGATATCGAAATAGGGCAGCATCAGCGTCAGCCCGACATGCGCGGCATACGGCGCAAAGTTCTGCACCCGTTCCCCCCTGCAGGCGCGGACATACTTCTGCGCCAGTGTCGGGGTTCCGCTCGCGCCTGTTCCGCCGAAAACCGACCCGGCGAACATCACCCGCAGTTCGTCATCGACGCCGATGTTTTGGAAGATGGTGCGCCAGAACCCCGTCGCATTGCTCCAGTCGCGATCAAAGCTCTCCGCCCAGAGGAGCGAACCAATCCGCGGTTTGCCCTTGCAGCCGCGCCGGAGCTCCATCTCCCGGTCGTCTCCGCCAAACAGGGCGTGAAATACGAGCGCATCCGTGCGCTCCAGATCCCGCTCGCTCACGATGGTGTTGAGCGTGCTGCGGTCTCCAATCTCCGTGGCGAAGTCCTTCATCGCGTCGATTCCCTTCGGTTTCCAGTGGGATGTGGCGCCGTCGTTGACGATGACGGACATATAGGGGATCGCCTCGTTCACGCTGCGAATCATCTCCTCCAGCTCGATCTTGTCGCTCCCGGAGACGATATCCAGATCGACCAGCCGAATCTCAAGCAGGTAATCGTCCGCGCATTTGTCACTCAAAAATCCCGCTGCGGCCAACGCAACCAGGGACTGCGCAACGCGCATGCCCGTGCCGCCAATCGCAACCAATACAAATTTCTTCATTCTCAAATCCCCCTTGTTCAACGGGTCTGCGCCGCGCGCTTGATGCCGTTGTCAATCTTCCGCGCGAGCGGATCGCGCAGGGCGCAGTTGGTCGCCGGCGCCGCATTCATGCAAAAATACCAAAAATAGAACGCCAGCAGCACAAATAGGTAGTACGGCAAGAGCATGATGGCCACATCCAGCGCCGCAATCGAGAGGTAGAGTTCAATCCAACTCTCCGGGTCGATACCGATGCGCAGCCCAATCATCGCGCCGAGGGCAAGCAGGATCACGAGAAGATTCAGCCACCATTGCAGGCGGTTTCTCCGCCGCAAAACCTGTCCGGAATCGCCCTTTTTCTCATTAAGGAAGAAGAAGACGAGATTGAGCGCAAAAACCGCCGCGATGCCGCCCGTGTGGCTCCAGCGCAGCGTCTCGGTGTATTGCTCCGCATATCCCTGCGCCTCATCCTCATAATAAAAGGTGTTCATAATTGGCGCCTTGGTCAAAAACGGCGGCACCACAGCCAGCAGGATCGTCAGCAGCACCATTGAAACGATCCGCAGAGTTATTCTGGTCTTTCTTACCGCATCCATATGTACCTCCCAATTTTCTATTGCCCCTGAATCAGTGTCCTTGTTTCGCGCTTTTCGGAATTCAGGCGTTACGCGCCTTTGCCAAGCTCCATCAGCAATTTTTTTGCGTCCTCCAGGCTATATGCCCAGCCGTTAAAATCCTCCTTATCATCCCAATGCTGATTTTTCATGTATTTAGCGGGATAGTCCCGCACCACAATGCCAAACATGCCCGTCTCTATGCAGGCGTCCGTCTGCGCCGCAATCACGCCGCGCGTGATCTCAATCTGCTGATCCGCAACGCCGCCTACAAACAGGCTGGATAAAAACGGCGTTTTTGCCGTGGTCGCGTAGGTAAAGCGCGCGGAGGAGGGCGACTCGTTCTGGCGGATAAACTCCCTGTCAAACTCCTTGAGATTCAGCGTCCAATCATTGATCCAACCGGTATCGTACAGCGACTCGATCTCCTCCCACTTCGGCTCAATGCGCACCCGCGCGCCGACGGAGATAAACAAGGGCTTGTCCAGCTCGATCAGGCCGGTATTGACGGAGAGATCAACCGATATGGTCCCATTTTTCACCTGGATCGTCTTCTGATCGCAGCGCACGAGAGATGGATCCGGCTCAACCCAGGCGGCCTTGATTTGTCCGTCATCCTTTTGCTGGTATTCCAGCACGCGGATATCGGCCTCTACCGCGTAATCATCCTCCGAGAGCGCAAGCTCCTTTGCCGGCGTCAGCAGATTGTGTTTGTCCATTACCGGATTGCCCTTTTGCGCGGAATCCGTCAAAACGTAGGGGATGCTGCCGTGCAGAACAACGTTTCCCTGCGCCTTTCCCCTCGCATCGGCATAGAGGCGGATCATCCTTACATCCGAGAGCAGCAACTGATATTCCTCGGGGATGGCATCCGTTGCCGGATAGGGAATCTCCCCTTTGTCGTTTTCCGCACCGCGGACGATATACGCCATGTCTTCATCGGCGGCGTTATAGCTGGTATGCCCCAAATCGAACTCAAACGAAACATCCCGCCGTTCCTGCCGCGCCAAATCATATTCCGAGAAAAACAGGGCGCGGCATTCATTGCTCTCATCCAGAAGGCCGCAGGTATTCAGCTTGGTCATCGCCTTTTCCATGGCGCCAAGCACCGCCTGATCGTCCCCCAAAAAGAGAATATAGAGCGGATGCCGGAATATGTCGCTTCCATCCCGCTCCAGCACCATATAGTCGCTGATTTTTCGCATGTATCCGGTCTTTGGGTTCACGGGGAGGTTTTCAATGGTTCCCCTGAAGTCGCCAACGATGCCAATCAGCCCGGCGGTGGTGTTATCCGGCAATAGAAAAGCGTCCCGGATTGCGCTCGCGGCCTTCATGCAGCCATCCTCCGTCGGTATCATCAGATCCGAAATCAAAATCATGACCTGCTTGCCGCCCGCCTGATACTGATCCGCCATCGCTTCAATCACGCTCGAAATGCTATTGCTCTTGTCACGAAAAAACTCCGTGTTGGATACATCCTCCAGCATTGCCTCGCTCCAGACGGCGGCAGAAGCGCCCTTTGCCAATTTGCTGGCGGGAATATAGGTTCTATGCCCGTTGATGCTTGCGTCCATCACCGCCGCAATGGCGGCGCGGTAGCTCATGCAATGGTTGGAAATAAACCCGAGCATACCGGAACCATCGTCAACCACGATGCGATAATCGACGGAATCGGTCGCATCGGGCCGCGTGTCCTCCGGCGGTTTGAGTAAATCCAGGCCGTTATAGAGCGCCCTTGTCGGCGTCATGATGCCATAGGGTTCCTTGGGTTTTCCCGGCCCGCGGCATGCGCCCAGGGTGAGACAGATTATCAGGCAGGCGAGTAAAATCAGCAATGTTTTCTTCATACAAATCTCCCATCGCAACACGCAAATCGATCCTCAGTTTTTTTTGAAAATACGCCCAGAATTGTTATATACAATCAAATTTTTTTAAATGGTATCACCAAATCACACGGCGCAACAAGGCGTTCAAATGTTCTAAATTTGGCGCATTTTTACGGATTTTAGGCGGTCGCTTCTGCGGCGGCGATCTCTGCCGTATCCGTAAAGAATATATTCCCGGAAACCGCTCCCTCCAGACGTAAAAGGGCGGCTCCCACTTTGGAAACCGCCCCCCCCTTTCTTTGCCCGCCGCTGTGCTTTTGAACCGCTTTGTCCGCCGGATATCTTCGCCAAACGGCCTGCTCCCCGCGGCTGGCGCAGAAAGCGCTGGCGATTTCATCTCAACTTTAGCTTTTTTCCGCTTTCCGCCGGAGAATAGTTGACTTCTTGCGCAGAATGCGATACAGTAACAAACGTGTGGTGTAAATCAGCGCCGCGCAATATTATTTATGAGGTATTCAATGTACAGCGACAAGACCATCGTCTGCAAAGATTGCGGACAAGAATTCACCTTTACTGCCAACGAGCAAGAATTTTTCGCCGAAAAAGGTTTTACGAACGAGCCGCAGCGCTGCAAGTCCTGCCGGATCGCCCGTAAAGGCGGATCCAGAAACAGTGGTTCCCGCGATGGCGGATACCGCGACAATGCCCCCCGCCAGATGTACGATGCGATTTGCTCGGAGTGCGGAAAAGCTTGTCAGGTGCCGTTCCAGCCGCGTACCGACCGACCGATCCTGTGCAGCGATTGCTTCAGAAGCAACAGGTAATTCCAAAAAGACGCATCCAACCGGATGCGTCTTTTTTTTGTTTTGGCATCTCTTCCTTATTTTTGACTCAAATCCTTCTTAAAAAAATGCGGCTCACGCCAGGCGTTGCCGCTCGCATGCGTTAAAAATATCAAATTCGGCGATTCATTTGCCGAATTTGCATAAAATGCCGCGATAGCGGCATTTCAGCCTGTCAAAAAAGGTCCCTGATGGCTAAGGGCCGCGGCCCTTCACCCATCGGTTCCGGCTGCGGTGGCTTTGCCGCCGCAACGGATCGCCCGGGATCGGGCGGTTTCTTCGCAGCGCTTTGCCGTTCGGAGTCCGGAGGACGAGAGGCAAAGAGCGGTTGTCCCGTCAAAAAACAAGTTCTTTGACGGCCTCAAATTCCGCGATAGCGGCATTTTTTCACACGGTAGAAACCCATCGGCAAAGTTGAAGGACTTTTTCGGCGAGTTAAAAGCTGCATCCGGTAAGGAATGCAGCTTTTGAGTTGGGTAGGAACCTGTTTTTAAATATTCGGAATCTGCGAAATAAACTCCCGTAATGTTTTGGCGCTCTTGAGCAGAGCTTCCTCTTCCTTTGGCGTCAGATTATATCGAATAATGCCGTCCACGCCATTTTGGTTAATCACGGAGGGCAGGCTCAGCGCCACATCATGGATGCCATATGCGCCGTCAATCACGCTCGCAACGGTTTTGATGGAGTTTTTGTCCTTGATAATTGCTTCGATTACGTTCTCTACGATACCGGCAATGGCGAAATAGGTTGCGCCCTTCAGGCGAATTACCTCTGTTCCACCGTTCTTGGTATTCCTCTCGATTTCCTGCTTCTCCGCTTCGCCGAAGGGGATCCCCATGGATTTGCAGTAAACGTCGACCCCTTGGCCCGCAATCTGCGTTGCGCTCCAGACCGGCACCTGGGATTCGCCATGCTCGCCGATGATATAGCCGTGCACATTCTGAATATCCAGATTCAGTTTTTGCGCAAGGTAAAAGCGGAACCGGGCGGAATCCAGCGCCGTGCCGGTGCCAAACACCTTACTTGCCGGGAGGCCGGACCACTTCTGAATCAGATAGGTCAGTACATCCGCCGGATTAGCGACAACGATGATCACGCCGTGGTTATAATACTTCATGATGTTCTCGGTGATGCTCTTGGCAATCGGAACATTCTTGTTGGCAAGGTCAAGCCTGGTTTCGCCAGGTTTACGGTTCAGCCCCGCCGTGATGACGATTGCGTCGCAGTTTGCGCACTCGGAATAGTCGCCCGCGTGGATATTCATCTGCCCAAGATGACACAGTCCGTGGTTAATGTCCAGAGCCTCGCCCTTCGCCTTGTCCTCATTGACATCGATCATGACGATTTCACTTGCGGTTCTGTTAATAGCAACATTATAGGCAATCGCCGCGCCGACAAATCCGGCGCCAATGATTGCAATTTTCGATTTTCCTTGCAGCATACGATACTCCTCCGATCAGACTTCTCTTTCCTGTTTTTTCCAAAATATAAGTTGCGTGATTCGTTTTCATCAAATGTATGTAAATCGTTATAAGTTCAGGCCCACGCAAAATGATTTCAATTCCTGCGCAACTTTACCAATCCTATTCCTATTGTTCCGGTATATCAAGCATATTTATGATATATAGGTATATGCTTTGAGGAATACGTTCCCGCAAGGAACTGCCGCCTGCTTACAACGGCAGAGCAAGCAAAAAGAAACGCCCGCGTCCTTACGGAAAGACGCGGGCGTGTTTCGTTCGGCAGGTTAAATCATCCCCTGCGCCATCATGGCGTCCGCAACCTTCGCAAAGCCCGCGATGTTCGCGCCGGCCACGAGGTTGTAGCCCAGCCCGTTCT